>NZ_JBYLUI010000003.1:0-278700 GCF_058107325.1 Bifidobacterium sp. ESL1133 | reverse complement strand
AGCCCACCAAGGTGGCGCGCACCATTGCGTTCAACGTGGTGCCGTTCATCGGCGACCTGGCCTCGGACGGGTCGGAGGAGACCGATGAGGAACAGAAGCTGCGCAACGAAAGCCGCAAGATTCTGCACCTGCCGGATTTGGCGGCTTCATGCACCTGTGTGCGAGTGGGTATTTTCACCTCGCATGGCATGAGCGTCAACGCCGAGTTCGAACATGATGTTACGCCCGACGAGGCTCGCCAAACGCTCAACGGTGCTCCTGGAGTAGAGCTCAACGATATTCCTACTCCCCAGCTGGCTGCCGGCCGCGACCCGAGCTTTGTGGGACGCATTCGGCAAGACCAGGCGGTGATCGGGCACAAAGGTCTGTCGTTCTTTATCACGAACGACAACCTGCGTAAGGGTGCCGCGCTGAATGCCGTGGAGCTGGCCGAGCTCATCGCCCGCAAGCATTTTGCCGACCGGCTTGACTGATTTCCCCTCTGTGCTGTCTGCATCATTGCTGCCACAGTAGGCCTTCCGTCTTGTCTGTCAGCGCTATCGCGCGCCAACGGGTGAGGCATGTGTGATACTGGAGGCATGTCGAAGGCATATGAGGAAGCGTGCAGGCAGCTCGATCGCATAGTGGCGCTGGGATACCCGGATGTGGCGGACATGAGTTCCGAAGCGTTCCGGGCTCTGGCTCAACCGCTGTTGGGAGCGCTCAAAACCAGTGATTTAGGCAGGAACATTCTGTTGGTTCCTACCCACGAGCTGGTGTCCCCGGAGTCGCTTATAGCGCGAACGAGCATTAACCGCCTGGCAGGATTCACCACCATGCCGCCGCGCGATGTTGCCAGTTTTCTGCCCCAGCCCGGTTTCGAGCCGCCCGAAGGTCCGTTCTACTTGGTTGTGGATCCTCATACCGGGACGAATTACGTAAACCGTGAGCCGGATGTGGCGCGCAAACTCATCGATTCGGACGAGCGCATACCGCTCACCCTCGAGGAAGGACTTGCCATCGCCACCCAGCATCCTGACTGGTTGCTGCAGAAGAACGGTTTCAATCTGCTCGGCTCGCGCAGTTCCGACGGTCGATATCCGAGCATCTGGCTCAGTCAAAGAGCACCGCGCTTAGGGTCGGTGTGGCCCAACTCGCGCCATACGTGGCTGGGCAACGCCTTCTGCGTGGCGCGGCGCGGTGTTTCGCTCTTCCGGTAGCGAGAGCTCGACATACCTCTATCTCTCCTTACACCGGCCCTTATGCAGGCAGCGGGCAGCGGGAAGCTGGCAGCCGGCATGGCAAAAGTGACATTTCGATGCCCATACTCTGGAACAGCCGTCGCATGGCGGCACTGCCCGTGTTAGCGTGGCAGCACCATCTGCAACTGAGCGTCCGGAGAGCCGGGCGCTTTATTGCTTACGCATCCGCGCGGTTTCGCTGCCGCGCCGCAACACCAAGAAGGAGGAACAATGGGTCAAGGTCAGTCAAACGAGCTGCATGGCACCAGCGCTGAGACCGGTAGTCAATCGTCGGTATTCGACCTCGCAGCGCAGGCTGCGGCATCAAATGGAGGGAACAACGACCTGCTGCTTGCTCCTTCACGTTTCATCGGTGAACCGCAAAAGCCCAGCGCCATGCCGTATTCCAAGTATGCCGCCTACAACCTGCAGGTGCCATTTGACTATCCGCAGCGTACCTGGCCTTCCAAGCGTCTGGAGCGCGCCCCGCGTTGGTGTTCGGTCGATCTGCGCGACGGCAATCAGGCGCTGGTCAACCCGATGGACAATGAGCGCAAGCTTCGCTTCTGGAACCTGCTTATCTCCATGGGTTTCAAAGAGATCGAAGTGGGGTTCCCCTCCGCTTCCGACACGGATTACAATTTTGTGCGTCTGCTCATCGAGCGTGAACTCATCCCCGACGACGTCACCATCGTGGTGCTCACGCAAGCTCGAGAACACTTGATACGCAAGACCTACGAATGCCTGCGCGGAGCCAAGCGCGCCATCGTGCACTTCTACAATTCCGTCTCCGTGCTCCAACGTGAGGTGGTGTTCCGCAAGGATCGTTCCGGCATCAAGGAACTGGCGGTCAACGCAGCGGTGCTGTGCCGCGAATTGGAGGGAGATGCCGGACAAACCGAGCTGTATTACGAGTATTCCCCCGAATCGTTCACCGGTACCGAGCCGGAGTATGCGCTCGAGGTGTGCAACGCCGTCATCGACGTGATTCGTCCTACTCCTGAACACCGCATGGTCATCAATCTGCCTGCTACGGTGGAGATGACTACGCCCAACGTGTTCGCCGACCAGGTGGAGTACATGTCGAACAATCTCCAAGACCGCGATTCCATTGTGCTTTCGCTGCATCCTCACAACGATGAGGGCATGAGTGTGGCCGCTGCCGAACTGGGTCTGCTGGCCGGTGCCGACCGCATCGAAGGCTGCCTGCTGGGCAACGGTGAGCGCACCGGTAACGTCGACCTGCTCACCTTGGGTTTGAACTTGCTCACCCAAGGCATTGACCCACAGATCGACTATTCAAATGTGCCTGAGATCCGCAGGACGGTCGAATACTGCAACCAGGTAAAAGTGGACGAGCGGCACCCCTATGTGGGTGATTTCGTCTTCACCGCATTTTCCGGCTCGCACCAGGACGCCATCAAGAAGGGTTTGGAAGCGCGCAGCATGGCCGCGGATATGGCCGATTCCAACCTGGAAAGCTTCCTGTGGCTGGTACCTTACCTGCCTATCGATCCCAAAGACATAGGCCGCAGCTACGAGGCCATCATTCGCGTCAACTCGCAGTCCGGCAAGGGCGGCATGGCGTATCTGCTCAAAGCCAACCATCACCTCGACCTGCCCAAGCGCTTGCAGGTGGAGTTCGAGAAAGTGGTGCAAAACTACGCCGACACGTCCGACCGCGAGGTGAAGGACGACGAGATTTGGCGCCTGTTCAAGGACGAGTATCTGCCTGTTGAAGAGCAGGGTACCGTGGCTGCCGGGGAAGCCGTGGGAGATCGCGGGGATGAGACCCTTGAGCAGTGGGGACGTCTCAAACTGCTCAACGTGTCCATCGCCTCCGGCGAGAACGGTTCCGACACCAAGCTTGATGCCACGCTGCTGGACGCCGATCCGGCGTTCGCACAGCTTGAGGGGGACGGCAAACCGGTGGAGCGCAAGGTTTCCGGTCGAGGCAATGGACCGCTTGATGCATTCCTGAACGCTCTGAATTCCATTGGGTTCGAGGTGTCTGTGCAGGATTACGCCGAGCATGCCATGACGGCCGGAACCGACGCGTTGGCGGCCTCCTATGTGGAGTGTCGTATAGGCGGGGAAGCAGACGAGCGTGTTATCTGGGGCGTGGGTATCGACTCGTCCATTGCCACCAGCTCGCTCAAAGCCATTATCTCGGCCATCAACCGTTCGCTGAGGTAGTGCGGAGCTGTTCGGCTGGCGTGCATGCCGTGTGGTGTTGTTATGGGCACCGTACGGCGTGTTCGCGTCACAATCCGTCGGCTTGGGCTGGCTGTGTGCGCTCGGTAGGGCGAGGCAAGAACAACAGCCGCAGTAGCAGTTGAAGCAAATAATAAAGGTCTCGAACTTGTACGTGTCAAGTTCGAGACCTTTATGCGTTGCCCAACGTTACTGTGTTGGTGCTGGCTGACCGGAGTCCGGTGGTGTTCCGCCGCCCTGCCCACTTTGCCCGTTCGGCGTGGTCGGCTGGGGTGTGGCGTTCTGCTGTGGGACGGTTGCCGGAGCCTGTCCGTTGGTCGCGCCCGGGGTGCCGTTGGTGCCATCCTGGCTTCCCTCATTGGGCTTGGTGCCGTACGAGCGGCGCGGTGTGGTATCGACGTCGCCGCTACCGGCGGAGCTGCCGCGCCCGGCACCGGTGCCCCACGACCCATCCGGGCCGCCCACTTTGCCGGTGTCTTTGGCTACGGGGAACGGTTCGTTCGGCGTATCGGCCAATGCTCGGCGCATGTACTCAGTGAAGAGGTGAACCGGATAGTCGCTGCCGCCGGTGTAGCGCCCGAAGTTCGGGATTTCGCGCGGTGCGCCGTTCTCGTCCGGGTACCAGATGCCGAACACGGTCACCGTATTGGGTGTGAAGCCGGCAAAGCTGCCTGCGGTGCCGTCGTTGGCGGTACCGGACTTGCCTGCCACGGTTTTGCCGATCCGCTTGGCTTCAGTGGCGGTACCGTACTGAACGGTGCCGGTCATCGCCTTGGTGACCAATGCCGCATCGTTGGACTTGAACACGGGCTGTGCGTCCACCGGCGACTTGTACATGTCCTTGTTCTCGGCATCCTTCACGCTGGCCACGATGTGCACCGTGGGCCGGTTGCCCTGATTGGCGATGGTGGCGTACGCCTGGGCGATGTCGCTGATATGCACTGCGTCGTTGCCCAGCACGGTGAACGGGTTGTCCCCGTTGACCAGCTTGGGGCTGATGCCGGCCTCCTGTGCGGTCTTGGCCACGGTCTTGGCACCCAAGTGGTCCTGCAAATCCATGTAGATGGTGTTGACCGAGTGGGCTGTGGCGTTGTACAGGTTGGTATATCCGAACTGCTCGTTGCCGAAGTTCTTGACCGGGGCTGCGATGTTGGGGTAGGTGCGCGGCGAGTTGCCGTTGAACACGGTGTTGAGGCTCACGCCCGCCTGCACGGCTGCCATGAGCGCGAACGGCTTCATGGTGGAACCCGGTTCGTACTTGGCTTGGGTGGCGTTGTTGAGCTGTTTGGTGAGGTAGTCGTCGCCGGCGTAGACCGATTGGATGGCACCGTTCTTGGGGTCGACGCTCATGCCGCCTATCTGCATGCCGTCCGGTACGATGCCTTTGCCTCCCTTGCTGGGGCTGGCCACGTCGAACATGGTGTCTTGCTTCGCTTTGTCGATGGTGGTGACGATTTTGTACCCGCCGGTGTCAAGATCGTTCTTGGTGAAGGTCTTGCTGTTGATGAGCTCGTCGCGCACCATTTGCAGCAGGTACCCTTGCGGCCCCTCGTACCAGTTGGGCTGGGTCTGTTGCGGCACGGTCTGCGGTGGTGTCTGTGCGGCTTTTTTGTCTGCAGCGGAGATGAACCCTTCGTCCTTCATGCTGTTGATAACGCGCACGTAGCGTTTCTGCGCCATGTCGGGACTGACCGCCGGGTCCCATGCGGTCGGTGCGGGGATGATGCCGGCCAGCATGGCGGCCTCGGGCAGTGTGAGGTCTTTGGCGTCCTTGTTGTAATAGGCTTTGGCCGCCGCCTGGATGCCGTATGCGCCGCGCCCCAGATAGATGGTGTTCATGTAGTTGCAGAGCACCTGGTCTTTGTCTTGCGTCTGCGCGATTTTCAACGCGAGAATGGCCTCGTGAATCTTGCCGAGATAGGTGTCGGTCTGTCCCAAGTAATACCGTTCGGCGTATTGCTGGGTGATGGTGGATGCGCCTTGTCTGGCCCCGCCGGAGAGGTTGTTGACCAATGCTCGGGCGATGCCCTTGAGGTCGATGCCCTTGTCCTGGTAGAACGTGCGGTTCTCTGAGGCCACGATGGCATTGCCCACGTATTTGGGCAGGGCAGAGCAGTCGATGATGTCGCGGTTCTGCTCGGCGAACGTGCCCATCTCGGTGGTGCCGTCGGCATAATAGACGGTTGTTTTCGCCGCCATGGCCATCTTTTCTGGCGGCGGCACTTCGGTGGAGACATACAGATAGGCGAACGCGGCGACACCCAGTGCCAGAAGCGTTGCCAGAATGCCCAGCAGCCACAGGAAAATATGATGCTTTTTGCGCGGCTTGCCGTTGTTTTTGTTGTTCCGCCCGCGCCCGGGTCCCCGGCCACCATTGCCTGAACCGCGTGACGACTTCTTGCGTGTGCTGCGCTGCGAATCGACGCTCTCATACTTGCCCCGCCCGCTGCCTTGAGAGCCGTTCCTGCTGGGAATCGGCGGAGCGGGAACGGGCATGGCTGCAGTGCCTCCACCTGCCCCGGCGTGCGAGGCGGTGGTGCGTCCCGCGCTGCGTGCGCGGGAGTTTGCGGTGTGAGCTGAAGCCCTTCGTTCCCTAGAAGACATAGCCACTACCGTAACCGCTGCCCCTGAGAAAAGCCATGGATGCAGCCTCAAATCCCTTAGTGGCGTAAGGGTAGTGTGACGCTGCTGTCATTCGTTCGCATGCGACCGCTGCGCGACTATGAACCATATATAGGTGTGTCTACTCAAGTGGACATATTCGTTGTGCTGATTGCACGGCTGCAGGAACGAGGCTTGTATAGACATTAGGCAAGTTGCACGGAAAGGTGAAAACATGAGTGAATACCAAGAGGCTCGTCCACAGCTGGCTGTGATGACTGAGAATCTAGTGAAATCGTACGACAAGTTCAATGCGGTGGACGGCTTGAATCTTCAAGTACCGCTAGGCGGCGTCTATGGTTTGCTCGGACCAAACGGTGCAGGCAAATCCGCGACCATGAAACTGTTGCTCGGCCTGACTGCCTCCAGTTCCGGCAGGATGTGGATGCTGGGGCAGCAAGTGGGTTCCAAGAGCCGTCTCCAGCCTGGACGAGTAGGCTCCATGATCGAAGGTCCCAGCTTCTACCCGGGGTTGTCTGGATTGGACAACTGCCGGATGGTGGCCGATTATCTGGGGTTGCCAAGCTCAGCGGTGCCTGCCGTGCTGACCAAAGTAGGACTGCGCGGGCATGAGGGCAAGAAAGCCGGCGCGTATTCGCTGGGCATGAAGCAGCGCCTGGGGATTGCTATGGCGTTGATTTCGCGGCCTGAGCTCCTGTTGCTCGACGAGCCGACTAATGGCCTTGATGCCGAGGCCGTCGTGGAAGTGCGGCAGATGATTGTGGACTTGGCTCACTCAAGCGGTTGCAGCGAAAACGGAGTCCTTCGCCGGTACCATGTCCATCATGTTCGTACTCACGCTGGTTGGCTGCGTGCTTTCGATTGCGTCACCGTCTTTGGCGGTGCCCTACCCGTTGGCGCTGATCACTAGCGCTTCAGCCGCAAGAAATCTGAACGACATCGCTTCAATTTCTTCCCTGATGACCGCGACCATAGTAGCAGCCATTTGGGTGATAGTCAGCGCCGTCATCTTCCGTAAACTAGCTAAAAAAGCCATCTAGCTGCACTGCTGATACTGTGAGGGCAAGGGGGAACGTATGAAGTGGGGTGAAAAACTACGTCGTTGGATTGAGATTTGGAACCGTCCGACCATGGCGTATGTGATGGTCTTCTTTTGCGCCTTGTATGAGACCGTGCTCGTTACGCGATTGCTGCTCTCCCCCAATGTCGCCAATCAGACCTTGCAGCGTATGCGCGATACCACAGTGTGGGGCTTGCCGCTGTTCGTCATCATCATTGTTCTGGCAGTAGCGCTTCTGGTGTTGAGGCGGCAGCGGCCAACAGTGAGTGTTCTAGCCATATCGGTGCTTATGCTTATTACAGCTGTGCTATATGGCTCAGCATATACGTATTTACTGTTGCTGTGGATTGTGGACATATACGCCTGCACGGTAGAAACCCGAAAGCCGCTGACGCTCACTATCAGTCTCCTGTTGGCTGGCATGTTTGGAGTGGCTAGCGTTGCTGTGGCTGCTGTATGGCACCATGATGGTTCTACTGGGCTGCTCTATCCAACGGTTCTGTGCTTTGCCTTATGCGTGTTCTTTGGCATTATTTCTAGGACCCAGCGAGAGCGATATCTATCGGAGCAAGCGCTGATCAACGAGCGGGAACGCAGCCTGCATCTCACGGAGGAACGTGATCAGGCCGTCAACCAATCGAAAATCGCTGCAGAACTTCACGACAGCGTCGGCCACGATCTTACTGCCATCATTGCGCTTTCTGAAGGACTTGACAACAGTACCGGGAACCCTGAAATCGATGATGCCATAACGATGATCAACGATTTGGCAAGGCAGGGACTGGCTGATACCAGAATAGCCGTGAAAGCGCTTCAGTCTGCCAGTACTGCGGATGCATCGCAGCGCTCGCAGGAGGGGCGGCAACATCAATGGGATGACATTCACCAGATTCTCAGCCATGCCAGGCAGATAGGCATGATTGTCGCGTTCACCGAGACGGGGCGCAGGCCGCAAGATAGCGTGCAAGCCGATTTGAGCTTCACTATTACGAGAGAAGCTGTCACCAATGCTATTCGGCACGGGCAATCAGTAGATCGCATCGTAATATCGTGGGATCATGACGCTGAGGGCGCTGTTGCCATAACTATCAGAGATAACGGTCAGAAGGCTACAAAGGCGGACAGTACCGGAACTGGACTGAGTCGTCTCCAAGGCCTTGTACAGGAACGCGGCGGTACCTTCGAAGCGGGTGTGGGCACCAACGGCTGGATGGTACACGTTACTATTCCGCCTACGGTATCAGACAGCGAGCAGCAAGGAGCGTGACCTAAGCCATGATTCGTGTAATGATTGTTGACGACCAGCGCCCTGCCAGAATGGGGTTTGCTCTCATGGTCGCCAAGGACCCAATGCTGCAGGTGGTAGGGCAGGCGGGGAACGGTCAGGAAGCCCTCGAGCTGCTGGATACGTGCAGTCGTCAGCGGCAGCCTCTTCCGGATGTGGTGCTCATGGATGTGCGCATGCCGGTGATGGATGGTTTGGACGCTACCAGCGTCATCAAAGACCGTTACCCGTCGATTCGAGTGCTTATTTTGACTACGTACGATCAAGACGACTATGCTTTCGGTGGTTTGAGCGCAGGCGCGTCTGGTTTTCTGCTTAAAGATGTGAAGACAGCGGATCTGTGCCGGGCAATCCGATCGGTATATGCCGGGGATGCCATACTGACTCCTCGTATTACCAGTGAAGTGATTAAATGAGGCATTGCTCATGAAACAGCAAATAACGTGGAGCAGGAGCTGCAGCAGCGATTTGCAACGCTGGGCCGGCGCGAGTTCGAAGTAGCGTCTCTGGTCAGCGAGGGGCTTGCCAATGCTGAAATCGCGGAACAGCTAGGAATTCAACCTGACTTTGTCAAAAAGACAGTGAGCCGTGTGCTGAGCAAACTCGGTGTCAGGGAGCGGGTAAACATAGCTGTGCTGTGGTACAAGGCCGGGCTGGATACCAAGTAGGCGGGTTCATGCGGCTTGTGGCGTATGGCTCGTGACTTACGGCGTATGGTGCATGGTGCCTTGCAAGCAGAGCGAGGAGCGTCTTCAATTGGCTGCTGCGTGCGTAGTATTTTCCGTCTCTCTCGTCGCTGGTTTGTTGCGGGCGGCATGCTGATTGCGGTCCGTGTTGCGCTAGGATATTCGGTTTTCGGCATTTTGAGCTAAACTGTTGTGTTGGAACAACATGTAGAAACTTTAGAGGAGTCATTATGAGCATTCGCGTGGCTGTTGCAGGCATAGGTAACTGTGCTTCTTCGCTGATTCAGGGCGTGGAGTATTACAAGGACACCAAGGACGAGGACAAGATTCCTGGCTTGATGCACAACAACTTCGGCGGATACCGTGTGCGCGACATCGAGTTCGTGGCTGCTTTCGACGTGGATGCGCTCAAGGTTGGCAAGGACCTCTCCGAGGCCATTGATGCCTCACAGAACAACACCATCAAGTTCGCAGAGGTGCCGAACCTGGGTGTCACCGTGCAGCGTGGCCCCACCTATGACGGCTTGGGCGAGTACTACCGCCAGATGGTAGAGGAGTCGAGCGAGGCTCCGGTGGACGTGGCTCAGGTGCTGCGCGACACCAAGGCCGACGTGCTGGTCAGCTACCTGCCCGTCGGTTCCGAAGAGGCCGACAAGGCTTACGCTCAGGCCGCGATGGACGCGCACTGCGCCTTCGTGAACTGCCTGCCCGTCTTCATCGCTTCCGACCCCGAGTGGGCGCAGAAGTTCCGCGACGCCGGCGTGCCGATTGTGGGCGACGACATCAAGAGCCAGGTGGGCGCCACCATCACCCACCGCGTCATGGCGCGCCTGTTCGAGGATCGCGGCGTGCGCATCGACCGCACCTACCAGCTCAACGTGGGCGGCAACATGGACTTCATGAACATGCTGCAGCGTTCCCGCCTGGAGTCCAAGAAGATTTCCAAGACTCGCGCCGTCACCTCCATCGTGCCTCACGACATGGAAGACCGCAACGTGCACATCGGTCCTTCGGACTATGTGGCGTGGCTCGACGACCGCAAGTTCGCGTTCGTGCGCTTGGAAGGCACCACTTTCGGTGACGTTCCGCTCAACTTGGAGTACAAGCTCGAGGTGTGGGATTCACCGAACTCCGCCGGTATCGTCATCGACGCCGTGCGCGCCGCCAAGATTGCGCTCGACCGCGGTCTGGCCGGCCCGGTGCTTGCCCCCAGCTCCTACTTCATGAAGTCCCCGGCTGTGCAGCACGAGGACAATGAGGCTCGCCAGCTGGTTGAGAAGTTCATCGCAGGCGAGGTTGAGGCCGATGAGGCCAGCCTCGATGCTGATGTGGCCGATGCCAAGGCTAACGGCAAGGACGTTTGGAACGCCTGAGCTTTAAGCTGAAGCGATGAAGAAGCCTTAAAACTAAGACCTCAAACGTAAAACTCCCGCAGTTACTACCGAAATGAGTAGTGCTGTGGGAGTTTTCTATATAGCCAGTGGGCTTCATGCCCCTTTTTCATGCTGTTTTCGTTCCGTGAGTACTCTTCCGAGGTCATCGTCGGAGACTGATTTTGAAAGTGTTGGAATTCCGCCATTCTTCAAAATGCTATTGCGTTGAGCTGCGTGAAAAGTACTCACGGAATGTACGCTGCGTGGTTTGTGGCGTGCGGTCTGAGCATGGCGGTACACTGGTCAAGCCTTCACGTGGCGTTATGTCGCCCAATCCCCCCAGGGCAGGAATGCAGCAAGGGTAAGCGGCCTCTGTCGGGTGCGTGAAGGTTTACTCTTTTAAGTTCAACAGTGGCGTTGGCTTTGCTTTGAATCATGTCGCTGTGTAAGTCTGTTCTCGACCATGCGTGAGAAGATGGAACTGCAAGTGTCGGCGCGGCACAGCGCAACAAGGCTGGTTGCGGCGTTGGCGGTTTGTCAAGTTTCGAGGAGGAATGAATGCGACAGCAAGAATTAGGCACATCGGGTCTTACGGTTTCACGTGTGGCGCTGGGAGTGATGCGCATCCACGAGAAAACTGCTGCCGAGGCTCAAGAAGTCGTGCAGACGGCGCTGGACGGTGGCGTAAACTTCTTCGACACCGCTGACTGCTACACCGCAGGGGAGAGCAGCAGGCGTTTCGGTCAGGCGTTCAAAGATACGGGCGTTGACCGTGAATCGGTGTATGTGCAGACCAAGTTTGGCATTTACAACAACCCGGACACGAACACCATCACACGTTATGATTTCTCAAAAAAGCACCTGCTGGAGGCTCTGGACAGTGAGTTGGAGAATCTACAGACCGACTATGTGGACTTTGTGCTGTTGCACCGGCCGGACACGTTGGTGGATCTTGATGAGCTGGCGCAGGCGTTCAACGAGTTGCAGAACAGTGGTAAGGTGCGTCATTTTGGCGTGAGCAACGTCAATCCTATGCAGGTGGAAATGCTGCAAAGTGCGGTTGGGCAGGAGCTTGAGGTCAACCAGTTGCAGTTCAGCTTGGGACATACCGGCATGGTGGATCAGGAGATTCACGTGAACATGGCGGATGAACCGAGCCTAGATCATGATGGTGGGTTAATCAGTTATTCGCGGCTGAAGCGTATGACGATTCAGGCTTGGAGCCCTTTCCAGACTGGTTATTTCGGTGGTGTGTTTGTTGATAATCCGCAATATCCGGAGCTTAATGAGGAAATGGAACGTGTGGCGCAGGCGCATGGGGTGACGAAGAATGCGATTGCTGTGGCTTGGATTTTGCGCCACCCGGCGAATATGCAGGTGTTGTTGGGGTCGATGAATCCCGGGCGGTTGCGTGAGATGATGGCGGGCTCAGAGGTAGATTTGAGCGCTCAGGAATGGTATGACCTGTATGTTTCTGCCGGGCATGATTTGCCCTAAGCGGTAAAAAGAAGGTGGCGAGCCCCATGTGCTGACGGTTTGCGTTGCACGCTTCTGGGGCCTGCCGCCGTCAGAAACTGTCCCAGTGCGTGGCTGGTTTGCGCGTGGGGCAGCAGGGCTCTCTGCGTTGCGCGTGGTGTGGTGGGGACTGCGAATGTTTCGTGCAGACCGTGGATAGGGTTCCTCACTTGCGCGTGGTGGGTGGCATGCGGCTAGGATGTGAACATGCACTATTTCACCCCGAAGCGCTGCACCGAGTCGAATAAGATTATGTATCACGACCGTGCCACGGCTCTGCGTGCCGCAGATCAGAGCTTCATCGAGCGCGGGACTGAGCTGTGGGTGTATCAGTGTGAATTTTGCGGGAACTGGCATTTGACTCACCGCGATCCCAAAGATACTGCGGTGTTCGCGTCGATGCGGGCTGGATCAGGAGCTGGGCGCAAGCAGCACTCGCGTAAGCGTGGGTTTAAGCCGCGCCGGCGGTAGTCATGAGACTGCGGGGCGTGTGAACGCTTCGCGAGTGTAGAGTGTATATGAGCAGAACGGTTCTTGTCGTGTGGCTGCCTTGTGGTTTTGGTTGTGTGGTCCTTCTGTTGCCCAAAGTGGCTATTTATTAGGGACCATGACTTGCAATATAGGCGCGTAGTGAGCGTCGTTTTGGTATGAGTGCTGCTGTCTTGGCGCGTCCGGTTGTTGTTTATGGTATTTACTGTGCACCGGTGTCTATTGGTGTGGGCGTTGTGGGAGTAGGTTGAGCATAGAAGCACGCGGGAATGTGTCGAGATGAATTGTGTGGTATTGCCTAATTGTTTGTAGATTGTTCGGCGCGTTGTTAGGTGTGCTTACCAATCAAGTCTGCTATGGTTACCGATAATACAATTATGCGAATAAAGTCGGCAGTTGGAAGGGTGGTGCAAGATGGGTTTATGGCGCAAGCGAAAAGGTGTGCGAGGCGACGGTGCTGCCGGTGCGCATCCTGACGAGAATGGTTGGCAGTGGATCCAAGGGCCGTATGGTCCTGCTATTGTTGCAAAGCCAGTAAGGCGTAAGCCTCACACGCTGCTTATCATACTGTTGGTGCTGCTGGGCATTGTTGTTGCATGGGAGGGGAGTGCTTTCGGTTTGATGAAGCTTTTCTCGCCGAAGCCTATACCGAAAGACGAGATGAGCGCCATTGCGCACAGTGAAGACGCAAAACGGATATATGATAAGAGTATACGTATTTGGGACACGAAAGCATACACTCCCGAGGGCGTTATACAGTCTTATGCCGTTGACGACGACAGTACGGAGCTTAATCAAGTAGGTAAAATTCTGGTGAAGCTCATCGTTAATGACGATGAGCGATTGTATATCCAGATCAGCTTGAGTCGTGATGTAGAGGAACACGGGACTCGAGTGCCATTATCTGGGGGCGCTAGCGGTGGTTCTGGACTGTTGGACAAGATGATTAGGGACAATGGTTCGTCAGGATTCCATAAGCCAGAGGAATCACGTCCGTCGGATAAGGGGAATGCCGGTATGACGCATAGTGGAGGCCATCATGAGTACCAGTAAGCAATACACTGATGAGCAGCACAGAAAGATTGCCGAAAAAGAGTATGAGGCTCATAAAGTAGGTGATCCAGTAGAGCTTGACGATAAGACTACGGTGGGGCATGTGTCTGAAGTGGTGGACTTGCCTAACGGGTTGCAGTCGTATGTGGTAACAGACCAATCGCCTGGTGCGCCAGCTGAGCAGGTTAATCATGTGACTGTGCTGTATCAGGGTAGTCGGCAGTGGAAGGATTGGACGTCCACCAACATTCCTGTTGGCCTCGAGATCCTATCGTCTACTGTTGTGCCGGGAATGGTGAAGGCGCCATACATACCTCCCGCACAGTTTCGCTCTTCCGCAGCTTTGCTGAAAAAAACAATGGCTAAGTATCCCAATGCCACTGTGGATGTTTACGGACATTCTCTTGGCTCAATGGACGGACAATATGCGCTCGCTAGTTTGAATGACGAAGAGATCAAAAGGGTGTCAGGAGGCCATTTATATCAAGGTCCCAACATTTACAGGACACTTACACCGTTGCAAAAACGGCAAGTCGAGAAGCTGAACCGTAACGGCAACGTTCATAATTATGTAGATCCGAAAGATATTGTCGGTCTTGTTGGTTTTGGCGGCAAATACATCGGAAACCTGAAACTGGTGCAATCGATTGATGCCGGTGGTGATGGTGTAGGCGATCATGTTTCCAAACAACACAATTGGGGAGGGTATAAATTTGACAGCAATGGCAGATTGGTATTGGCTGAGCCCGACATAGACGTGGTGCGCAACGAGGTGACCACTGCGCGCAGAGCATTGGATGCGCAGCGTAGTGCGTTAGCCAAAGCCGGTGGCGGCGCTTTGACTGGGGCGCAGTCGATATGGCTTGACGAACAGGAAGCACGTATCTTGGTATCGGGCATGAATAATCTGAGCGTGCACGAGGCTGCGGAATTCGAGATGGTGATACATCAGGCAGAACGTCAGGCCGACGAACAGTGGCGTAACACTTGCCGTTCTGCCACGGCAATCGGTAAGCACCTCAACGGCAGTGAGGTGCTCGATGCACTGGCGGCTGGTGGAGCCACTCCCGAGACCATATCCAACCAACACAAAGACCATTACGTTCATGTGCTTGATGCCTTCGCGCAGCATTGCCGACAATTCGAGGAGACTGCGTCGAACATAGAGCGGGCTATCGAAACACAAGTATCCACCGATCAAGCGTTGGCGCGTCAACTGGAGGCATTGCAATGAAATATCACGGAACACCCTCATTGTGGCTATCGCAATCTTCAACATGTGTAGAGAACCAAAAGCGTCCGACCGGAAGATATAGCGCAAGCCCGAGCAGCCTCCCTCATCATACTGCCGCACGGCACTGCGGCAAGGCTGGCATTGATGAGAACGCAAGCGAAGAGCGTCGCTTGCATCGCAAACGCATCAGCATGATGGCGGAAGAAGAGCAAGACGGACAGCTGGGATGCATGCGTGCGCTTGACGAACAGGAAGAAGCGCTCATCAGCGAGCAGCAAGCCTACATAAGGTGCATGAATGACCTCGAAGTAGACGCAGTGCAATTCATCAGGCGTACGGGAGACGAACGAGGGGAAACCGCGCTCAATGAGCTCAGGAGAACTATTGATACGTATATCGTCAGTGGCAGGCAAGAGGTGAAAACGGGCATAGAACTGGTCGAACAGGCTCGTGAGCGCGTTGAACAATGTCACCGAGCAGTCGAATCTGCAGTGCAGGAAGCAGTCTCGCAACCGAGAAGGAGCATGCAATGAGTTCATTGGCATTAGCGAAGCAACAAGCTGATGATGCACGTCAAGCCGCAATCCAGCATACAGAGAAAGCGCTGCGGGAAGCACGTGAAGCGCTCGCAAGAAAATTGCGTGACGCTGAACGGGCCGTCATCCAACAGGTTGTGGCGAGTGCCCACCGGGGGCTGGCACAATGGCAACGGGTACAGACTGATGGTCGCATCAATCTGCACCTTCACCAAGCACGCAGAGACTGGAACGCGTATGCTGACATTTTTGAAGACTCTGCCAAAGGACAGTGGGCTAGCGGTGCACACAGGCAGATTGCTACGGCTTCGGAACAACTCTTGGGAATAGCGGATAGATAGGTATTCATGTGTACAATTGCACCGTACAAGACGGCAGATTTTGTAGGGTTCTGATTGAGGAATGGTGGTAGAAACGATGAGTGAACAACTGAGTGAACGAGACAACGAACAACAACAAGGTCGGCTTGACGAGCGGTTCGGTGATCCGGTAGAACGCAAGAATGATCCTGCAGTGCAGCGCATCCTGGATATCACCAAACATTCCAGAACCACCGCGAAAACGATTCTCTTGGAAGATGAAGAGCCTACATTACAAGCGCTCAGTGCTGGTGTGAAGGTTCAGGAACTCTACTTTGCAGAACACTTCCCGCCGGAAGATAGTGTTGTGCAGGAGGCCGAACGCCGGCACATACCGGTCAGGCCAGTGACCAACGATGTGCTGAAAGAGCTGTTCAAAGTCGGTAAAAAACCCAAGCTGTTTGGTGTGGCATTGGCACCCCGAGCGCTGTCACTTGATGCTCTCGCCGGAACCAAGTCCGACATCGTGGTGCTCGACGGGGTGAAAATAGTGGGCAATATCGGTGCTATTATTCGCACCTCGTATGCGCTTGGTGCGGCCGGCGTTGTGTTGGTAGACAGCGATCTGACGCGTATTACCGATGCTCGTCTTATCCGCTCCTCACGAGGGTATGTGTTCTCCCTGCCAGTGGTGCTCGCAGAAACCGGAGCATTGCGAGCGTTCCTGAACGACGAGCATATTCGCCCAGTGACATTCGATGCTCATGGGACAACTGACCTGCGCGCGCTGACCGATATCGATGACCGGCTTGCCTTCGTGATGGGAAGCGAGAAACGTGGCCCGTCGTTTGACGCATCTGGTATGAATTCGGCCACTGTCTCCATACCGATGATTCCTGAAGCGGAATCGTTGAATGTTTCCGTAGCCACCGGCATCGCACTGCAACAGCGTATGGAGCGCAACATCGCACTGCACTGAATGGCACCAGAAGTGCAGTGGAAAACGGCGGAAAACAGCGTTAGACGAACGTTGGGTGAGCGTTAGACGTTCGTGTGAGTTGGCACAAATATACAAGGGGCAGTGCCCAATAATTCGGCACTGCCCCTTGCATATGCAGACGCTAGTGAACGTATCAGCGGTCGAGGCGGAAGCCTTGCTGCTCAGCATACTTAGTGAGCGCCAGATCAAAGACGCCACGCGCCTTGGCATTGGTGGCGACTTGGTCGCTGAATGCGTCCACAGGGCGGTCGGTGTTGCGCAGATCGTAGTACTGGTGCACAGTCTCGTCGAACTCGTCCATATCCGCAAGCATCGCCTCGTCGTTCGCGGGATACGTATCATCAAAGAACTGAGCAGAACGATTCATGCGAGGCTTCAACTCAGGCTGCTGATCCGGCTTTCCAATAGCCAACCCAAGCACAGGATATGTGAACTCTGGCAGGTGAAGCAGCTCGATGAGCTGCGGGGTATCGGTCAGCACCGTACCCAATACCACACAACCCAAGCCGAGTGCATTGGCTGCGGTTTCCATAGCATGCAGTGCCAGCACGGCATCATTGTGTGACTGAACGAGTCGATACGTGGAATTCAGCGTGAATTCGTCGGAGTGCACATCGATGCCCTTGCGCTGGGCGATGGCGGCGTTGCGGTGTTCGTCGGCCACAAATATGTAAAGCAATGGAGCTTGTGCAATGTAAGGCTGATTGCCCATCTCGGCAATCTTATCCTTGATGGCTTGGTCCTTGACTCGGATAGCTGACCAGTCGTTCAGATATTGGCTGGAAGGCGCACGTTGCGCAGTGGTCTCCAATGTTGCCACGGTCTCGTCGTCAATCGGTTCAGCGGTGAACTTGCGAATCGAACGGCGGTTCAGCAGCGTTGCGATGGTTTCGTTCGTACTTGAAATAGATGAAGTCATGCGAATATTGTGCCACGTCTGGCGGCATAGGTCGAGAAGTTTTTGCTACTGGGGTATGGCGAACAACCTAATTGCTGTTGCGGAACCTGACACGAGTCTCAGAGTTCCGGCTTGCCTTGACGCCAATAACTATAGAATGTGACGGCTGGCTTGGGCATGTGCATCTCGCTAGTGAGCAGACGGCGCAAAGCATGTGTGGTATCCGCCTCGGCGGCTATCCAAGCGTATTGCGGTTCGTTGGCATACGCCGGTATGGCAGCGAGCAACCGTTGTCCGCGTTGAGCCCGCCCGCGCGCGAGCCAGTGCATGGAGCTCATGGTTTTCGGCACCTCGAGCTCGAGCGCATCAGCCGCCTCGGGCACTTCCAAGAATGTCTCTGCATGGCCGCTCCACCCGCTGTGGGCCAAGCTTTCGAGAATGGAGGAAATCGCAGGAACGGCGGTTTCGTCGCCGGCAAGCACTATTTCAGAGGCATCGCCTGGATGAAAGGTGATGGCATCGGCAGAGTGACAAGCGCGTGAGTTCGGCCCTATGAGTACTGCTTCGTCGCCGACTTGCGCAGTGGCTGCGAACGTGCCGGCTGGACCTGCGCCGTGGTGGGTGACGAAATCAACGCAGACTTCTCGCCGCTGTTGTTCGACCCGGCGGATGGTGTAAGTGCGGAACACGTTGCGCCGTTCTTCGGGCAATGCGCGCCACTGATCCCACCAGCCGGCTCGGGCTATGGAATCGTGGTCGAACAGCAACGGGTCGCCCCAAAGGGAAGAATCCGGAGTCGCGTTGTGGCTCCGGCTTTCACCTGCACCTGCGTGCGTTTCATTCTCGTGCGCTCCGCTCTCGCTCGTTCCGTCGGCGTATGTTCCGCTATCGCTCGCTCCGCTAGTATGCATCCCGTCAGCGTGCATCCCCCTCAATGGCAGCATCACTTTGATGTGCTGGCCGTAGCCATTGTCGGCGAAATGGTCGAGTTCCGGCCCGGTGAACACGATGCGTGTGAAGTGCGGCGAAAGCCGAATCTTGTTGGCGATGTGGACAAGGAACGGCTGATAGTCAGGTTCTTGGTTCATAGACTGGTTCATAGGTCGATTCATGGATTGGTTCATGGGGCGATTTGTGGCTTGCTTTGCGGCTTGGTTCATGGTCATGGTTCTCGTTCAGTGCAATCGGTACTGGTGTGGGTCTGGTGCTGGCGGTCTTGCTGGCGCTGGCTCACCAATGAATGCGCCGCTCCTGGAGTCATGGCAGGCAGCCCGGTCTGTGGGTCATAGGTGACTGTGGCATCAAGGCCAAACACGTCGCGAACCAAATCTTGCGTCACCACGTCGTGCGGCGTGCCGAATGCTGCCTGCCGCCCGTGACTCATAGCCAGCATCCAGTCGGCGTACCGTGCGGCGAGATTCAAGTCGTGCAGCACCATCACAATGGTGACGCCCTCGCTCGCGTTGAGATGGCTCAACAGATCGAGCACCTCAATCTGATAGGCGATGTCCAAGTAAGTGGTCGGTTCATCCAGCAGCAGCACATCCGTCTCCTGTGCCAGCGCTAGCGCAATCCAGGCTCGCTGCCGTTGGCCTCCCGAGACTTCGTCCACCGGCCGGTCCGCCAGGTCTGCAAGCCCGGTAACGTGCAATGCGTGGGCTACGGCCGCTTCATCGTCACTGTTCCATCCGCCGCTCATGCCGTGGTAGGGGTAGCGTCCGCGAGTCACTAAATCTGCGATGGTGATACCGGCCGGGGCGATGGGGGACTGAGGCAATAACCCCACTTTGGTGGCCACCTCGCGCGTGGGCAGCGAGTTGATGGACTTGCCGTCGAGCACCACATCGCCGTGTACGGGTTTGAGCAGACGGGCCATGGATTTGAGCAGGGTGGATTTGCCGCACCCGTTGGGGCCGATGATGACCCCTACCTCGTGCGCCGGGACAGTGAGCGAAAGTTCGTCCACCACATGGTGAGCCTCGTTGGCCCGTCTGCCGGTTCGCTGATCGTAGGACAGGCTGACCCCGTGCGCTTCAAGAGTATGCGCCGGGTGCTGGTGGTCGGCATCGTGGCTGGTATAGCTGCTCATGCGTTCTCCTTGGTGCGGGCCGTGTGGATCATGAACATCACCAGTACTGGGCCTCCGATGAGACTGGTGACGACGCCGACCGGCAGTTGTGCGAATGGCAGATGCTGCGCTATTGCGTCGGACGCGAGTACCAAGGCGGCTCCCACCAGTCCTGATTGTGCCACGGCAGGTCTGCTTGGTCCGGCCAAGCGTGAGGCAATGGGGCCTGCCAGGAACGAGACAAACGAGATCGGGCCGCTGGCTGCGGTCGCGCAGGCCAGCAGCGTCACCGACAACAGGAGCACGGCTGCCTGTGTGGCGCTTACTCGCACACCCAGTCCCGCTGCCATGCCGTTGCCGAACCGCAACACGTCCACTTGACGGTTGAGCGCAACCAGCAATAAACCGGCCACCAACACCACCAAAGCCAACGCGGGCACGGATTGCCAATCGGCATCGGCTAGACTGCCGGTGAGCCAACGCTGTGCCTCCTGCATATCCCACTGGTTGGCGCGCATCAAAATCCACGAGGTGACGGCATTGAGGGCTGCGGCCAAGCCAATGCCCATCAAGATGAGCTTGTTGACGTTGGGCGCACCGTTCCATGAGAGCCATAGCACCAGCAAAGCGGTGAGTAGTCCTCCACCTACGGCCAGCAGAGACAGCTGAGTGCCGGAGATACCGAGGATGATAATGCCGAATACTGCCGCAGTATTGGCTCCGGCAGTGATGCCGATGATGTCGGGGCTGGCCATAAGGTTGCGCAGCATATGCTGAAAACTGGCGCCGGCCAAGCCGAACGCCATACCGCACAAGGCGGCAAGCAGCACACGGGGCGCCCGCAGCTCACCGATGACAAAACTGAGGCCGGGAACATCCTGACCGGTCAGTACGGCGGCGATATCGGCGAATGAGTAGATATCATGTCCGAACGCAAGATCGATATACAGCAGCGCCACCACAAGCGCCACCAGGACTATGAACACGATGGTGCTGCGCGCGGCGGCTCGTCGCCGTGACTGGCTCAGCCTCTGCGCGATGCGACGCTCTAGCTCCTCTGCGTTTAACGCTGTGTCATGGGTTGTATGCGCGCTCATTTACACCTCCGCCATGCGCCGGTTGCGCACCAGATAGAGGAAGATAGGGGCGCCGAGCACTGCGGTGACGATGCCCACCTCCACATCTTGCGGCCGGGTGACGATGCGTCCCAGCACATCTGCGGCGAGCAAGAGCAGCGGGCCGAGCACGGTACACATGGGAATGACGCGGCGGTAGTCAGGCCCGACCACAAGCCTGGCCGCGTGCGGCACCACCAGACCGATGAACCCAATGGGACCGGCCAAGGCGGTGGCTCCGGAGCAGAGCATCACCGCAGCAGCCCACGCCATGAGCCGTGTGCGGTTGAGCGTCACCCCAAGTCCTGCTGCCAGTTCATCGCCGAGTGCCAACGTATTGAGTGACTGCGCCACGCATAGTGCGATGATCAGCCCAAGTACCAGTAGCGGCACAATCGGCATCATCAAGTTGAATCGGGCGCCGGAGATGCCGCCTACTTGCCAGAAACGGTAGTCTGACATGGTCTGAGCCCGCGGCAGCAGCACCGCCGAGGTGAGCGAGCTGAGCGAGGAACTGATCACCGCGCCGGCGAGTGTGAGTTTGAGCGGCGTGGGGCCCGAGCGGCCTATGGACCCCACCGCCCAGACGAGTGCTGCAGTGAGCGCCGAACCGACCAGAGCCACCCACACGTAGCCGGATGGTGTGTTCAGGCCAAAAAAGGCCATGGCACAGACGATGGCGAACGCGGCACCGGTGTTCAGGCCGAGCAGTGAAGGGTCTGCAAGGGAATTGCGCGAGACTCCTTGCATGAGCGCGCCAGCCACGGCAAGACTGGCACCGACCAGCACGCCGAGCACGGTTCGCGGGATGCGCAGGCGCACTGCGGAAGCCGCAATGTCATGCGCGTCGGTACTCAGTGCACGGGTGATGTCGTCGAGGCTCACTGTTCGCGACCCGAACATGACAGAACATACGGCCGCCGCTGCCAGGCAGGCCAGCAGCAGCGCGTATATGAGGATGGTGTGGTGATTGCGGCGCGTGGTGATGGTTACTGCACCTTGTCTGCGGCATCGGCCAGCAGCTTGACGTACTGCGCGTCGGTCTGCTGGATGGAAAGGGCGCTCGGGTCGAGGGCGTTCGCCATTTCGGAATTGTTGTCGATCACTACGACCGATCCTCGCTTGACGGCAGGAATCTTGCTCAGCAGCGGATCTTTTTGCATGGCTGCCAGCAGGTCGGGCGTGCCGTAGGTGACGATGATGTCGATGTCGTTGAACTGGTCGGCGTTCTCCGAGGCGATGTCCTTGTAGAACTGTGTGGTGCCTTTCGAGGCTTTGGTGATGGATTCGGGGGTTTTCATGCCGAGGTCGTTGAGCAGCTGCGGGCGCACGTCGGTGGTGGTGTAGATGCTGAAGCTGGAGAGCTTGGAGGAGTCGAACGCCATGACCGAGGCGGTCTTGCCGGCCAGTTGCGGGTACTTGGCAGCATCATCCTTGAGCTGGGATTCCAGGCTGGAGATGAGCTTTTTGCCTTGCTCCTGCTCGCCGATGGCTTGGGCGGTGGTGGTGATCATGCTGCGCCAAGGGTCGCCCCATGAGACTTTCTGCCAGGCGATGGTCGGGGCGATTTTGCTCAGCGTCTCATACTGCTTTTTGGTCATTCCGGATTGCATGCCGAGGATGAGGTCGGGCTTGGATGCGGCGATTGCTTCGACGTCGATGCTGTCGGATTCGTCGTGCAGCTGTGGCATGTCGGCGCTCTTTACGCCGGCTTTCTCAAGAGCGGAGTAGGTC
Source organism: Bifidobacterium sp. ESL1133 (assembly GCF_058107325.1). Taxonomy (NCBI): domain Bacteria; kingdom Bacillati; phylum Actinomycetota; class Actinomycetes; order Bifidobacteriales; family Bifidobacteriaceae; genus Bifidobacterium; species Bifidobacterium sp. ESL1133. The sequence goes on along the minus strand of NZ_JBYLUI010000003.1, from coordinate 256,299 downwards.
CACGGCAGGAAGCCGTCGTGAACGGTCTTGCCGTAGGTGTTCTTCTGGATGCTCACGGGGGTCACGCCCAGTGCGATGAGGTTGTCGGCGCTGCCCCAGCCCACGGTCGCAATGCGCTTGGGTTTGGACTTGATGGTGGTCTCGCCCCAATGGTGCTTGATGGTGACGGGGAACCCGTCTTTACCGGCTTTTTCGGCAGTGGCTGAGGAGCTGTCCTTCTTGCAGCAGTCCGGGGTGTTGTCCTTGGCTCCGCAGGCGGCGAGGCTTGCGAGTGATACCACGGCCATGACTGCGGCGGCCGCGCGGATGAGTGGTTTGTGCAGTCTGCGAAGCGTGGCGTTGGTGCTGGTTGATGGCATGGTGACTCTTTTCCTGTGGTCAATGCTTGATTGGTATAAGCTTGGCCAATCTAGCAGTAGTAGCGAGGAAAGAAAAGACTTTACTTTCTGCGGGTTTTGTGATATTGGAGCGTGCGGTTGTGAGGAGGTGTACATGGCATATGAGACGCACGTGACGTTTATGAGGGGTGTATGGCTGTGAGCGGGGCATACGGCTTACCGTGCGCTCCGCTCACAGATGCAACCACAGCCACAACCTGCGTGGCTAATATTTTCGCGCACGGTGGGCGCCGTGTTGGTGCCGGGCATGCGCGGCCGTATGGAGATGGTGCGTCGCGCCGTGATGCCCGTAGGCAGTCGTGTGTGCGGCTGTATGGCGGTGGGTGTGCCCTTGATGGCCATGATGCCAGCGGTACCAAGGCGCGTGCACATGCGGGGGTTGCAGGCCTCCGCACTGCATCTGCTGCTTGGCGTGGCTCAGCAGCGCCACGATGATCGCTGCGGCAAGGGCGAACAGTATGGACAGTAACTGTGGGGTTTGTGGGCTGGCTCCGGTGGTCGGCAGGTTGCCCTGCTCGGGGGTGACGGTGAAGGCCTGGGTGGTTTTGGCTGACTCGTTGTGTGCCAGATCGGTGGCTTGCACGTCAATCGAACCTTGGTAGAGGCCGTCGGGCAGATCGAAATGCCAGTAGCCGTGCTCGTCGGCCTGCGTGGCGACGGGGGCCAGGTCGGAGACCTCGGCAGGCCAGGTGATGTGGACGGTGGAGTACTTTCCGTCTTGGCCGCTCTTGGGATAGGCGGAGGTGATGTGTCCGGAGATGCCGAGGCCGTTGATGGAGTCGATGACCACGATGGGGGCGAACATGCTGATGTATTCCTCGTCCAGGTCGAGGGCCGAGATGTCTCCGTCGGTATTGGTGAGCGCGGCGGTCAGTGTGTAGAATTTGCCGGATCCGTTCTTCGATTTGTTGATGAACCAGCTTGGATCGACGTTGACTTTCCAGGGCTGTTCACCGGTGTCGGCGAATGTTTCGGTGTAGATGAGGTCGCTGTTGGGCGGGATCTTGGCGGTGCTACTGCCTGTGGTGGGGGCGGGGGAGCCTGCCGGAGCCGGGTCGTGTTTGTCGTCGTCGCCGCGATTGCCGCCGACGTTGACGATGGTGTCGGTGTCCTCCTTGTGCACGCTGGCGTATACCTTGAGCATCGATCCCGTGTTCTTGGGGGTGACGGTGCCGCTGATCGTCACTTTGTCGGCGATGGCCTGCCCGTTGTGGGTGTGTGGCACCGTCACGGCGTCGATGGTCGGGGCTATGTCCGCGGAGTGGAAATAGATGAGCGCTATGGGCGAGAACTTCGAGGTGCGTTCCATGTTCTCGGTGTTCAGGCTGCTGGAATCATTGAGGTTGATTTCGGTTTGGTAGGCGTGGTAGCGCCGCGATTTGAGGGTGTTGTCGCCGACGGTGACGGGGTCGGGGTCGTTGACGGTCCATGTGCCGTCGGGTTTCACCACGGTGGTGCCGACGAGTGTGCCTTGGGAATCGATGTTCTCCGGGTCGGTTTTGTCGATGACCTTGCGGTCTTCGGCGTCCGGCTGGTCGGAGTAGAGCGTGATGGAGTCTCCCGGGGTGCCGGTGCCGTGGATGCTGGGATGCGTGGCTTTGGACTTCGCGTAGATGTCGCCTAGGGCGTATTGTGCCGCGTTGCCGATGACGATGGCCTTGCATTGCGAATTGCTGATGGTGGCATTGGCTGAGTCGGTCACATTGGTGATGGCGGGGGTGGCGGGCCTTTTGATGTCGAACTGGTAGAAGGCGGTGTCCACGGTCCAGCCGGATTCGATCTGGCGTTCCACTTCCCGCTGGTTGGTTTTGGCCATGCTCACGGTGACGCCGGGATTGGTGGGGTGCGAGGGGTCGTAGGGGTTGTCGACGTCGCCGTACGGTGCGGTGCTGGCGTCGCACCCTTCGGGGTTCACCGCCCAGGTGACGAGTTTGAAATACCCGTCGAGGCCGGGCATGCTGGGGTGCTTGTAGTTTTTCTGGTCCTTGACCGCTTTGGCGAAGTCGATGGACCCGTCGGGGTTTTGTGCGCGTTCGAGCACGCCGTTGTCGTTTTTGGCGATGATGCTGTAGGGATTGCGTGTGCTGTTGAAGGCGGCGTTGGTGTCGCCGTTGTTGCCTCTGTTGTTGCCTGCGTCAGGCTGCGGCGGTGTTCCTTCATACATTGCCGGCTGGCCGGTCACGGTTTTTGCGGTGGGTGTCAGGTCGGTGATGGGCACCCAGTCAGTGCCGTTTTGCAGGCCGAACCACTGGTATTTAAATGACGTGTGGCGCAGGCAGGGGTTGGTTTCGTTGTACCAGTTTGCCGCCGGGTCGTACCATTCCACGAAGAAGGAGTTGGCTGGTGCGGTGCCTGCCGGTGCGATGGTGGTGCCGTAGTTGTTGACGATGTCCGTGTCGAGCAGAAGCCCCCAGTTGGCCTGACCGCCGCTCCATAGCGAGGGGTGCCCGTCCCATCCGACGAATGCTTGCGGTACTCCGCAGCCCCTGCTGAAATTCTTGAGCGGGCAGGCGCCGGGGTAGATGATGACTTGGGCTTTGCTGACCACGCTTGAGGTCAGTGGCCAGCTTTCGAGGTCTTCGGTGGTTAGCAAGCTGCTCGACGTATATGGGTATGTGTTCGTTGCCGCCGGGCCTACCATGACGTAGACGTTCTGTGTTATCTTCAGGCCATTCTTGTCAGCGGCGGACCATGCCGAGGCTCCGTTGTCCGGGTAGTTGAGGTCGCCTTCGAACGAGATGACCAGGTAGTCGTAGTGCCCTGACTCAACGACTTTGAGGATGGTGAAGCCTTCATTGATGTTGCTTGCCCAGTTGTACGACTGGCTTGCCGTATGGGATTGGCTGCTTGTGCTGCTCTTTGCGGGAAGTGTTTTGTTGTATGGCACCGAATGTCCGTAGTCGGGGTCGGGGTCTCTGTCTCCATAGTCATAGAGCATCCGGATGCCGGGGTTGCTGTTGTCCGTATCCACTTCGCCGTGAGCCACACGCACGATGAAGTCAAGGCGCATTTCGTCGTTCTGCGTGTCCACCTTGTTGTTTTGTGCCAGTGTCTTGTAGAGCATTGGCGTGCGGTCGGCACCGTCATGTGTGGGATTGGTGGTGTTGCGCCAGTTGGGGTCGTCATCCGCAGCGGTTTTGGTGTCGATGCCGCTTGGCTGGCTTGCGGCGGTTGTGGTGCCGGCGCCGGCAGCCAGCTGCGGTTCGATGGTGCTGGCTTCGGCAGTGCTGCTGTCGAAGTGGGAGCTGAGCGGTGAGGACGTCGGCGGCAGCAGGGTGATGAGTGTGCTGAAGACTGATACTAGGCAAATTATGCTGCGATGCATGGTTTTTGAGCATGCAGTGTGATGGTGTGCCGGTGTGGCGGCGGCGAGAGGACAGGTGGTCCCGGTTGTGGCGTGTGGTGTTTCTGGAATCGTATCGGAGTATGGCGTGTGGTGCCGGCAGTGCCTGTTATTCCTACTGGGCATGGTGTTGCGTGCTCCTGGTCGCATGGCTACGAATTCCTCCGATGTGGTGGTTTTCTTCTGCTGTACGGCGCCGTTGTCATGATGAGCGACGCGCATACACGCGGTTTCGCGCTATACATAATAGTAGAAGTTGTGTAATTTGTTAAGCCGTCGGCGCTTCATAAAAGGTCAAATAAGCTTGCGTTGGGTAATAAAACAGGATAAACGACTTAGTAATAGGGAAAATAATATTGTTTTGTCCGGTAAGCTGAGCCCTACTCTTGCAAAGTGTGTTCTGGGTCACACAATGCATCGGGTGGAATGGTGGCTGAGAGTATATACGCTTTTAGCGTAATTACATTGCGCTATTTGGCTGCGGTATGGAAGTTATGTGCCGCGCCCTGCCGTGGGCAGGAGCTGCATCCGGTGTCTGGGTTTTCTCGTTGCGTTTGGCTGCAATGCCGAAGTTTCTTGGACTGCTGCGGGTGACGGCAAAGGTGGGACAGTGCTGCCCCTTGCTACTTGCGTTTGTGCTGGCGCCTTGCCACGTAGGCATTGGTTCCGCGCGTGGAAATCTCGCTGATGACTGCGCCGAATGCTGCGGAAATCGCTGCGAAGACAATACTGGCGAACAGCCCCTGCTGGTGTCTGGCTGCTTGGTCGCCGTCTTTGGTTTGGCGTGTGACGGTCCGGTCCCATGCGGATTGGAATATCTTGCCGCCGATAGCGCCGGCGAGTGAGGGGAGGGCGCTTTTGAGGACCTTGTCTCCCAGTGTGTCCGGGTCGCTGAGGAGTCGTGTGCGAGCGCGGTTCACCCGATCGTCCACCTGATGCAGCGTGTTCACTGCTTCATCTGCGGAGGAGCGAGTTTCGGCGGCGGAATCTGTTGAGTTTTGCCGTGCATGCCTTCCTCGGCGTGCAGTCGGTGCTGTGGAGTCCGGAGATGAGTATGGTGCGGCATCGGCGCGCGTGGCCGGTTGGGGCTGGGCGTGGAGTTCTGTTCTCGCGGCGGACTCGTCGGCGATATGCGCGCCGGTGGGGGCCTTGCGCGAGCTGAAAAGATGACCCTGGCCGTTCCGAACTCGTTTGCTCATGTCTTACATATTACGGGCAGCGGCTGATAGCGCGTTCTTGCGCGGTATAGTTGACCTATGAGTAATTACATTACGTCAGGCAATGGAGCCTCTTCGCCGGGTTACTTGGTAATGATGAGGCATGGGCAGACTGAGTGGAGCGTGACCGGGCAGCATACGGGGCGTACGGATCTGCCGCTGACCGATGAAGGTCGTGCGCAAGCGGTGGCCGGTGGCGAGCGCGTGAGGGAGATGTATCCGCAGGGGTTCGTGCCGGAGCGGATATGGGTCAGCCCCTTGCGTAGGGCGCGGCAGACCGCTCAATTGGCCGGGTTTGGCGAGTTTAAGGTGGTGGATGAGCTGGCTGAGTGGGATTATGGCAGGGCTGAGGGGCGCACGCGCGAGCAGGTGAGCGAGGCGCTCGGCCGCCGCTGGGAGCTGTGGGCGGACGGGCCGCAGGTGCTGGGAGCGGATATGGACGGTGATTGGGAGGCGGAACTGGCTTCTGGCGAACGGGTGGCGGTGCACAACGGAATTGGTGAGACTGTGAAACAGGTGGCGCAGCGTGCCGAGCGTGTGGTCGAGCGTGCTGATCAGGCGATTCGTTCCGGGGATGATGTGCTGCTGGTGGCTCATGCGCATGTGCTGCGCTTGGTGGCAACGCAATGGTTGGGTCTTGAGCCTGCGCAGGCGCGTTTGCTGCGGTTTGACACTGCCCATTGCTCTTCTCTTGGCTATTACAAGAACGATCGTGTCATTGAACACTGGAATCTGTGATGTCGCAGAAGTCTAACTTGCAGTGTAATTCGTCAAGTTTTGTATCAAGCTTGCCGTATGAAACTGCAAGATAGATATCAAACTTGCAAAATGATACTGCAAGTTTGATTTCTTGGTGATGGTAACGAAGGTTATTCGCATGTCGTTTAAGGAATCTTGCAGTGCTATACTGCAAGATAGATATAAAACTTGCAGTTTAATACTTCAAGATGCAGAATTGAGGGCGACGTGAACCATTTGGTAGCTGCCATCGTTCGTGAACAGCAGGAACTAGGCGTCCCTGAAGTGTTCGCTCGCGATGTGAAACTTGGCGACATACTGCAGCCCGCTCGGGGCAACCTTGTGCAGGTTGTTGTTGGCGTGAGGCGGTGCGGCAAGACGTATCGCTTATATCAAGAGATGGGACGGGTTTTGTCTCAAACGCAATGCCCGCAGTCGCACCTACTGTACTTTAATTTCGAAGATGAACGCCTGCGCCCCTATGCTCCCACCTTGATCAACGACGTAGTAGAAAGCTTCTATGAACTGCACCCCGAGGCGAGGGAAGAGGGAGCGTACCTGTTCTTCGATGAAATCCAGGAGGTGCCGGACTGGGGTGTGGCACTTCGGCGCATCATAGATACGCAGAAAGTCACTATCTACGTTTCCGGTTCATCGTCAAAGATGCTGTCCACAGAAGTAGCGTCGGAGTTTCGCGGCAGATCACTCTCGCGTGAGATGTTCCCCATGAGCTTCTCTGAATTTACGCGATTCCACGGCATGGATACTGCGACGCTGCCGCAGACGGAGAATGGGATAATCGCCACTGCTGCAGAAGAAGCACAGTTGAAGCAACTCTGTTCACAATATTTGGAACGGGGCGGTTTTATCTCCGTGCAGGGTTTGGAACAACCGGATGTGGTCGCACTGCTGCAAAACTATGCGAACCGAACGGTGAACAGTGATGTAGTGGAGCGCTATAATGTGCGCAATCCCGTGGTGGCGGCACGGTTTGTGTCGCGCTGCTTGGCTGGTTCGGGGCGCGAGCTTTCCGTGAACAAGGTACGTGGCGAATTCGCTGGCCGTGGTCTGCGTACATCGCGCGAAATGCTATCGCTGTTGCTGGAATATTATGAGGACGCGTATTTGCTGTTCAGGGTTCCGGAATTTTCGCGAGCTTTGGCGAGCAATCCCCGTGCGTCTGCAAAAGTATATGCTGTGGATCCGGGTATGTTTTTAGCCTTCTCTAAGGCGGCTGCGCAAGAAGCTGGGCAACGGCTTGAAAACGCAGTGTTCCTCAAACTGAGGCGTAGTCAGCGGTTGGTCCGCGACGGCAGCGTGGCGCGGTTGCTGTTGGAAGAGAAAAGCCAGCGGTACGAAGTCGACTTCATCGTCGGTGATGCGCTGACACAAGAGGCCTATCAGCTCGTTCAGGTGTGTTGGTCCTTGGAACATGAGGCTACGAAACATCGCGAAGTCCGCGCCCTGCAAGCTGCTATGAGCCAATACGGTCTGGCCGAGGCGACTATTGTCACCTTCGACCAGAGCGAGGTTATAGATGTACCTGAGGGGCGTATCCGAGTCGTCCCTGCGTGGCGCTGGCTGCTGGATTGATAGCGGCCAGCTTTACCACAGGCCGAGTACCTTCCACCACAGTGCGCCTGCGCCGGCGTAGATGGCCAGTTCTGCCACAGAGACCAGGAACCCGACCTTCCACCACTCCTTCTGGGTCACGTATCCGGTCGAATAGTAGATGGAGGCGGTGCCCGTGCCGTAGTGGGTGGTGCCCGGTGAGACGGTGGTGAGCAGGCCGAGCAGCATGGTGGCGACGATCGGCTTGACGCCGAGACCCACCAGAATAACGGCGAAGGGAATGAAGAACGTCTGTACGTGCACGAGCACGCTGGTAAGCAGATAGTGCACATACAGGTACAGCACCACCAGCACACTCACTGCGATCCATACCGGCACTCCGGCGATGCTGGATGTGAGCACGTGGCTCATCCAAGCCACCACGCCGGTCTTGTTCAGGAATTCGGTAACGCCGATAAGCGGGCCGAGCCACAGCAGGATGTTCCATCCTTGCTTTTCGGCGAATACATCGTCGAGCGAGACGATGCGCAACAGCAACAGTGCGGTCAGTCCCAGCATTGCCACTACGGTGTTATCGATTCCGGTCTGGGAGGATGTAGCCCACAGCACCACGACCAGAGCGAACACGGCAATCATCAGATATTCATAAACACCCATCTTCGGCAAGGCTCTGAGCTGTTCTGCGGCACGGCTCTGCACGGCTTTCAAATCGGTAGCCTGCGGGCGGTGGACTGCCATGATGACCAGCGGTATCAGCACTGCTGCCAGCAGGATGGGCACGCTGGCATACTCGAACCATTGCAGCCAAGAGACCTGCACCCCGAATGTTTTGGCGGCCAGACTCACCACGAGCGGGTTTGTGGCCATGGACGTGTAGAACAAGCCTCCCAGCACGAGATTCAGATGGAATGTGGCCAGGGTCAGGTATGAACTCACTGTGTTCTTGCCGGTGCCCTTCGGCTCATCCAGCGCTTCCACCAGTGACTGGTTGACAGGGAAAAGAATACCGGCGCCGCGGGCGTTGGTATTGGGAATGACGGGCGCGAGAATCAGGTCCACCAGTGCCATGATGTAGGCCAGCCGCAGCGGCCCGGAGCCGAATTTGGCGATGAGCCAGTAAGCGAGGCGTGCCCCCAAATTGGTGTTACGGAAGCCGATGGCCATGAAGAAGGCGAACAGCACCAGCCACACTGGTCCGGAGCCGAAGAACGAAAACAGCGTTTTGGCATCCATGGTACCGGTCAGACCGAGCAGGCTGAGCATGGCCAGCGAGAGTACCGAGAGCGGAATGACGTTAAGCACGCACCCTGCCAGGAACATCAGCACGATGGTGAAGCTGTGCCACCCTGCACTCTGTACTCCGGCGGGCGCGGGCGTGAACCACATGCCGATGAGGCCTAGGCAACATAAGGCAAAGATAATCTGCGGTATGTGTTTGGTTTTGGTGGCGGTCATGATGTTCCTTACTGGTCTTTATGGTTGAGGGTTTTCGTTGATAGGGTGACGGTAGCCAGCGCGGTCGTCTTGCCGGCGTTCTCCATGCGTACTTGCCATGTTTGAAGCGTGCGCCCGATGAACTCGGGAGTGGCGGTCGCGCTAACCGTGCCCGAAGTCACAGGGCGAAAATGATGCACATTCAGGTCCACTCCGACCGGCACCAAGCCGTCCTCAAGGTTTGCCAAAGCGCCCAAACTCGCGGCTTCTTCGGCTAGAACCGCGTTGACTCCTCCATGCAGCACACCATACGGCTGGAGCAGGTTGGAGGTTACTGGCAGCGAAACAACTACCTTGCTTGCTGAGACTTCGGTATGCTGGATACCAATGTGTGCTGCAAACGGCATGATACGGGGTCTTTCGTGGTATTGGGGCCTGCCTCCGGCGTTGTCGGCGGCGTTGAATGTTGTTTGCATTATATGATTCGCAAGGAATAAGGAGGAACTGTGGCTGACAGCAAAGCTGAAACTGGTGTCGAGCCGGTGTTTGAGACCGTGAAGGAATACCGGGAGATACTGTTTGAGAGGCAAGGGCGTATCGCCAAAATCACCATCAACCGCCCCGAACGGCGTAACGCGTTTACTCCGCTCACTGTTTCCGAGATGATCGAAGCGTTCACGATCTGCCGCGACGATGCGAGCATTGGCGTCATCATTCTCACCGGTGCAGGCGATTTGGCGTTCTCCTCCGGCGGCGACCAAGGTGTGCGCGGCAACGGCGGCTACGTGGGCGAAGACAGCGTGCCTCGGCTCAATGTGCTCGATTTGCAGCGGCTCATCCGCATCATCCCCAAACCGGTTATCGCCATGGTGCGCGGCTGGTCAGTGGGAGGCGGCAACGTGCTCCAGCTAGTGTGCGACTTGACCATTGCCGCCGACAATGCCAAGTTCGGTCAGACCGGCCCCAAGGTCGGCAGTTTCGATGCGGGTTATGGAGCCGGTCTGCTCTCTCGTACCATCGGTGTGAAACGAGCCAAAGAGGTGTGGTTTATGGATCACTTCTACAGCGCTGATGAGGCGCTGGCGATGGGCTGGGTCAACAAGGTGGTGCCGCTGGCCGACGTGGAGGCCGAGACACTGCAATGGTGCCACGAGCTGCTTGAGAAGTCGCCGATGGCACTACGGTTCATCAAGGCTGCCATGAACGCCGACACCGACGGGTTGGCTGGGCTGCAGCAGCTCGGTGGCGACGCCACGCTGCTCTACTACACCACCGACGAGGCCAAAGAAGGGCGAGATGCGTTCAACGAGAAGCGCAAGCCCGACTTCAGTAAGTACCCGCAGTTCCCGTGATCGGTCGGCTGCTCGCACAGTTCGGTTCGAACGTGTCCGGCGGGCAGAAGCAGCGTCTGTCCATCGCTCGTGCCGTGTACCGCAGGCGGCGGGTGTTGGGAGTTAGACAACGACCATTGATTACAGAATGACCAAAGTGTACGCACCTGCGAGCTCGGGCCTGCGATATGGGTACATTTCGCTCATGAAAGCGGTGATTGTTGACCGAAATGTACCTATTTACGCTGAATATTGACGCAAGTGGGTACGTTTCGTTCAAATGTGCAGGAACGAGGATGAGTGGCATGGAAAACTGGGTGATCAAGCGAGCGCGGCTCACGCCGAACGCTGTGGCGGTGAGCGACGGCGAGACCAGTTATACGTTCGCGCAGGTGCTGGAGTGGGGCATCTCGCTCGGTGCCGCGCTCGACGCATTCGGCGTGCTCAGAACGTGTATACCTGATCTCGGCGCTGAACTTAATATCGGTTTTGGTGACACCAGTAAGGCTGCAGGTCGAGACGATACCATTGACGACGCTCAACTCGATGCCATCATCGACGTGCTGGAGCGCTCGCAGCAGCGCCCAGAGCTCATCGCTCAGAACATAGCCCTCCTGGCCGGCAATACCATGCGCGGCTATCTGATGGCGGTGACGCTGCTGTTGCGCGGAAAGACGGTGGTGTGGCTCAATCGGCGCTTGACTGACGAGGAACTGCTGAGCCAGATGCAAGACGCGGGAGTGTCCGTGTGCTTGTGTGACGATGATTTGGTACAAGGAAGGTTCGTTTCGACCGAAGTCGGCAGTGTTGCTGCCGGTATGCCACAGTTCCTGCGGTTTAGCGAAATTTTCGCCCTCGCGCGAGCTGCGCGGCACGAGGCTGATACAGCTGAAGTTGTCGAAGCGCTTGAGGCGTGTGCTGATGAGCGTGAGTCTGAACACGATGCTGTACCGACTTGCATGCGTGTTGACAGTCCAAGCTCGGAATCTGATGCCGAGCCCCATAACATACCGACTCGCATGCGTGGGGGCAGATCCAGTGCGGAACCTGATGTCAAGGCCCGCGACCTGCCGACTCCTGAATACAAAGGCAGTCGTGACGCGTGGGCTGCCGCGCAAATGCTGATCGACAACACTTGCGAATTCGCGGCGGCCGTCGACCTCACATCGCCCAGGGACGCGATTCCTCACGAATTCGCCGATACTCAAGTGGTGAGCGTCATGTTTACCTCAGGCTCCACGGGGCGGCCCAAAGGTATCAAACAGACCGTGCGTAACCACTTCACTTCGGCCACGTCGGTGGCGTTGAGTTTGGGAGTACAGCCGGGCGACGAGTGGCTGTGCACGGTGCCGATTTTTCATATCAGCGGGTATTCAATCGTCCTCAGAGGGCTGATTTTCGGTGCTACGGTGCGGCTTGTGGAACATTTTGACGCGGGTGAGGTGGCGCAGGCGCTCGCCGATGAGCCGATTACATGGATTTCTGTAGTGCCGACCATGCTCAAACAATTGGTGGCATTGCGCAGCAGCGAGCGCTCCCCGTATAATCGCGCGTTCAAAGGCTTCATCCTGGGTGGGGAGAAGTCCGACGTGGCTATGCTGGAGCAGTGTGCGCAGTTGGATATGCCGGTGGTGCGCTCGTATGGTATGACCGAAACCTGTTCGCAGGTGGTGGGAACCGGGCTTGCTGACAGCAAGGATATGAGCCGACTGTTATCGGTAGGCAAGCCGTATTTCACCACTCAGCTGCGGTTGGCTCCGCTTGAGAGTGTTGATGCTGCTGGTGGTTCTGCTCGGTTCGGTAGAGAGTCTAACCATGATGACGCAGTGATTTCTGGCGGTGCAGTGATTGCTGATGATGCGGTGGCTTCCGGCGACACAGTGGCTTCCGATGGTGTGCAGTTTGGTGAAATTCAGTTCAAAACCGACGCGCTTACCACCGGTTACATTCAGGATGACGTCAATCCGCAGGTGATGCAGCTTGCTGGTTATGCTGGTGACACAGCTGTTGCTTTGCAGTCTGCTGGGACTTCGGGGTTGGTGTCGCAGCGTTTGGAGCGTGCGACTGGTGATTCTGCTGCTGTGGCGGATGGTGCAGGCCAGGAGTTGCCGACTCGGTATGCAGGAGATGTCTCCGGGGGTGATGATGTTGCCCAGCACGCATTTGAGGCAGAGTTGGAGTCTTGTGTTTCACGTGAAACAGATGGTGACCCACGCCACATTTCTGGACTGTTTGCCAAGAATCTGACCGCTGACGGTTGGTATCGCACCGGTGATGTTGGGCATATGGACGCGGAGGGCTACCTGTATGTGGATGGGCGGCTTGACAACATGCTGATTTCCGGCGGTGAGAATGTGCATCCTGAAGAGATTGAGCGTGTGTATGCGGATTGCCCCGGAATTGCTGAAATTGCAGTGACTGCTGAGTCGGATGAGCACTGGGGGCAAGTCCCGGTGGCCTATGTGGTGTGTGCTGAAGCGGGAGATGCTGCAACTGATGTGGTGGCGTCAGACGTGGCTTCAGTTGCCGAGATTTCGACTGCTGCAGTTGGCAAAGTCTCGACTGTTGCGGCCCCAGCTAGTGCAGTTTCACCGGTTGCTTCCTCAGCAGGTACGGCTGCTAGTACGGGTGCGGCACCGACCGATGCGACTCCGGCGGTTGCCGCGAATCTCATTCGCGACGACGCAGCCTTGCGCCAGTTTGGTCGCGAACATTTGGCACACTACAAAGTCCCGCATCGCTTCTACCGCGTTGCGTCGCTCCCAAAAACCAGCACCGGCAAAGTGCAGCGCTTCCGGCTCGGCACAACCGAAAAGCGGTAGTCTCTCAGCAAGTACAAATAAGAGTGTTATGATTAAGTTAATCGTGTTCCTCTTAATCGAGAAACCGTTAACTGCACTCTCTCGGTAGATAAGTATCGGATCTTTCCTCGTTCTTGGCTACGCGGTTTGGCAAGTGGTGGGGGACGAACCCGGTCAAACGTGAGCAGACTGATATTGATGTGGTTGCAGGAGATCCGCAGTCTAAGACGGTGCTGCTTGGCGAATGCAAGTGGCGTAATACTTCTAATGAGACGCGTGCCATGGAGTCGTTGCACGAGCGAATCGGGCTGATTGACGGGTATACGACGACACATCTGGCCCTGTTTACTAAGCAGTCAGTGCGAGAGGCAACGAAAGCTAAGTATGGCGCAGAGCTGCTGCTGGTGGATGCTGAGAAGCTATATGAGTGAGCGACGGCTTTGCTGCCGCGTGCTGGCGGTGAGGTTGTGGTTGTTAATTGGCATGATGCTGTATGTGGTTTGGTGAATATATGCGGGTTCTGTTAAAGTGAATGGAGTTATTTGTGATGTAGTGTGCACGTGTAGTTGGTGTGCGCATGTGAAGATGGAGATGTGGTTATGGCTCGTATGAGTACTAAGCGTCGTGCGGTTGCCGCGTCTGCTACGGCAGTGACGTTGGCTGTGGTGCTGGGGATTTCGGCGTTTGCTTCGGCCGACGTTGCCGGTGACTCCGCGATTTCCGGGGGGGGGGTGATGTAAATGCCTCTTCGTTAAGTGATGGTGCTGGAACGCAGGGTGGCGCTCCGGTTGTAGGTGATGGTGCTGGTGTACCCACTCAGTCTGTGAGTGGTGTTGAGGGTTTGCTGGGGCAGAGCAAGAATGGTGTAGGGACCGTTGCGGGGCGGTCTGGTCAGGGTTCCAAGAATAGCGATGATGCTACGACTCAGGAGCTGAGTTCTGATAGCTTGAGTTCGGCAGGCGTAGAAAGTCAGTCTGGCACAGTTCGTGATGGTGGATTGCCGACGAAGCTGGTGAATACGGATTTCAGTTATCCGGGAACGTCGATGTTCACTTGGATGGGTGGTTGGACTTCGATTAGTCGTAAACATAATTTGGTTCTTGGAACTTATGGTTCGAGCCAATATATGTGGTACACCTTGCCTGCTTCGTTCGATAGTGCGCAGTTCGGCTGGGATTCGACGCAGGTGTCTCAAGCGGGCTGGTCAGCAGGACCTGCGGAGTATCTTTCTAGCCTTGAACAGTTGGAAGATGCTGTGGAGTTGCAGCGTGAGTCGAATGGTAATATCTATGCTGAGCTGGCGGCATCTCAGGCTGGTACCGGTATTTATCAGGATATTGCTACCGTACCGGGAACGCTGTATACGTGGAGTCTTAAGCATGCATCTAGGGATTCAAGCTATCTTGATAAGTTGAGTGTGCAGATTGGTGCCCCGGGTCAAGAGACGGCGCAGCAGGCCACGCGAACGGTGGCGAATGGTAAAGGTGGTGATGTAGTCGGACCGGTGGGCACAGTGATTGCTACGAAAGTCACGAATGCTGCTGCTGGCGATCATGCGGGCCAGTGGGAGACATATACAGGCTCATATACGGTGCCTGCAGGGCAGACGGTTACTCGGTTCACCTTTAAGAATATAGATTCGATTTTGCCGAATAATGGTAATCATTTGGATGATATTACATTTGCAACCTCGCATCCGTTGACGTACAACGCGAATGGTGGTGTGGGTTCGTTACCGTCTCAGGTCGCTGGAACTGGTACGTCGGGTTGTTTTACGCATTATCAGGATGGCAGTTCGTTCTCGTTGGCGACGGCTGGTAAGGATTCGGATTGTTGGGATTCGTCGATGTTGACGAAGCCTGGTGCCAGGTTCTTGGGTTGGAGTGATACGCCGTTGGGAGTGGTGGATACTGCGGCTGATTGGAGTGTGGCTCGGTCGCATATGAAGTCCACGATGACGATGGCTTCGCCGGGTGTGACGGTGTATGCGGTGTGGGGTAGTGATAAGACCTTGTCGTTTGATGTGAACGCGCCTGCCGGTCATGCTGCTCCGGCTGCTCCAGCAGGGCAGACGGTTGGGTTCAACTTGGGTACGTCTGATCGGTCTGGTTGGATGGTTGGTGACACGGGCAAGGTGCCGGGGTATAGGTTCTTGGGTTGGAAGATCTCTAAGGTGGGGCCGGTGCGTCCGTCGTATGCGGGTGTGGCGTATGCGGATCCGCAAGGTGAGAGCGAGGCCGCGGCGTATGATTTCACGAGTCCGGTGGTGGCGGATACGGTGGTGTATGCGCAGTGGGAGGCTGACCCTCAGGCTGTTTCGTATGATGAGAATGGTGGTCAAGGTGATGGGAACCGGTACTCGTCGAAGGGGTCTACTGATCAGACGGTGAAGGTTGCTGGTGATACGTGGTTTACGCGTAAGGAGTATGCGTTTACTGGGTGGAATACGAAACCGGATGGTAGTGGTGACACGTATCGGCCGGGTGATTTGGTGAAGCTTCCGGTTGGTGGTATCACGTTGTATGCGCAGTGGGAGCGGGTTTTGTATTCGCTTGGCTATGATGTGAATGGTGGCGGTGGGCAGGTGCCGGTGTTGTCTGGTGATGCTCCGGTGAGTTCGGCGTCGTCTGGGTTGACGGCTGGTTGTTTTGCACGCTATCCGTCTGGTGCGGTGATCAAGCTGGCGACCGCTGATCAGGATGCTGATTGCTGGGATAGTTCTATGGTTTCCAGGACTGGGGCACGGTTCTTGGGTTGGGCTGATAGTCCGGTTGGGTTTGTTGATAATGCGGCTAAGTGGTCTGATGCTCGGTCGCATGTGAAGACTCAGGTGACGATGGCTTCGCCTGGTATCACCGTGTATGCGGTGTGGGGGTCCGATAAGACCCTGTCGTTTGATGTGAACGCGCCTGCCGGTCATGCTGCTCCGGCTGCTCCGGCCTCTCAGACGGTTGGGTTCAACTTGGGTACGTCTGATCGGTCTGGTTGGATGGTTGGTGACACGGGCAAGGTGTCTGGTTATCGGTTTACTGGTTGGAAGACGGCGAAGTCGGGTGCTTCCGGTTCGTTTGATGGTGATACGGCTTATGTGTTTTCTGCTCCGGTGTTGGCGAATACGGTGGTGTATGCGGGGTGGCAGCCGTTGGCGGCGGATATTTCGTATGATCCGAATCCGGGTGATGGTGTGGTGACCGGTGCGACCGCGGCCACTGCTGGTGTGACTGATGGTAGTGCCATGGTTGCGGATAACGGGTTTGCTCGTCGTGGTTTCCGGTTTAATGGTTGGAATACGAAGGCGGATGGGACTGGTACCACGTATTGGCCAAACCAATCCTACGACAAGCTTCCAGTTGGTGGTGTGATCTTGTATGCGCAGTGGGCGACGGTGGAGTATGCGTTGCCGTTTACTGGTGGTCAGGGTGTTGCGGTGTCGGTGCTGGTGGCGGTCGTACTGCTTGGTGCTGCGTCGTTGTTCCGTTGGTGGCGGAATCGTCGTATGGCCCAGTGACATGCAGGCAACCTGACTGTTGGTGCAGTGGAACCGTCGCTTATCGAGTGTAAGCGTCGGTTGTGTTGCGTAAAGTGAGCGCCGTGCGACTAAACCGACGCTGAGTGAATGTGAGCGACGGGTTTGTTGCGTGAGGGTACGGTAACGCAACGTAACCGTCGCTGAGCGAGTGTTAGTGTCGGTTTGGTTGCGTGGGTTGAGTGGTGCGCAGCTAAACCGACGTTGGTCCAGTGTGAGCGACGGGTTTGTTGCGTTTGGTACAGAGTGCGCAACGTAACCGCTGCTGAGTGAATATAAGTGTCGGGTTTTGCTGTGGTAAGTGCGGTTTGTTCGTTGTGATGTTTGTGAACGGGCATTAGCGTCGGATCTGACGTTGTTGTTATGGTGGCGCAACGTAACCGTCGCTGAGCCGCTGTGAGCGGCGGGTTTGTTGCGTGAGGGTATGGTAACGCAACGGAACCAACGCTGAGCGAGTGTTAGTGTCGGTTTGGTTGCGTGGGTTGAGTGGTGCGCAGCATAATCGTCGCTGATTGAGCCTGAGCGACGGTTCTGATGCGTAAGGTGAGTGCCGTGCACCTAAACCGTCGCTGAGGCGATGTGAGCGTCGGTTTGGTTGCGTTGTGTGCGGGGTGCGCGTCGTAACCGTCGGTGAGATGGTGTGAGTGACGGTTCTGACGCGTTGGATGACGTTGGTGCACCCAAACCGTCGCTGAGCTGGCGTGAACGTCGGTTGCGTTGCGTTGCGTCGGTTGTGTTGCGTTGGGTGCGTAGGTGCGTGGGCGATGATGATTCCACTGCTGAGGGTGGTGTTTGCGGTGGAATCGCCGTCATATGGTGGAGGGCGCGCCACATGACCGCCAATGAGTGAGTACAAGCGTCGGATATTCGGATGAAGTAACGAGTAAGTTGCGTGTCCACCAGTCGGACACGCCCCGCTTGCGTCCAACGCTATGAGTTATGCTCGTCACATATGGGACAAAATCCCGCACCTGTCCGTGGACTTGAAGTGATTTGCCTGGGCCTGCCGTTGCCAACCGGCGGCAGGCTTGAGCACTCACTTGCTTGCCGTAGTTGCACCAAGAGCTCACCGGCGCAAAGCCACACGCTGCACCCGCAGCACGAAACGTTGAAGCGATCAACACGTAGAACAAAAGGAGCCATCAGTATGGCAGCACAAATCTGGTACGAAGACGACGCCGACCTCGCCAATCTCAACGGCAAGAAAGTAGCCATCATCGGCTACGGTTCGCAAGGCCACGCTCACGCGCGCAACTTGCAGGATTCCGGCGTCGACGTGGTAGTCGGCCTGCGCCCCGAATCCAAGTCCGTCGAGTTCGCCCGCGAGCAGGGCCTCGAAGTCAAGTCCGTGGCCGACGCGGCTAAGGAAGCGGACATCATCATGTTCCTCGCTCCCGACCAGTACCAGGCGCAAATCTATCGCGATGAGGTCGAGCCGAACATGAAGCCCGACGCGGCGCTTGCTTTCGCGCACGGCTTCAACATTCATTACGGCTACATCAAGCCCGGCCCGGAGCACCTGGTCTTCATGGTCGCCCCCAAGGGCCCCGGCCACATCGTGCGCCGCGAGTACACGCAAGGCCGCGGCGTTCCCGTCGTGGTTGCCGTTGAGCAGGATCCCAAGGGCGACGGCTGGGCCATTACGCTGGCCTACGCCAAGGCTTTGGGCGCCCTGCGCGCCGGCGCCATCAAGACCACCTTCACCGAGGAGACTGAGACCGATCTCTTCGGTGAGCAGGACGTGCTCATGGGTGGCGTGAACCACCTGGTGGAGACCGGTTTTGAGGTGCTCACCGAGGCCGGCTACCAGCCCGAGATCGCTTACTTCGAGGTGTGCCACGAGCTCAAGATGATCGTCGATCTCATGAACGAAGGCGGCCTGAACAAGGACCGTTGGTCCTGCTCCGACACCGCCCAGTACGGCGACTTCACCTCCACCGTGGTGGACGAGTCCACCAAGGATCGCATGCGTTATCAGCTCAAGCGCATCCAGGACGGCTCCTTCGCCAAGGAGTTCATGGACGACCAGGCTGCCGGTGCCCCGCACTTCAAGGAGCTGCAGGAGAAGTACAGCCACGAGAAGATCGAAGAGGTCGGCCCCAAGCTGCGCGCCATGTTCTCCTGGAACAACGGCCCGGCCGCCGACAAGGACGAGGACGAGTCCTTCACCGGCAAGATCGCCCGCTCGCAGGTGCAGTAACTTGCCTTTAGTAGCGTAAGCTAGCTCAGGGAGTGACCTCCAGCTCAGTGCGGGGTTGCTCCCTTTGTATATCTGGGTGACTGCACTGTCCAACAGGACCATTTTCTTGGGGATGGTCGAGCACACATTGAACAATGCGCAAATCCCGACACTCTTGAAATGCGTGGCTCTAATTTGGGCGTGCAATGCGTTCTGAGTGCGTTCCGTGAGTACTTTTTGTTTGCAGTGTACGATTGACGTACTTG
The DNA here is from genome assembly GCF_058107325.1 of Bifidobacterium sp. ESL1133. Classification (NCBI taxonomy): domain Bacteria; kingdom Bacillati; phylum Actinomycetota; class Actinomycetes; order Bifidobacteriales; family Bifidobacteriaceae; genus Bifidobacterium; species Bifidobacterium sp. ESL1133. The sequence continues at coordinate 237,494 of NZ_JBYLUI010000003.1, read as the reverse complement.
TAGAACGTTGGAATTCCGCCATTCATGGAATCGCGCTATGCGTGAGTGCTTCAGAACAGTACTCACGGAACGGTGACACCATGGTGAGAGGCCTCGCAGCGCGTGTAGCTGCTGTGAGGCGTTTCATATGTTGGCATATCTATGAGCTTATTGCGCCATGTGGGTTAGAGTCTGAGCATTACCATGGTGTTGTGATTGCGCGAATGTAGTTGGATACGGTATCTTACGCCGTGGTATCAATACTAAATTGGCGAATCTGCATGGCATCTGGGTTCTGGAATATGGGGCTACTGCCATCTGGTACGTGTGGAGGGAACATGAGCGGTAGTAGCGGCAGCACTAAAGACAACCAGCTGGAGCGTGGGCTTTCCAACCGGCATGTACAGTTCATTGCCATTGGAGGCACCATCGGCACGGGTCTGTTCCTGGGGTCTGGCAAATCCATCGCGCTTACCGGCCCAAGCATTGTGCTCGTCTATATTGCGGTGGGTGTGATCATGTTTCTGCTCATGCGCGCTATCGGTGAGCTGATGTATAAGGATCCTGACCAGCACACATTCATCAGCTTCATTGGCCGTTATCTCGGCCCTGGGTGGGGGCATTTTGCTGGATGGACCTACTGGATTGTGTTGATTTTGCTGGGCCTGACAGAAATTACGGCGGTCGGCACCTATTTCGTCACCTTTTTCAACACGTTCGGTATTAATCTTAAGAGCTGGCAGTGGCTTATCGAAATCTGCTTCCTTATTGTGCTCGTCACGATCAACCTTATTGCCGTCAAGGCGTTCGGTGAGACCGAATTCTGGTTCTCGATGATTAAGATCACGCTTATTGTGGGTCTCATTGCCACTGCAGTGGTGATGTTGGTGATTGGCTATCATTACCCGGCGGTGCATGTGCAGGGCATGGATCATCCCGGTGCGGCCGGCCATGTTGGGTTCGACAATATTTTCAACGGTTTGCAACTCGCGCCCAACGGTCCGTTGGCGTTCCTCATGAGCTTCCAGATGGTGTTCTTTGCCTACGAGATGATTGAGTTTGTCGGCGTTACTGTCTCAGAGACGGAAAACCCTCGCAAGGTGCTGCCCAAGGCCATCAATGAGATTATTGTGCGAGTGCTCATCTTCTATGTGGGGGCGCTGCTGGCCATCATGCTCATCGTCCCGTGGCGTACGTTCCAGCCCAACAAGGACGGCTCGTTCGCTTCCCCGTTCATCATGGTGTTCCAATATGCGGGGCTTGAATGGGCGGCGGCACTGGTGTTCTTCGTGGTCATCACAGCGGCGTCCTCGGCGCTCAATTCGTTGCTTTACTCTGCGGGACGCCATCTGTTCCAGCTTGCGGGGGAGTCGCCGTCGCCGAGGTTGCGTTCTTTGGCGGGCGTTTCGAAACGCAAGGTGCCGGCTCGCGCCATTGTCGCTTCGGCGGCTCTTATCGTGCTTGCTCCTATCATCAATGCTATTCCGCAGGTTTCTGGCGCGTTCGTGCTGTTTTCTTCGGCGTCCAGCGCAGTAATCATCTTCGTCTATGTGCTCATTATGGTGGCGCACCGCAAATATCGCCGTTCGGAAGATTTTGATCCTGATGGTTTCGTGATGCCTGCATATAAGGTGACGAGTGTGCTGGTTATTGCGTTCTTTGTGTTCGTTTATGCCACGTTGTTTATTTCGTCCGATACGCGTGGGTCGGCATTTGCAGGGTTGGCATGGTTGGCGCTGTTCGGTGGGTATAGCCTGATTCGCGGTCGTAAAGCGGGGGTCATGCTTGAGCAATGATGCTGGCAGGAAGTACCGATGAGCCGCTGCCGGTGGATTCTGGGGTGCGCTGCACCTTGAACTGTTTAGGTGCAGTGGTCATGCCGCGCACCGGAGGCGGTGGATGTATAGCGTGGGCGTGTCTGCAGGGTGTTTGGCAATTCGGCGTGAATGGGATTTGCTTACAGAAATATTTACACTGTAAGATATTATTTAGTGTAAATTAACTTTGTGAGGAGGTGTTCACGCATGGAAGGATTCGAACAAGAGGCGCTCCGTGCGCTTCATGACAGTCTGCATCATCAAAGGTCGGCGATGTGGCATGAGCTGGATCGCTCGAACCGCGGCGGACCTTTTGTACTGCATCACCTGCTTCGGCATGGCACATCCACCCCGTCCGCACTTGCTGCGGCGCTTCATGCCAGCTCCGGTCGTATTTCGGCCTTGCTGGGTTCATTGGAGAAGAAAGGGTTGGTCACTCGTTGCATTGATTCGAAGGATCGGCGCAATATTCTGGTCTCGTTGACGCAACAAGGGCAGATTGAAGCCAAGAGTGCCAATGACGAGATTAGTTCGGTGACGCGCTGGGTGTTCTCTCAGATGGGGGAGCGGCGTACGCGAGAATTCGTCGATTTGGTCGAGGAGTTCATGACCTATATGTCGGTGTGTAAGCCGGGTGAGCCTAGGCCGAGTCGTGAAGTGGTTGCGCATGCGTTCGATGAGCGTGCTCGTAAGCGAGTCGATGCTCGGGGCGATGACGGCGCAATCGCGGCCGTTGGTGATGACTGTAGTGTGGACTGGCAAAGTCAGGTAGCATAACGGTTTGCTGTTTTGGGCGGACAGGGCATATACGCCCTGCGGAGAACGTCTGATCTCTGTCAGTGATACAGAGTACATTATCAATCACTACACTAAATAGTTAACACTAGAAGATATTTAAGGGTACTCGGTAAGCGAACCCGTATCCAGCAAGTCAAGCCACTGACTATGTGGCTCGGCTGTTGCGGGATGACATAAGGCAATGGCATACACGTTTTGCACAGATGCCATTGGTGAACATGCCGCGCGCAACATAAGAAAGAAAGGGGAACCAATGCTTCGCATTAGCAAATACCTCTCCAAAACGGAGATAGGGCAGCTATTGCTGGGTCTCGCGTTCATGGTCGGGCAGATTTTCTTCGATCTGAAGCTGCCTGACTACATGTCTCAGGTCACCACTTTGGTGGAGACCCCAGGCAGTGAGATGTCGGAGATCTGGAAAGAAGGCGGCAAGATGCTGCTCATATCGCTCGGTTCGCTTGTATGCGCCGTGGCGGTGGGCTACTTCTTGGCCCGCGTGGGAGCTTCGTTCAGCCAGCGTCTGCGCTCGCTCGAGTTCCGTAAAGTGGAATCCTTTGGTCCCGCCGAAATGGACAAATTCTCCACAGCAAGCCTTATCACCCGCTCTACCAACGATGTAACGCAGATTCAGATGTTCATCACCATGGGTGTGCTCATGATTTTCAAGGCTCCCATCCAAGCGGTGTGGGCCGTGTGCAAGATCTTGGGCAAGGGTGACGAATGGACTTGGGCCACTGGTATCGCCACTGTGGCCATGCTGGTGTTCATGGTGATCATCATGGCGCTCGTTGTCCCCAAGTTCCGCTCCATGCAGAAGCTCACCGACAACATCAACCAGGTGGCGCGCGAGAATCTGACTGGTCTGCGCGTGGTGCGTGCTTACAATGCCGAGAACTACCAGGAGAACAAGTTCGATAAGGCCAACAAAGACCTGACCGATACCCAGCTCTTCACCACCCGCACCATGTCCATCATGATGCCCGTCATGAACACCGTCATGAACGGTTTGGGTCTGGCCATCTACTGGATCGGCGCCTACCTCATCAAGGATGCCGGTGCCACCAGCAAGCTGGGTGTCTTCTCCAACATGATCGTGTTCTCCAGCTACTCCATGCAGGTGGTTATGGCCTTCCTGCTGGTGAGCATGGTCTTCGTGCTCTGGCCGCGTGCGGATGTGTCGGCTCAGCGTGTCATGGAAGTGCTTGACACCGAGCCGAGCGTGGAGTCCGGCACTGCCATTTCCGGCAAGGAAGGGCAGAACGGTACGGTGGAATTCAAGAACGTGCAGTTCACTTATCCCGGCGCACGCAAGCCTATGCTTGAAGGCATCTCCTTCAAGGCGGAAAAGGGTCAGACAGTCGCCTTCATCGGTGCTACAGGTTCCGGCAAGACCTCGCTGGTCAACCTCGTGCCTCGCTTCTATGACGCCACGCAAGGCCAAGTGTTGGTTGACGGCGTGGATGTGAAGGATTGGGATACCGAAGCGTTGCGCGCCCGCTTGGGCTATGTGCCTCAGCAGTCGGTGATGTTCAAGGGCACCGTGGCATCCAACGTAAGTTACGGATCCAAGGCCGAGCGTACCGAGGTAGTGGAGTTGGCAGATACTTCCAATGCCAAGGGGCGTAAGCGTGAAGCTGAGCTTATCGCGCAGAGTTCCAAGAATGTGGGGCTTACCGAGCAGCAGCTCGACGATGTACGCAAGGCTGGCCAGGTGGCTCAGGCCGACGAGTTCGTGGGACGTATGGACGGCACATGGGAGGCTCCCATCGCTCAGTCGGGTTCCAACGTCTCTGGCGGGCAGAAGCAGCGTCTGTCCATTGCGCGAGCCGTGTACCGCAAGCCCGAAGTGCTTATCTTCGACGATTCGTTCAGCGCTCTGGACTTCAAGACCGACCGCGCTGTGCGGGATGCCCTGAAAGAAAAGGCTGCCGGAACGACCAAGCTCATCGTGGCCCAGCGTATCGGCACGATTATGGACGCCGACACCATCGTGGTGCTTGACGACGGCAAGGTGGCGGGCATCGGCACGCACCGGGAGTTGTTGGACAATTGCGAACTCTATAAGGAAATTGCGCAGTCCCAGCTCAGCCCCGACGAGCTGGCAGCCTGAAGCACGAGTAAGTAAGGAGGAACGAAATGCCAAGAAGAATGCGCAGGACGGTAGAGAAACCGTCCGATTTCAGCGGCGTGATGATGAAACTCGTACGCTACTGCAAGAAGTACATACCGGCGGTCGTCATCGCCTTGGTTTTGGGAACCGCTGGCACCATCTGCCAGATCATCGGCCCCGACAAGCTCAAGGACATGACCAACGAGATTCAGAAAGGTCTGCCGGCTCTGGTGAACGGCAAGCCGGTGCTCGGCTCCATCGATATGGGTGCGGTCACCAAGATTGCCTGGACGCTGGTTGCCCTGTATTTGGCCTACGCCTTGCTGGGATATGTACAGAGCTGGATGATGGCTACCGTCACCCAGCGCACTGCCCAGAATCTGCGTGGTGACATCTCCAAGAAGATCAACAAGCTGCCGCTGAGCTACTTCGACAAGACCAGCTACGGCGACGTGCTCTCCCGCATCACCAACGATGTGGATGCCATCGGCCAGACGCTCGGCCAGTCCCTCGGCTCGCTCATTACCTCGGTGACCCTGTTTGTTGGCGCATTGGTTATGATGTTTGCCAACAACGTGATCATGACGCTTTGCGCCATTGTGACGGCACTGATCGGTGGTGTGCTCATGCTGGTGGTCATGAAGGTCTCGCAGAAGTACTTTACCCGCCAGCAGATTGCTTTGGGCGATGTGAACGGCCATGTCGAAGAGATGTACGCCGGCCACACCATCGTCAAGGCCTACAACGGTGAGGCGGACTCCATCCGTCAGTTCGAGAAGTACAACAACGACCTTTACGATTCTGCGTGGAAGAGCCAGTTCCTTTCGGGCCTCATGAACCCGATGATGAACTTCATTGGCAACCTGGGCTACGTGGTCGTGTGCATCGTGGGTGCTTCGCTCGCGCTCAATGGCAAGATTGAGTTCGGTGTGATTGTGGCCTTCATGATGTATGTACGCCTCTTCACTCAGCCGCTGTCTCAGTTCGCGCAGGCCTTCCAGAACCTGCAGCGTTGCGCCGCCGCCTCCGAGCGCGTCTTCGACTTCCTTGAGGAGCCTGAGATGAGCGACGAGAGCGCTAAGGCTGAGCTGCTCGGTAAGGATGAGCGCGTACGCGGTGACGTGGAGTTCCAGGATGTCAACTTCGGCTATGTGCCGGGCAAGACCATTATCAACGACTTCTCCGCCTCGGTGAAGGCTGGTCAGAAGGTCGCCATTGTTGGTCCCACGGGTGCCGGCAAGACCACTATGGTCAATCTGCTCATGCGCTTCTACGACATCAACAGTGGTTCCATGTCGATTGACGGCATCGATACCGCCAAGGTCACGCGAGCCAATGTGCACGACCAGTTCTCCATGGTGCTGCAAGACACTTGGGTGTTCCATGGCACAGTCAAGGAGAACATTGCGTACTCGAAGAAGGGCGTGAGCGACAAGCAGATCGAGGATGCATGCAAGGCTGTGGGACTGGATAGCTACATCCAATCCCTGCCGCAAGGCTACGATACGGTGCTCAATGAGAGTTCATCGCTCTCTCAAGGCCAGAAGCAGCTTATGACCATCGCACGCGCGATGGTGCAGGATGCGCCGATTCTGATTCTCGACGAGGCCACCAGCTCGGTGGACACCCGCACCGAGGAACTCATTCAGAAGGCCATGGATCAGCTTACGGTTGGTCGCACCAGCTTCGTGATCGCGCACCGCCTCTCCACCATCAAGGACGCTGACATGATCCTGGTGATGAACCACGGCGATGTGATTGAGCGCGGCAACCACGAGGAACTGCTGAAGAAGGGCGGCTTCTACGCCGACCTCTACAACAGCCAGTTCTCCCAGCTCGCGGCATAGTTTACAACGCAGATAACGGGCGGGTGCGCTTCCAATGGTTGAGTTGGAAGCGCACCCGCCCGTTTTATGTTAGCTGAGTCGACGATATCGTGCCCCGGTAATCGCTGTTTTGCGGCTATTTCATCTCCGCAACCGCTGTAGCGCATCAAATCAGCTTGGTGCGCTCGGCTCCCTTATTGAACCATGTATTCAGCTTCGTCGGTTTCGGTGTGACCAGTCCGATAACAAGTGCTACGGAGGCAAAGATAAGCAGTATACCCAGCTCTTTGAAGTAATCCCCGTCGTATATGCCCGCTATAGCGGCACGAGCAGCCTGAATGGAGTGAGTTGCCGGCAGGAACGGATTGACTGCACTCACGAACTTCGGCAGCACCTGTAGGGGGTACGATCCAGAAGATCCGGAAACCTGCATGACAAGAATGATGACCGACACTGCTTTGCCGATGGTGCCGAAGCAGGCAACCAGAGTGTAAATAATGAAGGCGTACACCAGTCCCGAAACCCAGGCGGAGAACATGAACAGCAACGGGTGAACGGCGTGAACTCGCAGGAACAGCAGTGTGCCGGCGGACGATGCCGTACTCTGCATCAGCGATATCAGTGCGAAAATGCCGAACCTGCCGAGGAAGAGTTGGTAGGATTTCGGCTCATCGAACAGTGTACCGGCCTGATCGACCGTCAGACTGGCCGTCTTATCAAGGTCGTTATCGCGGTCTCGGCGTGCTTGTTTTGCGCGAACATGCGCCCAATGCCAACCGGTGCGTTCCTGAGCCAGTTGACGCTTGGTTTTACGTGAAACTGTGGTTTGCAGCGTCAATGCCATGAGCAGCGACCCTACCCACAGCGGGATGAACGTGTAGAACGGTGTGAGTGATGTGCCGAAATTCTCTACAGGGTAGACGGCATTGCGTTCGAGCTCAACGGGAGCGGCCAGCGTTCCGGACAGCTGTTCGGTATCGCCGCTCAGCAGTTTCTTCACTTGACTCATGTCGTCGCTGTTCAGCGCCTGAACCAGTTTGGTGTTGAAGTCAGAGAGGCGGTCGCTGGCTGTGATGAGCGATTGTGAGATTTCGTTCAGCTGCTGCTGTGTGGAAGTGAGCTTGCCGGCGGCCTTCCCGGTGGTGGAATCGAGGGTGTCCAGATTGTCGTCAAGTGTTCCCGCGCTCTGTCCCAGAATCGTGTTGACCTGGCTCAATGTACCTGAAATCTTCTTGATTTGAGGCTTTAGGGTATCGCTCAGATTGGTGTTGAGCTCAGTGATGTTGTTTTGCGCCTGTTTGGTGAGCGTGATGATTTCATCATGCTGTTTTTGCGCGTCGGCGTTGGTGCTGGCCAACGAGTTGGCTGTGCGCTCAAGCGAGTGCTGCAAGTCGTTCTGCTGATCGATGACAGCATCCAAGGCGGCGAGCACAGCATGTAAGCCGGCGGGATCGTCGGTGTGCAGGGCCGCCAGAGCGGTGCGGACTTGTTGGTATTGCCCAACCTGTTTGCCCACCAGCCCAGCTTGCTTGCGCAGGCTCTCTGAGAGGTCACCGGCCATTTTCCCAGTGGAAGCAAACGCCTGGTCCACGTTGTTGCGCACAGCGGTGTAGCTGGATGTGCTCGCGCTGAGCGCATTGGTTGTTGCTGCTGTTGCGAGATCAAGCGCGCTAGTTGCATCTTTGACATTTAAACCGGTGCCGCTGAGCTGCTTTGATGCGTGTTTTGCATCGCTGTTGGCAGTGTGAAGCAGCTGATTCGAATCTTCCAACAGCCCGGTGGTGGCGGTGGTGAGTGAACCGTAAGCGTGCACATTGGCTGCAGCTTGGGTGAGTTGGGTTGAAAAGTCGGTGATATTGGTGCTGAACGAACTCATGCGCTGCTTGGCTTGCGGCTCGTTCATTTCGTCGATCAGACCCGAGGCCACTGCGAGCGCGGCGGTAGTGATGGTCTGCGAGAACATCTGGTTTACCTGCTTGGCAATGCTGTCGGCGCCCTGACCGGTCACCTTGGATGCCACTGCGTTCTTTTTCTCGTTCGTGTAATAGCCAAGTGTGGCGTGTTTGGCTCCGGGAGAGAACAGCGTCATCATGGTCTTGCTGAAATCGGATGGAATAATCACCGCTGCGTAGTATTCGCCGGACTTTGTGCCTTCGATGGCTTCGTCTTTGCTGGTGAACGTCCAGTCCAATTGGCTGTTCTCATGCAGCTGACTGACCACCTGATCGCCCACGGAGATTTTGATGGGCACCAAATCGCTTTTGTAGCCCTTGTCCGTGTTGGCTACGGCAAATTTCAGGTTTCGAGTGTTGCCGAACGGATCCCAGCTGGCTGTCACGTTGAACCAGGTGAACAGCGGCGGAATGACCACGAGACCGATCATGATGATAATGGAGACGACGTTGGAGGTCATTCTGCGTACATCGCCAGTGAACAGTTTCCACATGGTCCTCATTGTGCGTCTCCTTCCTGCGTTTGCGGCACGGCTCTCTCGGTTGTTTTCCCGTGCGGCCTGCGACGCTTGGATTTGTGGTAATCGTTGATCATCTCGCGCACATCCCGCTCGTCCAGCGAGCCCAAACGCACTTGGCGCATCAAGCTGTCACGCATCACCTCCACGGTGAGCAAGAAGATGATGACAAGCAGGAACCACACGATCCAGGCCACCAGCACAAACACCTTGGTGCTGGTGGTGAGCGAGAAGACCAGCGCCAGCACGGCCGGTATCACGAGGCCTACGGCCAATCCACCATGAATGAGCTTGGGGTACAGACGAACGAAACGCTTGGCCTGCTCGGTTATGGACTCGCGGTACTCTTCGTTGTCCGCCAGCGCCCGCACTGCCTGGGACAGCGGATACTCGTTAGGTTTATGCAGCGGGGTCTCTGAAACGATGATGTCGCTGGCCTTGAGTTCGCGGTCGACCAGTTGCGCCACGTTGCCCATCAGCGGTTTCAGAGCCATGCCCGCCACGAAGAACAGCACGCCGAACAGTAGCAACTTGCCCATGTTGATGCCCCAATCGTAGCGGTAGAACCCGCCGATGGTCTCGCGCAAAGCGTTGATGGAATAGGTGAAGGGGAAGAAAGGATACATCGCGTGGAAGAATCCCGGTACCATGTCGATAGGGTACAGGCCGGAAGTGCCGGGGATCTGTACAATCAGCAGCCCCACGCACAGCGCCTTGCCCACATGCATGAACGTGGTGGAAAGCGCGTAGGTGATGCTCACATACACTAGGGAGGCCAGCACGGCGGTCAGGATGAAGATGGGTGCACTCTGGCACTGCACGCCGATGATGAGCTCGCCCAGTACCGTGACGACGGCTTGCATCACGCCGATAAGAGCGAGCAACATCCATCTTCCGTAGTACCGTTCCGCCGATGTGAGCCCTTCAATCTCATCGTCGTCCACCTCCAGCTTGAGCAGCACCACCAGCATGAACGCGCCCACCCACAATGTCAGATTGGTGAACAACGGCGCCATTCCCGAGCCGTATGTCTTGACCGGATACACCACTTTGGTGTCGAGCACGGTTGGTGAAAGCATCAATGAAGCGACCTTGGCGGTGTCGAGCTCGCCGTTCGAGCCGGTGACTTTGCCGAGCAGCCCGCTTCCCTCAAGTGTGGACGAAGCGCTTATCGCCTGAATGTCGGTGATGAGCGTGCCCAGCTGGTTGTATATGGTGTCCAGTCCTGAACTGGTACCATCGAGCGCACTCTCGGCATTGGCGACCGCTCTGTCGAGCTCGTCAAGCACCAGCGTGGATTGCGAGATAAGGGAACGTTGTGATTCCAGGCCTGAGCCGACCTGTGATGCGCTTGACGCCAGTGAGTTCAACCCTGTGCTGAGTTTGGGCAGAGCGCCCGACATGAGCGCTCGGCGTGCTTTGCTGGTTTGGTCGAGCGTGGTCTGCGCGGCGGTGGTGATGCTGTTTGCGGTATTCTGCGTGTCGGTGAGAGCTGTGCCGCTGTCGGTGTTCAGTTTGGTGAGCGCATTGATTGAATCGTTCAACTGTGCGTTCTGCTGCCTGAGTGTGGAGACGAGGGTGCTGCCGTTGGGCAGGTTGAGGCTTTCCAACTGCGAGATGAGTTGGGTGTTGTTGGCCACGATGGTTTTGGCGCTCGCCAGTGACGATGACACGGTACTGTTGGCAACGTTCAGCCCGCCTGCCACCGAGTTGACCGCCATATTCCCTTTCTGCGTGGCGTTGGAGAGCAAGTTTGCGCTTTCGTCGAGTGTGGAGCCGGCATGTGCGGAGAAGTCGTTGAGCGCTTGCTGTGAATCGGTGATGGTGGTGGATGTTTGCTTGAGATCTTTGCCGGCCTGAGCGCCTTGTCGGCTCAACTTTGCCAAACTGCCCCTTGCCTTAGTGGTGTTGGAAGGGACGGCATCCAGGTGGGTCTTGAGGTCGGCAATATCGTTATGCAGCGCAGTCACGGTGCTCCGCACATGGGTCAGATCGTCAATGGTTTGTGCTGTGGCGGTATTGCTCGCCTGTGAGATGCTGCTGTTGGCATTGTTGAGTGTATCTGAAACCACTTTGCTGACAGTGGATACAAAGGTTTCATTGACTTGGGTTTCCACGGTAGAGGCACCGGTGTCGGTCATGCGCGGGGCGAGGGCGTTGGCTTTCTCGTTCACGTAATATTCGAGTTTAGGGCGGTTTTCCTTGCCGGCGACCACGCCTGCCATGCGTGAGCTGAAATCTTTGGGAATGATGATGGCGGCGTAGCTTTCGCTTGATTCCACCCTACACAAGGCTTCGTCTTCATCGGCGAAATTCCATCCCAGCTGATGGTTGGCTTTCAACTGGCTGGTGATTTGTTTCCCCAAGTTCATGCTGCCGGTGAGTGGTGAAGAAGTGCCGCGGTCATTGTTAGCCACGGTTACATTGATGCCGTTGGTGTTGCCGTACGGGTTCCAGAATCCGGCGATGTTGAACCATGCATAGAGCGGAGGGATGAACACAAGCCCGAATAAGATAATCCAGGCCGCCGGAACCTTGAGCATACGCTTTAAGTCCCGGCGCACCACCGCAAATGCGCGCCTCATACTGGCCTCCAACCTTCAGTGCCAACTCTTCAGTGCCAACTTGTTGAGCGTCCTCGGTCACCTTAACATGTGGGCTGGGAGGGATACGGCGCACGACTGCTGAGAAGCTGTTCTTTTTGCTTGCGGCACAATTGTTGGGGTAGAGGGCGGTCATTGCCAAGACGCGGGCATCGGTTTGTCGCGCGTGAGTGTCGGTTTGGTCGCGTAAGGCAGAGCAATCGCAACTGAACCGACGCTAAACGTTCATGAGCGTCGGTTTTGTTGCGTTGGTGGGGTGATTGCGTCTAAACCGTTGCTGGGCATGTATGGGCCGTCAGTTTGGTTGCGTGAGGCAGAAGCAATCGTAACTGAACCGTCGTTAAACGTGTGTGAGTGTCGGCTTTATTGCGTGAGGCAGAGCAATCGCAACTAAACCGACGCTAAACTTTCATGAGCGTCGGCTTTGCTGCGTTGGGTATGGTGGCTGCGGCTAAACCGTCGCTGAGCGTGTATGAGCGTCGGTTTCGTAGCGCGTGGCATGGTAAAAGCAACCAAGCCGTCGCTTGCCGGCGCTCAGCGTCGGTTTTGTTGCTTTGGATGCGTTGTGCGCAATAGAACCGTCGTTTACGTGTATTCAGCGTCGGTTCTGTTGCGTGCTGCGGGGTGATTGCGGCTAAACCGTCGCTGAATGTTGATGGGTGTCGGTTTGGTTGCGTTAGGTGGGGGCGGTTGCGGTTAAAGCGTCGTTGAGTGTGCGCGGGAGTCGGTTCTGTTGCGTAAGGCAGAGTAATTGCGACTGAACCGACGCTGGACGTGTATGAGCGGCGGCTTTGTAGCGGTCAGTGCGTTGTGCGCGTCAGAAGCGTCGCTTGCTGATGAGGGAATCGAGTGTTTTCATATATGTGTAGCTCGCTCATTACTTGGGATATGGGAACTAAACGTGGCTTAATTGGGTGATATGGCGTTGGGAGAATCGTGCTGAAAAGATGTTGCGCTGAGAAATGCTGTGCTGATAGGTTCGTGTTGAAAGATGCTGAGCGGGAGGTTCGTCTTGAGAGGTCTTGCACTGAGAAATGTTGCACTGAGGGATGCTGTGCTGAGACATTCGTGTTGGGAGATCTTGCGTTGATAAATGGCGTGTTGAGGGATGTTGCGTTGGGAGAATCGTGCTAAAAGATGTTACGCGGGAGGTTTGTGTTGAGGAATGGTGCGCTGAGAAATTCGTGTTGAGAAATGGTGTGTTGAAAGGTGCCGTGCTGAAGAACGTGTTGATACTAGATTGGCCCTGTGCCAACCCAATAAGGTTGTCACAGGGCCAATTGTAGTTCAGCTCATACTGCAGGCGTTACCACGCCATTCGGCGCATACTTGGAAATCCACTGTGCAGTATGGGCTTCTACTGAAGAGCCTTACAGCTGGCAGCTGACGCAGCCTTCGATTTCCGTGCCTTCCAGCGCCTGCTGGCGGATGCGGATGTAGTAGAGCGTCTTGATGCCCTTGCGCCAAGCGTAGATCTGCGCCTTGTTCAGGTCGCGGGTCGTCACTTCGGCAGGGAAGAAGAGCGTCAGGCTCAGGCCCTGATCGACGTGCTGAGTGGCCTCGGCGTACGTGTCGATGGTCTTCTTCCAACCGACCTCATAGGCATCCTCGTAGTAGTCGAGGTTGTCGTTGGTCATGTAGGGAGCCGGGTAGTAGACGCGACCCACCTTGCCTTCCTTGCGGATCTCGATCTTCGAGGCGATCGGGTGAATCGAGCTCGTGGAGTGGTTGATGTAGGAGATCGAACCGGTGGGCGGCACGGCCTGCAGGTACTCGTTGTAGATGCCGTCGCGCAGAATCTCGTCACGCAGCTGCTCCCAGTCAGAGACTGTAGGAATGGCGATGCCGAAACGCTCGAAGAGATCCTTGATGGCCTGCGTGCGCGGTTCAAGCGAACGGCTGCCATCGGTGTACTTGTCGAAGTAGTTGCCGGCACCTGCAGGCTTGGCGTAATCGGACTTGTCGAAAGTGGCGAACTTGGTGTTGCGCTCCACTGCCAGGCTGTGAGAAGCCTTGTAGGCGTGGAAGGCCACCGTCATGAAGTACATGTCGGTGAAGTCCAGTGCCTCTTCGCTGCCGTAGTGCATGTGCTCGCGTGCCAGGAAGCCGTGCAGGTTCATCTGACCCAGACCGATGGCGTGGCCTTCGTCGTTGCCGCGCTTGATGGACGGCACAGAGTCGATGTGAGTCTGGTCTGAAACCGAGGTGAGTGCGCGGATGGCTGCCTCGACCGGATCTGCCAAGCCGCCGTCCATCGCCTTGGCGATGTTGAGGGAACCGAGGTTGCAGGAGATGTCGCGGCCGATGTGGTCGTAGCTCAGGTCGTCGTTGTAGGTGCTGGGTTCCTGGACCTGCAGAATCTCGGAGCACAGGTTGCTCATGGTGACGCGGCCGTCAATGGGGTTGGCCTTGTTGACCGTGTCTTCGAAGAGAATGTATGGGTAACCGGACTCGAACTGCACCTCGCCCAGGGTCATGAAGAACTCACGGGCATCGATGTAGGTCTTGTGGATCTCGTCGTTGGCGAGCATCTCGTCATACTTCTCGGTCACGGAGATGTCGGCGAATGGCTTGCCGTACACGCGCTCCACGTCGTAGGGGGAGAAGAGCGCCATCTTCTCTTTGCGCTTGGCCAGCTCGAACGTGATGTCGGGGATGACCACGCCAAGAGCCAGGGACTTGATGCGAATCTTCTCATCGGCGTTCTCGCGCTTGGTGTCAAGGAAACGCAGGATGTCGGGGTGGTGAGCGTTGAGGTACACTGCACCGGCGCCTTGGCGTGCGCCCAGCTGGTTGGCGTAGGAGAAGGAATCCTCAAGCAGCTTCATGACGGGCACAATGCCGCTGGACTGGTTCTCGATGTGCTTGATGGGGGCGCCCTGTTCACGCAGGTTGGTGAGCAGAAGTGCCACACCACCGCCGCGCTTGCTCAGCTGCAGCGCGGAGTTGATGCCGCGTGAGATGGATTCCATATTGTCTTCCACTCGCACCAGGAAGCAGCTTACCGGCTCACCGCGCTGCGCCTTGCCCAAGTTCAGGAAGGTGGGGGTGGCGGGCTGGAAGCGACCGGAGATGATCTCGTCTGCGTACTTGATGGCTGCGTCTTCATCGCCGGCGGCGAGTTCGAGTGCCACGGCGCCGCTGCGCTGGGGGAAGTCCTCGAGATACTGCTTGCCGTCAAAGGTCTTCAACGCGTAGGAGCGGTAGAACTTGAAGGCACCAAGGAAGGTTTCGAACTCGAAGCCCAAGGAGTCGATGTGCTGGTAGAACTTGTCGAGGAACTCTGCGGAGTACTGGTCGAAGACGGCCTTGTTGTAATACAGGTTGTCTTCGAGGTATTTGATGCGCTCGGCCGTGGAGGCAAAGTGCATGGTGTTGGGCTCCACGTGGCTCTCGATGTAGGCGCGCTCGGCTTCCACGTCGGCATCAAACTGAATCTGACCGTTCTCGTCGTAGAGGTTCAGCATCGCGTTGAGCGAGTGGTAGTCGTGCTCCGGGTCGAACGCCTCGGCTTCGCTGGTGTTGTCCATGTCCAGCGCGCTGTCGTTGATGGCCATTGGTTGGTGTTCCCTTTCGGTGTGTGGCGCCGGAATGGTCCGGCGGCCCTGATTGTGAATCGATATTGAAATATTGGTGGCGGTTTGCGCGTTTCAAGGGTACGCGTCCGCTCTGCGCGGCTTGGCTCACCGCGAATTTTGGTGCATTGCCGCAGTGTCAAGTACTGGCGCAGCGTGCCTGCGTTGATGCATCTTGCGCTTGCGCGGCGCGGTTATTGTTCGTTCTTCTGCGCCTGCAGGAAGAAGTCTTTGACGCCTTCACGCACCTGGCGGTGGTCGTCTGGCGTGCCGAGCAGCTCGAAGTTGTACATGAACGGCACGTGGCACTTACGGGAGATGATGTCTCCCGCTGCGCAGAACGCATCGGCAAAGTTGCGATTGCCGGAGGAAATGACGCCACGAATGAAGCTGCGGTTCTCGTGCCCATTCAGGAACTTGCGGATTTGCGGCAGTATCGCCTTGGCGATGTTGCCTCCGCCGTACGTGGGCACAATAAGAATATATGGCTCGCGCACTTCCAGCGGCGCTTCTTTGGGGCGCAGCGGGATGCGGTACACATTGATGCCCTCGTCGGGGAATCCGCAGGCTTCCACGAACCGTGCCGTGTTGCCGGAGGTTGACGAGAAGTAGACAACCGAGCCGATGTGCTCGCCCTGTGCGGGATGTTCCGGTGCACTGGGAGAGACGGATGCCGTGGAATCAATCTCCGCTGCAGTGGCTGCTTGGTTGTCTTGCGTCATGTCAGGCCAGCACTTCCTCAGCTTGTTTGTTGGTAGTGGAGGACTGTTCGGTCCCGTCGCCGAGCTCGCGGATGAGGTCTGGGCGGTAACCGCTCCATGAGGCGTTGGGCGTGATGACGATGGGCGCCTGCTGATAGCCCGCTTCGATAAGCTGCTTGAGCGTTTCCGGGTTCTCTGCCAGGTTGACGGTCTCGAACGCAATGTTCTGACGCTTCATCTGGCGCATGGTGGCCATGCATTGCGGGCAATGCGGTTTGGAAAATACGGTTACAGTCATCGTGGCCTCCATGGTTTGTTCTTGCTTTATCGTGTTCAAGTACATAGCCTACACGGGTGGGCTTCCAAAGAAAACACTGTTTGTAGTGTCGTGTCGCACCGTCGAACACTACATATAGTGGCGTAATCCAAGGTTCCCTAGTGCCTGCGCGGAAAATCCAAGTTAGGTGAAACTGGTCTAATGTAGCAGAGGTCACACTACGAATTTTAGATGCCTAAAAAGGGGTGGCATAAATAGACAAACGGGGCTATAGAGTTTGCTGAGAGCGGGTATTGCTCCGCCGCTTGCGGTCTGCGGTGCCGTCGTATAGGCTCGAGAGGTTAAGGCACCGATTTTTACCGTGTGTGCTGCAGAGGAGAAATGGATTGAGGCATGATGAGTGATGGTATACAGCCCTCTGAGGGTGCGAAAATCAAAGAAACGCCAAAGGATGACGCTCAGCCGGCTCCGTGGAACGCGCTATGGGTGCTGGCGCTTGGGTTGGCAATGATTGTGCTGGACAGTTCCATTGTCAATGTGGCCATGCCTACCATGATTCGTGAGATTCACATCGATCTGACTGATGCGCAGTGGGTTACGTCGCTTTATAACATCGTTCTTGCTGCGTTACTGTTGCCGTTCGGTAAGCTTGGGGATATTCGGGGGCGCAAGACGACGCTGCAGGTGGGCGTGGTGATTTTCGTGTCCGGTTCCATTGCGGCAGCGTGCTCGCATGGCGTGGTGTTGCTGTTGGCGGCGCGTGCGGTGCAGGCTGTTGGTGGCGCGCTTGTTATGCCGTCCACTCTTTCGACGGTTTCTGCGTCGTTCCGCGGTAAAAATCGGGCTATTGCGTTTGGTGTGTGGGGTTCGGTGATGAGCGCTGCCGCGGCTGTGGGGCCGCTGCTTGGTGGTTTGTTTACTTCCACCATTGGCTGGCGCTGGATATTCTTGGTGAACCTGCCGTTGGGTCTTATTGTCTTTATTGGCGCCATTTTCTTTGTGCCGCAGACCGGTGGCGTGGCTCGTCGCCCTGCGCCTGCCGGCACTGCTGCGGTCGCTGCGGGTGGCACTGGTGGTGACGCTCAGGAGGGCACAAGTAAGCAACGTTTTGCGGATCCGGCGGGAGTGGCTCTTTCTGCGCTGGGGGCGGCGTTCCTCATCTTTGGTCTCATCGAAGGCGAAACGTATGGATGGTGGAAACCAGTCGGCAAGTTTTCCATTGGTGGCTTCGAATGGGGTCAATCGTGGCCGGTTTCGGTCATCCCTATCTGCATCGTTCTGGGCGTGCTCTTCTTCGCTCTGTTCATCCATACCGAAAACGGTCGCGCCGCCAAGGGTAAGCCGGTCATGCTTGATCTGACGCTCTTCCGTATCCCTACGTTCAGCTTGGGCAACATTGCCGCTTGTGCTATTGCTGCCGGTCAGTTCGCGGTCATCTTTGTGCTGCCTCTCTATCTCATCAATGCGCGTGGCTTGGGGATGATGGCCACCGGCGCTCTGGTGGCGAGCATGGGGCTGGGATCCATTGTTTCCGGCGCGTTGGCGCGTGCTTTCACGAAGAAGCTTGGCGCGGCGGGAACGGTGCAGCTGGGGTTGGTGTTGGAGACGCTTGGTGTGGCAGGCACGCTGGTGTTGATGAATCCTGGGGTACCGGTGCTTGCGATGCTGGTGTCTATGTTGCTTTATGGCTTTGGATTGGGCTTGGCTTCGGCGCAGTTGACGAGTCTTGTGCTTTCGGGTGTGCCTGTGGCGCAGTCGGGAGAAGGATCGGCTACGCAGTCCATGGTGCGGCAGCTGGGTACGGGTGTGGGCTCGGCGGTGGCCGGTGCCGTGCTGGCCATTGCCATCGGTCGCATTGTGCCGGCCAAGCTTGTGGCGATATCTGGTCTTCCGGCCGGTGCGGTGATTGGGCTTACTGCTTCACTCAGCGACTCGGCTGGTTCGGTGATTCCGGGCATTGCCGCGCAGGGTACGCATGGCCGTCTCGGGTCTCTTGGGCCGCAGGTGGTTGAGGAGTTGCGTAGCGGTTTCATTGAGGCAGGGCAGTGGACGTTGGTGTCGTCGATAGTGATGCTGCTGATTGGTCTGCTTGCTTCGGTATGGATTGCGCGTGCGGTAAAGCGTGGTGCAGAGCGCTAAATGCTGTACTGAACTTTATGGGGCTGCCGCCGCGCCGAGCGATTCGGTGTGGCGGCAGCCCTGTATGGGAAGTGGAACGTAATCGTCACGTGTGTGGGTGATGGTGTGGGTGGCGAGGGTTTGAAATATTTTCCGGAGGGGCGGCTTGCGTACATATACTATGTAATATATAGTATATGCTATTGTGTAGTATGAAAAGGCGACGAGAGTCGTTGAAAGCAGGGAAATGTGGATTCGCAGTTGAAACATGGTCTTATCGAGGCGTGCGTGCTTGCCGTGGTACGCAGGCAAGAATCGTATGGGTATGAAATAGTCAAACGCTTGCCGGAATCCTTGGGCATGACAGAATCCACACTGTATCCGGTGCTGCGTCGTCTCGCCTCTGACGGTCTTGTTTCTCAGCGTTCCGCTCAGCATAATGGCAGATTGCGGCGCTACTACAGCATCACGCCATCGGGCGTCGAACGTATTGCGCGATTTTTGGAGAGTCGCTCCCAAGTGCGTGCCGTCTATGACTTTGTGCAAGCCGGTGGCGCGCTCGCTGGCATGCAGGATGAGAGTGGTGCCGACGGTGAGCTTCAGGCCTCTGTAGCGGCGGTTGAACATCGCAGGGAACAAGCGGCTGGCAGCGATGACGCTCGCACTCCGTATTCGCTTGATAAGAGGTGAGGGCATGCATGTGCAACGGGAAATGGGGCTTGGTGGTGCTTGTGTCTCAAACGGAAATATGGGCACGAAAGATGAATTAGGCCAGCCGCGCACCAAACGTGAATACTTGGGGCGACTCAACCGGGCGTTACGTCGTTGCCCTAGGCGAGAGCGGCGAGATGCGCTCAGATATTACGACGAGATTATCAGTGACCTGTGTGAGTCTTCCCTCAATGTGCAGCCGAACCCGTCGTTGTTGCCCGGAGATGCGCCGTCTGCTGTGGTACCGCTGCCGCGCGGGGCTGCGTTGGCTGAGGCCGAAATCATTGCGGGCATGGAATCTCCGGAGGCTGCTGCGGCCTCTATTATTGCCGAGTTGCCGGTAGTCCCGCGAACGCTATCGTGGGGTGCTCGCCTGAGCGATCCGGTTTTCTGGGTGCTGCTGGTGCTTGCTTCGCCCTTCTGGGCGTCGGCTCTTTTCTCGGTTGTGGCGCTGGGTTTATGCGTGTATGTCTTGATCTGGATGGTCGCACTGCTGGTGTGGAGCGTACTGGTTTCAGGGTTCGCTGCTGGATTGTTCGGCATTGCCGCTGCGGTGTGGGGGCTGTTTCGTGGGAACGTTGTCTTCATGCTGATGATGCTGGGTGCGGGCTTGACATTGCTGGCATTGACGGCGCTGTTTGTGTCCCCCGTACTCTCGGTTACCGTGTTCTTTGCGAGGATTTCCTGGCAGGTGGTGCAGCGAATATTGATGCTGTTCATCAAGCGCGGGGATGGGGATGCGCTGCGACATGACGGATCTCGGCGTCAAGGAGACAACCGGGACAAGAAGCGGCGCCGTTGGTCTATGACGCGCCGGGAATGGTTGAGGGCCGCTGTGTTGCTGACGGTCGGCATCGCGGTCTTTCTTATCGGTTTTGCGCTGGCCGGGTTTGACATCACTGCACTCAATCAGCGTCTTCCTTTTGGTGAGATCAACATAGCGAATGCAATATCCGCCAGGCGGTAACGCGGTAACGCAGTAGGGCGGTAACGCAGTAAGGCATACGTATATATTAGGGGTGATCATGGGTGCACATCGTATTGATAGCGAGGACCTAGTCAGATTCGAGAATTTCTCGGTGCGCTACGGCAGGCGTGTGGTTGTGGACGTGCCGAACGCAAGTTTCTCGTTGCAGCGGCCGGACGTCGGGCAAAACGCTCGTAATGGTTATGCTTCCTGCGCTTCGACCACAAGCGCAGGCAAGACTCCTTCAACGGGCGGCGCCAATGTCATCGGCTTGTTCGGCCCCAACGGTGCAGGTAAGACAACGCTTATCAGAGTGCTCGCCGGCATGTCGAACCGGTTCTCCGGCACGTTAAGTGCTCCGGCATCTGCCAGCATCGCCTATGTTCCGGATGCACCGTACCTGTATCCTTTCCTCTCGGCGGCCTCATGCATACGCCAGTTTGTGCGGCGGTATGAGGATTTCGATGAGGCCAAAGCACATCGTTTGGTGCGTTGGCTGAAGTTGCCGCTCGACCGTCCGATCGGCACATTCTCGAAAGGCCAGTGCGAACAGTTGCACTTGGTGCTGTCGTTTGCGCGCCGTTGCCCGCTGTATGTGTTGGACGAGCCGCTTGCTGCCGTGGACCCGTATACGCGAGACAAGCTGCTGGAGGTGATAGTCCAAGCGGCGGGCGATGGTGCGACCATTCTTATGAGCACGCACATCATTGCGGAAGTGGAATCGGTGTTTTCCAAAGTCATCATGATTGAGGGCGGTCACATCATAGCCAGTGGTCCGGTGGAGACGTTCCGTGCTCAATCCGGCAGTCTGGAACAGGCGTTTAAGGACCATATGAGTCACTATGAGGTTGAGGAGCGGTCATGATTGCCGAGGTGTTGATTCAGCTGCGCCGGTATGTGGCGCCATCACTTGGTGCCATTGCGGTGCTGCTGGCATGTGATGTGGTGAACGTGGCGGCGAACGGTCAAATGGTGGCGGTTTCAGTGGCGAGCATGGTGCGCATGGTGGACTGGTGTGTGCTGTTTTGTTTCTTTGCGTGGGAGTTGTACCGTTATGCCAATGGGGGCAATGATTATTTCCTGTTGACGCTTCCGCAAGGGCCGTTGGCAGGTCTTGACGTCAAAGTGGGTGCGTATGCAGTGATACTGCTGGCAGCCACACTTGTCGAGTTTCCCTTCACTTGGCATGCGTTGTCGTCCAGTGGCGTTGAAACATCTGCGGTTCCGGGTGTGGCTTGCTACGATTTGGGGTCGCGGCTGCTGGGTATTGCTGCGGCATTGGGCATGGTGGCTGTGGTGTCGTGTGTGGCGGCCGTATTCCGGTCGCCAGTGGTCTCTGCAGTGGCGGCGCTGTTGATGTATGTGGGGTTCAGTGTGATTCAGGGGTGTGTGGTTCTGCTGCCGGCGGTGCGTTCAAACGGAGTTGACTTTGCGATTGGCGTGAATTCTGAGTTTGCGGGGGCGAGTCAGTTTGTCAATATTCTGCCGGTAATGGTTTGGGATGGGTCTGCTTCAACGACGGTGACGGCGCAAAGTACGGTGCGGGCGGCCCCTGTGATTGCCAATGTGGTGGTGCTGATCCTGGCGCTCGCTGGCCGCCGGTTCGTAGTGCCTCGGCTGAAATTGAGTTACATCAAATAGTTGCGGGCTGGCGGCTGATTGATGTGCATGGTCCTTGTGGTGGGGTCGATGTCATCAGTCGGAGTACAACGCACCCAAACCATGGGTGGTCCTTGTGGCTGATTCACGTGCGGACGATGGTTGCGTGGGGGGGCTGTGGTCTGCAGATCTCCTGATATGCAAGATGCCTGACCCAAGTGCAGCACTCGGTCAGGCATCTTGTGAATTTCCTATGTTTGGCTAGGCTTTCGTGGCAGCTTGTGACGCTGGGGCAGCGTTTCCGCTGTCGGTGGCGCTTGTGTCGGCGGCAACGGGTTCACTGTCGCCTGCGGCTGCCGTGTCCTTGTTGTCGAACTTCTCTTCGAGTTGCTTCACAATCTCACTGTGCTTCTTCTCGGTGAGCGTCACTTTGGCGGAGAAAATGACTGCGGAGATGATGATGAGAATGGCGGGCGCGTAGAGCATGTAGACCTTGAAGGTCGCAACCCCGCTGGCGGAAATGTCGGCGGCTGTGGCGGAACCGGTCATGCCTGCGGCGATGGCGGCGATGCTCACCACGCCGTTGGCTACTGCGCCGCCGAGCTTATCGAGCAATGGCCGCACGGTAAGGGTGACAGACTCGTTGCGTACACCGTTCTTGAGCTGGCCGTACTCCACGCAATCCGTGATGGTCATCAGCACGGAGAGGAAGATGAGGGGCTGACCTACGTAGAGCACGCCAGTGGAAATGAGCGCCATCGTTACGTTGTTGCCGCTCAGCAAGAGGCATACGAAGCCGACGATCATCACGATGATGGAACCGACGAGCACGCGCTTGCGGGTGAACATTTTCTGCAGGGTGGGGAATGAGACAACCGAGAGGATACCCAGGATGGCTTGGATGACGCCTACTGCGGAATATGCTTCGGGGTGGCCGAGCACGTAACGGAAGTAGTATACGAGCAGCGAGCTGGCCACGCTCCAGCCCAACGCAAAGAGCAGATAGGAGGCGCACACCCACATGAGCTGGTCGTTGGAACTCAGGATGTGGAAGATGTCCTTGAACGAGGTTCTCTTGGTGTTCTTGCGAATCTCGCTTTCGCCTTCTTTGGTGCCCCAGCAGGTGAGGAAGGAACCGATGAGCGAGACGGCGCAGATGATGATGGCGAAGGCGAGCCAGCCGGTGCGTGTTTGTGTGTCACCGGTGGTTCCTGCGAAATGTTGGGAGAACCAGACGTTGATGGGTACGAGCACGATGGCTACGCCGGTCGATCCCAAGGTCGAGCCGAAGCGGGCTACGGTGCCGATGTTGGTGCGGTCCGACGACTCGAGGCTCAGCGAAGGCAGCAGGCCCCAGAACGCCACATCCTTTGCGGAGTAGGTGAAGTCTACGATGACGAACACAATCACAAAGAGGATGAGGTACAGCACGGGGCTTGATTCGGTCAGCCCAAAGAAGTTGGTGAACAGCAGTACCAATCCCAGTGAGCTGACGATTGCCCCGCCCATGATCCAAGGCTTGAACTTGCCCCAGCGGGTGTGGGTGTTGTCGATGAGGGCACCGATGAGCGGGTCGAAGAAGATTTCAATGATGCGGATGGTCACCATCAGTGTGGTGATGGTTCCGATAAGCCATACGTTGCTTTGGCCGCCGTCTTTGTCTTCCAGAAGTTGGCTGGTGACGAACGTGACGAAATACGTGGCGAATGCCGCGTAGAAGGCGTCGTGGCCGAACGCGCCGGCCGCATACGATATTGATTGCTTGAACTTGTTCATTGTTCTCCTCGTGTGTCTCTACGCAAGTGTTCGTTCACGAGCGTGGATCAGCGTGCTCGACTTTCGGCAGCTGCATTGCCCTGTGTGAAAGTCGTGTGCATATCATAACTCAAAAATTGAGTGAAAATGAAAAGTTGTGTTAATTTTTGTTCAGTTAACATTTGGAATGTTGTGCTGCGAATATCTGTACCGGCGAAGGATTTTGAACGTTTGCAAGGGAGTTCGCGAGAGGTGGTGTGTCTGTGGTTGGTTATTTTCGTCTTTGGGCGGAAATTGTGACGTGTAAAGATGTGCGATTTCTTTGAAAATATAGATTTACTGCGATTTTTCAAACATGAGTGCCCCTGGCTCAACTTTCTTTCGGGGAAATGGGAATAAAAGTTGACAATCGAAAGTTGAGTGATGTAGGCTCAGGTTTGGAACGTGAAACGGATATCGGTTCGTCACATCTGCACAGACGTGCGGGCCAAGCCGAGCGAGACCGTACAGAGACTTCAACATAGAAGGAGCATTAACAATGGGACGTGCAGTAGGCATCGATCTGGGTACTACAAATTCATGCATCGCAACTCTTGAGGGTGGCGAGCCCACCGTCATCGTGAACGCTGAAGGCGTTCGTACCACGCCGAGCGTGGTAGCGTTCAGCAAGTCCGGTGAGGTGCTTGTTGGCGAGGTGGCCAAGCGTCAGGCTGTCACCAACGTGGATCGCACCATCAGCTCCGTCAAGCGCCACATCGGCACTGACTGGAGCGTGGAGATTGACGGCAAGAAGTGGACTCCGCAGGAGATTTCCGCGCAGATTCTCATGAAGCTCAAGAGGGACGCGGAAGCATACTTGGGCGAGCCTGTCACCGATGCGGTCATTACCTGCCCGGCATACTTCAACGATGCACAGCGTCAGGCCACCAAGGACGCGGGCAAGATCGCGGGCCTGAACGTGCTGCGCATCATCAATGAGCCTACTGCCGCGGCGCTTGCGTACGGCTTGGAGAAGGGCAAGGAAGACGAACGCATCCTGGTCTTCGATCTGGGCGGCGGCACCTTCGATGTCTCCCTGCTGGAGATCGGCAAGGACGACGACGGTTTCGCCACCATTCAGGTGCAGGCCACCAACGGCGACAACAAGCTCGGCGGCGACGACTGGGATCAGGCCATCATTGATTGGCTGGTAAGCCAGGTGAAGAACAAGTACGGCGTCGACTTGGCCAAGGACAAGATTGCGCTGCAGCGTCTGAAGGAAGCTGCTGAGCAGGCCAAGAAGGAGCTGTCCAGCTCTTCCGAGACCTCGATTTCGATGCAGTACTTGGCCATGACTCCCGACGGCACTCCGGTGCACCTTGACGAGACGTTGACCCGTGCTCACTTCGAGGAGATGACTTCCGGCCTGCTCAACCGCTGCCGTACCCCGTTCAACAATGTGCTCAGCGATGCGAACATCTCCGTGAACGACATCGACCACGTGGTGCTCGTCGGTGGTTCCACCCGTATGCCTGCTGTCAAGGATCTGGTTAAGGATCTGACTGGCGGCAAGGAAGCGAACCAGTCCGTGAACCCGGACGAGGTCGTGGCTGTCGGCGCTGCTGTGCAGTCCGGCGTCATCAAGGGTGACCGCAAGGACGTGCTGCTCATCGACGTGACTCCGCTTTCCCTCGGCATTGAGACCAAGGGCGGCGTCATGACCAAGCTCATCGACCGCAACACCGCCATCCCCACCAAGCGTTCGGAAGTCTTCTCGACCGCAGAAGACAACCAGCCTTCCGTGCTCATTCAGGTCTATCAGGGTGAACGTGGATTCGCTCGCGACAACAAGCCGCTGGGTACCTTCGAGCTCACTGGCATCGCCCCGGCTCCTCGCGGCGTTCCTCAGATTGAGGTCACCTTCGACATCGATGCCAACGGCATTGTGCACGTCGGCGCGAAGGACAAGGGCACCGGCAAGGAACAGTCCATGACCATCACCGGCGGTTCGAGCCTTCCTGAGGAAGAGATCGACCGCATGGTCAAGGAAGCCGAAGCGCACGAGGCTGAGGACAAGCAGCGTAAGGAAGACGCGGAAACGCGCAACCAAGCGGAATCCTTCGCCTACCAGATGGAGAAGATGGTTGCCGACAACAAGGACAAGCTTTCGGACGACGTGGTGAAGGAGGTCACCGACGACGTCAACGAGCTGAAGGAAACGCTGAAGGGCGAGGACATTGAGAAGATCAAGTCCGCGCAGACCAAGCTGACCGAGTCCTCGCAGAAGATCGGCCAGGCTCTCTATGCTCAGCAAGGTGCAGAAGATGCCGCTGGCGCAGGAAATGCCTCTTCGGACGGCGCTGCATCCTCCTCTGACGACGACGTGGTGGATGCCGAAGTCGTGGACGATGACGACGATAAGGACAACAAGTAACCATGTCCGGGTTCGACAAGGACGACTACTTGAGGGATCTGCCGGATCCTGATGATCCGATGCTGCGCGCGCCGAGCGCCGCAGCATCGGACGGGTCTCTGGCAGACTCTCGTAGTCGGTTTGAGCCGACCGGTGAACAGGAGGTGAAGATGTCTGACGATAACGTTGACGAGAACCAGAATGCTGCCGAGGCAGAAAGTGCAGCATCGGGCGACTGTGCTGGTGACGCTGCAGGTCAGGAATCTGTGGCAGAGACGACTCAAGACGAGACGGCATCAACCGAAGGTGATGGCCAGGGTGAGGGTGTCTCTGAAGAAGGGGATACTTTGACTCCCCTAGGGCAGGCCAAAAAGGAAGCCGCTGAGTATCTTGACGCTCTGCAACGTGAGCGTGCCGAGTTCGTCAACTTCCGCAACCGATCGCAAAAAGAGCAGAGCCGCTTCCGTGAACACGGCATTATCGACGTGCTCACCGCGCTGCTTCCCGCTCTCGACGACATTGATCGTATTCGTGAGCACAGCGAGATGGATGAATCCTTTACCGCTGTAGCTGCGAAGATCGATAAAGCCTTCGAGAAGTTCGGCGTAGAGAAGTTCGGCGAGAAGGGCGAGGAATTTGACCCCACCCGCCATGAGGCCGTGCTGCACAGACCTGATGCTCAGGCCACTTGCGAGACGGTCGATGCCGTCGTGGAAGCAGGGTATCGCATCGGTGATCGCGTGATTCGCGCGGCTCGCGTTGTGGTGGCTTCCCCGCAGGCATAGAGGTTTCCGTACAAGTCATGGACGGGCGCAGTCTCTCTTGCTGGGAAGGCAAGAAGTTGTGCCCGTTTCTGTTACGTGGCGGTGAGATCCCGTTGGGTTGGGATAGTGAACCTTGGAGAGGTGAACAATGGCTGAGAATGAATGGCTAAACAAAGACTTTTATAAAACCTTGGGCGTTGAAAAAGACGCAAGCGAGAGTGACATTACCAAAGCGTATCGCAAATTGGCACGCAAATATCATCCCGACCTCAACAAGACCAAGGAAGCCGAGGAGAAATTCAAGGATATCTCCGAAGCGTACGATGTGTTGAGCAATAAAGATGAGCGTCAGAAGTATGATGCCATCCGTCAGTTCGGCATGGGCGGTGCTCGGTTCGCGGGAGGTTCGGGCCCCGGCCAGGGCGGATTCAGCTCCGATGCCTTCTCCGACATGTTTGGCTCCATGTTCGGCGGCGGGAACGGACAAAACGTGCGATTCTCCACATCCGGCGGCGGGCCGGGGAACCTGAACGATATCTTCTCGATGTTCGGCTCTGGTGCCCCAGGCGGAACCGGTGCCGGATATGGTGCCGCGCCTGGTGGTCAGTATGGAGACGCCCGCGGGTACCAAGAGCCTAAGGAGCCGGTGCGCGGTGCCGACCGTAACTCGAAGATCACGCTGACGTTCCGTCAAGCGGTAAAGGGAGCTACCGTCTCGCTCAAAGCAGATGGTAAGACCTTTAAGGCGCACGTGCCGGCCGGAGTGAAAAGCGGTCAGAAGATACGCTTGCCCGGTAAAGGCAAAAGCGGTGTGAACGGCGGATCTGCGGGTGACATGTATTTGCATATCACGGTGACTGAGGACGATAAGTTCTCTATGGAGGGCAACGATATTGTGATGCCGTTGCCGGTGACGGTCGGGCAGGCCGTGGCTGGAGCCAGGGTGAAGGCTGTCGGGTTTGACGGTGAAACGGAAACCTTCCGTGTGCCGGCGGGTACGTCGAGCGGAACTGAAGTGCGCGTGCGATGCAAAGGCGTGCCTGGCCGTGATGGTGACCTTGTGGGTCGGGTGGAAATCCGCGTCCCGTCAAAGCCAAGTATGGAACTTAAGCATGATGCCAAGGAGTTTGACAAGCATTCCGCTGATTTTGTTGATCGAGTGGCTCAGGAACGTGAATGATTCAATCCCCATAGGGGCATGTTGAAATATCTGCCGCGAAGCGCGGAACGTGATGAAAGGTGGCTGTGAGCAGTGGCACGGGTAACGCAACAGATGCGTACGCTGTATGGTTTATGCGCAGTGGCGTTGGTGGAACGCAGAGCCGACTTGGATGGTGCTGACGATGTGGGCTTCGACATTGATCTGCCCGTGTTCAGCGTAGGCTTGGTGGCGCAGCTGGCTAATATTCATCCGCAGACGCTGCGACAGTATGATCGGCAGGAGCTTGTGGTTCCGCAGCGCACTGAGGGTGGTGCTCGTCGCTACTCGCTGCGTGATGTTGATCGACTGGTGCAAGCTCAGCGGCTGAGTCAGGATGAAGGCATCAACCTGGCAGGTATAGCACACATCCTGCGCTTGCAAGAGGAGAACCGGCAGCTCACTCGTGAGCTGCAGCGGCTCAAAAACGCGTCCCAGCCCAGCATTTTCGCAGCCGATGCGGATGGCGGTATCACCGAGATTCAGCATTCGCGTCAGGCGCGGCACTGGCGTGATGAGGTACGTGGCAGGACACGCGAGCTGCCCATGCGGCCATGGAGTCCCGAGACCTCTGATGAAGATCTGCTCATTGACGATGACACGGTCGGGTTCAGTGCCGGTAGTGCAGAGCGTGACGGGGATAACGATGGCGATCACAACATGGACGTGCGGTGCGACAGTGCATATCGCACTCAATTCGCGTGCGCACGGCGGGGTATGGCGGCCGAGCAGGGGAGCGAGAACGTTGCTCAGGCTCTGGGCTACAGGCCGCACGGCCGCCATGCCAATCCGGCCGGCGGTGCCGATGCGGATTCCCAAGTGCGCGATGCGTTTGCCGACGCGAGGGCCTTGGTGCTGTGGCACAACTTCATCGCGTGAGGCATCGCTGGTGTAGCACTGATGTAGCACTGCTGTAACGCTGATGTAGTGCCGCATGGGTGGTCTTCGCCGTATGGGTGTGCCTCCCGCTGACGTGAACTTCGGTATCGCTTTCCGTATGGTGGTGCCGCGCTTCCCAAATCGATGCGCACTGAGTAGAGTGTCCAGTATGGATAGAAACGCAGAACGGCAGGACGTGCCGAACAACCCGGAAACCGGCAAACCTTACATCAATACGGTGGCTGCAGTGGCTATTGCCCCAAGCGGCGTGGGTACCGAACTGAGCGAGCCTGTGGCGCAGGCCATTGAGGTGATTCGTGAGTCCGGACTGCCCAATGAGACCAACGCCATGTTTACCAACATTGAAGGAGATCTTGACGAGGTGCTGCAAACGGTTCGCGACGCTACCATGAAGCTTGCGGCTCAGGGCTACCGTACCGGTGTTACGCTCAAACTTGATATTCGCCCTGGCTTTACCGGTCAGATACACGAAAAAGCGAAGCTGGTGGACGAGATTCTTAAGCGACGCTAAGGTAAACAACATAAACGTTTCTGGCCGTGTGCCGCAATATGAGAGATGAGGAGGCGGCATGGGGCTGCTCAAAGCTGTGCTGTGGGATATGGACGGCACACTGATTGATTCTGAGCCGATTTGGCACGAGGCCGAACGGCAGTTGGCTGTGTCCCATGGCGGCGAGTGGGATGAGGAACTGGCTTGGGAGAATGCCGGTAAGCCCCTCACAGTGGTGGCTGCCCGCATGATAGAACGCGGCACCAAGATGCCGATTGAAGAGATTGAAGACAGCCTGATTACCACGGTGTTCGAAGAAGAGATGCGTTGCATGCCGTGGACGCCGGGCGTGCTCGACGTGCTGCATTCGCTCATTGTGGCGGGCATCCCCTCAGTGCTGGTTACTGCCTCGCCCCGTGTGATGGCGGAGAACCTGGTTAAACAGGCGCCGCAAGGGGCGTTCGTGGGGTTTGTCAGCGGTTCGGACGACCTTCCCAAGAAGCCTGATCCTGCACCGTATCTTGCAGCCGGCAAGCTGCTCGGCATTGCTCCAGAAGACATGGCGCACTGCGTTGCGGTCGAGGATTCGCCTGCAGGCCTTGCTGCGGCCGCCGGCTCGGGGGCCACCACGCTTGCGCAGATTGGTTTCAATAATTCCGATGTGTCGCAAGGCCCCCAGTTTGCCGTCATCAATGGCTATGACGGCGTTGATGCGGCGGCGCTGGAAACCTACGTGGCGCAGCGGCTTACAGCACGTCGATAACCGTAGGAATAGCGGGATCGCCCTTCATCAGCGACTGTGCAGTAATAGGCAGTGCTGCCAGAGCCTTAGCGTGATGCGCCTGAGCCTGGGCAATGGCCTCATGCCCTTGGAACTGGCTGTCAGCCTGACCGTCGCGCATGAAGTCCACCAGCAAATCCCGCCAATCGTCTTCCGGTTGAAAAGCCTGCAATGCCTCCTCGGAGCCGGAAACCACATGCTCGGCGTTCGCCAGATTGTATTCGTACGAACGCCAGGCGAGCTTGCGACCGGGCACGCTGGCCTTGTCTTTTGACTTCTTGGCGACCGGCTCCATGCGCCCATTCGCTCCCTCGCGCTCGGCGAGTTTGTAGACCATGGCGCAAGTTGGAGCTCCCGAACCGGTCACCAACATGGTGCCCACACCATAGGAATCCACCGGAGCGGCCTGCAGCCCAGCGAGCGCATACTCGTCCAAATCATTGGTCACGGTGATTTTCGTGTTGGTGGCTCCCAGAGCGTCGAGTTCGCCGCGTACACGCTGCGCCATTGAGGCCAAATCTCCTGAGTCGATGCGCACGCCTCCGAGTTCGGTCCCGGCTACGTCCACAGCGGTTTTCACTGCTTGCTCGATGTCGTACGTGTCCACCAGCAGGGTGGTGGAGGTGCCCAGTGCGTCGATTTGCGCCTGGAATGCTTCGCGCTCGCTGTCGTGCAGCAGAGTGAAGCAGTGCGCCGCCGTACCGATGGGTTTGAGGCCGTACATTTGTGCGGCGAGAAGGTTTGCGGTGCCTTTGAATCCGCCCACTGCCGAGGCTCTGGCGGCTGCGACGGCTGCCCACTCGTTGGTGCGTCGTCCTCCCATGTCCATGCAAGGGCGCCCTTTGGCGGCGGTCGTCATGCGCGAGGCCGCTGACGCCACTGCGGAATCGTAGTTGAGAATGGAAAGCACCAGCGTTTCCAGCAGTGTGCATTCGGCGAATGTGCCTTCTACCTGCAGGATGGGGGAGTCGGGGAAGAACATTTCTCCTTCACGGTACCCGCGTATGGAGCCGGTGAACTTGAAATGCTCGAGCCAGGAGATGGTCTCGGCGCTCACGATGTGCTGATCGGCAAGGAACCGAAGGTCTTTTTCGTCCAGGTGGAAGTGCTCCAGGGCATCGAGGATGCGACCGGTTCCGGCCACCACGCCGTAGCGGCGGCCTTCGGGCAGGTGGCGTGTGTACACCTCGAACACACATTTGCGCGACGCTGTGCCGTCTTTGAGCGCGGCATCCAGCATGGTGTACTCATACATATCGGTCATCAACGCTGGCGAGTAATCCATTGCTGTCCCTTTCGTGCCGGTGCCTGCGATCATACGGTTCGGCTATTGCCGCCCGAGGCGCCGTGTGTCGTTGTCTTGTTGGCCTCATTTTATGGCGGCAGAGCGACGTGAACGCAGCTTTAGGTAGGCGCATCTCGGTGCTGGTTCGTAGAATGGTGGCATTATGAGATATTTCGTTGGACTGTACCGTATTGTTATCGGTGTCCTTGCTTTGACTTGGACGAGCATTGCTTGGGGGAACCTGAGTTTCTGGGTGTATTTCACCTATCAGACGAATTTCGTGTTGGGGCTGGTAATGCTGTGGGCCGGCATCGCTTCGATCGCGGGTCTCAAGCAGCCTCCGGCATGGTTGAAGGGTGTGCTGACGCTGTATATCCTCGTCACCGGTCTCATCGCGTTCTTCGTGCTGCCACCGACCGATCCGGCCACCGCAAAATACGTGTTTGGCGTGATGACCAACACCATCCTGCATATGGTGGTGCCGATCATGGCCACCATCGACTTCATCTTCTTCGATGAGCATCGGCGATTCAAATGGCATTACATTTTCTCCTGGCTCATCTATTTCCCGTTCTACCTTGCGTTCGTTCTTATTCGCGCAGCGCTGTGGCCCCACTCCGGCCCCGAACCGAAAGGCAACCCCTACCCATATGGCTTCATCGACCTGACGCAAATCAGCTGGGAGCAGTTGGTGGTCAACTGCGTCATGTGTGTCGTCTTCTTCATTGTGCTCGGTCTTTTCCTCTTCCTTATCGATAAGGTACTGCCGGCGAAACCGCTGCTCGGTGAAGTGAAAACCGTCAAGGCAGGCAAGCGTCGGTAAGCGTTCCGTGGGCGATTCGCGTGCGGCGCGGCCGACTGTCAGTTAGCGTGTGATGCTAGATTGACGGTAGATATTGAGGGAAGAAGGAACGATGAACGATACTGTGAACAGGCCTGACGGAAGGCGCGCGAACGAGCTGCGCCCGGTAAGCATCACCCGCCATTTCACTGACAATCCCGAAGGTTCGGTGCTCATCTGCTGCGGCAATACGCGTGTGATGTGCACGGCCACCTTCACTCCCGGAGTGCCGCGCTGGCGCAAGGATTCCGGTTTGGGTTGGGTGACCGCAGAATACGCCATGCTGCCACGCGCCACCTCAGAGCGTACGCCGCGTGAGTCTGTCAAAGGCAAAGTAGGCGGCCGTACGCAAGAGATCAGCCGTCTTATCGGTCGTTGCCTGCGCGGTGTGATCAACACCAAAGCGCTGGGAGAGAACCAGATTCAAATCGACTGTGACGTGCTGCAAGCAGACGGGGGGACGCGCACCGCTTCGGTGACCGGTGCCTATGTGGCGTTGGTGGATGCACTGCGTTGGGCGGAACGCCATCATGAGATCCCTTCGGCGCAGCGTGTGCTGACCGATCAAATTTCCGCGGTTTCCGTGGGTATTGTCGACGGCACTCCCATGCTTGACCTGCCTTATGCGGAGGACAGCAACGCCATGACCGACATGAACGTGGCTATGACCGGCTCCGGAGCATTCATCGAAATTCAAGGTACCGCCGAGCATAAGCCCTTCACGCGCGAAGAATTGGCACAGCTGTTGGACTTGGCGCAACAGGGCAACGAAGCATTGCAGGAGGCGCAGCGCGCTGCACTTGCACAGGATTAGCACGAAGGCGCCGAGCCCGTATCCAGCTGATTCGTGTGGTATCTTGCACGCGCCGTCAACGCATCGAGAACAGGAACATCATGAAAATTGTCGTAGCAACGCACAATGAAGGTAAATTGCCTGAAATTCTCACCATCCTCAACGAGGCGTTGGGAGACAAGGCCGGCAGCGTGGAGCTGGTCTCGGCCGGCGCTCTGAAGCTGCCGGACGTCAAGGAGACCGGGGTCACCTTCGAAGAAAACGCGCTGCTCAAAGCGCGTGATGTGGCCGAACGTACCGGTCTGCCTGCACTTGCGGACGATTCCGGTCTTATCGTGGACGTGATGGGACGCGCGCCGGGCATTCTTTCGGCACGATGGGCAGGCAAGCACGGTGACGATCAGGCGAATACGGCCCTGTTGCTCAATCAGTTGTCCGACATTCCCGACGATTTGCGCCAGGCGCGCTTCCGCTGCGCTGCAGCGCTCGCTGTACCGCAGACGCAGGCGTTCGGTGGTTCTGAGGACTGGCTGGATGAGACGGGCGAGATGCCTCGGCAGCCGGTTTCCGCAGTAAAGTTCGACGAGACGGTGGCAACCGGTGAAATGACGGGGCGTATTGTGCGCGAGCCGCGAGGCAGTCATGGGTTTGGTTACGACCCGATTTTTGTCCCTGACGTTCAGCCCGGGCGTGTGCGTGACGGACGTGCCAAACCGCCGCTTACCAGCGCGGAGATGAGTGCGGAAGTCAAGAATTCCATATCTCATCGGCGTCGCGCGTTTGAGGCTTTGGCTCCGTCGGTGGTTCGGTTGCTTGAGGCAGAGTTGTGGGATCAAGAAGGCTAGGCCGCGATTGATACTCGATGGGCGACTGCTGGCTCGTGTGGCGGTTGGCGCTCGCCGGATACCTGCTGACTCATGTGGCGGCGGCGAATTCCTGGCTGGCTGATAGATTTAAGTTCGCGCGCGCATGGCGGAATTGGTAGACGCGCAGGATTTAGGTTCCTGTGACTTAGGTCGTGAGGGTTCAAGTCCCTTTGCGCGCACTTGTGGAGTGTGGTTGAGCAATGTTGCTATATCGCGTAAACCCTACTGCTAGCTGGTCTTTATGGATATTTCTCACAGATATAATGTGAGCTATGCCGAGCACGCTTGCGGTGCGCAGTTAGTGTTGCTAGACTGAGCCTAATATTTCGGCTGATGCGAGGTTGCACGGTCCGTTCCTTCGGTTCGGACAGGTGGTGCCAGGCATGCAGCAGGAATAGCAACCATGAACACATCGGTGGGCTTGGCGCTCAATGGAGAATGCGTCCACGAATCTCACGAAAGGCGAGATATGAGCAATCAGAACCCTACAACGAAGGCAAGCGATCTCAGCATCGAGGAACAGGCGGCGCTGACCAGCGGCACCAACCCTTGGAGCATCGGCAAGGTAGAAGCCAAAGGCTTGCCTAACTACACGATTACCGACGGGCCTCATGGTCTGCGCAAAGCCCAGAACCTCGAGGGCATGGATGTGGATGCGGCTGTTCCTGCCACCTGTTTCCCGCCCGCGGCGGGCATGGCCAGCAGCTGGAACCCCGAACTCATCAAGCGCACCGGCGAAGCCATGGGCGAGGAGTGCGTGCAGGAACAGGTCGCAGTCATTCTGGGGCCTGGCATCAACATCAAGCGCAATCCGCTCGGCGGACGGTGCTTCGAATTCTGGAGTGAGGACCCGTACCTGACCGGTCATGAGGCTGTGGGCGAGGTTGAGGGCATCCAGTCCAAAGGCATCGGCACATCGGTCAAGCACTTTGCGGCCAACAACCAAGAGACCGATCGCCTGCGCGTCAGTGCGAACATCTCGCAGCGTGCCTTGCGCGAAATCTACTTCCCTGCCTTCGAACACATCGTCAAGGAAGCCCAGCCGTGGACCATCATGTGCTCGTACAACCAAATCAATGGTGAATACTCCTCGCAAAACCGTTGGCTGCTCACCGACGTGCTGCGCAAGGAGTGGGGTTTTGAAGGCCTGGTTATGTCGGACTGGGGTGCAGTGCACAACCGCACGGCCGCACTGAATGCAGGGCTCAACTTGGAGATGCCGCCTACCAGCACCGACGACGAGATTGTGCATGCAGTGAGCGACGGAGAAATGAGTGCCGAGCAGCTGGAACGTATGGCTCAAGGCATGATTGATCTGGTTAACAAAGCTCGTCCGGCAATGGAACAGGGTGCTGCCGGCTACCGTTACGACGTGGATGCACACAACGAGGTGGCACGTGAAGCCGCTCGCGAATCCATTGTCATGCTGAAGAACGACGACGATTTGCTGCCGATTCAGCCAGGTGCCAGCTTGGCTGTGATCGGTGAGTTCGCTCGCACTCCGCGTTACCAAGGTGCCGGCTCCTCGCTCATTAACCCCAACAAGCTCACCAGCTTCCTTGATGCGCTCGAAGACCGTGGGGTTGAAGCCCGGTTCGCTCCCGGTTTCACACTCGACGATGCTCAGCAGGATCCTGCCCTGACAGACGAGGCGGTGGCTGCCGCACAGAGCGCCGATACCGTGTTGCTCTTCCTTGGGCTTCCTGCACAAGCCGAATCCGAGGGCTTCGACCGTGAGACGCTCGACATCCCGGCCAAGCAGGTCGAGGTGCTCGAAGCTGTTGCCGACGTAAACAAGAACGTGGTCGTGGTGCTTTCCAACGGCTCCGTGGTATCCATGCCGTGGGCCGGTTCCGCCAAAGCCGTCCTCGAAGGTTGGCTGCTCGGCCAAGCCGGTGGCGCTGCCACCGCCGACGTCGTCTTCGGTGATGTGAGCCCGTCCGGCAAGCTCGCCCAGAGCGTTATCAACAGCCTGGACGATGATCCGACCATGATGAACTGGCCGGGCGAAGAAGGGCATGTGGACTATGGCGAGGGCGTGTTCGTGGGCTACCGATACTACGACACGTTCCACAAGAGTGTGGCCTACCCGTTCGGGTTCGGCCTGAGCTACACCACATTCGAAATCGGCGATGTGCATGCCGAGAAGACCGGCGGGCAGACGGCACGTGTCACTGCGCGCGTTGCCAACACGGGCAAGCAGGCCGGTGCTGAAGTGGTGCAGCTGTATGTGGCACCGCCCAAGTGCAAGGTGGCTCGCCCTGTGCACGAACTCAAGGCGTTCAAGAAGGTGCATCTTGAAGCCGGTGAGTCCGCCCAAGTCGAGTTTGAGCTGGACTCGCGCGCCTTTGCCTACTGGTCCGAGCAGTTTGAAGATTGGAAGGTCGAGGGCGGTTCCTACGGCATTGAAGTCGGCACCTCTTCGCGAGATATCGCCGATACGGTGATTGTGGATCTGGACGACGACGGCAAGAAGATGAAGCTCACCGAATGGTCCACCTTCGGCGAGTGGCAGGCCGATCCGGTTGGCTCCAAAGTGATTGACAAGGTCATCGCCGAGCTCGACGAGCAGTATGGTCGTCCGGTTATCCCCGAAAGCCAGCTTATTGTCATGTTCCTCAAGACCGCACCCTTGGGTGGTATCTCCATGATGGTCGGCGCTGACGTGGCCAAGGATCTGTCGTCCCGCGCGCTTGCCGAGTATGAGCGCGTCAGCCAGCAGTAGTGACTTGTGGCCGTATCCTCTCTTGCCAAGTGCGGGGAGGATACGGTACTTGTGCAACTGACCTGGGGGTCGTGTACAATGACTTTGCTGCCGGTACACGGCGGCACGCGGATGTAGCTCAATGGTAGAGCCTCAGTCTTCCAAACTGATTACGCGGGTTCGATTCCCGTCATCCGCTCCATCTCGAAACGCTGAAAGACCAGCGAAAACAAGACAATCGAGAAACGAGTGGGTGCTCAAACTTCACAATCGTCTTTACTTGACCAAAGCGCTTGCAAGGGTCTGTCTTGCCCAGTCGCTGGCGCTCATGCCTTGACGGTCGGCATCTCGCTTGATGAGTTCCCATAGTGAGTCGGGCATACGTATGGCGTGGCTGCGCATTGGTTCGCGTGGAGCCTCCCATGGTCTGCCTGTGACCGGTGTCAATTCGCTGTTCGGGAAGCCCTGTTCGGCCTCCCCGGCCAGTCTCTCGACCAGTGCGTCGGTCAAGACCGTGCCATCCGAGGCAATGTATTTGTTGTTGTTCATGATCTGCTCCTTTCCAATTCATCTCGGAACCCCTGGGTCAGGTAGTTCGCGTGGACGACGATGTTCGTGTCGCCGGCGCCCTCGACGACGACCAGTTCGATGGGTTTGGCTTGTGCATCGAAACCGATCATCGCCCATCGTGGCGGGTCGGCGTCTCTGTCTCTTTGTCTGATACGCATGCCGTGGCTCCCTGTCTCATAGGCGCTTACGATCTGCTGTTCTGACAGACCGTGCTTATAGGCGTGAGGGTGTATTACGATGCGCATGACATACAGTATAACACTCTACGGTTTGGCCGCAATCAGACCAGGCGATGAAGAAGCACAACACTCTGCGTAGTGCGGAGATTGGGGTACTGCGGGGAACGTGGACACATTTCCGCGTTCAAGTTTTCCCAATCGCAGTCTTTGATGTGCGAATACAGTGAGCGGTGGACGGAAACTATCCGCCCACCGCTCACTCAACTTGGTCTATAGGGTATCTGCATGGTGTTGGGATTGAGTGTTGTGGGAAGCATGAACGACATTTTTCGTCGTACAAACTTTTCTCGCAGCACCCCCGCTTGCTAGATCACCAGTGTGGCGGCCCAGAGCAGTACTGCTGCGACGACGAAGAGGATGCCGAAGATCTTGCTGCCGATTTTCAGCCACTTGCCGAACCCGATACCGGCTACCGAAAGTCCTGCGAGCATTACGCCGCCGGTAGGGTTGATGATATTCATCAAGCCGTTGCCGAACTGGTTGCTCAGTACGATGACATCGCGGTTGATGTTCACCAGGTCGGCCAGCGGTCCCCATCACCGGCATGGTGAGTGCGGCGGACCCTGAGGAGGAAGGCACGAAGAGCGTGATGATGCTCTGCACGGCCAGCAGGATGGTGGTGAACAGCGGCTTGGGCAGGCCACCGAGTGCTCCGGCGAGCGCGTTGAGGATGGTGTCGATGATGGCACCGTTCTCCATGAGTACCAGGATGCCGCGAGCCAGCGCGATGATGACGGCCGCGTAGACGAAGTCGGCGCAACCGGCGACGAAACTGTCGCAGATTTCGTTGACCTTGAAACGGGCGACAAATCCGATGATGATGCCCATGGCCAAGAACAGCGCGCTGATTTCGGTCATGTACCAGCCTTGCGCCAGGATGCCGTACACCATGAGCACCAGTCCGGCCACGAAGATGGCGATGATGATTTTGTCGTTGGTGGTGAATTCATCGTTGTCGCTCGACAGTTCCCCGTTCTTGTTGGTCCCGTGATCGCTCAGCTTTGCTCGCAGTGCTTGGTCGGTGTCATAGACGATGGAGGATTCGGGATTCTTGCGCACTTTCATGGCGTGGTGCATAGTGAAGGCGATGGAGATTGCCGTGATGATCACCCAGCACACCATGCGCATCCACAGTAGGGGATTGCCGTGGATGCCGCCGATTCCCTGGGCGATGAGCACATTGAATGGGTTGATGGTGGAACCGATGTAGCCGGCTTGGCTGGCCAGGAACAGGGTGAGGATGGCGGTCAGCGAATCAAATCCCTGCGACAGCATGAAGGTGATGAAAATGATAAACAGCGGTATGAGTTCCTCGCTCATGCCGTATGTGGAACCACCCAGCGAGACCAGAATCATCATGAGCGGAATGACCAGGATGCCTTTGCTGCCAAGGAAGTCGGACAGCGCTCGCAGGCCGCGGTCGATGGCGCCGGTTTTCAAAATGATGCCGAAGGCACCACCCAGGATGAGCACGAACGCAATCACATCGACGGCGGCGGCAATGCCGTTGCTCGGTGCTTCAAGTACCTGCCAGAGGCTTTGCGTATGGCCCTCTTTGGGAATCTGATGGTAGGTTCCGGGAACCACCACGTCGCGGGCGTTGCCGTCTACGGTCACGCTTTTGGTGTCGAACTCACCGCTGGGGATGACCCAAGTGAGTACTGCCGCCACAATCAGCAGTATGAACATGAGCGCATAACTGTGTGGAAAACCGATATGCCTTATTTTCTCTATGAATTTCTTCATTGTTGTTCCTTGCATTCTCTCGTTGTCATTGATTGATTGTTGAAGTGTTGAAGTGTCGGTGCGGTGACTGCCGGAATCGGCGGTGCCGGGCAGGCACGGTGATGGTGCATCGTGGCATGGAGGTGACGATGCACCGTCGGTCGAGCCGCACCGCTGCGGGCGCGTCAGTCTTGGTAGACCAGTGCTCCGTCGACGTATGTGGCTTGCACGCGGGTGGTGCCTAGTTCGCGGTCGCTGCATCCGGCAAGGTCATGGTCGAATATCACGAAGGTGGATGGGGCGCCCTCTTTCAGCTCGTGATGTTCATCGCCGCGCCCTGTGTGCGTCCATGCGTCAAGCAGGTCGAGGGTGGGCATGGCCTGATGTGGGAACCAGCGTTCGTCGCCGTGGTCGAAGCGCCTGCGACTGGCACGCAGTAGTGACTGCGGTACTGATGTGACGAACAGTGGACAATCCGTGCCGCATGTCACTGCGGTGCCGGCTTCGGTCAGGTTGGTGTAGCGGTAGAAATTGCCACCGTCTTCGCCTGTTATGGTCTGGCTCATATAGGCCTCGTCGAGCGAGGGGTTGAGGCCCAGAATCTGCGGGTATATCTCGGCGGTGATACCGGCCTGCTCCATGGTCAGAGCCGCATGATGCGTGACCATTTCCAGATCGCTGATTGAATGGTGTGTGTTCTCGTTGCTATGCTTGGCCAGCATGTCGGCTGACATATCTATTGCCCGGTCGCCCTCGGCGGTAAGGCAGCAAGAGATGCCGCGTTCGGCCAACTGCGCGACGCTGTCTTCGAGTTTGGTGTAGTCGATGGCAGGTTTGGTGGAACCGTCACGGTATTCGCCGTAGATGTCGCCTGTGCCATCGGCCACCACACCGTCAACCATGAACTTGATGCCGCCAAACTGCAAGTGCGAGCCAAAGTCGCGATTACTCAGACGTTGCAGGGCATCGGGGTCGAACGGATGTGCCACCGCCTCGATGGTCATGGTCACTGCGAGCTGATGGTCGTCAATGGCTTCGTGCACCGTGCAATCGTCGAAGACGATGTCTTTGCAAGACACCACTCCGCGAGATAGGAGCATGTGTTGGAACTTGTTCCACCCGGTGTTCACAAAAGCCTTGTCCTGGACCATCTCGGCGATGAGCCGGTGCCGTTTTTCTGCGGCGGCATCGCCTTCGGTGAAACCGTAACGCTCGACTGCTGCGGTATTCATCCAATATGTGGATCGGTCTTGGCTGATGGCCAGCAACGGTACTGTGGCGGAAACTTCGTCGAGCATGGTTCGGGTCACCTGCTCTGCCCAAGCATTCGAATCCCACCCATGTGCATACACCGGCGTATCCGGATGTGCCCTCAGCTGGTCTGCGAAGATGTCAACGGCCTCCTGCACAGTTGCGGCGTGAGAGAGGTCTACCCCACAGTTGGCGGCGAGCCAGCCAGAGAAGAAGACATGATTGTCGTGGATGCCGGGCATGACGAACCCGTCGTCCGCGCAGACCACGGTGGTGCCGTCGTCAACGGGGCCGTATTTCCATCCTTTCGTGACGTTGGTTAATGTCGGTCCATTGAACTCCAAGTATCCTTGGTAGGGCTCGGTTCCTGTCCCGTCGAGGATATGACGGGACCTGACTATGGTTCTCATTTCAGCTCCTTCGCTGATTGAGGCGAACCGTAGAAGGTATGGCTGCGCCAACGGGCGATCGCCAAACCGAAATTCTCAGATGCTAAACGTGTACAGTTCGCCTAGGAAATATTGGCAACCCGCATGAATGGGGTTGTCGTCTTGGTCGCAGATAAACGTGTCTACTTTGAAGAAAGGGGTGCCGGGCAGCGTATCCATGGTCCGGGCCATGTCCGCATCGGCGAGGGTCATGGACAATGTGGTCTCTTTGGGATGTATCGGCTCAATACCGTACTTGTCTGTTAACAGACGGTACAACGAACCGGTCAGATCCTCACGTTTGAGAAAGTCGAACCGGGGAAGTGGGAAGTAGTTGTTTTCCAACATCACCGGTCGGCCGTCCGCCATCCGCTTGCGGCAGGTATAGAGCACCGGCTGTCCGGGACTGACTTGCAGCTTGTGGGCCACGTCGTCTGTGGCTGGGGTTTCTTCGCAGCGCAACAACACCGATGAAACCGTGAACCCCGCCTGTTCGGCGCTTTCGCTGAATCCCGAAACGTAGGCGATTTTCCGATCGATGGTGTGGTGGCGCACAAAGGTGCCTTTGCCTTGCCGCTTGACCAGATATCCCTCCTCGACGAGCTCGGATACCGCCTTGCGTACGGTGATGCGCGAGACGCCATAGAGTTCGCCGAGTTTTGGTTCTGAGGGGATCATCTCATCCTGCTGATAGCGGCCGGAACGAATGTCGGCCAGCAGCGAGGCCTTGAGCTGAAGGTACATCGGCACCGCAGCACTGCCTTCGAGCATGTTGACCCCTCACATATATGAACTCTCACTTCATGATACCAAGAGGGGCGCAATGTCGAAGTCAGCCGGACAGTCTAGCCGTATCCCTCACTCGTGAATCTGCGTGCCGAAGCCGAAGGATCCGTTCAACTGCACCGCCTGCTCGGCGAAACGCTGACCGTCCTTCAAGCTTTCCTCGACCCCCTTCCCCTCGATCTCGTGGGAGAGCAGGAACGCAGTAAGCGAAGAGTCGCCTGCGGCCATGGTGTCGACCGCCTTCACCACGTGCGGAGCCATCTCGTAGAAGCGTTCGCCGTCGTAAGCAATGGTGGGTTTGGAACCACGTGTGGCCATCAGCACCTTGTTGGACGGGGCGAAGAGATGATTGAGCAGCACCTCCACTTGGTTGTCGGGCATGTCGAGCGAGAAGAAGCCGTATTGCACGTACGGCAGCGCCTCGAGTGTGTCGTTGGTGAACTCGTCGGAGAAGTCGTACGAGATCGGTACGCCCAGCTTGGAGATCTGCGGTAGCATATGATCGCTGTTGCCCCAGATGCCCATATGAATGAGGGAGAACGAACCGATGTAGTCGAGGTCGTCCTGCGTGCATTCAATCGGCTTCTCGCCGGCGATGCCGCCTTCGTTGCTGCCGACGAACACACGGTCGCCGTCAACGATGTTGACTTTCGCGCAGCCGTTCTCGCCATGTTCGGTGTGGCAGTGGCTTCGGTCGATGCCCAGCTTGTCGATGCTGTCTTTGACATGCTGGGCTTCACGGTCGTCGCCGAATACGCCCATGAAGGCGGAATCGTACCCGAGCTGTTTGGCGAACGCTGCGAAATTCAGGGCGTTGCCGCCCGGATACATCACGTTCAGGTTGACGTACTGGTCGACGACTTGGTCTCCCAGACCCAACACCTTTGTTGTGCCTGTCATAATCAGTATTCCACCTTCCCCATGTAGCGCCGTGAGTCCAAATCGTGGTTGTGTACGATGGAGAGTGCGTAACGGTACTTGCTGAGCACGCTGTAGAAGAGCACCGGGTTGAAGTACTCGCTAACCGAGTCGTCGATTGCGTCGAGCCCCAGCTCCTTGGCGTCCACAACCTCGACCTTTTCGGCGTACTGGTTGAGGAATTTCAAGGCGCGTTCGTCAAGTTCGCGCGTGCGGCCCAAGCCCATGGCCAGGATGAACGGAGTGTCCTTGTCGGTCACCTCGAACGGGCCGTGGAAGAATTCGCCCGAGTGGATGGGTGCGGCGTCGAGCCACTGCATCTCCATAAGCGAGCAGATGGAGAATCCGTACGCGTGGCCGTAGGAGGCGCCCGAAGCCATGGTGTAGAACATGGGTTCGTCTTTGTAACGTTCGGCAAAGGCCTTGGTGCGGGGCACGACTGCGTCCTCGGCCTTGGCGACCACGGAGTCGATGATGTTCATGGCGCCTCGGAAGGCTTCGTAATGTGCGTAGCCTTCAACCTCGTTGACCAGTGAGACGGTCAGGTCGAGCATGATGGCCATCGGGTTGTTGTGCACGCTCTTCTCGTCGCCCCACTCGTAGACGAACGAGTGATCCGACAGCGGCAGCAGATCGGCTTTCTGGTTGTAGGTCAGACCGACGGTCTGTGCCCCGGCCTGGTGGGCCACGCGCGCGGCTTCCAAGGTCTCAGGGGTGCCGCCGCTGTGCGAGCAGAGGATGACGACCGAGTTCTTGCCGAGCTTGGCAGGCGGCACGTGAACGAATTCGTTCGCAGTGTACAGGCCGCTTGTCAGTTTCTTCGATTCCGCTTTGATGAAGTAGTCCGACACATACATGTCCACCAGAGAGCCGCCGCAGGCTACGAAGTAGACTTCGCTCAGCTTGTTGTCGGTGCTCTTGACCAGTTGTGATGCGCACTTCTGCACGTCCATGCATACCTCCTTGTTATGGCATAACGTCACATGACGTATTGCCTATAGAATATGGCACATTGCGGTTGTTTGTCAAGTTGATTTTCCTTATGGTGGCAGCTTGCTTGCATGACGATGAGTGCAGGTGTGGTTCTGATTTCGATCTGAGTGGCTCATTCATTTAGGATATGGCTGATGTTTGCTGATCTCTCAACTTCTGGCACATATCTCTTGTCTTTAGTGTTCCTTGGATGAGCTCTTAGAATTAGTAGGGTGTGTGGATAATGTATGCGTATGAGATCCGTGAGAGGCTTTCAGTGTTTGCTGCTGACTGGTTGTATCGCTGTTTAGGAATCTTTGTGTCAGATGGTTGGCGTAGATGACGAGTAGGAGTTGGTACGGCGGTTTTGGATGGTTGTTGTTTGGGAATAGCGAACGGGATAAGGCTCTCAGCTGGAGATGTGTAAAGTTTGTTTACGGTTATTTTTAGCAGATCTTCTGCGTGATTTGGAATTCTGCCCCTAAAATTGCTCATTAGGTATATTATGTTTTATGTACACAGATGACGTGTACATAAATACGACGGCAAGGAGACCGCCATGAAAAAAATCCCGCTAAAGTATAAAATCGCGACTGCGGTTGCAGTCTTAACTATCCCTGCGCTTTGCACAGGTACGGCCGCTGCCTCGACAGTGAATTCCATGGATGAGGCTGAAGTCATTGCAAAAACTGCTCAGCATGGTGCCGATGTTGCTGGGTGCCTCCTATGAAAAATAATGCAACAATCT
The DNA here is from genome assembly GCF_058107325.1 of Bifidobacterium sp. ESL1133. Classification (NCBI taxonomy): domain Bacteria; kingdom Bacillati; phylum Actinomycetota; class Actinomycetes; order Bifidobacteriales; family Bifidobacteriaceae; genus Bifidobacterium; species Bifidobacterium sp. ESL1133. Next base: position 193,537 of record NZ_JBYLUI010000003.1, on the reverse strand, counting down.
ATATTGCTGTTGGCTTCTTCGGCTTGGCGTTGGTGAGTGCTCACGTCGTGTCGTGGCTTACCGGTTCGCAGTTCTGGGGAGCATTTGCTTACCCGGTTGTGTGGTTACTTATGATTATCGTCATGGCATTGGAGCATATCGCAGATCAACATAAGAACAGTGATGAGTAATCGCTGTGATGTTCACGAGTGACAGCGCTGCTGCAGGGAGAATCAAGTTGTGTCGTTCTGCGGATGGCTGTCACTCGATATTGTTGTTGGTGTGTTGTCGGGCGTATGGTTGATTGACGCGCGTGATATGCGCGAGCAGTGTGCCTACAATAAACAGCATGACTGATTTCGTTCCTACATTGGCGCAGGCTGATGAACTGCACCATCGCATCGCTCCTTCACAGGCTGCGTATAATCTGATTCATGGCCATTGTGTGGTGGTGGCCACGATTACCAGGCAGCTGGTGCAGCGGCAGAACGCGCTGTTTGTGCGGCGCTGCACGTTGCCGGCCGGCGCACAAGGCGATGCCGTGCCGGCAACGGACGGGGTGAGTGGCGGTCAGATGCCGCCGCGCTTGCTGGATGAGTCGCTTGCTGTGGTGGGAGCAATGCTGCATGACATCGGCACCTATCTGGTGCTGGCGAACGACGGTACCGACGGGCAAGAGCTCAAGTTCGACGGGCCAAACTATGTGCTGCATGGTTTGCGAGGCTACCGGTGGCTGCTCGAGCAGGGTGTGGATGAATCAGTAGCGCAGTTTGCACGCAACCATACTGGCGTGGGGCTTACTCGCGAGCAGGTGGAAGCGCAGGGCTTGCCGCTGCCGGTGGATGATTATGTGCCGATGAACCTCGAGCAGGAGGTGGTAATGGTGGCCGATAAATACAACAGCAAATCCATACCGCCGCGCTTCCTGACCGCGCAGGCCTACGCACGTAAAGCTGCCAGGTTTGGCGAGGCGAACGAGCGCCAGTGGCTTGACCTAGTTCGTCAATACGGTACCCCAGATATTCCGGCGCTCGCAGCACGCTTCAACATGCAACTAGAACAGTGATTACTTATATTGCACCTGTCCGCCCAAGGTCTTGATTATGCAGGTTAGGCTCGGCTTGTACTGATGTAAGACGGGAGGACGTATGGAGAAGTTTGGTTGTCGTTGTTCAGGCGGTAAGCCGGTGCGCTATGTTTGGGCAGGTCAGCCGGTATCTCGCAGTTTGGGCGAGAGCTGGCAGCATGCTCTAGCTGTATGGTTTGCCTTGAAGGCTGCTAATCAAGAATTTGCATGGGGGCGGCTGGGGACGAAGTGGTTTGATAAGTATCGTTTGAGAACCGAAGCGTTTATTGAGGCGAAGCTCGATAGTGTGGTAAGAGGCGGGGTGGTCCCAGGTAACGAGGTTTGCTCGCTTGTGAGAGCATATGACGGAATTTCCATGTTTGAGTTGAGGTTCTACCGTGACATGAGACTGTTGCGTGGTGCTGTGTCGGAGCAAATCAGGCACTATGTGTACGAGCCGCTTCCAATGCCAGCGCAAGTTGTGGGATTGCATATGCATATCAAAGATGTGCGTGGCGATGATGCGGTGATTCGTGCGAGGCAGAATGCTGAAATCGATGTCGCTATGCGGGTGTGTGAACGGTATATAAAGTGTGCGGAGGTGCGGTGATATGAGGTTGTGGTAGATTTATAAGAATAACTAATATTGGGGAGGGGTAGAGATGACTCTCGAGACCGATTATGACTATCGTGAGCTGGCGTATGACTTGTATCAGGCGGGCGACGACCTGTTACGCGACTTGGTGGCGATGCGTAAACAGCGCGGCATGACGCAAGCTGATTTGGCTGAGGAAATGGGTGTGACTCAGTCTGCCATATCGCAAATTGAAACGGGCAAAACTGGGCTGGTATCGTTACTGACCGATTATGCGCTTGAGGTAGGGGTACGTATCGAATATGCGTTGCACCCGGCCGAAGAACAATCTCGCGGAAGCCGAGCTACCATGGTTGAGGGTAGTAGATATCGTCAGCATGCGTCAAAGCGAAAGTCTGTGAGCGGTGCAGTAGGGAGTGAGGGCGATGTGCATAAGTTGAACGTAGATGAGCCTGCGCGTTCACCATTGGCAGGGAACGAGGTAGTTGAATCTCGTGTTTTGCCAGTTGCGCAGCCAGCCTGAAGTGTGGTGCCTCTTTGCGGGTGGTGCTTCAGGCTGACCGCGTGCTGGTGGGAAGGAGTTGCTAGTTGTCGAAGGCGAACGTTTGATCACAGTTGTCGGCGAGCAGGCTGGTCGGCCGGTTTTGTGCTGTGCTGCGGTCTGCGGTGGTGTCTGCGTCAGACTCGGAGGAGCCGTCGCTGTTGGTGTCCGTCTGCGCCACATCATCAGATTGCATTTCGTCCAGAACGATGACACAGCGGCGCGGATCTTTTTGATGAGCCAAACGCTTGAGCAGCGCCAACAGCGTCTTCTGATCCTCGCGCTCCAAACCGTGCAACGGATCGTCGGCGATGATCACCGTGGCATCGCACGAGATAGCACGGGCCACAGCCACGCGCCGTCTGTTAAGTTCGCTGACCTTGATCAGCGGCACACCGGTCACTGCCTCGTCAAACCCCACCGTTTTCAACAGTTGACGCGCAATCTGGGGAATGGGGTTGAGGAACGTGCGGCCGGACGCCTTCATGGTTCGGGTGACGTTGCTCAGCGCATCGAGCTCATCCCACACCGCGTACTGTTGTGGAATGAGCGCAAGCCGATGCCCACGAATTTCGTTGATTTCCAGGTCGGCAAGGCTGGCACTTTTGAGCATGACCTGGCCCTGGTTCGGCCGGATGAATCCGCCGGCCGCAGCCATGAATGCGCGTCGCTGATCGTCGGCAGCACCGGTGAGCGCCACCAGTTTGCCAGTTTCAAACCGCCAGTACACATTACTTAGCGGGCTGCGACCGGTTTTCTTGTCGGTAATGGTCACGTGGTCAAACGTAAACGCTGGAGCTGCTCTGAACAGTGCCGAGGCTTCCTGCGCAAAGCTGTCAAGACTGCTGTCGTTCGTCTCTTCGACAACAGTGTAGGGGTCGTCCTCGTAGTCGTCGTCAACGGTGAATGCGGGAGCCTTCGGCGTGGTGGTTTCGCTGCTCGCTTGCTCGCTGGTGCTCGCACCCTTGGCTTCGTTCGTGGCTGCATCCTCGTTCTTAGCTGAGCCTTCGTTGTTGACCGAGCCTTCGTCCTTACGGGTTTCTTCGCTTTCGTGTTCGGCGGAGGTCGGTTCGATGTTGTCCTTGGTATCGTCGCTCATATCAGGCCTCCTCGTTGTCGTCTTGTGCTGCGTCGGGTGTCGTTCTTGTATCAAACAGACGGTCGGTGCGTGCCGCCAACCCTCTGGCAAAAGCGATGATGGCAACGATGGCAACGAACCCAAGGCCGTACCACATCGCCATCCAGCAATCACCGGTGAGTGTGATGTCATGTCCGGCTCGCAGTGCGCCTCCAAGAGGTTTGACGCTCAGCGCACCTGCCACGCCGCCTACGATCATGCCCAGCAGTGTTGGCAGCAATGTTTCAAGCGCCAGTTGCGAGCCGATACGCAGGCGGGTTACGCCGATGACCATGTCCATGCCGATTTCGTCTCGTCGCCCACTTAAGTTCCAAGCCAGCAACGCCAGCATCGCGAGTCCGGCCAGCACATATATTGCAGTGGATGCAGAACGCACGTTGACGGCGAACTTGGTGAATGGCGCCACTGACTCGTTGTAGCGCTCCAGCGTGGGGGAGCTGACCTCATAGCCCTTGGGCATGCCCAGCTGCTTCACCGTCTTCTCGAACGTGGGGTACAGGTCGGCACTTTGCATGGTGAACGCGATATCGAATTCAGGGACGTCCCAGCCTTTGGCTGTGGAATCGTCGACCGAGTCGTTGGAGGTGGCGAAAATCGGGAAGGTGCCGGACGTGTAAATGGCATTGTCGCGATTGTTCTTGGCGAGCTTCGCTGAATCGTCACGTCCTGCCGGCGCAGGATCGGTGTACTGGTAGATGCCTACCACCTTGACATCATACGATGTTCCGGCATCGCTGGGGGCGCCCACGGTGAAGGTGGAGCCGACTTTCAAATGGTTGCGCTCGGCCAGCGCAGTGGACACGAGCGCGTCAGATTTGCCTGCGGACTGGAAATCGAGCTGTTTGCCTTGCTTGATGGTGAACCGGCCGAGCTTGTTGATGGAGATGCCGGATTTGTCGTACAGAGCGGTAAGCGTGAACTCGCCTCCGGTGCGATCAGACGGCTGGTCTGCGGTGCCGGACACGGCCTTGACACTGCCGTTCTGGCGCACTGGCATCGATTCCGCGAAACTGTACTGTGCCTGTACTCCTGCCTGGTCGAGTGCCGAGGCGTACGTGGAGTATTTCTTGTACGTCAGATAGCTTTTCGTGGTGTTCGGGTCGGCATCGTCACGTTTAGCCAAGGTCTGTGCCGAGGGTCGGACGACCGCCGTGGTCTGCTGAGCGTTGTATTCGTCGCCATGCACCTGCGCGTCGGCGGCGTGCGTCGATTGTGCGAATACACCAGTGAACATGGCCAGAGCGGCCAGCACTGCGGTGAACAGGTTGCGCCAAGGGTGGCGCTTCAAGGCTTCCCAAGCGTTGCTGACAACAAACATGCGGGCTCCTTCTCGTGTGCTTTCAAAACCTCTATTGTGCCTGCTGGCCAGTATAAGAAGAAATTCTTGGAATTGGGTGAGCGCTCGCTGGGAAGGCGCGTGTGCCTCGTTTCGGCTAGGATATGCGGTATGAAGCTGACCCGTCGTCTCAAATCCCTTTCCTTGCCGTTGAGCGCCGTGCTGGGCGTGGGCATCGCGTTGTGCATCGTTATCGCATGGTTTCCCAACGCCTCCGGTGCATGGAACGAACCGTTGCAGCAGATTGACGCGCCGGCTCACTACTACTTTATTCGCAAGATTCTGAAGTTCGGTCCTGCTGCGGCGCTGCACCTGTGGCCCAACGATGCCTACTACCCGCCCATGTTCCATCTTGCGGCGGCGGGACTGATCGAGCTTGGTAACCTATTCGGCGCCCACATCAGCATCTATGCAGCGTTCAACGTGGTATGGCTGTTCACTTCAGGTGTGCTGTGGCCTGTCGGCATGAGTCTGTTGGCCTCATACTGGACGAGGAAAGTTGACGGGCAAGCGCGCGACTGGCGGCCGTTCTCGTGTGTGATGATGCTCGCCGTGCCGGTGCTGGCGGTGAGTTCCGCGAGTCATCCCTTTTATATGTTGGCGCAGGGGCCTTTGATTTCCTACGGTCTGGCCACCACACTGCTGCCCTTCTGGCTGTATGTGTCATTGCGCTGTTTTGACGCAATTGCCGAGCGACGCAATCGCGTGCGCTGGATTGCTGCAGTAGTGGCGTTGGGTGCGCTGGACATCTTCGCCCACCCGCGCATTGCCTTCACTTGGCTGCTTCTCATGGCGCCATATATTCTGCTGCGTCTGCCGTGGAAGCTCATCGCAGGTGCGGTGGCGGCGGTGGCGGTGCTGGCGGTGGCATTCTACGGCTACATGACTTCGCACTACACGTCGACGCGCTACCTTGACCCCTCCAGCTGGTTCCACACGTATACGCCTTCGCGCAGCCTCGGTGAGGCGTTGAAAGTCTTTGTCTCCGACAACATTCCCGGGTTTGCCGGAGGGGCCATGGCTGTGGCAGTGGTGGTGGCACTGGCGGTGGTGCTGATGCTGGTGGTTCGACCGCAGGTGATGGTGCGGCCTACTTCCGCCTCTGGCGCCTCCACCTCTGCTTCATCTGCCTCAACTGTGCGCGTGCGTAAGGATGCTCTCGCTATGCTGATGGACGTAGCTCTGGTGTGCCTGGTGTACGTGTGCTCGGCTGCACTCACTGGATGGTTCCCCAACATTGTGGCGGCCGCCTGGTACCGCGCCGAGACCCGTCCGCTCACCATGCTGCCGATCGCACTGGTGCCGTTGCTGGTCTTCGCTGTCAGTGCGCTTGCCAAGCTGGATTGGGAACGGTTCGTGCCTGCTGTGCGGGGCGTGCGTACTCGCGAGCGTTCGTGGGGCATGACCATTCCTGCCGTGCTGCTGGTGGCGCTGACGCTGGTAGTCCAGTTCGGTAACGTCACACGCACGCAGCTGAGCGAATCGGTGGGCTACAACATGCAGTTGGATCGTAAGGCTCCGGATGACCAGCTCACTTCGGCCAAGGTGAAGGTGTTGCGCCAGACCGTAGATATCGCCGGCACAGACGCGCTCATCATTTCCGATCCCATGAATGGTTCGATGTACGCTCAGGCAATGTATGGCGCGAATATGCTGTACCCCATCTACAACGCTATGCACGAGCAGAATGGTGCGGTGTTCGGCCGGGTTGAGGATGCCTTTGGCTCGGGCAAGGGCGCTGAGGCGCTGGGTGCGGTGTGCCCTGTCGGTCTTGACGGCTCAGGGAGTCGTACCGATTTGGGAAAGTCTGCGCACGGTCCGGTCTACTTCCTCTCCATGGGGCCTCAAGCGCCGAGCTTGGGGTTGTTTACCTTCAAGCAGCAGTACGACGTGTTCCATGATCAACGGCTCATAGACCGGTATGTGGAGGATGGCACGCTGGTCAAAGTGAAGGACTTCGGTAATGTGGCACCCGAATCCGAAGGTTGGGCACTGTACCGTTTCACCTGTGGAAATTAACCGTCTCAATCTTGGCTGATGCGCTATGGTTGAGGCCATGCAGACCATAGACGCCGCAGAACGCAGCAGCATCAACCGGCAGATCATCGCCTTGGCGGTGCCCACGTTCGGCCAGCTTATTGCCGATCCTCTATTCGTACTCATCGACACGTCGTTGGTCGGTCATATCGGTACGGCGGCTCTTGCGGGTCTGTCCATCGGCAGCACCATCATGCTCACCGCAGCAGGTCTGTGCAATTTTTTGGCCTATGGCACTACGTCCAGTGTGGGCAAGCTCATGGGGGCCGGGCGCAATCGCGAGGGCTTCGAAACCGGTGTGGACGGCATGTGGCTGGCGTTGGTCATCGGTGTGGTGGTTTCGGCGTTGCTGTTCGGGTTTGCTACTCCGCTGTGCCAGGCCATGGGTGCCGGCGGGGAGGTGCTGATCAATGCAGTGAGTTATTTGCGAGCGGTTATTTTAGGGTTGCCGGGCATGCTGTTGGTCTATGCGGCGAACGGTATTTTCCGTGGTTTGAAAAAGGTTCGTATCACCCTCGTGGCGGCGGTGAGCGGAGCCGTGGTGAATACTGTGCTTGATGTGCTTTTCATTTTCGTGTTCCACTGGGGCGTGGCCGGTTCGGGTTTGGCTACGTTTGTGGCGCAATGGTTCATGGGATTGTTCTTGGCTGTGCCGGCTTTGGTGTGGGCGCGTCAGTCGGGGGCACGTTTGGCGCCTCGTGTGGCGGGCATCATGCATACGGCCAGCGACGGACTGCCCTTGTTTATCCGCACGTTGGCGTTGCGTATCTGCTTGGTGGCCACGGTGGTGCTTGCCACGCACATGGGTACCGAAGTGCTTGCCGCCTATCAGGCTGTTAATTCCACATGGAATTTCGTGCTCAACATGCTCGATGCCATCGGCATTGCCGGGCAGGCGCTTGTGGCGATTGAACTTGGGGCAGGGCAGCGCGCCCGGGCACGCGCGCTGACTGATATTGCCGCGAAGGCCGGTCTGGTGGGTGGTGTGGCCATCGGCGTGGCGACTGCCCTGTTCGGTGAGTTGGCTGCACCTATGTTCAGTTCGGTGCCAGGTGTGCAGTCGCTTATCCGTGTCGGCATGGTGGTTGTTGCTTTAGCGCTGCCGCTTGCCGGCTGGATGTGGGCGCTTGATGGCATTCTCATCGGTGCTGGAGACTACATGTATTTGGCCGTGACCTGTTCGGTGGTCACCGTGGCGTATCTGCCGTTGCTGTTTGCGTTGGATGCATTGTGCAAGACCGTACACATCGGGGACAGTGTGGCGATGGTATTGCTGTGGGCGGTGTTTGGCGTGGTGTTTATCGGCGGGCGTTCGTTGTTCAACGGGTTGCGTGCGCGCGGCGAGCAGTGGATGCATCTCTGAGTCGCTTGTTCCGCTCTGTAGCATATCGAAGCGCATTGCGCAACCAAAAGATGATGGTGTGGAAACTATCCCCAAGTTGTGCACAGAGTTATACCCATGTTGTGGATAACTTGCGCGGTTATCCCCGCTGTCTGCGCCTAAATGTGGATAACTTATTTTTCTGTCCACATTGCGCAGCCCGTGCGTGTCCTCCTCCTGCAGCCCAAGTTTCGTAGCTCTTCTTATACTTGAGGCATGGCAGATGGAAATTCTTGGGATGAAGGCTCGGCATCGGGTTCGAACGGATATACGTCGAACGCGAATCGTTCGCATGCGGACGCCGCAGGCATCGGCGCCGGCTCGCCGCTGTTCGACCGTATCCCTCCGCACGACGACGACGCGGAAATGGCGGTGCTCGGCGGCATGCTCATGAGCAAGGATGCCATCGGCGAGGTCTCGCAGACCATCGATGTGGCCGACTTCTACCAGCCCATGCATCAGACCATTTATGAAGCGATCATCACCCTCTTCTCCGCATCTCAACCGGTGGATGCCGTGCTCGTGGCCAACGAGCTGCTCAAGTCCGGCGACTTGGAGAAGGTAGGTGGCGCAGATTATCTGCATAGCTTGGTCGCCTCGGTGCCTACCGCCGCCAACGCTACTTATTATGCCGAAATCGTGCATCAGCGTGCCGTGCTGCGCAACGTGATTGCAGCTGGCACGAAAATCGCCCAGCTGGGCTACTCGGCCGAAGGCTCGCAGGCCGAAGATGTGGTCAACTTGGCGCAGTCTGAGATCTACGAGATGAGCGTCGGCAAGGTGCGGCAGGACTACAGCGCCATCGGCCCGGTAGTTCAAGATACGCTCGAACAGCTTGACAAGCTGCAGAACGGTGAGCTGGAAAAAGGCGTACCCACTGGATTCAGAGACATTGACGATGTGACCCAAGGCTTGCAGCCTGGCCAGATGATCGTGGTCGCAGGACGCCCGGCCATGGGCAAATCCACACTGGGCGTGGACTTTGCACGCAGTGCCGCGCTCCACAACAACATGACCTCTGTCATCTTCTCCTTGGAGATGAGCAAAGTGGAACTGGCGCAGCGCATTATCTCCGCAGAAACCAACATTCCGCTCACCGCCATGCGTCGCGCCGAAGACATCACTCCCGACCGGTGGAACACGCTCAACAACTTCTGGAGCAAAATGCAGGAGGCGCCGCTCTTCATCGACGACAGCCCAAACATGAGCCTGATGGAAATTCGCGCAAAATGTCGTCGTCTCAAGCAAACCAACGATTTGAAACTCGTGGTCATCGACTACCTGCAGCTTATGAGCTCAGGCAAGCGCGAGGAAAGCCGCCAGCAAGAGGTGTCCGGGTTCTCCCGCGCGCTCAAGCTGCTTGCCAAAGAGCTCGAAGTGCCCGTGGTGGCCCTCTCCCAGCTCAACCGTGGCCCCGAGATGCGCAACGACCGCAAACCCCAGCTTTCCGACTTGCGAGAATCCGGTTCCATCGAGCAGGACGCCGACGTGGTGTTTCTGGTTCATCGCCCAGACTTCTACGACCAGGAAGACAGGCCGGGCGAGGCGGACATCATCATGGCCAAGCATCGTAACGGCCCCACCGACACCTTCAATCTGGCATTCCTCGGCGCCAGTTCGAAGTTCAAGGACATGCCGCAGGACTACCAGCAGGGGGTGTGAGATGAACACTACGGCTAACCAGCAGACAGGGGAACGCCAGTGGAACTCCTTCGCCACCCCGGCCATCGGCAAAGCCGTCCGTGCAGCCTCCAGACTGCTCAAACATGGTGGCAGCGCCTTCCCTGGCAAAGTGGTGGAACGGATTGATCCTGGGTTCTTGGCTCGTACACTCGGAACGTTGCCCTACGGTGTTGTGCTTGTCTCGGGAACCAACGGCAAAACCACCACTACCCGCATGGTTGCCTCCATGCTCTCCGACCTGGGGCTCAGGGTATTCACCAATCCCACCGGGTCGAACTTCACCAGAGGCGTGGTCTCCGCGCTGCTCACCGAGGTGGGCTTGGACGGTAAACTCAACGCCGACATCGCCGTGCTTGAACTGGACGAAGCGTATGCCGTACATTTTGTACGTCAATGCAAACCGCGTTACGCCCTGCTGCTCAACGTGATGCGCGACCAGCTGGACCGGTTCGGCGAAATCGACAACACTGCGCGGCTGCTGGGCAAAGTGGCGCAGGCCACCACCGACACGCTCGTGCTCAACCGGGAAGACCGGCGCATCTCAGCGCTCGCCGAGCATGCTCCGTCAGGCACACAGACTCGGTATTTCGGCTTAGACAACTCGTTGCGGGCACAGTTCCCTACGGACGACGACATGCATGCCTCTAGTGAGGGTGCGGATGCTGGTACGCCTCCCAACATTGCTGATGTGGCGCGCGGGGAAGTCAGCGCAGAACAAAGCGAAGCACAGTCCCGCTGCACTGCTGACGTAGTGCTCAAAGCAGTGGGGGATCATCACGCCGAATTCGTCATGGACGACGCACTCTTCGACACCGACGTGCGGCTTGAAGGGCTGCACAATCTCTTCAACGCTGCTGCGGCGCTCGCTGTGGTGCGGGCCGTAATGGCCGACGTGAACGCGGGGCGCGAGGTGAAAAGCGAACCCAGAGCGCAAGACGAACGTCTGATGCAGGTGCTGTCGCACGTCACCCCGGCATTCGGGCGTGGCGAAGTCATTGAGGTGAACGGAGCTCCGGTCGAGTTGCTGCTGGTCAAAAATCCGATGGGCTTCCGCATGTCTTTGGCCGGAGCCGCTGCCGTAGCGGATAATACGCAAACCATGATCGCCATCAATGACGAATACGCCGACGGGCGCGACATGAGCTGGCTGTGGGATGTGGATTTCACCGCGTTGCGGCCGAGCGGCGTGGAGTCGGTGTCGGGCGTGCGCGCCTGGGATATGGCGTTGAGACTGGAATATGACCAGGTGCCGGTGAACGGCGTCGATACCGATCTGGAAGGCGCGGTGCGCCGGTTCGTTACCGACGGCTTAGGCAAGCCGAAACGCGTGTACTGCACGTACACCGCTATGCTGCGGGTGCGAGCCGAATTGGCGACCATGGCAGATGTGAGTGACGCGGGGGTAGGGAAATGAGCGATGTGCAAGATGCGAACTCGGTCAAGAGTGGCGACAGGAACGTTGATAGCAGTGCTGTCGACGGGCGGCAGCAGTCGCTGCATTCGTCGCCTCGCCCTATCGACGTGGTTTCCCTCTACCCCAACGACATGAACATCTATGGTGACTGGGGCAACCTGCTCACCGTTCAGCGCCGGCTGGCATTGTACAGCTACGAGCCGCGCATACACCACTACAATCAAGGCGACACCTGGCCCGAGCAGGTGGACTTGGTCCTAGGCGGAGGCGGGCAAGACACCGGGCAGAAAAACATTTCGGACGACCTGTTCAAACGAGCAGATACGTTGCGCTCGCTGGCAGCAGACGGCGTTCCCATGCTCATGATTTGCGGCCTCTACCAGCTGTTCGGTGACTATTTCGAAACCGTCGACGGCACCAAGCTGGATGGTATCGGCATTCTGGGAGTGTATTCACAAGGCCGCGAGCAGCGCATGATTGGCAACTTGGTAGACCATTCCGACCAGTTCGGCGACATCATCGGCTACGAGAACCATTCCGGTCAAACGTTCCTCAGCAAGGGGACGGATACCACGCCGCTGGGCCATGTGGATGCCGAAGGTACAGGTAACAATGGTGAGGACCACACCGAAGGCGCTCGCGTCAACAACGTCATCGGTACCTATCTCCACGGCTCCATGCTGCCCAAAAACCCAGCCGTAGCCGACTTTCTCATCCGCACCGCCGCCGAACATCGTTATGGCGCGTTCGTCCCCACCCAAAGCGAATCGCAACGCACCGAGCTGGCGCACTTAGACCGCACCGCCGCCCAAGCCCGCACCACAGCCGCCGCCCGGCCGAGGTGAGGGCTGTGTGGATACATATTCACAAAATGGTTTCAGCTGCAACGAGGGTAATTACCAAAAGCAAGAGGATTCAACGTGCTAACTGTTGAATCCTCTTGCCGACCGGGTACTCCCAATCCGTATTTAAGAGGATACACACCAAAGTGGATAACTCCTAATTATTGCGCGCTGAGAAAGTAAGATTGTCGGCCTATAGGAACTAAATGTGTTACCTTAGAATCTGCTATGGCATTGCGAATTTGGGCGTGTAGTGATGAAATATTTGATAATATGCTCCTACAACGAAAAAAAGAAATTGTGAACACTGTTTGTGATTTCCACTAATAGGGCAGCGTCGGAGACTGTAATTGCCTCTGACGGATGCCCTATTAGTTTATTTGGAGGAGGTTGCAATGAGTGCGATGGTTCCAATTGAAACTGCTCTAGATGCACAGATACGCAACCTCAAAGACGATGGCGTAACATTCAAAATGTGTGATGAGACTGAAGCTCGTCAATACCTCATTACGAATACCTATTTGTTTCGGATTAAACGGTACGCATCAAATTTCTCTAAAGATGATGATGGATTGTATAACGATTTAGACTTTGCTGTTATCAAAGATTTGGCCGTCATTGATTACGAGCTTCGTCTTGCAATCAGTTATATAGCGAGCAATGTTGAACACGGATTGAAAATGCGATTCAATAATATGCTGATGCGAGATGGTGTCGATGACGGTCGTGACGTTGCTGAACTCGTAGATGCAAAGCATAAGTTTGTGTTTAATGGGTCGTACAGCAATCGTGCTACTGATAAAGGAGGCGGTCTACGATATTCCCCATACTCAGATGCACTGATTGAACGGTACTTTAGAGAGCCGGAAATATGGAATTTGTGGGAAGTGTTTAGCCTTGCTGAGCTTATGGACGCGTATGAGATGTATCTAAAGCAGTCAAAGCGTGAGGACAAAATTACCAAACTCTTTGGTAATTTTCGTAGACTCCGCAATGCTTCTTCTCACAGCATGCCTTTGCTAGTTGGCACACTAAGACGGAATCGCTCAGATCCAAAAGATTTTGTGCAATCGTGTTTGCGTGACTTATTCGGCGGTGACGTTCCTAAGCCGATTCCTAGTACAGCGAGTAAATCACAACTAGTATATGACTACGCAGGCCTACTGTCGATTTTCCTGATTGTCTGTGAAAGCATACCAGTTCGTAGGGAAGCTGCAAGCAAAGTGGGAATTATTGCAACCAGAATACTTCGCAATTACAAAACGCACTACGCAAGCAATGCCAGTTGCCTTTATCTTCGTAATACGCTCGGGTGCTTGGTTCAGCTTTCACAAAGATTTGTACAATATGTTGATGAGGAGCAAGATATACCCCTCATCAGAATGGCACCCTACACTTCATACCGTAGCTGGGCAGTATGGACGGTATTGGCATATGCATATAGAGGTTAGAAGAATATAGGCAAAACTGTCTTAGTTAGTAATTACAAATCCGCCCAGCCGGCGCTGTTCTACTAAAAGTCAGCGACAGCTGGGCGGATTGTATGGTGTTGAGTTAGTTTTACGCCGCTCTGCCTTGCGAAGACAAAGCAACAGCAAAGCTTACACAAGTCCAGCAGCTTGTTTAAACCAGTCTCGTACTGTCTCGTACTGCTTACAACGCGAGCTAGCAGGGTTATAGGAACTTAAACATCACGTTTAGTTCCTACAACCCCGGACGACACAAGACAACGTGTCAACCCTTACTCCAGGCCGATGCTGCGCAGATCGTGCACGGTGAGCTGGTTGACCGCCAGCACGCCGGACTCGCTGGTGAGCTTGATGGCGCGGGGGCCTTCGCTTGGGTAGGAGTAGGAGCTTAGCGTGTAGTGGCCGTCGTTGACGTATACCTCAACCGAGCCGCGATCCACGAACACGCGCAGCTTCAGCTCGTCAGCATTCAGCTCCTCTTCAGTCAGCTTGGTGGCGCGGTAGCCGCGGTCTCCACGTGCGGCTGCAGCGCGGTCGATCACCACAGTGCCGGCCTGCGCGTCGAACGCCACATAGGTGTACGAGCCGTCGTCGGTGGCGTGCACCTTCAGTCCGGCGCGCTCGGCAGTGGAGTGCTTCAGGTCAATGTTCAGTTCAATCTCCACGGCCTCCTTGTCCTCGTCCACCAAAGCCTCTTCGTTGGTCTCGATGGTGCGCGGTACGTGGTTGAACGTGTTGATGCGCAGGCGCTCAATCTCGGGCACCGGCACGGTGTGCACATCGCCGTCTTCCCCGAGGAACACCTCGCGCGGCAGTGTCATCTGCCCGCACCAGCCGTCGGACTGCATGGGTGCATTGCCGTCGAACGGGCTCATCCAGCCGTACATAATGCGCCGGCCGTTTGCCTCGAACGACTGCGGCGCGTAGTAGTTGGCGCCGGCATCCCACAGGCGGAACTCGGTTTCGGGCTGGAAGGCCTCACCCGGCTTCCATGTGCCGATCATGTACCCGGCGTTGTCCTTGTTGCGGTTCATATAGCCGTTGGGACGGGCTCCCTGTGCGGAGAAGCAGATTACCCATTTCTCGGAGCCGTCGGGGGCGGTGAGGGGGAAGAAGTCGGGGCATTCAAGCATGAACACGTCCGGATCGGGGTTTTCGTAGAGCACGTTCGAGAACTTCCAATCAATCATGTCCTCGGAGGTGTAGACCCAGATCTGACCCTTCTTGTCCGAAGTGCTCACGCCGTGAATCATGGTCCATACGCCGTCCTGCTTCCACACCTTGGGGTCGCGGAAGTGGGAATCCACCTTGTCGCGTGGGCAGTCGATGACCATGCCCTTCTTGTCCAGCTTGGTGGCATCGTCGTCGGCTGCTTCGGCGAGCAGTTGGACCTGCCATTGGCCGTCAGTGTCGTCGCGGCCGTTGGTCCAACGGTGGCCGGTGTAGTAGAACTTCAGATTGCCCTCGTCGTCCTCGACTGCAGAGCCGGAGAACACGCCGTCCTTCTCCTCTTCGAGGCTGGGTGCCATGGCGATCGGGTCGCGGCGCCAGGTGACCATGTCGGTGCTGGAGACGTGGCCCCAGTGCATCGGGCCCCACTGGGTGCCGTAGGGGTGCAGCTGGTAGTAGACGTGCCAACGTCCCTTGTAATAGCACAGGCCGTTCGGATCGTTGATCCAGCCGCCGTTGGAGGCGATGTGGAACTTGGGGTACCAGCGGTCGTTACGCTCCAGAGCGAGTTCTTCGACGCTCGCCTCTGCTTTGGCGAGTTCCTGGTCGTGGTCGTGGATTTGGTGGAACACAGGGTTGCTCATGATGTTTCCTTCGTGTTGATGACGGTCACGCGTATCGGTGACTGACGGCGGATTGTGCTGTTGTGAACGGCGATGTTGAGACGGCAAACGCCCTGCACCGGCACTGGGGGTGCGGTGCAAAGGCGTTGCTTAGGGTCGCATGGTGCGGTGGCTGGTCTCAGACTTGTGCCGCTTCGGCCTTCTTGCGGTCCTTGACCCGAATGAACGGATCGCCGCCCACCTGTTGATCGTCCTTCTTGATGATGAAGAAACCGTAGACAAGGGCTGCGAACACAATGCCGGAGATGGCGAAGAACGTCCTCTGCGGGCCGATGACGTCGTGCAGCTTGCCCAGCGGGCCGGACATGATGACCTGTCCCAGCTGAGAGGCAATCTGCAGGCCGACCATGTAAAGTGTGGCCGAAAGCTTCGTGTTGTAGTGCAGGGTGAAGTAGCGGAACGCGGGCAGGCTGAAGAGCGGGGTCTCGATGGCATGGAAGAGCTTGACCACGGAGATGAGAACTGGCTCGGTGGCCAGACCGCACAGGCCGATGCGCACGCACATCACCAAAGCACCGAGTAGCAGTGAGTTGCGCACGCCGATGTGGTCCATGATGACCGGGACGATGCCCATGCACACCGACTCAAGGAACACTTCGATGGCGTTCAATGCGCCGTATGTGGTGTTGCCGGTCTCGGGTGTGGAGAAGAGCGAGGTGAAGTAGTTCGGGAACATCTGTTGGTCAAAGATGGTGTAGAACGTGTTGGTGAAGAACATGAAGACGATGAGTGCCCACAGTGAACCCATGCCCAGCACGGAAATCATTTCCTTGACGGTGGGGTTGGTTCGCGGCGCGTTTGGATCGGCTTCCTTCTTGAGGGCTTCCTTCTGCTCGGCCGGGCGCCAGAACAGGTAGATGCACAGCATGCCGATGGCGAAGAGTGACCCGAGCCAGAAGTTCAGGTACATGTTGATGTTGAACAGCGGGCCTGCGATGGCCGCCACGATGGCATAGCCGAAGGATCCCCAAGCGCGTGCCTGGCCGTACTCAAAGCCGAAGTTGCGGCTGTACCGTTCGGTGAGTGCCTCGACCAAAGAGCAGCCGGCGATGAAGCCTGCAGAGAGCACCAGGGAACCGAGCAGCGCGCCGATGAAGCGTGTGGTGCCGCCGGCGGCGAGCATGGGGCCGTAGATGAACTGGGCGAAGGGGCCGATGAACGCGGCGATGCAGGAGATGATGACGACCAGGCGGCGCTTGAGGCCGAGGTTGTCTTGGATGACGCCATATCCGAACATGATGAACAGGGCGACGAATGAGTTGATGGAATAGATCTGCCCCTGTTCAGCGCCGGTCATGCCAAGTCCGTGAACCGGATCGGTGAGCCACCGGGAGAGGAAGGACCACCAGATGCCCCAGGAGCAGAAGAACATGAAAATTCCGGAAGAACTCTCGAGGTACGAGGGATTCCGGTATGTTTTGGCTGCGTTGATTGCCATTATGTACCCTTTCGTTTCACGGCGCCTCGGCGCGGCGTGTAGGAAATGCGGTTTACGAAGTGCGGCGCTGCTGCATTCGTGACTGCTGGGTTAATCATATGAGGAGAAACGTTTTACGTCAAGCTGGAAACGTTTCACGTGTCGTCAAGTCTGCCGCAACGCTCGAAATATCACGTTTGTGCGGCACAATCACCATGTTTGCGCGTTCTGTGAGTACTTTGTTGGTGTCGGTGGTTTGGTGGGATATGAAATCCGCAGAATATGGCCATTCTCTAACATGAATTACCGTCGAAGACGGCTCGAATCGGCACCGAATCAGTGGCGTGGTACGGAATCGTTCTCGATGAGGGGGCAATGAATGCGTACCGGGTCGGGCGCGTCAATCGGCGGAATGATGTGATGCACACGACGGATGCCGCTGACTTCGCCGTTGTTGGTAGCGTTGTCGCCGTCGCTATCGGTGACTGAACCATCGTTGCTGTTCGCGCTATCTGCGGTTTTGGCGTTGTCGTCTCTGCTCCCGCTGGCATCGGTGCCTGCGCCGGTCGATTCGCGTCCTTCGATCAACGAGATGAGCTTGCATGCTCCCCAGTAGCCCATCTCGTAGTGCGGTAGGGCGATGGTGGTGAGTTTGGGAGACAAGGTTTCGGCAAAGACACGATGATTATCCACGCCCACTACGGCGATATCTTTGCCGATGGTCAGACCGTGACGTGCGGCGCACTCGTATACCGACCAGGCGCGAGCGTCATTGAAGCAGAAGAACGCATCCGGTTTCTCTTGCTCATATAACGCGGTCACTGCCTTTAAGGACGGGGTTTTGTTGGGGACTGCGATCTCCAGTGCGGGGTTTACTTCCATGCCGGCTTCATGTAGTGCTTGCTCGTAGCCTTGGCGGCGCAATGGTTCGGCGAGCAGTGGGTCGGAGCAGCCGATGTAGGCGATGCGCTGGCACCCTGCGTCGATGAGCCGACGGGTGGCGTCGAGACCGATGAGCACCTCGTCCGGTGTGATGCTGGGGACAGTGTGGCTCTTGTCGTTCGCGTTGATGATAACCGAAGGGTTGCCTTCGAGGGCAGATGGCAGCTGTGTGGATCGATCGTACATCTTGGCGTACAGGTAGCCATCCACGCCATAGCGTTTCAGTCCGGCGAGCTCGTCGTCTTCGTCTGCTTTGCCGTCAGTGTTTACCAGAAGGAGCATGTAACTGCGTTCGCTGGCGGCATCCTGTGCACCGAGCACAATTTCGCCGGCGTATGGTGTGGTGGCAATCTCTTCGCTCACAAATCCAATGGTGCGCGTTCTGCTGGTACGCAGAGACCTGGCCAGGGGATTTGGCTTGTATCCCATCTGTTGTGCGGTCTCGCGAATTTTCTCGGCGACCTCGGTTTTGACATGTCCGGCTTCACGATGATTGAGCACCATGGAAACTGCGGTCACTGATGCTCCGGCCGCTCTGGCCACTTCTTTGATGGTAGTCATACTAGTTCAATTATATAAATGTGGTGGTCAATGGTGCTGTATAACCTCTGATAACGTCGTTACTGCTTTTCAAACTCTTGTTGAAGGTGTCAACATCGGCTCATTCAAGCAAATTCCTTTTCTAAAAGAGCTATTAGCAAAAGCGTCGAAAGCCGATCGCCTTCCCACTAGAGGCGAGGCAGATCAGTTGGCACGTGCATACGCCGCATTCCTAAATAATCCTCGTGTGTGACGGTGTCTAGACTCTACCTCAGCGATGCGCGCCAAGCAACATTGGCGCGCATCGCTCGCTTTATCGCGATAGATCTAGGACGCAATAAATAATGCAACGCACGTGGAAAATACCGTCGCAGCAGTTAGTAGTATGACAAATACCTGTCTATTGTCAGCAAGCTCGTCAGGATTCTCAAATTTTGCCCGCAAAGTGAGCACGACAAACCAGCATATAAGTCCTATTTTCAGGACAAGACCTGTTCTCGAAGCAGAATCATCGATGTCTGTAGCGTGAGTCGGGAACTCAGCAAATAAATACAGAACAGTAGTACCACCGTCGAGCCATATTGCCAGTGCCGGTAACTGCAATATCAACCCCGCCCACCACAACACACGGCGAACAGCATACTGATGCCGCGCCAAGAAACCGCGCGGTACCGTATTCGCCGCTTTATCCTCATCAATCATAATCTTCCCTCTGTTCTCACTCATCACGCACGGTAAACAGTCGCACAATGCAATGAACCAGTGTGACTCAAATTGAGACTACTTACAAGATAAAATCCTCCTACCGAATAAACGGAGAAAATGACAACGCCGTCCATGCCACGATGACACGAGCTAGGTGATAGTGACGTTCAATATTGAGTGCGGACATAAAGGGCCTGCCTCTCAAAGCTACCGCCAGCTTACAAGCCCAAACCCGCCGCCACTATGAATCGCAGAAAACCTTCACCAAACCTACGCACGCACGATTACTGGCGATACCAGTCGTACGCCTCATCGGGTTGAGCATACGCAGACACGGCATCAGCGGGCTTGAAGACTTTGACCGCAACATGCGCGCCGGCCGCCTGAGACGCCAACGATGGAGCGGTACCCTCGGGCATCTCAACCACAAGCCCCTCACCCTCATCAGCCTCGTATGCACCACCCCGATGCCCCACCGTAGCCGGACGATAATCGCGCAACACCGAGATATCAGCACGCGGATTAGCAACATACAAAGCGTGCAAATTCGGCAGTCGAAGCACAGGCAACACATCAACAACCGTGTCGGGCAGCCGCAACTCACCTATCGGCAAACCCGCCAAACTGGTCACGTCGCGCACACTCGTACCGCTCAAATCCAACGAACGCAGCAGACGCAGCTTAGACAGCACCCTGATATCACTAACCTGCGCAGAGTGCATGCTCAGATTGGTAACGTTATGCAAGTGTTCGATGCCGTCAAGTGAGGCGATAGGAACCGTTGATGGTGGTGCGGACGGTTCCGGTCGTGGTGCCGGGTCTGTTTGCAGTTTGGGCTCCGCTGATGCCGCGTCATCGTCCGGTCGGGAGTCCCGGTCGTTCGTCTCCGACGCGCAGGTGTCGTCTATGGTCAGGTATTTCACCGAGTCCAGGAGCTGTTCATCCACGGTGTCATCGAGGCCCACATCGAGTTTGTTGGCAACACAAGCGGCGAGCTGACGATCAGCGAACAACGAACGATACGTTTGCCCTGCCTGTAACTTTTGGGCACGTGATTCGGCGTCGTCGCGTCTTTCAGCCTGACCGATGCCGTCTTTCGGCTCGTTGCCGGACCGTTCCGGAGAGTTGGCCGACGAACAGCCAGACATGCATACCAGCCCGATGGCGGCAACCACAATGAGAACAATCCGCGGCATACGACGAGCACATATAGGCATGGAGCATCCTTACCGGTCAAGACCATGCGGCGACACCACGCATTATCACGCACCGCCGCCGCACCATCACAGAGCAACAATCCTCATCAGTTCAAAGACAGTCCTTATGGCCTCACTGTTTGTTGTAGTTGGCTCTGCCACATCAAGTGACCTACATCACACTACATGATTCAAGAAGTAAAAACAATAGAATCCCCCTCAATGAGGCAACTCAACAGAAAATACAAAATCAGGGCTATAAAAGCTGCGAAAGAAAGGCACAAAATTCTTGCAATACCAACGAAAAATCGCCACCTCTTACGAAGTGGCGATTGCATTATTGTGGAGCTGCGGGGAATCGAACCCCGGTCCGATAACCGAACCTGCAGAATTCTACGTGCGTAGCCTGCTGGCCGTATGGCAGTTTTTCTGCCCCCATCCGTATCGCAGGCAAAGGATGGCGAGCATATCTACAGTCAAAGTCCCTCAGTCGCCCTGCGGCCCAGCGCCTGAAGCAAGTCTTCTCATGACGTTCAGCATCCCCCCGAAGACGAGGGAGAGTGAACGGAGCAGCAGCTCACTGGTTAATCCTGGCGCGAAGCTCAGGCAGCGAGTGCAAACTCAGTGCGATTAGATTTAGCACTTAATTTGTTGTAGAGGTCATCACGAGTGGACTCTACATTCTCGGCACGCTTCCCTGCAGCGAGCAGGTCACCGTCGAAACCGATCAGCCCCAATCTTGAATTATCAAGCCCCGGCAATGCCGGATGTTTCAGTATACCTTACCTTGGCTGTTTGCGCAACCGGTATTACTGCAAAGACATTGCCTCAAAATGTATCTGCAGCGTTGTTGGGCATGGCGCAGCCGCCGTTCCCAACAACAGCGTACATTCCTGTGAATCCTACTTGTCGAAGAAACCTTGAATCTGAGAGGCGGAACCGTAAGAGGCTTGGGCGCCGTAGCCGGTGGCGGCGAACCCGGACACGTATGAGCCGAGCTGAGCCGCGGCCTCCAGACTGAAACCGGAGGCCAATCCGGCAAGTACGGTGCCCATGAATGCGTCTCCGCAGCCGGTGGTGTCTCGTGCCTCGACTCGCTGCGCTTCGATGCGCGTCACAGCGAAGGACATCTCTGACTCATGGTGTTGTCTGTTTGCGCCCAGCACCATTGACCCCTCCGAGCCTAACGTGACGATGGCTTGTTTGAATCCGAAATCGGCCATACGGTGCGCAATGTCATCCCAATCAGCCTCCAACCAATCGCCGTTGGAAGGCTTGCCTACGCCAAGCAGCTGCGCCATCTCATGCTCATTGACCAGCAGCACATCACAGTTGGCAACGAGTTCGTCGGGCAGCGTCGCCTGGAACGGCGAGTCGTTGAGCAGTACGGTGAGCCCGGCCTCGTGTGCCAGTCTTGCCGCTTCAATAACGGTCTCCATGGGGCTCTCCAAGCACAAACCGAGTACGGAGGAGCTGAGCAGCGCCCCACGCTGGGACTGGATATAGTCCGGGCTTACCAGAGCGTTGGATCCCGGAGAATAGACGATAGTGTTCTCGCCATGTTCATCCACTGTGATGACGGTGGTGCCGCTAGGTCCGTGTTCGTGCAGCACATGCGAGGTGTCCACGCCGGCCTGGTCTAGTTCTCCTAACAGGAAATCTGCGTTGGCATCGTCTCCGACTGCACCGAACATCCGCACATCGGCGCCGATGCGTGCCGCGGCGGCGGCTTGGTTGCCGGACTTTCCGCCTGGCAATATTTCCAACGCTCCGCCGTTTACGGTTTCTCCTGGCTCGGGTAGGCGCGCGGTGGTGACGGTGTAGTCGGCGTTCATGGAACCCACCACGCTCACTGAGCCGTTGATGTGTTCGAGCTGTGCAAGGGTTTCGTTCATGGTCGTCTCGCTTGGGTCGGGTTGGCGTTACCTCCTAATATAGCAATGTCGCACAGCAATATTCGTTATATATCGAAACCGTTGGAATTGCTGGCATTTGGACTGCCATGCCGCCTGTTGGCGCGTTTGGCACGACCCGGGTTTATACTGAGAGCGTATTTGTTTCTCAAGTACTTTTCGTTGGCTCGAATGGATTAGATAATGAAAAAACTTATCCTTGATCTTGACACCGGCGTGGACGATGCGCTTGCTATCTCCTACGCCTTATCTAGCCCGGAAGTGGAGCTTATAGGCATCACGGCCACGTACGGCAATGTAGTACTCGAACAGAGTATGCGGAATTCCTTGGCTATCACAGAACTGTATGGGCACCCAGAGGTCGGTGTGTACCCTGGGTTGCCGCATGCCAGTGCACAGCAATCGTTCACGGTGGGCGAGGTTTCTGCATTCATCCACGGCAAGAACGGCATTGGCGAAACCGTCATACCTGACTCGCCGCGTAGTGCGGAAACCACTTCGGCGGTTGATTTCATCATAGATTCGGCTCACCGCTACGGCAGTGATCTGATTTACGTGCCTACCGGCCCGATGACCAATATCGCCGCGGCGCTCGCCAAAGCCCCTGAGATCGCACAGGAAATTGGTTCCATTGTGATTATGGGAGGTGCGCTCACCGTACCGGGTAACGTCAATGCGTGGAGTGAGGCAAACATCAGTCAAGACCCGGAGGCGGCGAACGTACTGTTCCACTCCGGCGCCCCAGTCACCATGATCGGCCTCGACGTGACACTGCAGACGCTGCTGACCTATCAGGAGACCCAGCGTTGGCGCGACTTGAACACGCCTGCCGGCACGTTCCTGGCGGATATGACTGACTTCTACATCAAGGCTTATGAGACCACGGCGCCCAAGTTGGGTGGTTGCGGCCTGCACGATCCGCTCGCAGTGGCGGTGGCCATCGATCCCACGCTGGTTACCACGCTTCCCATCAATATGCAGGTAGAGACCGAAGGGGCGACCCGTGGCCGTACCATCGGCGACGGCGACCTGCTGCGCGATCCGGTAAAGACATCTCAGGTAGCCGTCGGCGTCGATGTCGAACGGTTCCTGAGCGAATTCATGACTCGTATCACCGCACTGGCAGGGAGGTGATAGAAAATTATGCTAAGGCTGCACGTTGCAGCCCTTTCCAGATGCTCGATTCTCAATGTCTACCGATAACCATCCGGTCAATTCATTAGCATTCACACGTTTCAACTCCTAAGGGAACTCTTCATGAACGAACAAGCTTCCAGCACGACCACCGATAAAGAAGGTGTGTCCGACGCCGAGAACGCGAAGGCCGTAAAGGCTCTCATCCTCCTGCTCATCGCTTTCATCCTAGGCACGTTGTGCCTGCAAGGCTTCAATCTGGTATTCACACAGGTAGGCCAAGACGTGGGCGCCCCCGCCCAAGCCTCACTCATCACGGCACTGCCCAGCATCGTGCTCGGCATCGTCTGCTTCCTGTACGGTTCGCTCGGTGACTTCATCTCCCTGAAACGACTGGTGACGGTCGGTCTGATAGTGCTGTTCCTCGGGTCGATTTTCGGTTTCGTGGCCAACTTCCTGTTCCCCGCGAATCTGTGGACGGTCATCATCGCACGTGTTCTGCAGACCGCCGGCGAGCAGGTGACCGGTTCGGCCTACTTGGTGGTGGCTACCAAATACCTGCGCCCCTCGCTCAAGGTGATCTTCTTCGGCATCTACACCGCTGGCTACCAGCTTTCCTCCGCCATCGGTGTTTTCGCTGCAGGTATCCTCAGTTCCATACACTGGCAGTACCTCTTCCTCATTCCCGCCGTCACCATCTTCTTCCTGCCTGCGTTGCTCAAGAATTTGCCTGACAAGTCTCAGAAGGGACACAAGGTGGACTGGGTCGGTTTCACGATTTTCGGTCTTGCCTCTGCATTCCTGGCATTGTACTTCTCCTATATGAAGGTGTGGATGGTACTGGTGGCTGTGGCGCTGTTCGTGGTATTTGCGTTCTACATCTCTCGCGCTTCCGACCCATTCGTCACCCCCGCTTTCTTCAAGAACACCCGCTGGGTGAAGGCCATCTTCCTCATCCTGTTCTTCTACTTCATCAACTATTCTGCCTCGCCTATCATGAACGCCATCGGCAGTAGCGTGTACCACATGACCACGGCACAGGTATCGCAGCACATCGTGTGGGCGTTCGTGGTGGCTGCCATCGTGGGCACGAGTTCCGGCGCCATCGTGGATCGCATCGGGCGTCAGGCGTCCATCATCATTGCCGCAGTGCTTATCATCTGTGGTGCGGCCGGCACCGGCTTGTTGATCAACTCAGGTTTTTGGGCGATGACCGGCACCATCTGTGTCTTCTACGCTGGTATGGGCATGCTCTACTCCCCGGTGATGGATACCGTGCTGGGCACGCTGCCTACCGAGCAGTCCGGGCGCGGTGTAGGCATGAATGATTTGGCGATGAACATCACTGCCTCCATTGGCGTGGCCATCATCGGCACCATCATCTCCGACCAGAGCCTTGCCGGCTTCTCGTTCATCGGCAAGACCGGTGCTGCAGCTAACTATTCCAACCTGCTGTTCGGCTGCGCCGCAGTAGTGCTCATTGCGCTGGTTTACTACTTGATTGTGCGCAAGGGCATCTATGGCAAGGATGAGGCTGAGATTTCAGCCAGCAAGTAGGCTCCTCCTCTCGCACCTGTGGGATGTTCTCCATGGGGCAGGAGGTGAATGGAAACCGCGTCCGTTTCGGTGGCGCGGTTTTCTTGTCTTTGTTGTGGGTGTTCAGTCAAGCGTGCGGCATTGCGCTTGTGTTCAAGCTCTGTACGATTGTACTATCTGCAATATGTGAAATTAGTCATATTGTGATGTATACGCTAGACTGGCAGTACCTGCGGGTTCGCAGCGTGAGAAAGCGGTTCTCAAGGAGGGTATCATGTCTGAGTTTGATTTGGGTGAAGGCCTGCACAAAGTGTTCCTCGCCGGTGTGGGGGCGCTGGCTACCACGGTGGAAAAAGGACAGGAGATCGTTGACGACTTGGTCAAGAAAGGCGAGCTTACCGTGGCTCAGGGCAAGGAACTCAACGCTGAACTGAAGCATACCGCCGAACAGACCAAAGAACGTCAGGATCTGCGTGACGATGCCTCTGCTACATCCGAGCAGTAGTGCAGCAAAGGAGACCATAGGTCTCTTCTCTACGCGCGCACCCTCGTTTGACGAGCGGTACCACCTCACCCGTCGCGGCAAGCTTAAGCGGTTGCGCGAGATCGCGCAGGTCATGGTGCGGTTCGACATCTTCCACGGTGTCACTCCCCGTGGCCTGCGCCTTATGCTTGAAGACCTGGGGCCTACCTTTGTCAAGGTCGGCCAGATTCTTTCCATGCGTTCTGAAATTCTGCCGCAGCATTTTTGTAACGAACTCACCAAACTGCGTGCCGATGCTGATCCCATGCCATACGAGACCGTTACCGCGACACTGGAGCGGGAATACGGTAGGCCGGTGGGAGAGATTTTTGCTGAGATAGATTCCAAGCCCCTTGGTTCGGCGTCGCTGGCCCAAGTGCATCGAGCCACGCTCATTACCGGAGAGGACGTCGCGGTCAAAGTGCAGCGTCCCGGAGTGCGTGAGACCATGGCCGAAGACATCGCCATTCTGCGTTCCCTTGCTAAAGGCGCCACCAAGATGATGGGTGATAACACTCAGATAGTGGATTTGCAAGGTGTGGTGGAAGAGCTGTGGGACACGTTCGAGGACGAGACGAACTTCTTGTTGGAGGCGCGCAATCTCGACGAGTTCAAACGCTTCTGCAAACCTTACCATTACATGGACTGCCCCAAGCCATACATGGATTTGTGCACGGCACACGTAGTGGTCATGGACTATGTGGAAGGCATTTCGCTTTCCCATGTGACTGATCTTGAGTCGGCCGGCTATGACTTGGAAGAGATCGGCACCAAGTTGGTCGACAACTATACCGTTCAGATTCTTGATAACGGCTTCTTCCATGCTGACCCCCACCCAGGCAACATCATTATCTCTGATGGGCATATTGTGCTGATTGATCTGGGCATGGTGGGTAGGCTCGACCAACGTCTGCGTCAAGTGCTGAGCAGCATTGTGATGGCTGTCGGTGAGCAGGATTCGCCAGGACTGGCCGACGGGTTGCTGCGTTTGACCGGCAAACGGCTGGACTCGCAGGAGTATGGTGGTCTGCTCGCCGATCTTGATGGCATTGTGGAGGAGTACGGCAACGTAGACTTGGCGGATCTCAACCTGGCGACCTTTCTTGAAGCGGTCATGAACCTGACCAAGAGACACGGCATCGAAGTGCCGAGCAATATCACCACTGTGGGGCGGGCGCTGGTCACTCTGGAAGGATTGCTTGACGAGTTCATTCCCAACATCAACATGATTGAAATCATCAGCAAGCACTTGGTGCAGGGCAAGACTACTGGGGCAGCGGGCAAGGAAGAGCTGAAGAGTCTGACTATCGAAAGCAGTAAAGCCCTGCATGGAGTGCTGTCGGCGCTGGCTGATTCACAGACCGCTGCACGTATGCTCACTCGTGGGCAGCTCAAAATCAATATGGAGTTGGTGGGATCGGGGGAACCGCTGCAGCAGATTTCCGATATGACGAACCGGTTGACCATGGCATTGATCGTGGTGGGACTCTTTGTTGGGTCTTCCATCACCTATTTTGCTGGTATGAAGCCAATTATCTTCGGTATTCCCGTGGTGGGGTTCATGGGGTATGTGGTGGCGTTTGCACTGTCGCTATGGATTGTGTTTGATATTTATTCCAAACGCAGGCGCGCCAAAGCAAAGGCGAAAAAGCGCTCTCGGTAGCGGATTGGGGTTTCGCCTCAATCCCTCGCAGGTGCCCTAGAGCATGTACGCATGCCGGTCTTGCGAGGAATATGAAGCGAAGTTGAGATGTCCAAATCAGTCTGCGTACATGCTGTGAGGGCCCATGTCTTCGGGCAGACCGTTCATCAGATTGCTCACCGAGCCTGATTCGAAGACGGAACGAATGCCTGCGGCCAGAAGCGGCGCGATGGAGAGCACTGTCATGTTGGGCAAGCGCTTGGACTCCGGCACGGGCACGGTGTCCATGAGCACGATTTCGCGCACGTTGCAGTTTTGCAGACGTTCGATTGCCGGGCCGGACAGCAGGCCGTGCGTGGCCACGAGCGTGACGCTTTTGGCTCCGGCCTTGCTCAGTGTGTTGACGGCCTCACAGATGGTGCCTGCGGTGTCGATCATGTCATCAACCACTACGCAGTCGCGCTCGGCTACATCTCCGATGATGCCATGAGCTTCGGCGTGGTTGGGGCGTGTGATGTCTCGTGTCTTGTGGATGAAAGCCAGCGGCAGCCCGCCGAGCTTGGCAGCCCACTGCTCGGAGACCTTGATGCGGCCGGCATCGGGGGAGACGATGGTTGCATTCTCGAGCGGCAGAGAACCTTTGACGTAGTCCAGCAGCACCGGCATGGCGGTGAGATGATCAACTGGACCGTTGAAGAAGCCTTGCTCCTGAGAAGCGTGCAGGTCGACGGTCATAATGCGGTCGGCACCGGCCGTATAGAAGAGGTCGAACATAAGACGCGCGGTGATGGGTTCGCGGCCCTGATGCTTCTTGTCTTGACGAGAGTAGCCCATGAAGGGCGCCACGACGGTGATGGAGCGAGCCGAAGCGCGCTTGAGCGCGTCGATCATGAGCAGCTGCTCCATGATCCACTGGTTAATGGGATCGGTGTGGCTTTGCAGCACGAACACGTCAGCTCCGCGTACTGGTTGGGCGAACCTCACATACATCTCACCGTTGGCGAAGTCGTAGGCGGTGGTCTCAAGTAGGTCGCAGCCTAGGCATGCGGCAGTGGATTCGGCTTGCTTGGGATAGGCGCGGCCTGTCACGAGCGCCATGCGCTTCTTGGAAGTACCGTTCAAAATCGCCGACATGTCTTGCCTTCCGATTGGTTCTGGCTCCGTTGATTCACGGCGCATCGAGTCAGCTTCTAATATACAGGCAACCGCGCCATTTCGTGTGCCCTTGGTGTCGGCAAAGTCAGTGTGTGAAGTTAAGCTTGAAAACTAAGTGTCTTCGGCCGTTTGGCTCGCCAGTCGGTCGTAGAGGCTGAAGCATACACACTCCTGCCGCGGAAGTACCGTGGCCGACTTGAGTCCGAAGGAGGTGGGTGATGTCTGCACATAAATACGAACTGATGTTCATTGCTGATCCTGATCTGGATGAGCGCGCCGTCAGGAAGCTGACCGATCAGTACATGGAAACCGTCACTAAAGAGGGCGGTAGCGTTGAGGAACCCGATATCTGGGGTCGCCGCAAGCTCGCGTACGAGATTAACGACAAGAGCGAAGGCAACTACGTTGTGGTCAACTACAGCTGCGAGCCGGCCGTAAGTGCCGAGCTCGACCGCGTGCTGAACCTGAACGATTCCGTGATTCGTACGAAGATCCTTCGTAAGGATGCCAAGTAAACGTACGACAATGAGGCCTTGCAATTAAAGGTCTCACCGGTACATGCAAACAATTGGCAGGCCGCTTTGCGGCAGACAATAGGAGGTACGCTGTGGCAGGGGAAACGACCATAACGATTATCGGAAACCTGACTGCGGATCCGGAGCTGCGCACCATTGGCAGCGGCTCTTCCGTGGCGAGCTTCACGATTGCGTCGACGCCAAGAAGCTTTAACCGCAATTCCAACCAGTGGGAGGACGGCAACGCGCTGTTCATGCGCTGCTCGGCGTGGCGGGACTTGGCTGACCACTGCGCTTCCAGTTTGACCAAAGGCATGCGAGTCATTGCTACCGGTCGGCTGCAACAGCGTTCTTACCAGGCTAATGACGGCACCAACCGCACGGTGGTGGAGATGACGGTCGATGAGATCGGTCCCTCGCTCCGCTATGCCACTGCCCAGGTGCAGCGTCAGGCACAGGGCGGCGGCTTCCAAGGCGGCAACGGCGGCGGAAACAACTACTCCGGCGGCAACTCCAATGGGGGTTACCAAGGCGGGGCAGGATATTCCGGCGGCGCAGGCTACCAAGGTGGCGCTTCCCAGGCTCCGCAACAGTCCGCTCCGGCGGCCGATCCGTGGGGTTCCTCCACGTCGTCCGGCGACGGTTTCTCGTCCTTCGGGGGGAGTGCCGACTTCGGCGGAGATGGTGACGAGCCTGAATTCTGAGCCAGTAAGCGCCGCCCGCACTAGGCCGCGCATGCAGTACCAATCGTATAACGCGTATTAAAGGAGAACATCGAAATGTCACGCAAGAGGCCGCAACCACCGGTCAAACCATTCAAGAAGAAGCCGAACCCGCTGAAGGCTGCCAAGATCACTGAGATCGACTACAAGGACGTGGCATTGCTGCGTAAGTTCATCTCGGATCGCGGCAAGATTCGTTCCCGCCGCATCACCGGTGTCACCGTTCAGGAGCAGCGCAAGATCGCTCTCGCCATCAAGAATGCGCGAGAGATGGCTTTGCTGCCCTACTCCAGCAACGGTCGCTGAGGGGAGAATAATCATGGCTGAAACAAAGATCATTCTTACCAAGTCCGTTCCCGGCCTCGGCCAGAGCGGTGACGTGGTCGAGGTCAAGTCGGGCTACGCTCGCAACTACCTCGTTCCGCAAGGCCTGGGCTTCGCCTACAGCAAGGGCGCGGCAGCTCAGATTGAGTCGCTGAAGCGCGCTCGTCTGGCCAAGGCCGTAGCCACCCGTGAAGACGCCGTGGCAGCCAAGGCCGCCATTGAAGGTTCCGTCGTGGAAATCTCCGCGAAGGTCTCCGATTCCGGCAAGCTCTTCGGTGGTGTGTCGGCGGTTGATATCGCTACTGCGCTGGAAGGCAAGGCTGCGGTTGACCCCAAGCGCATCACGGTCGACGCCATCAAGACCACGGGTGACTTCGCTGCCACTGTGGCTCTGCACCCGGAGATCAGCGCATCCTTCACGGTGCGCGTCATCGCTGAGTAGTGCTGTGCTATAGCGCAGGATAGCGGGTCAGCGTAAACGCTGAATAACGCTGGGAGGGTCATCACCTATGAGGTGGTGGCCCTCTTTGTATATCGTCATCTCGTACACATAGCACAGGGTTCGGTTCCTTGCGCGGATTCAAGACGCATGGAACCGAACCCTGCCGAGCGCGGCTGGTGTAGGTGCTGGAACACATGCGCACGATGGCTCTCGCCCGGCGCATGGCTTAGGAGTTTCAACCCCTCTGCCGCGCTGCTTGCACTAGTCCTTGTCTTTAGCTTCCTTGGCTTCAATCTCCTCCTTGGTCTTCACGTCGTCGACGTTCATCTCCAGCTGTACTAAGTTCAGTCCGGTCATCTGCTTGAGTGCCTGGCTGCACTTGTGCGTTACTTCCTTGAAGAGCGCATTGGCATCGGTGCCGTAGCGGATGGTGGCGTTCATCTTGAGCGACACCTGCTCCTCGCCCACGTTGGCGCTGATGCCCTTCTTCGGATCGTCGCCGCTGGTCACGGCATCTGCCAACTCGTTGAGCGCGCTGCCGTTGAGCGAGATGATACCGTCAATCTGCTGTGCGGTGATGCCGACGATTTTACGGATGACATCGTCGTCGAAGGTAAGTTTGCCTTGTACTTCTTGAGTGGTTTCGTTATTGGTGGTCATGGTATCCTCCTAATTTGCTATTTTGTTCAAAATTGCGGTGGCCAGGCGTTTGGGTGAGCCCAGCCCTTTACTGGTAAGCCAATGCCCTAGCGCGGCTCCGATCAGAGTGGCCACGAGGACGATGAGCATGGGCAGGAACCCTACGGTCAGCCACACCACGCTGATGAGGAACCCCAGCAGCGCACCGAATGTTGTAGTGTTCATTGCTTTGCCTCCTTTGGTGATTGATGGTGGATGTGTATGGCCGTTAGGTCACGTCAATGGTTTCACCGGGTTGGTATGGCCTCAGTCTCACCTTGACTTTGCGTACGGAGATACCGAGGATGGTACCGAGATTATGTTCGGCGTCTGCGCTGATACGCTGCCCCAAAGTCGTCATATCGACCGGCTCGACCACTGTGGCGCTGATGGTGATGATTGCGTCCTGCTTGCGGCGGCGAAGCTTGACTGACGATTCGGCGTTGGCTAGCTGCGGGTACTCGCGAGAGAGCATGGCCGTGAGGCTGTGTTCTACGCCTTTCTTGCTGATGGTGAGCTTGTGGCTGCGATCTTGCGTAAGCGTCAAGGTCTTTGTAGTGGTAGGTACAAAGAGGATGATCAACCACGTGCACAGCGCCACCAGTGCACAGTAAGCACAGGATGCCAGAGTGAACCATTGGCCGGCTTCACTGCCTAACCATGTTGTTACGGCATCGGCTGGTGACCATGAGGCCAGCAGCATGGTTGCCGCGAAAAACAGGGAGAGCAGCAGCTGAATGACCGCAATCCAACCGATGAGTAATTTGCTACCGTGTTTCATGTCGCCTCCTTCACATTGCGATGGAAACCTCTTGGTTCCTACGGTAGGAGGTTTGGGACGGCTTTGTAGAGTTCTTTGCCGGCAGCAATGAAACGTGCATAAACGTGTGAATAAGGATAGAATAGGTAAGGTTGTGCACTGTCGGAATTGGTTCACTGCTGTGGCATCATGCGATGTAATGTCGTGTTTATGTAACTGCCGCGTTTTTGTATGCGGTGCGTGACGTTTGATGCATGTAGATGTCTGAACCGTCATACCAAACGAATTCCGACCCGCTACTAAACTACATAAAGGCCGGCTTATGCAAGCTTGGTCTCATACAACTTTTCAAAGGAACATCCGTGCAAGAAGAACGTGTGCCCACCGGCACCAAGCTGTCCATCGCCGCTTCGGCGCTGCTCTCGTTCATAGGCATCCTCACCGAAACCTCGCTCAACGTCACATTCCCTACCATGACGCGCGAATTCGGTCTGCCGCTCTCTACCATCCAACTGCTCACCTCCGGGTATCTGCTCATGGTGACGCTGGTGATGAGCACCTCGGCGTTCCTGCTCAAACGTTTCGATGCACGCCCCCTGTTCCGTGTCGCGATCATCATCGCCATCACCGGCACGGCCATGTGCCTGATCCCCGGCAACTATTGGGTATTGCTCGTCGGTCGGCTCCTGCAAGCCATGGCCACGGGCATCTCCACGCCGTTGCTCATTCACGTCATCCTCTCCCTTATCCCCATCAGTCGTCGCGGTACCTACATGGGCCTGGCCAACATGGTCACCTCGTTCGCCCCGGCGCTCGGGCCCACATACGGTGGACTGATCAACCACTACTTCTCGTGGAGGGTCATCTTTGTGGCCGTGCTGCCACTGCTGCTTATCGCCTGGGTGCTCGGTGAGCTTGGCCTGCGTCTGAAAGCCAGCGGCACCGACAAATCCTTCGACGGCATCGGCTTGGTGCTGTTGTGCTTCACGCTGCTGGGCATCACACAGATCTTCGACCAAATCAGCCAGGCAGGAGGATGGTCGTCTCGCGTCGGTCTGGCTATCGCCGTGGCTGTAGTGGCGCTCGCGCTCTTCTTGTGGCGTTGCCTGCGATCCAAGTCGCCGCTGCTCGACGTACGGTTGCTTAATCAACCCATCATCGCGTTGCGTGGAACGAACTATTTCATTCTCCAGTTCATCAACATCGGAAGCTCGTTCCTGCTGCCGGTCTTTGCGGAGACGTTCCTGGGAATCAACTCGCTCACCGCTGGCCTGCTGTTGCTGCCGGGTTCCCTGCTTGGTGCCGTGGTCGCTCCGCTGGTCGGCAAGCTGTATGACCGCCGTGGGCCGGCTCTTGTGCTCGTCATATCCAACGTGTCGCTGCTGATCGGTGCCACTACGCTTTTCGCGCTCACGGGCAAATCCACGGTACTGCTGCTCGCCGGGTTGTATATGTTCCTGCGATTCGGTTTCAACTTCGGCTACGGCAACACCATGTCGGATGCCAGCAAGTTTGTTGAGGGCAAGCGCCAGACTGACTTCAACTCGCTGTTCAACGTGCTGCAACAATACGCTGGGTCGTTGGGCACCACGGTGCTGTCCATGTCGCTTTCGGTGAGCGAACTGCACATGCCTGCACATCCGCAGGCCGCTGCGGCTGCCGGTGCCGAGCACGCGTTCCTGCTGCTCATTGTGCTCTCGGCGCTGGCTTTGGTGCTCACGCTGGTTTCCATTAAGGTGCGGAAAGCCCCTGAGGTCGCCATGCAACCGGTGGATGCGTAGCTGAGCATAGGCGTGCCGGTATGCCTGAGATGGTTCATGGTGCGGTGTGCTTGCCGACAGACTGTAACGGCTTGACTTGAAGCCGGGTTGAAGGCGTAAGCTGCAGGTGATGTGCTGCGCATGGGCGCGGCACGGTTACCAAAGGAGCATTGATGGCTAAGAAGCAAACCGCGGGACGAGAGCAATTGGGAGACTTTGCCCCGCAATTCGCACAGTTGAACGATGATGTGTTGTTCGGCGAGGTATGGAGTCGTGAGGATGAGCTGTCGGCGCATGACCGTTCGATGATCACTATTTCGGCAATTATCGCGATGGGTGCCACCGAGCAGCTTGACGCGCACCTTACCATAGGCAAAGCCAATGGCATTACACAATCTGAAATCGCTGAGATGATCACGCATCTTGCGTTCTATGTGGGCTGGCCCAAAGCATGGTCGGCATTCAATCGCGCCAAGGGCATCTGGGAGCTCGACGAATAGCGTGTGCCTCGGGTGGGGTTGTGCTGTGCCGAGTGGCGCAAGCGTTTCGTGCACGCGGGTGTGAACAAGGAAACTTGTGATAAAAGTCATAGATTCTGCAAGGAAAAACGGCGGAAAACAGCCATTTTAACATGAACCGAAATGATATGGTGAAGGAGATTCAGTAACGAAGATTTCTAAGAGACGAGGTTGATCAACATGGCGAAAATCAACGCGGCAGACAAGCTGGTCCAGGTCATGGAGGCCTGGGGCATCGACAACGTGTACGGGTTGCCCGGCGACTCGGTCGATACCACAGTGGAGGCGCTGTACCGCGAGCGCGACAAGGTAAAGTTCACTCAGGTGCGTCACGAGGAGGTCGCGGCCCTCGCCGCCGCCTCCCACGCCAAGCTGACCGGACAGGTGGGCGTGTGCCTGTCCATTGGCGGCCCGGGTGCCATCCACATGCTCAACGGCCTCTACGATGCGAAGATGGATCACGTGCCGGTGGTTGCCATTTTGGGTGAGATTCAGTCCCACCTGCTCAATACGGGCTACTTCCAGGAAGTCAACACCGCCAAGCTGTTCGATGATGTGGCTGTGTACAACAAGCTCGTCACCAGCCCCGAGACCGTGCCGGCCGTGATGGATGAGGCCATCCGCATGGCCTACCTGCACCAGGGCGTGGCCGTGCTGACCATCCCCGATGATGTGCCGGACCACAAGATCGAAGATACCTTCCAGCCTACCGCCGACAAGTTCCAGCGTGCTCACCCGGTCATCAACCCTGCCGACGTGGACAAGGCCTTGGAGATGATTCATGCCGCCAAGCACCCGGTCGCCTTCTTCGGCGTGGGTGCCAAGGGGGCGCAGGCCGAGGCCAAGGAGTTCGTGGAGCGCTACTCCATGCCGTTCATCCAGACCATGCCTGCCAAGGGCACCATCGATGACAATCATCCGAACGCATTGGGACAGATTGGCAAGTTGGGCACCAAGCCTGCCTACGAGGCCATGTTCGACGCGGATTTGCTGGTGCTGGTGGGCACGGATTATCCGTACGCACCGTATCTCAACAAGTCCATTCCGGCCATCCAGATCGAGCTTGAACCCACGCGTATCGGCAAGCGCCATGCGGTCGAGGTCGGCATGGTGGCGGATGCCAAGGATGCGCTCTCACAGCTCAACGCCAAGGGTGAAGCCATTGCGGAGACTGGCTGGCTCAAGGCTTGCCGTAAGAACATGGGCACGTGGCGCAAGTGGATGGAGGATGTGAAGAACAAGTCGCACAAGGGCGTTCTGCCTTCGCGCGCCTTCTCCACCATGAGCGACATCGCTCCCGACAACGCCGTGTGGTCCATTGACGTGGGCACCTCCACCTCCTTCGGTGCCCGTTTCATCGATGCCAAGGCTACGCAGAAGTACATCATCTCGGCTTGGCTGGGCACGATGGGCTGCGCTCTGCCTGGTGCTATCGCTTCCAAGATCGACATGCCCGACCGTCCGGTGTACGCCGTGTGCGGCGACGGCGCGATGGCCATGGTGATGCAGGACTTCGTCACCGCCGTCAAGTATGAGCTGCCGATTGTGGTGGTGGTCTTGAACAACCATCTGCTCGCCTTCATCGAGTACGAACAGCAGTCCGTGGGTCAGCAGAACTACGGCATCGACCTGGCAGACATCGACTTCGCCAAGTTTGCTGAGGCGTGCGGCGGCATCGGCGTGAACGTGCACAACGATGAGGAGTTCGCGCAGGCGTTCGAGAAGTACAAGAACCCCACCAAGCCGGTCATCATCAACTGTGCTTCGGACGACGAGGCTCCGCTGCCGGGCAAGATTGTTTGGGACGAGGCCAAGGGCTACATGAAGTTCGGTTTCGACTACTTCGGCGAGCAGTTCAAGATTCCGCAGCTGCCCCCGCTCAAGGAGATCATGCGTCAGTTCCTGTAAAGTCTGCAAAGGCTGACCGGTCAGTGTGCTGATCTGGACGGTGCCCCTTGCATTTGTCGGTTTCCGGTGGAATCACCGGAAACGACGGGTGTGAGGGGCATTTGCGTATGCGAGGCACATGTCGGGTTCGGGAGCTGGTGGTGATGTGTGTACATGCCTCATCGCACAAGTCACCATTGTATCTCGGTTTTCCTGTGTTCCAAAAGTTGTTTAGCGCGTGGCCCATTTACTGCATAAACGCATATTTCTTGCTGCTTCGGGCGCATACTGGAAGTGTCACCGTGCGCGTCCGTGCCTACTGCGTTGGTATGAACGCCGTACAGGAGCAGAGGAGGCAGATATGTCCAGGAAGCATGGAACGTCAGGGAGTTCAACGACGAAGCCGCTGATGAAGCGAGTGCTGACATGGTTCAGTGCTGTGACTGGAGCAGTGGCGATGAGCTTGACCGGAGCGGTGGGTGTGGCAGTTGCCGAACCGTCGCGCACCGCAAGCGGGACAAAGATTGTAGCCGGAGCTGGGGAAGGCCGATACAAAGAAAGCATTGACTGGTTGCAATGGGCAACGCAGCCAGATCAGACCATCGAAACGGGCACTACGAAAACCGTATGGTCAACGCCGCACGACGCCGGCAACGATCAGTGGATCGCCACGCAGTGCTCTGTTACCGCCAAGCCTGGCAGCCCGCTGGAAACCTATCGGACCGGAGAGTTTTACGGTGATGCGTTCAGTACCATGTATGACATCGGTGCGAACAACATTGTTGGTGTGGCGAACCGGGATGATGCCGGAACCGCCATTTTTGACTACAGCTGCAAAGAATATGTGATTTCCTCCCAAGGGGCGCCGACGCTTGAGGGGGAGACCGTACCGCAGAGCGCTCAGGAGCAGCCATTGGAAGGCCTCGTGTTCGCTGATGCAGAGTCGAACAACTGGCTGTGGTATCAGACGGAAAGCATCGGTGTCAGTCCTCTGCCGGAAGGAACCGCGGCTGGCAAGACACCTACATGGCGTCTGCTCGACAGCTACCGTACCGATGGTTGCGACACGAGTTCCTTGGCGAACATTGACGCAAGCACCGGTGCGATGACCTTTAGGTCCAATGGCGGGCAGTGCGCCAACGACGGCTACGGCAACAAGGGGCCAGCTTCGGCCATGTTCCTGGAGAACTCGCAGAGCGCTGAAGTGAGTGTCAAGGGTGGCGGCCGCACAGCCGTTGCTCTGGGCGTGATGCCGGCTATAGACTTTGGTGATGCTCCGCAAAGCTACGGCACCGCAAGCTCGCAGTTCGGCCCTGACTGGGAGGGCGGTCAACTCGGCGCAGACATCACCCCCAGCACCGATGCGAAGGATGAAGGTTGGTACAATCTCTCCAAGGCGCGCGAAGACGGTGTGGAACCAGGCACCAACGTGGCCAATGAGTCCGGCTTGCTGGCCGGCATGACTGAACCGACACCTCGTCTGGGAGACCGTGAAGATTCCGAAACCGCGAACGGCGCCAGTCAATGGGCCGACGGTGATGACAAGAGCGGTGCCGCTCAACCGGCACCCGGAGACGAGGACGGCGTTGCGGTCAGTGAAGATACCGATGGCCATAATCTGGTTGAAGTAGCTCCGAACATGACGAATCATACGTTCAGCCAACAAGTCAAGTGTGCTGGAACGGGTAACGTGCGCGGTTGGATCGACTGGAATCGCAGTGGTGCGTTCGATGGCGCGGACGATGCCAGTGATACCGTGGCATGCCCGGCCGGCGGCAACGTGACGTTGCGTTGGACCGTTCCGGACGATGTCAAACGATCGGTGGCAGGGGACGATGGCGGACAACCCACATTCGAACGAGTGAGGATGGTACCGAGCTCCAACAGTGCACCGGAACCGACTGGTTTCACCCCAGCCGGTGAAGTCGAAGACTATCAGGCGGCGGTCCGAATTCCGGTCATCAGCGTGATGGCCAACCTGCCGAGCAATGATTTTGCATCCACAGGCGGCCGCAAGGAACCGAGCGATCAGTTCGAACTTTCGCTGAAGGACGGTCAAGGCAACAGTTTGGCTACGGCGAGAACCGAAGGAGAGTCAGGAGGTGCCCAGACCATTCCGAGTACAGCGTTGATTTCCGACAGCCCGGTACAAGCCGGAGCGGACTACACCATCGGCGCGAAGTTGACCCCCGGCTCTGCAAGCCAGGACAGTGACTACAACACGGCTGTGCAATGCCGCGACATCAGCCGCCCGAATTCCCCTGCTGTGCCGGTGGACTCGGCGACCGGTGCGGTCACCATGCCCGGTGATGACGCCAATGTTCAATGCATCATCTCCAAGGCACCTACCGACGAATCAACGCATGCCCGGCTCACGTTGAGCACGGTGTTCCAGAACGACTACAGTGCGGCTCTTCCCGATCCGACTTCGGTGAACCGTACGGTCACTCCCAACGGCGGTGCCGCCAACGACATGAGCAACGGCATCATGGAGCTGATGGGCGCGGGCAGCTATGCCATCGCCGGTGGTGCCCAGGTCGGCTATTCACAGCCGGTCATCGCGTGCAGCGTAGACGGTGGAGCCATGACCCCACTGCAAGGCGAACTCGCCATGGAGGACGGGCAAGAATACAACTGCACCCTGACCTACACCGGCAACCCCGGATCGGTTGCATGGACGAAGCAAGACAGTGCGGACGGCCGACTGCTGGCTGGCTCCATATGGATGCTCACCGACCCACAGCGCACCACGCAGCAGATCAACGACTGTGTGGCTGCGTCGGCGAACGACTGCGCCGGAGCCGACAAGAACCCGGCGGCAGGGCAGTTCCAGCTCACCAACTTGGCTTGGGGTGCGTACAAGCTCGCCGAGAAGAGCGCACCTGAAGGGTACAACGCCGACACTGAACCGGCGACGTTCGAGATCAAAGACACCGCTCTCGACGCGCCTGCGCTTGTGTTCACGGACACTCGTGAAGTCGGCAGCCTTAAGTTCGACGTGAATGTGAAGGGTACCGCAGCCAAGACGGCATTTCTTCCCTCGGCGACAGACCCCGACGGCAATCCCATAGCATACACGCAGCTGAACGAAGCGCAATCGGTGCCTGCGGGATACACCAGCGTGGCGCCCGGCACCATGGCGAGTGGGTACCAGCTCAGCGCCACCGATCCCGTCGTATGCACCTCGGATCAGCGCTCGCAAGGCTGGGTGCTCGACATGACTGGGGCAAACGCCAACAAGGTCAATGTGCGCGACGGTGAAAACGTGACATGCACCGTGCCATACGAAGCCATTGCTCCGCAGCTGACGGTCAGGACGGTGGTCAACAACACCCATGGTGGCACCGCTACCGCGGACGACTTTACGCGTACTGTGACCGACAGTGATGGTACGAGTGTGCAGTACGGTGACGGGCAGACCTCGAATGTGAGTGAAGGCAAGTCCTACAAGGTTACCGGCTCCACCAAGGCCGGATATTCAACCCCGGTTACCACCTACACGGATGGAGCGGGCAATGCGTTGAGCGCAGATCAGGCACAAGCCGCCATGGCAGCCGGTACGCACGTCATCGCGACGCTCACCTACAACGACCAGCCGGCGCAAGTCACGGTCACAACCCTCGTGCCTCAGGACGGTGCCCTCAATGCCGCTGCTCTGGAACGAACCGTAACGAACCCCGACGGCAGCACGACTGCGTACACCAACGGTGAAACTCGGAGCGACCTGAACGCCGGAACCTATATGGCCGACGGGCAGGAAGTGCCGGGATACACGAAGAGTGTGAGCTACCGACTCGACGGAGTGGACGTGCCTGCTTCGGCAATCGGCGCCCGTGGTGTGGCGGTTGGCGTAGGCCAACACCTGGAAGCCTTCGTCACGTACGTCAAGACCGATGATCCTACCCCTCAGCCTCCCGCTGTACAGACGGGTCACCTGAAGGTGGTCACCGTGGTGCAGGGCGGGGATGCTGACCCGAACGCTCTGGCACGCACAGTCACCGGTCCCAATGGGTACATTCACACCTTCACCAACGGTGAGAGGCAGGAAGTGCCTGCCGGAACCTACCAGGTCACCGGAGCTCCGGCACCTGCAGGGTACGCTGACCCGACCTACCAGTATGCGCTCGCGGACGGTACCGTACTCACGGTTGACGAAGCGGGACTGGCAATCCAATCCGGACAGGACGTGACGGCCACCATCACCTATGCGCAGCAGACCCGTCTTTCGGTCAACGTCTCTGGTCACTACCAGTTCGGCGGTACCGATGCGGGCGCCGGCTCCCGGGTGAGCGTTGCAACAGGTGGTTCGGCGGTGAGTGTGCCGATCAACTCGCCGCACTCGACGGTCGTTTCCTCTGGAGTGTACTCGGTGAGCCAGCTGCTCAACGCGGGCTATCGTCAAGACAGCATCACCATCACCGACCGGACGACCGGGTACCCCATTGCTCTTGGTGCTGATGGGACATTCGAAGTGCCGGCTGGACACGATGTGCAGGTGGACATTGCCAACGTCGATGAACCGGCTTCGCTCACGGTTACCACCGTGGTCGAGCCTGGTGGCTCGGCCACGGCCGATGACATCGCGCGCAAGGTTACGTATCCTGACGGCAGTCAGTATCGATTCGCCAATGGGCAGCAGGAGAGTGAGCTTGTTGCGGGAAGGTACGTGGTCTCCGGTGCAGATGTGGAGGGTTATACCAAGCAGGCGGTCTACCTGCTGGACGGCAACCCGATTACGCCGACCGAGGCAGGAGTCGCTGTGGCCAATGGGCAGAGCTTGGCGGTCACCTTCACCTACACGCCGGATTCTGCTCCTCTTCCCCAACCGCGCCCCGCCGGAATCACGGTGCATCGCAATCGTGACTACCGGTTTGGTGGTTCTCCAGCTGCTGATGGATCGCAGATAACACGTGATGGCAAGGCGGTAACGCTCGACAAGCCTGAGCCTCTTGCGCCAGGTGTGTACAGTGCCGACGACCTGCTCAAGGGGCTGGTGCAGACCTTGAACATCGGTTATGACCAGCATGTTGCTGTAACGGTGATGCGTGGCGGCAAGCCTGTCGAGCCCAGCGCTGACGGTACGTTCGACGTACAGTCCGGTGACAAGGTCTTGGTTGATTTCGAGAACACCGACAAGCCCGGAACCTTGGAATGGTCTCGCTTCGACAAGGATGGCACAACCTTGCTGGCCGGTTCCACATGGGTGCTGGGCGCACCGGACGGCCGCACGGTCGAAGTAGGGGACTGCACAACGCAAGTTTGCGCCGGCCTTGACCAAGACCCGAAGCCTGGTGTATTCAAAGTCACCGGTCTGACGTGGGGTGACTGGACGGTCAGCGAGGTGAAGGCTCCGTTCGGGCATATGGTGACTGCACTGCAGAAGTTCACGCTTGTGCCTCAGGTCGGTCTTGTGGAAGACGGACTGTTGAAGATGGGCGTCTTCCAAGATGGCAAGGATCCGGTACCCGCTCACGTGGTACCTGGGTCTCCGACTCTCGGACATGTGCCTGCCAGCCCGATAACGGCCGCCAAGCGAGCAGACCAGGATCCCGGCAAGGCGGTTCGCTCCGGGAGCAGTCTGAGCGACACTGGTGCAGACATTGCGCTGGTAGCGCTTCTGGCAGCTGCGTTGGCTGTCGCTGGTTGCGCTCTTGCTGTGGCGCATCGCGGCAAGCGTTTCGGCACAGGCAACTGAACGCAGTGAGATGATGTGGAGGCTGGGTTGACGATACAGTCGCCTAGCCTGCACGGATGAGTCTCGGCAAACGACAAAAGTGGCGTATCTGCACTAACCTGCAGATACGCCACTTATTGGTGCCCCCACGCGGATTCGAACCGCGGACACGCTGATTAAGAGTCAGCTGCTCTAACCAGCTGAGCTATAGGGGCGCTGGTTATCTTGCGAAACCAAGAGGATACTATACGCTGCATCTGCGAAAAACGCAATACCGGTGTGTCGCGCCTTGTGATGTA
The DNA here is from genome assembly GCF_058107325.1 of Bifidobacterium sp. ESL1133. Lineage (NCBI taxonomy): Bacteria > Bacillati > Actinomycetota > Actinomycetes > Bifidobacteriales > Bifidobacteriaceae > Bifidobacterium > Bifidobacterium sp. ESL1133. The sequence continues at coordinate 151,921 of NZ_JBYLUI010000003.1, read as the reverse complement.
ACACATTGACCCTGTGAGCTGAGAATTGCGTGGGGCTGGTGGTGAAGTCATAAACCTGCCATACGATGATGAGCAACATCAATTTGGGCTGCATGCGTGACGTACGCTGGGAGGAACATAGTGTCGAAAAGGCAGAGACGATCGCGCAAGAACAAGCAGAACGGCGATGCATTGGCAACGCCGGAGAATGCGATGGCGAAGGGCAGGAAGTCTGTCGCCGCGGATGGCGGTACTGCGGATAAGAGCGTATCTGCCGGGAAAGCTGACAGTCTTGGCAAGACCGGGAACGATGTTGCTCCCAAGAACAACGGCCGGGTTGGACAAGCTGGTGCGCCAGAACATTCTGACAGTGCTGAAAAGGGTAACGGCGCGGGAACAGCTGAGAAAGCGGGAATAGCTGAGAAGCCTGGAAAAGCTGGAAAAGCTGGAAAAGCTGAGAAAGTTGAAAAAACGGAGAAATCTGGAAAAGCTGATAAGCCTGGCAAAGACTCCAAGAACGGTAAGCCCTCTGCCGAGGTGAAAGCAACCAAGTCTGAAGCTCAGGCTCCGGCTGCGACGGCGGAAAATGTGCGTCGCGCAGCAGAAGAGACGTTGAAGGTCGGTGCGTTATCTGGGTCTGCTTCCGGCGCAGGGGTGGCGTCTAAGAACGATGACGTCCCCGAATCGGGCTCGAAACAGGGTGATACGACCGCTTCGGACGGTGTGGGGGCAGGCGCGGATGCATCTGCAGACAATGCTCAACAGAAAACCTCCAAACCGCGCAAGCGACTGCGCCGATGGCTGATCGGCATAGCGATATTGGTGGTATTGGCCGTTGCCGCGGTTGCACTGTGGGCGGCGACCGGGCAGGGGCAGGCGAGCATCGATGCCATGGCGGCTCAGCTTGGAGTAGGTGGAACAGCGCATGAACCGCATGCGCCGAAGACCTCCGGCACTACCATCGCCCCAGATGGCGGTGACAAGAACGAGGACGGAGCTGCGCCGGATGCCGCGGGAGCGCACGGTGATAAGCACGCCAAATCAGAGGAGGAGAAAGCCGCCGATGAGCTTCGGCAGCGCGAACATATCACTGAGTACCCGGCGTTGAACGAGCAGGAACGAGCAGCCATTGTGGCGAAAGCTCAGGAAACTGCTCAGGCGAGCGGCAAACCGGTGCGCACGTTCTCATACTGTGTGTCGAGCAAGGGCGATGTTGGCAGTGTCGAGCAGTTCGAGAACACAGCGTTCCGTACGCTGAACGATCCTCGAGGGTGGCCTAGGGCCGGTGCGGTGTTTACGTACAGCACAGATTCCGGCAACTGCGATATGACGTTGAACCTGGTGCAGAGTGACTTGGTGACCACGTTCTCACCCAACTGCTCGGCGGAATACAGCTGCCGCGTAGGCAACAATGTCATCGTCAATGAAACGCGCTGGATGCATGGCACCAAACATTGGCTTGAAGCCGGTGGCACCATGGACCGTTATCGCACCATGGTCATCAATCACGAGGTGGGGCACCGCCTGGGACATCTCGATAACGAGCCATCGTGTCCCGCCGATGGGCAGCCGGCTCCGCTCATGCAAGAGCAATCGATGAGCTTAAGGGGCTGCACTCCCAACGAGTGGCCCACGGACTCTGAGCTGTGGATAGGGTAGTGGGAGCCGGGGCTGCCCCTCAACGCTGTGGCAAGGACGCGGACGGCACGCAGCGTGATGTTGACGGCCATGCCGCTGTGGTGGGTAGGTTTGCGCCCACGCCATCAGGTCGCATGCACCTGGGCAATGTGGTGGCGATGCTGGCAGCCTGGCTTTCCGCGCGTTCCCAGCGTGATGTGAGTACCGGCGAACCCGGTCGCATACTGCTGCGCATAGAGGATGTTGATAAACCGCGTGCTGTGGCGGATGCCGACCGTTGGATCATGGATGATTTGGCGTGGCTGGGGCTGGACTGGGATGGGGCTCCTGTGTACCAGTCCGAGCGTGGTGATCTTTACGAATCGGCGCTGCGGTCGCTTTTTGAAGGGGCACCGTTGCTTGCCGCAGGTGAGCGGGTGCCGCTGATATATCCCTGTTTCTGTTCGAGAGCGGATATTCGTGCCGCTTCGGCACCGCAGGAGGGGGACCGATTCCTGATCTATCCGGGCACGTGCCGTCGTGCAACGGTGAGCATGCCTGGTCAGGTGCGTGAGCGGATTGCTCAAAACCAGCGGCATGCCTGGCGTATTGCAGTACCGGCAGCCGGCGATCCAAAGGGTCTGGTGCGCTTTGATGACCGTGTATTTGGTGCGCAGCGTTTTGACTTGGGACAAGAAGTTGGCGATACGGTGGTGCTCCGCTCTGATGGACTGTATGCCTATCAGCTGGCTGTAGTGGTGGATGATGTGCTGATGGGTGTGAACGAAGTGGTGCGAGGGCGCGACTTATTACGCTCTTCGGCATTGCAGATATGGATTCGTGAGGCATTGCTTGCCGCTGGATTCATGGATGCTGATATTGATGCCGGTTCCATGCCATCGTGTATTCATCCTGCGTATGCGCACCTTCCATTGATTGATAGCGCTGAGGGTGAGCGTTTGGCAAAGCGCAAGAACTCGCTTGATCTTGGCATACTGCGAGATGCTGGTGTGCGCCCGGAGCAAGTGGTCGGTTACAGTGCATGGCTGCTCGGTCTTGTGCCGGCACCTGTTCCCATGACGGCTCGCGAGGCGCTCGCACAGTTCTCTTGGGATGCGTTGCAACGTCGTCATGCCGACATTCGTTTGCCTGCCGACGAGCTTGGTGCCTTGCTGTCGGTGTGAAGGCGGTTCTGTGAATTGATGGATCTGTGAACTGACGGCTTGTGAACGGTTGCTCTCCTGTGTTGGCTGCTGCTGGCAAGCGGTTATGTCTGTGCAGAGAAATTCCGGTTGTGCGCGTGCTAGCGTAGAGCAGTGGTACCGATTGAGGAGAGATGATGACGGCATATATGGAACACAAGGATTTGGCCAATGAGCGTATTGACGAGGCGCGATCTCGCCAGATTGCGGATGGGGTGCATCGTGTGCTCGATCAAATCGCTGAAGCCGAAGCGGCTGCGGATCGCCGTTCCGGAGAGGTGCAGCTGTTGGCGGCCACCAAGACACGCGATGTCGGTGAGATTATGGCTGCCATCGATGCCGGCGTACGCATGATTGGAGAAAACCGTCCGCAGGAAGTGACGGCAAAGGCCGAGGGACTGGTGGCGGCATGTGCCGAACGCGGATTTACCCTCGGGGCAGCTAGGGCAGACGCTGCTGATACCAATGGTGGCGAGGGCGCCGGGGAAGGCATGGACCATATCCCGTTCCATCTCATCGGGCAACTGCAATCGAACAAGATAGGTAAAGTCCTGCCGTGGGTCGATGTTGTCGAATCGGTGGAATCGTTGGACGAGGCGCAGAAAATCGCGCGTCGGGCTGTGGCTCGCGGTGCAGGTGTGGGCGTGCTGCTGGAAGTCAACGAGTCCGGCGAGTCCAGCAAATCCGGATGCGATCCGCAGGAGGCGGAACGTGTGGCCGCTCAGATTGGCGCACTTGAAGGCGTGGAATTACAAGGGCTGATGACCATAGGTGCCCACAGTGACGATGAGACGCTCATCCGTAGTGGTTTCGCGCATTTGCGTACTGTTCGCGACCGCATTCTCGAAAGCGGCGAGCCAGGCACCGCCGGCTGCCGTGAGCTTTCCATGGGTATGACGAACGATATGGCACTCGCTGTGGCTGAGGGATCCACCATGGTGCGTGTGGGTACCGCCATCTTCGGAGAACGTGCTTTCATCTGAAGCTGGGGGTGCGTGCTTGCGGTGAGCTTGGCGTAGACTGGTGGCATGAGAATCGCACGCTTTTCGTATCATGATGTTCCGCAGTATGCCTTCGTTCAGACCGACGAGTCGGACGGTAAGGATTATTTGGTGGCGCTCGACGGCTATCCGCTCGGTGCCCAGCAGGTGAGTCCCACCGGGGAGCGTTACCCGGTGGATGGTGATGGTATTCGCCTGCTCTCCCCGGTCATTCCTTCCAAGGTCTATGGTTTGGCGAAGAACTACGCGCCTGACGAGGCTGGGGTCAAAGCGGGGAAGGCTGATCCCATGGTCATCTTTATGAAGCCGAGTACTTCGGTGATCGGTCCCGACGACCCGATTGTGATGCCGTCCTATTCGAGCGCCGTGTATTATGAGCCTGAAGTGGCGGTGGTGATGGGACGTATTGCCAAGAACGTTCCGGTGGCGCACGCTATGGATTATGTGCTGGGCTACACATGCGTGAACGATGTGACCCTGCATGATGTGCAAGGTGAGGATCCGATGTGGACGCGTTCCAAGGCTTTCGATACTTCCTGCCCGCTTGGTCCGTGGATTGAGACCGACCTGGATTGGAAGGATGCGCGTATCTCGTTTGCGCTCAATGGCGAAGACGTGCCGCAGGCCTGTGGTACCACGGCGAATCTGATTCATTCGATTCCCGAACAGATCGCCGAGATCTCAAACTTCACTACGCTGCTGCCGGGCGATGTGATTCTGACGGGCACCCCTTATCCGGCCGGGCAGCTGAACGCTCGCGATGAGGCGGTGGTGAGTGTGGATGGTATCGGTTCGCTGCGGAACGTGGTGGTCAAGGACGCATAGCGTCACCGTATAACATCGCGTAATGCTATGCCTGAGAACGCAGCCGAATATAAACTTGAGTCTACTTCGCTCAACTTTGGGAATAGATGCGGCATCTGTGCTGTTGAATCAAACAGATGAGTACGAAACCGGCGTGCATAGTCGCGCCGGTCCCGAATGAAAGGTTGAGTTGATGGAACAGAACTTTACGACTATGGCTCAAGAGGCGATTGGTGATGCGATTCAAAGCGCTTCTGCTGCGGGCAACCCGCAGATTGATGGGCTTCATCTGCTGGACGCGCTGCTGCGTCAAGATAATGGTGTGGTCCCCGGATTGGTTGAAGCGGCTGGCGGTGATCGTCAGGCGATCGGTGCCGCCGTTCGCAACGCGCTCGTCAAGCTGCCCAGTGCCAGCGGCTCGTCTACGTCACAGCCGCAAGCCAGCCGGCAAATGACGGCGGCGCTTTCCAAGGCGGAAGAGGAAATGAGTGCGATGGGGGACGAGTATGTCTCCACCGAACACCTGCTCATCGGTATTGCCGAAGCTACTCCCAGCGAGGCGGCCGATATCCTCAAATCGCACGGCGTTACTCCCAAGTCGCTGCGCAAGGCGGTACCAGGAGTGCGTGGCGGCGCGAAAGTCACCAGCGCAGACGCCGAAGGCAACTACAAAGCCCTTGAAAAGTATTCCACCGATTTGACCGCCCAGGCCAAAGACGGCAAACTCGACCCGGTAATTGGGCGAGACCAGGAGATTCGCCGAGTTATTCAGATTCTCTCACGCCGCACCAAGAACAACCCGGTGTTGATCGGTGAGCCCGGTGTAGGTAAAACCGCCGTAGTGGAAGGGCTGGCGCAGCGCATCGTAGCTGGAGATGTGCCGACTACCCTGCAGAACAAGAGGCTTGTCAGTCTTGATCTGGGCTCGATGGTGGCCGGTTCAAAATACCGGGGCGAATTTGAGGAGCGTCTCAAGTCCGTGCTCAATGAGATTAAAAGCTCCAACGGGCAGATCATTACCTTCATCGACGAGATTCATACCATAGTAGGTGCCGGTGCTGCTGAAGGTTCCATGGATGCGGGCAACATGCTCAAACCTATGCTGGCGCGCGGTGAACTGCGTTTGATCGGTGCCACCACGCTGGATGAATATCGTGAGAACATCGAGAAGGATCCGGCGTTGGAGCGTCGTTTCCAGCAAGTGTTCGTGGGCGAGCCGAGCGTGGAAGACAGCATCGCCATACTGCGCGGCCTCAAGCAACGCTACGAGGCTCATCACAAGGTGACTATCGGCGACGATGCTCTTGTAGCTGCGGCCACCCTCTCCAACCGTTACATTTCCGGCCGCCAGCTGCCGGACAAGGCCATCGATCTGGTGGATGAGGCCGCCGCGCACCTGCGTATGGAGCTCGACAGCCAGCCCGAGGAGATCGACGAACTGCAACGTCGTGAGACGCGTCTGGAAATGGAGGAGATGCAGCTGAAGAAAGCCGAGGATCCTGCCAGCAAGGCGCGCTTGAAGAAGTTGCAGTCCGATATTGCCGACACCCGTGAGAAACTCAGCGGTCTCAAGGCTCGCTGGGATGAGGAGAAGGCTGGCCACAACAAGGTGGGCGACTTGCGTGCCCAAATGGATGCCAAACGGGTCGAGGCCGACAAATTCACGCGCGAAGGCAACCTCGAGGAGGCCAGCCGCATTCTGTACGGTGAGATTCCGGCGATGCAAAAGCAACTCGATCTGGCGCAACAGGCAGCGGACGAAGAGAACGGGCAAGGGCAGGCCACCGAGCCTATGGTGCCTGACCATGTGGATGCTGATTCAGTGGCCGGCATTGTCTCGGAATGGACCGGCATCCCGGTAGGTCGACTGATGCAAGGCGAGAACGAGAAGCTGCTGCATATGGAAGACTTCCTCTCGCAGCGCGTCATCGGTCAGAAAGAAGCCATTCAGGCTGTGTCTGATGCGGTACGCCGATCGCGAGCCGGCATCTCGGACCCTGACCGCCCCACTGGCTCCTTCCTCTTCCTCGGCCCCACGGGTGTGGGCAAGACGGAGCTGGCAAAGGCGCTCGCGGACTTCCTCTTTGATGATGAGAAAGCCATGGTGCGCATTGACATGAGCGAATACATGGAGAAATCTTCGGTTTCGCGCCTCATCGGTGCGGCTCCCGGCTATGTGGGTTATGACGAGGGTGGTCAACTTACCGAGGCTGTACGCCGTCGTCCCTACTCCGTGGTGCTGTTTGATGAGGTTGAGAAAGCGCATCCTGAAGTATTCGACATCCTCTTGCAGGTGCTCGACGATGGGCGTCTTACCGATGGGCAAGGGCGCACGGTCGACTTCAAGAACACCATCCTCATTATGACCTCGAACCTGGGTTCGCAGTTCCTGGTGCAGGGAGATTTGGATGATGAGGCGAAACGCAACGCAGTGCTGGATGCGGTGCATGCGCACTTCAAGCCGGAGTTCATCAACCGACTCGACGAGTTGGTCGTGTTCCAACCGCTTACGCGTGACGAGCTTGGCGGCATCGTCGACATTCAGGTCAAGCAGGTGGCATCTCGTCTTACCGACCGTCGTATCTCGCTATCGGTAACGAATGCGGCACGCGAATGGTTGGCGAACGTGGGTTACGACCCGGCGTATGGTGCCCGTCCTCTGCGTCGTTTGGTGCAGAGCGAGGTAGGCGATCAGATGGCGCGTATGCTGCTGTCGGGTCAGGTGCACGACGGTGACACGGTGTTGGTTGATCAGACCGGTGGAGAGCACCTGGAGCTTACCGTGATGCCGGCCGATCCGCTCGCTCAAGACGAGTGAGTTCCCAAATCGAGTAGACGGCGAGCAGAAAACCTCCAAGGGCAAGTATGCTCACGGTGAGGATGATGGCGTTGGCCAGGCGGGGTTGAGGCCCTGCCACCAACGCTATTGCGAACATCCACACCGAAACCACCAGGCTGGCGATAACGAAAATTTGGATGAAACGGTTCGCTCTTGTGAGCCGTCGGGAACTCACTGATGATTCATTGGGTCGAGTATCAGAACTTGTGGCGGTGTCTTGCCGACTGGCTGCACCATTATCGGCTGCGGTAGGGGAGTCGCTGGGGGTACGTGCCAGCGCAGATGCTTGGCTGTGTTCTTGGTGTTGCAGCTTGTTGCGTGTGATGTTCATGGTCAGTAGCTCGATGAGCAGTGCCAAGGTGATGATCAGACCGGTGACTTCGAAATAGGGGTGTGAGTTATCGGGCAGCACGCCGGCCATAACGCAAAACGCCAGGCTGTAAACATATGAGGCAATGGTGCCTAAAGAAATCAACACTTCCATGCTTGGTGTCCGGTTAATGAGTGAGTGCCATCCTTTGCCATGCACGGCGGCTCCGCAATAAAACATAACCGGTGTGATGAGTATGGCTTGTACCCAAGAGTTGCTAATCCAAGATGGGAGAAGGTTTGGCGCAAATCGTGCCAGTGCTGCGAGTATCAGTGTCAACACTGTTAGCGTTGCGGAGATAACCAATAATCGACGAGTTTGTTTTATTGGTGTGTTGAGTGCGGAAATGTCTACTTTTTCAGAGCTGGAATCTGTGCTCCTGACAGGTGCCGAGCGAAGGTTTTGCGAATGCTGGGAGGTGTCTGAGACAGATGCTCTGGAAGAGCTGAAAAACCATATAATAAGCCATGTCACCAGTGCTGCAAGAACCAGTGTCAGGCCTCCTCTAAACAAGTCGATGTGCACGTGTCCTCCTCTGTTACACCTATCATCTCAGAAACACCTGAGAAGTCCATGTGTTGCACTTCACTTAATAGGTATGGATAATTCTGTGGTGAGTCTCGTGGTGGCTGCCGTCGTTGCTGCAGTGGTGGGCCTGATAATCGGTTTCCTGTTCGGCAGGGCGCGTGGTATGGCTGCTGCGCGCAGCGACGAACGAGGGGATGAAGTGCGAGCCCAGAACGACGAGTTGCGTCGTAAAGTGGGCGAGCTGACCTCGCAGATGGTGGAGTATCGCGCCAAGGCCGGCGGACTCAACGAGCAGCTTATGTTCGTCAAGGATCAACTGGCACAGGCGCAGAAGGCCGAGCAGCTGCGTATCCAGCGCGATAAGGAAGCCGCCGAGCGTCGCCAAATGGAAGAGCAAGAGCAGATGGCGGAGCAGAGCAAGGTGCTCTCCGCCTTGGCTCCGGTGCAGAAGAACCTCGACATGCTCCAGCGCAAGGTGGTGCAGATTGAAGAGGGGCGCAAGCATGAGATGGGTGCTCTCGGCGAGCAGCTCAAGGGGCTGAACGAGCAGCAGACCCGGCTCGACAAGGAGACGTCGTCCCTCTCCGCGGCTTTGCGCAATAACAAGGTGCGTGGTGCTTGGGGCGAGGCGCAACTCAAGAACATCGTGGAATCGGCAGGGCTGCTGGAACACGTGGACTTCGACACACAGGTGGTGGTCACCGACTCCGAGGGGCGCATCCAGCGTCCCGACATGGTGGTGCATCTGCCCGGGGACAAGAGCATTCCTATTGACGCCAAAGTGCCTTACTCGGACTATCAGCGTGCCTGCGAGATTCCTGACACCGCAGACCCTGACGAGTTGCGTCGGCGTGACGACCTGCTCAAAGCGCATGCCAAGGCGCTGCGTGAGCACGTCAAGACTTTGGGAGACAAGGCCTATTGGAACGCGTTCCCCACGTCGCCGGACTTCGTGGTGGCGTTTATCCCCAACGACGCGTTGCTGGAATCGGCCTTGCAGGTGGACCCCACGCTTATGGATGATGCGTTTGCTCGTAAGGTAGCGCTTACCTCGCCGGTCACGTTGTGGGCTGTGCTCAAGTCCGTGGCGTTCGCATGGCAGCAGCAAAGTCTGACCGACGATGCCAAGATGCTCTTCGATTTGTCGCGTGAGCTGTATGAGCGGTTCGCGGTGCTCGGCACCAATGCCAATAAGCTCGGCCAGTCCATCACTCGTACGGTGAGCGCCTACAACAAGTTCGCTTCCTCGCTTGAGTCTCGAGTGCTCGTCACTGCTCGCAAGATGCAGAAAATCGATCAGAGCAAGGTGATTGAGTCGGTCGAAATGGTGGACCCCGAGAAGGCCAACATTCGTGAACTCACAGCGCCTGAGCTTGAGGAAGAAGCGTAGCGTTCCTGTTATACAGCCGTCCGCGTGACCTGCCGCTGCATGTGGTGGGCCAGGCGGGCGGCTGTTTGCATATGTGCGGCTTGCCGGCGGCGCTTCGGGATAGCCGTTGCTGCTGTAGAAGGAATGTGCACGGTTTGGCGAGATACGGCGGTACCCTGACCTTATGAGTGGTGCGAGCACGATTGAGGCTATTCCAAGGAGAAAGGGCAAGAATGGACGCTAAGGACAGTCTGCAGGAACTGTTGCGAAAGGCTGTGGCAGGCAAGCCGTTCAGCGAGCTGTTCGATGTGACGTTGAGCGGGCAAGGCGCTTCACTGATGGGCGACGTGGTGTTGGATGCGCTTGAATCCCACGGGTATGGCTCCGGCAGGGTCGATGCTGTCGGTGCGCTTACCGCCGCGGCTGTTCCGCTTGTGGTGGCGACGGTGAAGGCTGCCCAGTCTCGAGGTTGGGACATGGACGGGTTTGTGATGGACTTTGTATATCCGTCGGTCAAAGGCCCCGATGTGGCCGGCAAGCGCGTGGTGCTGCTGGATTCCTGGCTTTCCGAGAAGTCCTATGTGCAGACCTCGTCGCTGGTCACGTTGCGTCACGGCAACGAGTTGAGTCTTGATTTTGGCATTGTGGAACGTGAAGGTGCACAAGTGGTGGCGGTGGCTTCGCTGATTGGCGGTGCGCGTCAGGACATGCTCGACGTGGTGGATCCGGTGAGCGGGGAGGGGCATACGCTCCCGTTCGTGCAGGTGTTCCGTGAGCATGAGCTGTGTGGGGGCGGCCATGCGTGACCCCAATCCGATTACCGCAGCGGCCAAGGCTTCGGGAGAACCGGTATTCCGTCAGATCGGCGTCGGCCCGTGGAGTGAGACACATCCGGATGAGGCGCGTCCCGACGACCCGCAAGCCAAGAACTTCGATGTGCGGTTTGATTCCAAACTGCTCGATGAGGGCGACCGGCGCAATGTGCTTGACCGGTTCCGCTACTGGTCGGTCGATGCCATCAAAACCGAGCTTGACCGGCAGGGGCGGCACGGTTTCGAAGTGGCCGTGGAGAATTGGACCCACGATTTCAACATCGGCTCCATGGTGCGCACCGCCAACGCGTTCGGTGCGCGCCGGGTGCACATCGTCGGGCCGCACAAATGGAACCGCAAAGGCTCGCTCATGACCGAGCTGTACCAGCACGTGGATCACCATCCTTCCATTGAGGAACTGGTTGTTTCGTGGAGGCGAGATATTGCCTGCGAACTTGACGAGGCACGTGCGGCTCGGGACGGTGCACGGACCGCTGATGAGGCACGGCGGTTCCAGCAGGCCGAAGCCGATGCTCGTGCTGCCCGAATCATTGCGCTCGACATCATCGACGGTGCCGTGCCTATCGAGACCTATGCGTTCCCGGCTCGGTGCTTGCTGCTCTTCGGTGCGGAAGGCCCAGGATTGTCGAGCAAAGCGCTCGAACTGGCCGACGACGTGGTCTACATCTCGCAGTTCGGCTCGGTTCGTTCCATCAACGCCGGGGCTGCGGCGGCCGTCGCCATGCACTGCTGCCTGGCGCAGCATATGTGAGTGCTCGCCTCTAGCGCATAACGCTTAGCACCTAACGTATAACCTTTAACGATGCTGCACATATATGCACTTGTTGTTGGTGGCTTCGATTATATTTGACATTGATTGTGCCAGTATAGCCAGGAGCGAGGTGCTGCATATGCATACATCATTGAGCCGTGCCCGGCATGCCAAAGTGAACGCGCACTACAGTCGCGAGCTGGTTGCCGCCCTCGCCGCAGGCTTGGCGTCGCTCGCGGTGCTGGGCATGCAGGTACTTCCCGCTTATGCACAAGGTGACGATTCCTCGTCTCGATTTACGTCTGACACACCCATTTCCGAGCAGACAAACCTCGCGGGGGGGGGATTTCTCGGTGACGGTAGCGCTGCCCCGCTGACTGCGCTTGGGCATTCGGGCGAGACTGCCGGCAACCCAGCAAGCCCCGTGCCGCAAAGCGAGTCAGGGGCAGCTGCTGTACAGGAAGAGAGCGGGGATGTTCTCGAGCTGCCCCAGCACATCGTCAACGGCGATTTTGACTATCCTGATTTTTCCATGACACCGTCCAGTGTCACCGGGTATACGCAAATTGCACGTCGCACCAAACAATACTTCGATTACGGTTCGTGGCGATGGAAACCAATTCCTGAAGGTTTCGACACCGCTGCGTTCGGTTGGGATTCCACCCAGACCGACCCGCCCGGCGGTCCGGCGGCAGGGTCGGAACAGCGGGCCAACGGTGTGGAGCTACAACATGACGCCATCAGCGGCAATGCATATGCGGAACTTGCCGCAGCGCAGGGCGGCACTGCCATCTATCAGGACATTGCCACGGTTCCTGGAGCGGTTTATACCTGGAGTCTGCGCCACACGTCAATGGATTCCACATACTTGGACAAAATGAGTGTGCTGATCGGGCCTGTAGGTGCTGAGGTCGCGCAGGATGCCACGCGCACCTCGGTGAACGGCAACGGCGATACGCTCGGCCCGGTGGGCACGGTCATCTCCACGAAGGCGGCCAACGCGTCCCACGACTTCAAGCATGAAGGACAGTGGGAGACCTATACCGGCACATATACGGTGCCGGAAGGGCAGACCGTCACCCGCTTCACCTTCAGTAACATCGCCTCTTCATCGCCCAACTACGGCAACGATGTGGACGACATCACCTTCGACCCCAAGTATCCGCTCTCCTACGACGTCAATGGCGGTAGCGGCAGCGTGCCTGCATCGAAGGAACTGTTCGAAGGAGATCGGGTGGCGCAGCCGACACTCACACGCTCCGGGTACACGTTCATGGGGTGGAGTGAAACTGACCAAGCTGTTGCCGCAGTGGGGAAAACGGAATATGAAGCCGCTCGGCTCACGCTCATCGACGCGAATTTCACCATGCCTGACCGTCCGGTCGCTCTGCACGCCGTATGGGTAAAGAACCCGCTGTTGTGCTACGACACAGCCGGGTTCACGAATGATCCGTGGGGTCCTGTGGACTGTCAGGCGCATCCATATGGCACTGTCGGCTACAACTTTAACGACTGGGGGCTGGTAGCTGGCAACCCGGACGGTGGCAGCACTACAATCTGGCCCGGGCATCGTTTTGAGCACTGGAATTATCTGACCGGAGAAGCTGGCACGGATACCGGTGTGAAGTTCGACAGGAACATGCCTCTCACCGATAACACGTACGTCATCGCCATATGGGTTCCCGCGGCGGGCGGTTCGCTGCACCCCAACGGAGCGCGAGGCAGCGATATGGACTACGTCGGTCAAGACAAGTATGAGGGAGATACGGTTCCGGCTCCCAGTAATACTTATGCGCGCTCCGGGTACACGTTTGTGCAGTGGAATTCCGCGGCCGACGGCAGCGGTGCGAATTATCTACCTGGGGAACAGGTGTTGCTGACCAACGGACTAAACGACCTGTACGCTCGGTGGAGTGCGAATCCGGCGCATGTGACCTACCTCGCCAACGGGGCCAGCGGAGGGGCTGTGCCGGTGCAGTCGGGCGTGACCGACGATGTGATAGAACTGGCGGACAACGGGTTCGAGCGCCCCGGCTACGAGTTCACCGGGTGGAACACGTCGGCGGATGGCATGGGCGTCCGGTACCAGCCCCACCAGTCATACACGATGTCTGGCGGAGGCATGACGCTCTACGCGCAGTGGAAACTTGCTTCCGGCAGGCACCCCGCCCTGCCTATCGCAGGAGGCCCTGGAGTAACGCTGTTCCTCCTGCTCGCCGGTGCCCTCCTTGCCGTATCCGTCATCCTTTCTGCCCGCCGTACGCGTTAGGTTAGTGTTGGATTGGGGAATAATGATGAGATCAGGTGACATCTCTACGAGCAGTTTCCTTCCGCTCATGCGTAGGTGGAAGTAGTGATTTGATTTCGTCTTGTCGTTCGCGTGTAGCGTTCCGGTGCACAGGTCAGCATCTATGTGTAACTTTGACGCTACATTGGTGTGGTGGGAGGTGGAGTTGATGGCATCGGTATCGAGTCAGTCTATATGCTATGGGCCTGTTGACGCTGAGCGTCAGTTTCACAAGTGCACGACCAAAGGGTCTAGTCCGCAGTGCTTCTTTGACAATGAATTTAAGCAGATTGTTTCGGGGATACCATTTGCTAGTCGAATGGTGCTCGAAGGGACTCTGCGTGACGTGGTCAATACTGCAGCACGTGGTGAATTAAAGCCTGCTGAACAATATATTGCAGATAGCAGTGGAGCCGTGACGCGGCGAAAAGATCCTCCTCCTGTATCCCCGTGCATCTCGCAGCCAGATATATGGGAGCTGCGGCATCGAGGGAGAAAAGGTGAACTCTATCGTCTGTATTTCGCTGAGCCGAAGGGTGACGGAGCGCATGCACCAGAGTTGGTTATGCTGTTAATACATCGCAAAGAGGTAGCAGAAAAGAAAAATGGCGTTTGGGAAAAGCTCGACGATGCTGAAATCAAGCGTAGACAAAACTTGAAAATGACAACCGCACAAGCTAGATTCAAAACATATGCTTCGAACAACTGGGGGCATACCAACCTTAGATGCCGGTATTGCATAGATAATAATCGGTTGATTACAGACGAATTGGGGGTGTGAGATGATTGAGAATAACAATGGTGCTGGTGCTGGTGCTGGTGCTGGTGCTGGTGCTGGTGCTGGTGCTGGTGCTGGTGCTGGTGCTGGTGCTGGTGCTGGTGCTGGTGCTGGTGCTGGCGCAGTGAACGGCGGTGTACGTCGCATTGAAGATATGCACGCTAAAGATGATTTTCTGTGTCTTGCCGAAAGGAATCACCACAATTTTCTGATGATGAAGCAAGAACTGGTTGAGAAACGGCAAGCATCTCTTTCACTCCAGCAGGTCGCTGATTTCTCGGGAGAAGAGCCTGAGACCATTGCTGCCTTCGAAGATTACGATGCTGATCCGAAAATCTCTGAGCTGCACGAATATGCGCTCGCAGTGATGTCGGAAATCAAGATGGAAAGTTCTGGATTCCAGCCAGATTTTAGTGGTGCTGTCATAAGAGATGAGTACAAGGCTTCAGCTGTTTCAAGCGATTTAGGTATTGATGCCAGAGATAGCGGCAGTGCAAGTAAACAGTGGTTACAAGGTACAGTTCCGGCGTAGTCTAGTTATATGCCAGTGAGGGAAGAATAATATGACAGTAAAGATAACACGATTTGATATAACCCAGACCGACGCTGTCATACGCATGTTGCGTGGGGATGTCTCATCTGACGTTGAAGTTCAGTGGCGTACGGCATATAAGATGTCAGCCTCGATGGGGGATGAAGTCCAGATTTTGACTGAGCTGCAGTTGCGTTTTACGAAGACATTGAATTCTGCTCAAGGAGAGCATGATGACGGTGAAGTTGATGCAGAAGTGACTGTACAATATCAGGTGACGGCGCAGCATTTTGAGGATGATGATCTCAATGCGGTATTGCGGGCAGTGTGGCCGTATCTTCGCGCTGGTGCTATCTCTCAGTCTCGTCTTGTAGGTCTGGGGAGCATGGCTGACAATTTGCCCATTGACCCATACCAAGACGCATAACTGACGGTAGTCGGAGTGCTCCGTTTCCTTCTGCTAGTGTGAAGGAAAACACGAGAAATGGAAGGAACGGGTTGATGAACGTCGTTAATTTCAGGGATTTGGGTGGTATTTCTAACGTGCATGGGCAGACGGTGCGCTCAGGCAAACTGTTGCGCTCCGGTCAGCTTGTGGGCCTGGACGAAGACAGCCGGCGAGCGTTGGCGCGAGACTACCATGTCACGCACATCGTCGATTTTCGCCGTCCAGCCGAGATTGCGGAACAGCCCGAAGACCACATTGAGGGCGCGCACTACACCAACATTGATTTGCTGGGACAGACTGGTACTAAGAACGTGAGCCTTGACGACTTGGCTTCGCTGGGATATGTGGATAAAGTGGACGATCACATGCGTGGCACCTACCGCGACTTGGTGCTCAATCCCGGCGCGCAGCAAGGGTATGCGCAATTTCTCGACATTGTGCTCGCCAACCAATCGGGAGCCACGGATTTCCACTGTTTTGCAGGCAAAGACCGGACCGGGTATGCGGCGGCGCTCGTGTTGTGGCTACTTGAGGTGGACGATGAGGAAGTGATGCGGGACTATCTGCAGACCAATGAGGACCGTGTGGAAGCCAACAACGAGATTCTTGACCAGTTCCGTGGTAACGGTTTCAACCAGGATGCGCTCGACGCGCTCGCAGTGGCACTGTACGTCAAAGACGAATACCTGCTCTCTGCCAAGGCGCTGATGGAAGACACCTATGGCGACGTATTTAGCTATGCCGAGCAGGCGTTGGGATTTGGCTCGGACAAGGTCGAGGAGCTGCGTGACACCCTGCTTGAGGGTTAAGCTGGTGGCGGTACACCGTGCTTACCGGTTCAAAACATGCGTGTCACAATCGACGCATACAATTGCGCTATGTCTACTTTCACTAGAGAAACAGTCGAGCACCTGGGTCAGCTGGCCCAGATAGCGCTCACCGATGAGGAAGCAGCCCGCATGCAGGGCGAGCTCAACGTCATCGCCGATTCCATCAACAAGGTGCAGGAGGTCGCGTCCGACGACGTGGAGCCTACCGCCAACCCCGTGCCGCTTGAGGCCTACCTGCGCCCCGACGTGCCGGTCGAGCCATTGGATCGCGACGAGGCGCTCGCCGGTGCCCCGGCCACGGAGAACGGCATGTTTGTGGCCCCGCAGATTCTCGGAGGTGATGAGTGATGAGTAACAGCAACGAGCAGGAGCTGGTGCAGCTTTCTGCCGCGCAGATGGCGCAGAAAATCAAGGACAATGAGGTGTCCAGCCGCGAGCTGGTGGACGCCGAGCTGAGCGTGATCGAGTCCGCTGACCCGAGCCTGCACGCGTTCCTGGAAGTGTCTGCAGACGAGGCTCGCGCCCAGGCCGATGCGTTCGACAAGAAGCATGCCGCCGGGCAAACCGAGGGCCTGCCGGAACTTGCCGGCGTGCCGATCGCCGTCAAGGACATGATTGTGACCCGCGGCATCACCACCACCGCCGCCTCGAAGATGCTGGAAGGCTGGGTGCCGCCCTATGATGCCACGGTGGTTGAGAAGCTCAAGGCTGCGGGCATGCCGATTCTAGGCAAGACCAACCTCGACGAGTTCGCGCAGGGCTCCTCCACGGAGCACTCCGCCTTCGGCCCCACCCACAACCCGTGGGACACCAATCGCGTCCCCGGCGGCTCCGGCGGTGGCAGCGCCGCTGCGGTGGCCGCGTTTGAAGCCCCGATCGCCCTCGGCACCGACACCGGCGGTTCCATCCGCCAGCCCGGCGCCCTGACCGGTACCGTCGGCGTCAAGCCTACGTACGGCGCGGTTTCCCGCTACGGCGCCATCGCCATGGCAAGCTCGCTGGACCAGATCGGCCCCGTCTCGCGCACCGTGCTTGACTCTGCGCTGCTGCAAGAGGTCATCGGCGGTCACGACAAGCGTGACTCCACCTCCATCCCGATGCCGGTTCCGGCGCTGTCCGCCGCAGCTCGTGAAGGCCAGCGCCGCGACCTCAAGGGCATGCGCGTCGGCCTCATCAAGCAGCTCGGCGGCGACGGCTACCAGCCCGGCGTGGAGCAGCGGTTCAACGAGTCCGTGAAACTCCTGCAAGACATGGGTGCCGAGGTCGTGGAGGTGGACTGCCCCCACTTCGACTACGCGCTGGCGGCCTACTACATCATCATGCCTTCCGAGGTCAGCTCCAACCTGGCCCGCTACGACGGCATGCGCTACGGCCTGCGCGTCATGCCGCCGGCAGGCGTGCCGCAGACGGCCGCGAACATGATGGCCTATACCCGTGAGGCCGGTTTCGGCGACGAGGTCAAGCGCCGCATCATCCTGGGTATCTACGCCCTCTCCGCGGGCTACTACGACGCGTGGTATGGCTCGGCGCAAAAGGTGCGCACGCTCATCATCGACGACTTCAACAAGGCGTTCGAGAAGGCTGATGTGCTCATTTCCCCCACGTCGCCCTCTACCGCGTTCAAGTTTGGCGAGAAGATGGACGATCCGCTCTCCATGTACATGAACGACATCGCCACCATCCCGGCGAACATGGCCGGCACCCCGGCCATGAGTATCCCCGCGGGCCTGTCGGACGACGGTCTGCCGGTCGGCTTCCAGTTCATCGCCCCGCAAAAGCGCGACGATGTGATGTACAAGCCGGCTGCGGCGCTGGAAGCGGTGCTTGAGGAGCAGTGGGGCGGCCCAATCTGGCAGGGGCTCAAGACCCCATGGCTGGGCAAGTAGGAATCGGCGAAGGAGACCATATCATGGCTGAAAAATTGATGAAGTACGCCGATGCCGTCAAGGAATTTGACCCGGTATTCGGCTTGGAAACCCACGTGGAATTGTGCACGAACACGAAGCTCTTTTGCCCGGCGGGCGTGGAGTTCGGCGGCGAGCCGAACACCCAGCTCACCCCGGTGAGCCTCGGCCTGCCCGGAAGCCTGCCGGTGGTCAATGAGACCGCCGTGGACTTCGCGATTAAATTGGGCCTGGCTTTGCACTGCCACATCAACGAGTGGAGCCAGTTCTCCCGCAAGAACTACTTCTACCCCGACATGCCGCGCGACTACCAGATCTCGCAGTTCGACAAGCCTACCAACGGCGAGGGCTACCTCGACGTGGAGCTTGACGACGGCACCGTCTTCCGTGTGCCGATTGAGCGCGCCCACATCGAGGACGACGCCGGCAAGAACACCCACGTGGGCGGTGCCGACGGCCGCATCGAGGGCGCCGACCACTCGCTGGTGGACTACAACCGTGCCGGCGTGCCGCTGATCGAAATCGTCACCAAACCGGTGGAAGGCGCGGGCGATCGCGCTCCCGAAATCGCGGGGGCCTACATGCGCGCCATCCGCGACATCGTGCGCGCCTTGGGCATCTCCCACGGCCGCATGGAGCAGGGCAACATGCGCGCCGACGTCAACATTTCGCTGCGCCCCAAAGGCGAGACCAAGCTCGGCACCCGAAGCGAGACCAAGAACGTCAACTCGTTCCACGGCATCGAGCGCACGCTGCAGTACGAGATTCGCCGTCAGGCCGCGCTGCTGGACGCGGGCGGGGAAGTCCTGCAGGAGACCCGCCACTGGGACGAGGCTTCGCAGACCACCGCCGGCGGCCGCGTCAAGTCCGACGCGAACGACTACCGTTACTTCCCGGATCCCGATCTGGTCATGCTGCACATCACGCAGGAGCACATTGACGAGATCGCGAAGGCCATGCCCGAGATGCCGGCCGAGCGCCGCAAGCGTCTGCAGGGTGAGTGGAACTTGACGGCCACGCAGATGCGCGACCTGGTCAACGCCGACGCGCTCGACTTGGTCGAGGACACCGTCAAAGCCGGTGCCAGCGCCGCCGGTGCGCGCAAGTGGTGGCTCGGCGAGATCTCGCGCGAAGCCAATGAACGTGGGGTAACGCTCCAGGAGCTGCCCATCACCCCAGCCGATGTGGCTGCGGTCGAGAAGCTGATAACAGACGGCAAGCTCAACGACAAGCTGGCCAAGCAGACCGTCTCCGGCGTGATGGCCGGCGAAGGCACCCCCGCCGAAGTCGTCAAGGCGCACGGCTACGAGGTGGTCTCCGACGACGGCGCGCTCGAGCAGGCCGTGGACGAGGCGCTCGCAGCCAATCCCGACATCGTCGAGAAGCTCAAGAGCGGCAACATGAAGCCGATGGGCGCCATCATCGGCGCGGTCATGAAGGCCACGCGCGGCCAGGCCGACGCCAAGGCCGTCACCGCGCTGGTCATGAAGAAGATCAAAGGCTGAGTGATGCCCGGGGCAGTTGTCATTGTGCGATGACCTTGCCCCAAGGTTGTCCTCTGAGAAGTGCCACCTGCGCTGCAATGCGTCTGCGCGGGTGGCACTTCGTGTTACCTGAAAGCGCATGCTGGCTGGAGCATGTTCGCTGAGCTGCTGTGCGTGGTTCTTAGGTCCGTTCTGCAGTGCTGTGGCATCTGCTCGTTTCGCCTTGCTGCCACTGTCGGGGTCCCGCAGAATTCCCAGCTAATAGTCATACTGATGCAGTAGGCTGAAAGTGTTTTCACGTAATCGCAAGGGGCAAACAGCATGGCCGAAAAACCCGGGGATCAAGCTGATACGGAGACGCTGCGCAAGCTTGAGCAGCGGTTGAACATTCCCGAAATTCGCGGTGAGATGATTCATCTGCGTCCAGCCACTTTGGAAGATCTGCCCAAGCTCGATGAACTTGAGGCGTACTACAACGCTTCCGGCATCACCGGCAAGGACAGCGAGTCCGAACGGGCGTTGGTGCACGCGTGGGTCAAGCGTTCGGTGGCTTGGGAGAACGGGAGCAAGCCCCAGGAATCCGGTGTGGGAGACGCCCAATCACGCCGTACCATTGCTTGGGCGGTGCTTACGGATGCCGACCATGACGCCGACGGTGTGGTGGATGCCGAAGGCACCGATAATGTCATCGGGATGATTTTCCTCATCGACATCGACGGCTGGGCTCGTTCGGCTCGTATCCAGGTGCTGTTGGGCAAGGATTATCGCGGTCGTGGCTACTCCAGGGATGCCATGCCTCGTGTGATGACCTACGGATTCGCCTCTCAGCCCTCGGGCTTGGGCATGCATCGAATCTGGGTGGCGGTGCCGGAAAAGAGCAACCGTTCGCTTTCGGTCTACCAGTCGTTGGGTTTCGTGCCTTCCGGAACGTCGCGTGACGCCTTGTGGGATGCTGAGATTGGTAAGTATCAGGACCTCATCATCATGGACACGTTGGCTGACGAGTACGACCCCATCCGTTCGCTTGACGCCTTCGGCATGCATGTCATCGAACAGAATCCGGGTGTGGCCGAGGCTTTGGCTGCCCATGAGCATTCGGTGGAGATTCGCCAGCATGTGGAGTTTTCCGAACGGCAGGAGCCGGAAGCGCAAGCGGCTGCGCCAACAACTCCGGTCGCGGCCGAGATTGGCATCGACTCGGATACAACCGGAGTCGAATCCGGCAAGGGCGGAGGCAATCGCTGGCCCTATGCGGCGAACCACGAGAAGAAGTCGAAGCGTGCCTGGTGGCGTAACTTGGGGCAGCGTAAGCAGGAGGGGTCTCAATGAGTGCGGAAGATCTGGACGAGTACGAGACCGGTGCGGAGCTGTCGCTCTACCGTGAGTACCGCGATGTCATCAAACTGTTCACCTATGTAGTGGAGACCGAACGCAGGTTTTATTTGGCCAACAAGGTTGATTTCAACGTGCGTTCTGCCGGGCAGGACGTGTATTTTGACGTGCAGCTGACAGACGCCTGGGTATGGGACGTATACCGCTCATCCCGGTTCGTGAAAAACGTACGCATCGTGACGTTCAAGGACGTCAACGTGGAAGAAGTGCAGAAAACAGATATCGATATTCCTGACTCGCTGGCGTAGCGTTTGGTGACGCGGGCGGCGAACATGTCACATGTTCGTGTAGGGTAGGCATGATTTGGTTTTAGGAGGTACTATGGCGAGCAAGCGCTCCGTGGTAATTATCGGCGGCGGTCCGGCAGGTTTGACCGCGGCCTGGGAATTGGTTAAGGACGGCGGCGCCGAACGTTACGATGTTACGGTTCTTGAGGCCACCCGTGAGTTCGGTGGCATCTCCCGTACGGTGAAGCATAACGGCAATCGCATGGATATCGGAGGCCACCGCTTCTTCTCCAAGGACGACCGCATCATGGACTGGTGGAAGGACGTGCTGCCGCTGCAGGGTGCTCCCTCCTACGATGACAAGAAGCTCGGCCGCCACCACGACCTGGAGCCCGGTGGCCCGGATCCGGAGCAGACCGACAAGGTGATGCTTAAGCGTCACCGCGTCTCCCGAATCTTCTGGAACCGTCACTTCTTGGATTACCCGATTTCCCTTTCGCCCTCCCTGTTCAAGGCGCTGGGCTTCAAGCTGACCATGAAGGCCGGGTTCAGCTACCTGAAGTCGATGGTGCACAAGCTGCCCGAAGACAATCTGGAGAACTTCTACATCAACCGGTTCGGCCGTCAGCTCTATTCCATGTTCTTTGAAGGATATACGGAGAAGCTGTGGGGTCGGCACCCGCGCGAGATCTCCGCGGACTGGGGCGCCCAGCGCGTCAAAGGCCTGAGTGTGGTGGCGGTACTGAAGAACGCCGTGCAGAAGCTCCTGCCCAAGAAGCGTGATGCGAAGGACGTGGAGACGTCTCTCATCGAGGAGTTCTGGTACCCCAAGCTCGGCCCGGGACAGCTTTGGGAAACCGTCGAAGAACGCTGCACCAATGCCGGAGCGAAGGTCATCACCGACGCCAACGTGGTGGAGATTCGCCAGGAGAATGGCGCAGTGAGCGCTGTGGTATACCGCGATTCGCAGGGTCAGCAGACCGTGCTGCGCGCCGACGAGTTCATCAGTTCCATGCCGATCAAGGATTTGGTCAACGCTCTGGCCGCTCCTGCAGTTGGTGCCGCGGCGCAAGAGGACGGACAGACGGCGGAGGTTGCGGCCAAGCCGGTGCCACAAGACATGGTCACAGTGGCCAACGGCTTGCCCTACCGCGATTTCGTCACTGTGGGTCTGCTGGTCAAGAACCTGCGCTTGAAGAACACGACCGATACCCCAACACTTGGCAACCCTCCGATCGTGCCGGATTGCTGGATTTATGTGCAGGACACCGGTTACAAGGTGGGGCGTATTCAGGTGTTCAACAACTGGAGCCCGTATCTCGTCAAAGACGTGGACAATACCGTGTGGGTGGGTCTTGAGTACTTCTGCGAGGAGGGTGACGACTTCTGGAACATGAGCGATGAGGAAGCCACCGAGTTTGCCATCAAGGAGCTCACACGCATGCGCGTCATCAACGGCGCCGACGATGTGATCGACTCTCATCGTGAGCGTGTCAAGAAGGCATATCCCGCTTACTTCGACACGTACGACCGTATGCCGGAACTGGTGGAATATTTGGACTCCTTCGGCAATCTGTACTGCGTAGGCCGCAACGGTCAGCACCGGTACAACAACCAGGATCATTCCATGGCCACGGCCATCGAGGCTGTCGGCAACATCGAATCAGGCAAGACATCCAAGGCTAACGTGTGGTCGGTGAATACCGAAAAGTCCTACCACGAGGAGAAGCAGGCGTAGCGTCTTTTCAGGTTGGTTGCGCTATGTATCGGCGGGCATCGTAATCGGTGCCCGCCGTTTGCATATTGCTCACGGCACACGATTCATGCTCTGGTCTGAGCGGGGTTGTACAGTGGTCTCAAGTTCGAAGTCTTGTAGGTAAGACGGTAACGAATGTTGAATCGCGGTATCGGTACCGCATCTTTTTCATATAACTCCCGGGCGGATAGTGCGCCGAGAGTCACGGAAAGGTATCAAAGGTATTACCAGTGGCAACAGGCCAGAATATTGAGGATATGAAGCTGTTTGAGCTAAAGCAGCTCGCCAAGCAGATGGGGCTTCGCGGTACGTCAACGATGCGTAAGCAGGAATTGGTGGCCACGCTGCAGGCGGCACGCAATGGAGACGCCGCTCCCAGTGGTGTGAGCGCAGGGGCGACGGCGTCTGAGAAAGCTCAGGCCAAGGAACGCTCCGCCCGTTCTTCGGTGCGCAATGTCAAGAAGAGCGCGCCGGCCGATGAGTCCGATCAGGCACAACTGCCGATTGAGCAAGAGACTGCGCGAGACGCAGCGCACGGGGACAACGACCAGTCGAACGTTGCTGAATCTCAAGATGAGCGTTCCGGTCAGGCCGGTGGGGAACGTGCTCGCGAAGATGGCGATTATGCCGGACGCAGCCGTGGGAATGCGCGGGTGCAGCGTCGCGAACGCAACGTGTATACCCGCCGTGACGAGCGTGATGACGAGCGCTCCTCTCGTCGTGCTGGCGATGATGATCTGCTTGATGGTTTGAATTTGGAATCCGGACGCCGTCGCAGCCGCGAGTCACTGAACCGTGGTCATAACGACCGCGACGACCGTGATTTCCGCCGTCGGGGCGATGATGATGCTCGACGTGATGGTCGCGATCGCAATGCCGGTGAAGACTCGGTGCGCGATTTGGACGATATTCTCGCCACGCTTCCCAAGAGCGATGACGGGTACGATGAGGATGGTCGTCTCCATGAGTCGCACGGCCGTGATTTTGCTCGCCGCGGGCGTCAGCACAATGACAGGTTCGAGCATGACAACGGTGAGCGCCGTCAGCGCAGGTTGCGCGGCCGTAACGGTGAGCGTGACATGGAGAGCCGTGAGGGTCACGACCGTGATCGCGGCGAGCGTGAAGACGCTGACTTGCGTTCGCGCCGCAACGATCGTCGTGAAGAGCAGAACGACGGCCTAGTGCCTGTAGCCGGTATCATCGATGTCATGGATTCGTACGCGTTCGTGCGCACTTCCGGCTACTTGCCTGGACCGAATGATGTGTATGTCTCCATGGGGCAGATCCGCAAATACGGATTGCGCAAGGGTGACGCGGTCACCGGTTCCATCCGTCCTCCGCGGGAGGGCGAGCAGCGCCGTCAGCGTCGGAAGTTTGTGCCGTTGCAGAACATCGATACGGTTAATGGCACTGCGGTCGAAGAGGTCGGACAGCGTCCGAACTTCTCGAAACTCACGCCGCTGTATCCGCAGGAGCGTTTGAAGCAGGAGACCGCGCCCAACAAGTTTATTGGCCGCCTCATCGACTTGGTGTCTCCCATTGGCAAGGGTCAGCGTGGCCTTATCGTCTCGCCGCCCAAGGCGGGCAAGACGATAACGTTGCAGAACATCGCCAACTCGATTTCGGAGAACAATCCTGAGGTGCACCTGATGGTGGTGCTGGTGGATGAGCGTCCCGAAGAGGTGACGGATATGGAGCGCACGGTGCAGGGAGAGGTCATCTCCTCCACATTCGACCGTCCTGCCTCCGACCACACGGCGGTGGCTGAGCTGGCCATCGAACGTGCCAAGCGTTTGGTGGAGCTTGGTCAGGATGTGGTGGTGCTGCTCGACTCCATGACTCGACTGGCTCGCGCGTACAACATTGCCGCTCCTGCCTCCGGTCGCATCCTTTCCGGCGGTGTGGACGCACAGGCGCTCTACCCGCCCAAGAAGTTCTTCGGTGCCGCACGCAACATCGAGAACGGCGGGTCACTGACTATCATCGCCTCCGCGCTGGTGGAGACCGGATCGAAGATGGATGAGGTCATCTTCGAGGAGTTCAAGGGCACTGGCAACATGGAGCTGCGTCTCAACCGTGAGCTGGCGGACAAGCGCCTGTTCCCGGCCATTGATGTGAACGCTTCCGGTACGCGCCGCGAGGAACTGATTACCCCTGCCGACGAGTTGGCTGTGGTGTACCGACTGCGTCGTCTGTTGGGCGGTATGGAACCCGAGCAGGCTTACCAGACGCTGGTGCCGCGTATGAAGAAGACGGCTACGAACCGCGACTTTTTGCAGAGTTTGGTTCAGCAGCAGAACGGCTGACAGACGCAGCCTGAGTGATACGCGAGAGTGGCCGGTTTGCACATGCGTGAGCCGGCCACCGGCGTATGCGGATGAGTGAGGTATTCTTAAGAGCATGAGCAAGGTGAACGATAGTGGTGCAGTTGAGGCTGCTGGAGCTGCGGCACAGCGCAATGGTGATGCTGTGCGACTGCAAGACGGCGCTCAAATGGCTGGTGGCGAGCTCAGTGAGGAAGGCGACTGGCAGGTCACTACCATTGATGAGACTCAAGCTGCGCTTCACCCTGAGGTTGCTGAGGATGTGAAGGCCATTGGGCGCTTGCGCAAGTCCATTGACCGCATCGACGCTGATATTGTAGAACTGCTGGCACAGCGTTTTACATGCACGGCGCAGGTGGGGCGGCTCAAGGCGGATGCCGGTTTTGCTCCCGAAGATCGGTCTCGCGAGGCAGCTCAGCGGCGGCAGCTCGAACGGCAGGCCGAACAGCTTGATCTCGATCCGGACATTGCCAGGCAGTACCTGCATTTCGTGACGACCGAGGTCAAAAAACACCATCAGTGCATCTCTGCCGCGCAACATCGCTGACGGCAGTGCCGAGGGATATACCGGCGGTATTCAACAATGTTGCTGAAACCGTCATTTATGCATTTTTCCACATAAAGTATTGAATCTGCATCTCGTCTCCGCTACAATCAAGAAACCTGACAAGGCCGTTGTGGCTCCTTGTGGGCGTGTGGCCTAGCTTGGCTTGTGCGCCCACCTGACCGGATTGGTGCAATGTTCGATAAGCGTCTCTTCTCTCTTACCCCGCAAATAGGCTGGCTGGTTGCCGCCAAAGTCCTTTCGCTGTGGGTCTCATTGCTCACGGACATAGCCTTTGCGTTCATCTTGGTGGGTTTCACCGGCAACCTGTTCTTACAGCTGGGTTGGCATTCCCACGGTCAGTCATCAGTGCAAGCCCTATGGCGTACTGTGGACGGTACGCTTTCATCCTTAAGCGGCGCACAGTCTGACCCGGCACCGTTGGGCGCGTATGTGGTGGTGTTTGTGTTGGTGGTACTGCTCAAATATATCGCCACCCGCTGTGGGCAGTATTTCGGTACACGTGCTTCGGAGCAATCCAAGGTGGCGTTGCGCGGCAAACTGTACCAGAAAATGCTTGACTTGGGCCCCTCGTATGCGCAGCAGGTGCGCACCTCGGATGTGGTGCAATCCGCCGGCGAAGGCATTGACCAGATTCAAAGTTTCTTCGAGCTCTTCCTTCCGCAACTGTTCTTTGCGGTATTGGCTCCACTGACATTGTTTGTGGCACTGGCTCCCATCAGTGTGCCCGCCGCGCTCGTGCTGCTCGTCTGCTCACCCATGATCATTGTGGTGCTGGGACTGGTGTCGATGACCGCCGCTCGTATTTTCGGCAAATACTGGACATCGTACACTGATTTGGGAGCTACGTTCCTCGATAATCTGCAAGGTCTTGAAACACTGAAGATTTTCGACGCCGATGCGGTGGCGGGCGAGAAGATGGACAAGGAATCGGAGCGTTTTCGCATTTCGACCATGAAAGTGCTGCAGATCGAACTGCAGTCATTGGCTGCGATGGATCTGGTGGCTTATGGCGGTGCCGCAGCCGGAATGGGCGTGGCGATTTGGCAGTTCACCACCGGGCGCATTGACCTTTCCGCCGCAGTGGTCATCGTGCTGCTTGCGGTGAGTTTCTTCCTGCCGTTGCGTCAGCTTGGCTCGTATTTCCACGTGGCCATGAATGGCATGACCTCATCCAAGCGCATCTTCGCCCTGTTGGACGCACCGGTGCCAGAACGTGGGCAAGCAGAGATGCCGCATGACGCTCATGATGTGGCAGTCGCTTTCACTCACGTGGAATTTGCCTACACCAACAGTGGTATCGATGCCGGCAAATCAACCGGACGGCCGCGCAGAGGTGAGACCGGCAATGATGTCAAACAATCCGATACTGTACCGGTTGTGGCTCTGCGCGACGTGAATTTTGAGGCGAAACCTCATTCGCTCACGGCCATCGTAGGTTCCTCCGGATCAGGTAAATCGACGGCGGTCGATCTTCTCGCCGGTTCGATATACGGCTATGACGGTTCCATCAAACTCACCTTCGATTCTGCGTCTTCAACGTCTTGCGCGCCCGGCACTGTCGAAATCAAAGCATTGAGTTCCGCTGCATCGGCAAACACCATCACGTTGGTGTCGGCGCAAAGCCATCTGTTCCCGGCCACGTTGCGTGACAATCTGCTCATGGCCAACCCACAGGCCAGCGAATCCCAACTGTGGCAGGCGCTGGAAGATGCCCACATCGACCAGTTCGTGCGCTCGCATGCCGATGGTCTGGACCTGCGTATCGATCAGGATGCGCGCAATCTGTCCGGTGGACAACGCCAGCGTATCGCCATCGCACGGGCGCTCTTGCGAGACAGCCCCATTTATGTGTTTGACGAGGCGACCAGCAGTGTGGATGCTGAAAGTGAGCGCATGATTGTCACTACCATACGCCGTTTGGCGCAATCCAAAACAGTGCTTATGGTCACGCATCGTTTGGCGGACGCCGTGGAGGCTGACCAGATTGTGGTGTTCCGTCAAGGTGAAGTGGTGGAACGTGGCACGCATAGCGAGCTGCTTGGTGTCCACGGTCAGTATGCACGGCTTTATGAGGGGCAGAACAGCATCGAACGAACTGTATACGGTGATGATGCAGCGTCATTGCATGCGCAGGTGCCTGCTGAGGATGAGCTTGCCGAGCAGCTTCCGGACCTGGCAACTGAGCCGGCGCACTCCTCTGTACACTCGTCTGTACACTCCTCAATGGGCGCATCGCAATCCGGTACCGCTGCATCGCTCTCATCTTCCGGCTCTTCTCCTGATGCCAAACCGATGGGCTCTTTCGCTGTGATTCGTCGGTTGTTGGGACAGGTTGGGCCGTTGGCGCCGTTCATGGTGGCGGCCTGCTGCTTTGGTGTTATCGGACATCTTGCCGGTACGTTCCTGCCGGTGTTCGCCGTGTGTGCGCTGTTGGCCGCGGTTGGGCAGCCCGTGTGGGGCATATCGCTCGGCGTCGCAGCGGCGGCGATGGTGCTCTGTGCGCTGCTGCGTGGCGTGGCACGGTATGGAGAGCAATTCATGAACCATAATCTGGCCTTCCGCTTGCTCGCGCTGTTCCGTTCCAAAGCGTTCTCGGCGTTGCGCAAACTGGCTCCGTCCAAACTGGACGGCAAAGGCAGCGGAGACTTGGTTTCGCTCATCACCACTGACGTTGAAAAGTTGGAGATATTCTTTGCTCATACCATCTCGCCGGTGGTCATAGCCGTGATAACATCCGTGGTCTACACCATCATGCTGGCCACGCTCCGGCTAGAGTTTGCGCTGGTGCTCATCGTGGCACATCTGCTGGTTGGCGTATTGCTTCCCAAACTGTTCTCCATGGCGGTGAGCGGTGTGGGCGGGCGCTTGCGGCGCGACGCTGCAGCGCTTGATAACGTGATGCTTGACGACATGCGTGGCCTCGACGAGATCATCCGATTTGGTCGCAGCAACGAACGGTTGGAAGGCATTCTGACCCGAAGCCGCGGACTATGGCATGAGCAGAACAGGCTCAGCCGGCGCAACGGCATATTCAACGGTTTGGGTGGCGTAGCGGTTACCGGAAGTACCATAGTAGTTGCTTCTCTGGCGCTGTTGCTGGTTGCCGGAGGTGGTCTGTCTGCAGGCAGTGCGCTGGTGGCAGTAGTGCTCTTGTCGAGTTCGTTTGGTCCCACACTTGCGCTGAACTCGCTGCCGGCCAGTTTGACGCAGACCTTTGCATCCGCACGTCGGTTGTTTGCGCTGTTGGACGAGCAGCCGGCAGTGTGTGAAGAGGGAACTGAACGACCGACATATACCGGCATGGCCATGGAGTCGGTATCGTTCTCCTATGACAGTGCCCCGCAATCGCTGGTAATGAGCGATTGGCATATGGATGTGCCGAGCAGCGGTGTACTGGGCATACAAGGGCCTTCCGGTCGCGGCAAGTCCACCATGTTGAAGTTGCTGATGCGTTATTGGGATCCGCAAGGTGGCGAGGTACGGCTTTCCGGGGTGCCTCTGCCACGTGTGGAGTCTTCTCACCGCCGCAAGGTACAGACCATGATGAGCCAGGAAACATATCTGTTCGATGGCACCATCGCAGAAAATCTCAGGGTTGCCAATGCCTTGGCCAGCGACGAACAGCTGTATGAGGCACTGCGGCAGGCGTCGGTGTCCGACTTGGTGGAGAGTCTGCCTGATGGACTGAACACGCGCGTGGGTGAGCTTGGCGGAAGGCTTTCTGAAGGTGAACGCCAGCGCATCGGTCTGGCTCGAATGTTCCTGACAGATGCCGACCTCATGTTGTTCGACGAGCCGACCAGCCGGCTGGACACGCTGAACGAAGCTGTCATTCTGGGGTCTATCCGAGCGTTCGCCACCGAACAAGGCAAAGCTATGGTACTGGTGTCCCACCGCCCTTCGGCCATGCTGATCGCCGACCGAGTGGTGCGCTTATAGGGCGGTGAGTTGTCGATGACGAAGCCATATGGCTATCCCGAGGAACACTGCGGCTATGGTGGAGCTGAGAACAGTGATGCTCAACGCGGTGATGTCGCTGCCAGTGAATGGTAAGGCGCTGAGTGCTGGGATAGCGGTGGTGTATGTGTACCGTAAGACCGCTGGTGTTTGCGCTGTATTGCTTAGTGTCCAAGTGATAGTCATGTCGGTTTCGCCAGGCTGATAAGCCGGAGAAATTACTGTCCAGACTGCGTTATGGTAATCCCAAGCAAGCCGTGTGCCGGGCTTAGCACCGGTGCCTGTGCCGAACTTGACCTGCGTGACGTTGACCAACGGCATGTTGACTCTGACCGGTGTGCTGCTGTCGAGGTTGGTGCCGTTGCCCAGCTGGCCTTCCTCGTTGTATCCGCATGCCCACATGGTGCCGTCTGTGGTGGTGAAATAGGAGGAAACGTCGCTTATGCCGATTTGGACGGCTACGAACGGTTGTCCTAGGCTGTTGTTGATTGGCGTTGGTGTGGAGTTGGCTCGTGTGGTGCCATTGCCTTGAATGCCATGTGAGTTGTTGCTGCCCCATGAGTACACGGTACCGTTGTCGCTGAGGGCGATGACATTTTCCTGCCCCGCGCGGATTTGCGAGAATTTTACTCCGGCAGGGGTAATCTGCACTGGCACCATTCGATTGGTGGTGGTGCCGTCGCCTAGAACGCCGTCGCCCAGAATGTTCGAGCCGTTGTATATGTCGGTGTTGTTTCCCCAAGCCCATGCCGTGCCGTCAGAAGCGATGGCATAGGCCGAGCTGTATGCTGCGCTAATGGAAGTGAAGGTTTTTCCTGCTGGGGTCAAAACCCGAACAGGGGCGGCGGATTCGGCGATCGCGGGGTTGTTGATGCCGAGTTGACCAAGGGAATTGTTTCCCCAAGCATATATCAGGCCATCATCGCCAAGGCCGAGTGCAAAGTTGCCACCGGCAGCGAGTTGAACAAACCTCACTCCTGCTGGCAGGATAACCTTGACCGGTACGGACGAATTGTCGGTTGTACCGTTGCCCAAGGTACCGTTTCCCGGCAACGGTTCACGATCATACGGTTCGTCTTCGTCCCAAGTATTGTCCGTGTTGCTGCCCCAGCTATACGTGTTGCCGTCGCTTCCCACGGCCAACGCGAACTCCTGAACGCACATGGTGGTTTTGCTTTTGGCAATGTGGCTGAGTGTGATCCCTTGCGGAATCTGTACCCTTTGCGGGACGGTGAGATTGATGTGCTCATAGTCGCCGATTCCGGCCACGCCTTGCATGTTGTTCCCGAAAGCATAGGTGTTGCCGTCGTTACCGATGGCGTTGGCGGAGCATCCGCCGGCGATGATATCGGTATATTTTACGCCTGACGGCTGCATGGTCGTTTGCGGGAGATTGTATCCGTTGTTATTGATGGTGCCGTTGCCGAGCTGTCCATAATGATCCAGTCCCCAACCGTACGCGTCTCCGGTGGCGCTTCTGACGAGTGTGAAGTATCCGCCCGAGCTGAGTGTGAGGAATTTGGAATTTTCTGGCGGGGTGATGTTGACTTGGGTGCCGCCTTCTTTGGGTCCGCGTAGGGGTGTTGCGGTGAATTCGCCCCACATGGCGGTGATGGTGGTGTCGCGGGTGACGGGTTGGTCGAAGTCGTATGGTGTGGTGCCGTCGAGGGTCCATCCGTTGAACAGGCTGCCTGGTTTGGTGGGGTTGGTGCTTGGCCAGGTTGGTGTTTTGCCTTGTAGGATGTGTTGGTCTGCTGGTGGTGTGCTGCCGCCTTTGGTGTCGAAGGTGACGGTGTAGGTGGGGGTGAAAGTATAGGTGTAAGGGGTGGTGATGGGTGTTTGGGGTTGCCCGTCGAGTGTCCGGTTGATGGTCATGGTTACTTGGCCTGCAGGGTGAGCGGGGGTGTAGACGATCCAGTGGCCGTCGGCTTGGTGCAGGCCGAGATTGACGCCTGGCATGGTGTCGAAGATGACGGAAGTGACGGTCATGCTCGGGGTGATGCTGTTGAGTGTGGTGGGTTTGGTTTGGTTGGTGTTGGTGCCGTTGCCGAGTTGGGATTGGTTGTTGTATCCCCATGCGATGAGGTTGCCGTTGCTGCTATCGGTGAGGGTCAGGGTGTGGTTGTATCCGCAGGCGATGGCGCTGCGGGTGGTGAGGTTGGGGATTGGTTTGGGGGTCAGGCTGTTGGTGGTGGTGCCGTTGCCGAGTTGGCCGACGTTGTTCCATCCCCAGGTGAACACGCGGTTTTGGTTGGTGTGGATGAGGCTGTTGGCCTCGCCTGCGGACAGCATATCGATCCGCTCCCCGGAGCTCAGGTCTGGGATGGTGATGAGTACGGGTGTGGTTCGGTCGATTTTGGCGTTGTTGCCGAGTTGGGATTGGTTGTTGTATCCCCAAGTGTAGAGTTTGCCGTCATCGGTGAGGGCGAGGGTGTGGTTGCGTCCGTTGGCCAAGGTGGCGATGCGGATTCCTGCGGGCAGGCTGACGGGTTTGGGAGTTGGACTGTCGGTCTTGGTGCCGTTGCCGAGTTGACCATACAGGTTCCATCCCCATGCATAGACGCGGCCTATGCTGGTGAGGGCGAAGACGGAGTATTCGCCGGTGCTGACTGTGGTGATGGTCTCTCCAGTTTGCAGGTCGGGAACGGCGATGGGTTGGGGCACGGTTTGGATAGTGAATGTAGTGGTGCCGTTGCCTAACTGGTATCTGTTGTTGTATCCCCAGGTGTAGATTCTGCCGTTGCTGGTGAGGGCGATGGAGTTGTAGCCTCCGGCTTTGGCTTGGGTGAAGGTGACTCCTGCGGGGGTGATGTCTGTTGGTTTGGTTTGGTTGGTTTTCGTGTTGTTGCCGATTTGGCCGTAGATGTTCCATCCCCATGCCCAGAGGTGGCCGTTGCTGTCCAGAGCGAGGTTGTGGTATTGGCCTGCGCTGATCTGGGTGATGGTGGGGTTGCCGGGAATGGTGATGGGTGTAGGGGTGGTTTTGTTGATGACGGTGCCGTCGCCGAGCTGGCCGACGTTGTTGTATCCCCAGGTGTAGATTCTGCCGGAGTCGGTGAGGGCGAGGCTGTGGTAGTAGCCGGCTGATAGTTGGGTGAATCTGACCGGGGCGGGGTCGTGTGGTGTCAGGGCGATGCGGGTGCCGCCTTGGTCTGGTCCCGATGTGGTGTCGGTGGTAAAGGCGGGTTGGTCTTGTGTTTGAGGGACGGCTTTGATGGCGGTTTTGTCGGTGGTGTTGGTGTGATCCGCGGTGCTGCCTGCTGAGGTAATCGGCGTGCTGGTTTGCTGACCGGCGGAGGGCACTGTTATATTGGCAGTGCTGTCAGCGGTGTCGATCTGGTGGGGTGCGGCGGTGTCGGAACTGGAAGAATTGGCGATAGAGGTGTCGGGTAGCGGTTCGGCATTGCTGGAAGTGGCGGTGAGGGTTAGTGCTATGGCACAGGTGAGCGCTGTCAATGCTGTAGCGGCGGCACGGGGGTTACGTACCAATCGGAGTGCACGATTCATGGTTTTACGCGAAGTGGTGCGTTGGTGCTTCATGGAGCGTATCGTTTCCTATGTTTTGGTGTACTAACTTCATACCGCTCTCGTGGCGCGGATGTCTAGGATATTAGCCAGATTGTATGTACAAAAATAAAAGAGTTTGTTGGCATACATGCGTAATCACTACTTTACGTGCCCAAGAGAGATGCATTTTATTCGACAAAAAGGAATGCATTGTCCGGTATGTTGTATGTTGCGCAATAACCGAGATAACCGAGGGTGGGACTGTGCGGCTTACGGCAGTGAGGCGATGAAGGTATCTGACAAATATCTCTCAATGTGATTTTAGCCATTTATCTATAGTGAGTGTCGTAACATATGTCTGCATGAGGTGTTGCTGTGGTTCGCTGCCATCATTCGGTATGCCGGCGGTACCCCTTATCTACGGTCATCTGCGTGGCCGGTCTGCTGTGGAACAGCGTTGATGCCGCTGCGACCGAATGCGGTTCTCCCGCTGCTTCCGTAGACTGAAATTGACACTCGAGGAGGGGGCATGGACGAACGTGAACTTAGGGGCGGCACTACGACTTCAATGGTATTGCGTGACGGTAACGCGATACCACAGGTGGGTCTCGGTGTGCTGCGCATCAGTGACCATGACGTGCAGGCGGTCGTGGAATCGGCGCTCGCTGCCGGCTACCGGCACATTGATGCTGCGGCCGGGTACGAGAATGAGGGTGGAGTAGGGCGTGCACTCAGTGCCGTAGGGGTCAATGCAGGTGAAGCGCGTAAGAATCTGTGGATTACCACCAAGCTCAAGGATTCCGAACAGGGGTACGACAGTGCACTGCACGCCTTCGACAGGCAACTTGGACTGTTGGGTTTGGACTATGTAGACATGTATATGCTGCACTGGCCTACACCGTTCAACTGGCGCAGCGGCGCAAGCTGGAAAGCGATGTCCAAGCTGCGCGCAGAAGGCAGAGTACGCACACTCGGTGTATGCAATTTTCTCCCAGAGCACTTGGAGCGGCTCCACGAGGAGACGGGGGAGTGGCCTGCCGTCAACCAAATCGAGCTGCACCCCACCTATCAGCAGCGTGAAGTCGTCTTGTTCTGCAGGGAGCACGGCATCGCCATTGAAGCATACTCACCAATGGCGCGCGGTGCCGACCTAGCGGACGGCACCGTACAATCCATTGCGCACCGGCATGGTGTTTCACCAGCTCAGGTGATTCTGCGTTGGCACATTGAAGAAGGAACCATTGTGATTCCCAAATCGGTGCACTCGGATCGCCAGCGTGAGAACCTCGATATTTTCGGCATCTCGCTGAGTGAGCAGGAGCATGCTGCAATCAGCGCACTCGATGGTGAAGGCATCATGGGCCACGACCCAAACACCTTCACCTACGCGTGAATAGCCTTACTTCTTCTTTGCCGGAGCTTCGCCAAGCTCGAACTGCGTGACGGCAACATGTTCCTCATCTGCAGTTCCAGTGCCGGAATTCATTCCCGGGGCAGCAGGTGTGGCAGTGGCGCCGGCTCCCTCGGAATTCTTCTCGATGGCACCGGTACCCCCTGTGATCTCCACCGTGAGAGATCCGGTAACGCGCCCTGCTTCCGCGATGTCATCCAGCGTGGCTTGAACGGCAGCCAGTCCCGGAGCCGGTACAGAAAGCGTGGCCGAAAGAATCGGCGTTTTCATGGAAACCTTGGCCTGAGACTTCAAACCGCGCAGCTCGGTCAACGCTTTGCCTGCCCAGACGAGGACCTCAGGCTGAGCGGCCCCTGCAGCGGCCTGGTATGGCGCGGCATCCGGCCAGCTGGCAGTGTGCACGGAACCCTCGCCGGCGTGCATCCAATGCCATACCTCTTCCGTTGCGAACGGCAGATAGGGAGCAAAGAGACGAGTGAATGCCTCAAGGCCCAGACCCAGCGCGGTGCGAGCGGACTTGACTGCCGCTTCGCTTGGCGTGCGACCGGTCGAATCGGCAGTGCCGTAGGCGCGGTTCTTGACCAGTTCAATGTAGTCGTCGCAGAACTGCCAGAAGAACGTCTCGATGGTTTCGAGCGCCTTGGAATGCTCATAGGCTTCCATGGACGCCGTGGCCTCATCCACCACAGCGGCCAAACGCGCCATTACCGCGCGGTCGAGCGGTTCGGTCACATCGGCTGGATTCCACGAGGCAACAGCAGGGGAGCCTACATGATGGTTGTCGTCCTCACGGCCGATGGCCAAAGCGAACTTGGCGGCGTTGAGCAGCTTCATGGCCAAACGCCGGCCGATCTTCATCTGGCCTTCGTCGTAGGTGGCATCAAGTCCCAGTCGCGC
The DNA here is from genome assembly GCF_058107325.1 of Bifidobacterium sp. ESL1133. Lineage (NCBI taxonomy): Bacteria > Bacillati > Actinomycetota > Actinomycetes > Bifidobacteriales > Bifidobacteriaceae > Bifidobacterium > Bifidobacterium sp. ESL1133. The sequence continues at coordinate 116,326 of NZ_JBYLUI010000003.1, read as the reverse complement.
GGAAGCGGCCCAATAGCGCACCGCATCGGCACCATACTTGTCTACCGGCTCCTTGGGAACCACCACATTGCCCTTGGACTTCGACATCTTCTTATGGTCAGGGTCAAGAATCCACCCAGAAAGCGCCGTGTGCTTCCATGGCAGGCAATCGTTCTCCAAATGCGCGCGATCCACTGTGCTGAACAGCCACGTGCGAATGATGTCCTGACCCTGCGGGCGCAGATCCATGGGGAAGGTGGCCTCGAAGAGATCCTTGCTCTCCTGGTCCGGCTCGGCCCAGTGGGTTACGATCTGCGGGGTGAGCGACGAGGTGCCCCACGTGTCCATGATGTCCTGCTCGGCGGTGAATCCACCGGGCACATCACGCTGGGACTCGCTGTAGCCTTCCGGCACATCGTTCGTCGGGTCGATGGGCAGACGGTCCTCGGCCGGGGTGATGGGGTGGGCGTAGTCCGCTTCGCCATGCTCATCAAGCTTGTACCACAGCGGGAACGGTACGCCGAAGAAACGCTGGCGGGAGATAAGCCAATCGGTGTTCAGACCGTTGACCCAGTTCTCGTAGCGCACGCGCATGAAATCGGGATGGAACTCCAGTTCTTTGCCGCGCTCCAACAGTTCGGCACGCAGTTTCATATCAGTGCCGCCGTTCTTCAGGTACCATTGGCGCGACGTGACGATTTCGAGCGGTTTGTCACCCTTCTCGTAGAAGTTCGTCATACGCTTGGTGGGAGTCGGCTCGCCGTCCAGATCGCCCGATTCGCGCAGATGATCCACGATGATCTGCCGCGCGGAGAAGGTCGTCTTGCCGGCTGTCTCTTCGAAGATGGAGCGGCCGCCCTCGTCCTCGATCCATTCCGGCACGCTCATCGAGATGCGCCCGTTGCGTTGGATGATCGGGCGGGTGGGAAGGTTCAGCTCGCGCCACCACTGCACATCGGTTACATCGCCGAACGTGCAGCACATGGCAATGCCGGCACCCTTGTCCATCTCGGCCGCAGGGTGCGCCAGAATCGGCACCTTCACCTTGAACAGGGGCGAATAGACGTACTGTCCAAAGTATTGCTGGTATCGTTCGTCATCAGGGTTGGCGATGAGCGAGGTGCACGCCGCGAGCAGCTCGGGGCGCGTGGTCTCAATGTAAATCGGTGTGCCGTCTTCGAAGCGGAATGCCACCTTGTGGTAGAAGCCCGGGTATTCGCGGCTTTCCAGCTCGGCTTGAGCAACGGCGGTCTGGAACGTCACGTCCCACAGGCCGGGTGCATCTTTCTGATAGGCCTCGCCGCGCGCCAAGTTGCGTAGGAACGCCTTCTGAGCCACGCGTTGCGGATGTTCGCCGATGGTGTGGTAGGTCTGCTTCCAGTCCACGGACATACCCAAGGAGCGCCACAACTCCTCGAATTGCTGCTCATCCTGTGCGGTCAGGCGCTCGCACAATTCCACGAAGTTCTTACGGCTGATGGGAACCTGATCCTTGGCGTTGACTTTCTTGCCGTCAGTGCCCTCGAAGGGCGGTTTGAAGTCGGGATCGTACTTGAGCGAGGTGTCCACGCGCACGCCGTAATAGTTCTGCACGCGCCGCTCGGTGGGCAGGCCGTTGTCGTCCCAGCCCATGGGGTAGAAGACCTGCTTGCCGCGCATACGCTCGTAGCGGGCGATCACATCGGTGTGGGTGTATGAGAAGACGTGCCCCACGTGCAGGCTTCCGGAGACGGTGGGCGGCGGGGTATCGATGGAATAGACGGCGGTTCGGTCGGGTTTGCCGTCGCTGTTGCGCGGAATGCGGAACTCATAGGTGCCGTTCTCGTCCCAGTCGGCGCGCCACTTGTCCTCGAGTCCGTCCACACCGGCTCGGTCGGGCAGCGCGGAGAGGTTCGCCTGGATGCTCTTGTTGTCCTCAGTAGTCATAAAGGCCAAGTTTAAGCATGAATAATGACATGCACGAGTGATGGCGCATGTGGTGTGTGGGCTTGGGTCAGCTCACTTTCAGACCGGAAAGCGGCAGGTGCTGATCGGTCATGTCGACAGGGAAGCCGGTGGTGCCGCGCGTGGACACTATTGTGCTGTGTTCGGTGAAGAGCCAATCCGAGGCGGCATCGTCGCACAGCACGCTGGCGTAAGCGCGCAAATCGCTCTGGTAGGCCTCGTCACCGTTCGCCGTGATGGCTTTGCTGTAAAGCTGCTGTGCCTCGCTGTTCTGGTAGCCGAACAACGAATTGGCGAAGTTGCCGGCGTCTCCGGTGCGGTTCATGGTGGTTAGTGCCATGGTATAGTTGCCGCTTTGCAAACGGGCGTAGAACGCGCTGTCATCAAGGATCTCGATGGCCACGTTGAGGCGGGTCTGGTTGAGTTGGTTTGCCACAGCCTGCCCTAAATCCGCGTATTCTTGCGGGCAAATGAACTTTGATGTGCCGATGTACGACGGGGAGAAATAGTTGATGTTATTGCGCCCGGTGGCTAGGTTTGGCGGGTAACGGCCCGTCAGATCCTCATATCCCGGTTCAAGTGGGCTTACCGGGCCTGCAAGCACAGTTGCGGCCTGCGGGCGACTTTTGGCCAGTGCCGCGTTGTCGACGACGTAGCGCACGGCTTTGCGGGCACGCTCGTCGGAGAAGATGGAGTCGGGGCCTGAATTAAGTGCCAATACCACTTTGGAGGTGGTTTCTCCTGTGGAAACAGTGAGGGATTGGTCGTCGCGGAAGGCATCCGGATTGTCGTAGGGACGCAGTGCCGCCAGTTGAATCTGGTCGTCATGCAGGGCGGTTTTCAGAGCGCCTGTATCGTTGAAATATCGCACGGTGATTTGCTGGCATGCGGCTTTTTTACCCCAATATACAGGGTTGCGTTCCAGTACGATCGAATCGCCCTTATGGAAGCTGGAGACGGTGAACGGCCCCGATCCCAATGCCTGTTTGGCATAGTCGATGTTGGCCGAGGAATCGTAGACGATGCCGGAGCTGGTGGAGAGTGCGTACAGCAGCCTTGGGTTCGGCTTGGAAAGATGAATGACAACGGTCGAAGGGGTAGGGTTTTCGGCCGATTTCATATTGACCAGGCCGTCGGTTTCCGCAGCCGGGTCGCTGCCGTCGGTTTTGATCTGCAACGAGTTGATGACATCGGATGATTCAAGGGTGTCTCCGTTGGAGAACCGCATCTTCTCGTTCAGGGTGAACGTATATTTCAAACCGTCTTTGGATATCTTCCAGCTTTTGGCAATGCCGGGAGCCGGCCTGTTGTGCTCGTCGCGTCCCACAAGCGTCTCATACACATTGCCGACCAGAACTTGACGCAGCATGGAGTTGTTGAGGCTATTGTCGTCGGCGTTGTCCCCGGTGTTGCCGGCCACACGAATATCGAGGGACTTGGGAGCCGGTCCGTGCACACCCACCGTGGCAGTGGGGCCGGTTTTGATCGACAAGAAGTCGGGAAGCACGTGGCTGCGCCCGTACCAACTTACGCCGAACCACACACCGGCTGCCAAGAGCGCGACAATAACGAGGAACGCGAGGGCACGGGTGATGCCCGGGCCGCGTTTGTGCTGTTTCTCTCGTTGTGCCATACTGCAGCAGTCTAGCTGATGGGGCTGAGTTGTGCTGCTGTGGCGGCCATCAGTTGATTCCGGCGGAAGGGCAGGTATCGTTCAGTGGGCAATTCGCGCAGTCGGGACGGCGGGCGTGGCAGGTGGAGCGGCCGAAGAGAATGAGACGGTGAGAAAGGTCGGTCCACTCTTCGGGAGCGAAGCAAGCGGTGATTTCGTGTTCGATATGTACTGGGTCTGGGTGGGGTTTGTTCCAGTCAGTGCGCCAGTGCAATCGGCCGGTAAGCCGGGTGACATGAGTGTCTACCGGGAATCCCGGAACGCCGAACGCGTTGCCGAGCACCACATTCGCGGTCTTGCGTCCCACTCCCGGCAGGGTTACCAAGTCGTCCATATTGGCCGGCACTTTGCCGCCAAAGCGGCGTACGAGCTGGGCTGATAGGTCGATGATATGCGCGGCTTTCATATGGTAGAAGCCGACAGGATGGATGATGTCCTCCACCACCTGTGCAGGTGCCACGGCCAGTAAACGAGGCTCGCCAAAGCGTGCGAAGAGTTCTGGTGTAACGCTGTTGACCCGTACGTCGGTGGTTTGTGCACTGAGAACGGTGGCCACCAGTAGTTGGAAAGGAGTGGAAAAGTCCAGCGCGCATTTGGGATTGGGAATGAGTTCACGCAGTATTTCGTACTGTGCGTGCATGCGGGCAATGCGTGCTTTTTTGGTTTCTTTCGATCGGTGTGTTGCTGGTTTACGTGCGGCAGCTCCACCTGCTTTGTGGGTTGTGCGGGATGCGGCAGCGCTGCCGGTGCGGGTTGCTTTGGTCGCGGGCATATCAGGCGCCGGCTTTCAGCGCAGGATCGGCATCGGTGGAGTCGGTGGAATCGGTGGAATCGGTAGAGTTAGTGGATTCAGCAGGGTTAGTGGAGACAGCAGAGTCGGTGGCGGCAGTGCCGATGGTTGGGGTGTCACCGGCGACGGGGTGCTCGGCATCGTTGGCTTGCGCGGTCTCTGACCTACCGTCGGTGGGGTCGAAACGGTATCCCACATTGCGTACCGTACCGATGAGATGCTCATACTCTCCGCCCAGTTTAGCTCGCAGCCGTCGTATGTGTACGTCGACGGTACGTGTACCGCCGTAGTAGTCATAACCCCACACTTCCTGCAGGAGCTGGGAGCGTGTGAACACATGATGCGGGTGCTGCGCCAAGTACTTCAGCAGCTCAAACTCCTTGTACGCCAAATCAATAGGCTCGCCCCTAAGTGTAGTGGTATATCCTTTCACATCAACCACCAAGTCCCCGGCATAGATGCACCCGTCACCGACTTCGGCAACCCCCTGGGAGTCTGTGAACTGCGATGGGTTGGAGCCACGTTCGCCAACAAGCCTGAGCCGTCCCTCCACTTCAGCCGGGGACGCAGAATCAACAATGATGTCGGCGATACCCCACTGGGCGTTGACCGCTGTGAATCCGCCTTCGGTCACAATGAGAAGAATAGGAACGGTCAAACCGGACGTACGTATCAGGTTACACAGTGTTTTTGCCAGAACCAGATCTTCCCGTGCGTCAAGCAGCAGCACGGTCTGCTCAGGAAGTTTCACTATGCTTGCAGCATTGGTGGGCAGTACTCGAACACGGTAGGAGAGTAAGGCCAATGAGGGAATAACGCTGGCCGGATCGGCCGTGAGCGTCATCAGCGTGATATCGAGCATCGCTCCCCCTTCCGCGTGCACCGCGGTACTTCAACTGAGGAAGAACCGCATTGCGGATATAAGAGTTGGTAATAAGTAACGGTGTCACCGCCGTATGTGGTGGTGTGCCCCTGCTCATCGTAACTTACTGACAGCTTGTTGGTAACCGTGCTGATTCGGCGCGGTTGTCTGTATTCTAGTCGTAGGTTGTGGACACGGTCCACTGGAGTCTTGTACCAAGAGGCAGGGTTTATGGCACACTCGAACGCAGAAGGCGCATCGCCGGCAGCACATGGTGGCAGCAGTGCACCGCACAACAGGCAGGAACCGGTTGCTGCTCGTGCAATCGCCCCCATAGTGTTGACGCATGTGGTCTCGCTGGTGGTATTGGTACTGCTGGCAGTGCTTGTGTGGTGGCGCGGGGCGGGGGCGCAAGTCGGCGCTTCTATGAATATCGTGGTGCTTGTGCTGGTTGCGTTTGTTGGGGTCTTGCCGACTCGTGCGCCGGTGCTGGATCGTCTTGTCAGTGTGGTCGGCGCGGTGGAACTCGCATTCTTGGGGTACCGGGATCTGCTCGGTGCCATGCGTGGAGCCAACGCTGTGGACGGCGTGAACGAGCATGGCAACGTCGACACGGCAGCGCTGTTGGAAGCATTGCATAACTGGGCGCTAGGGCTGTTTGCGCTGTGGTGCCTGCTGGTCGTGGTCGGGTTTCTGTCGCAGATGGTGCGGCGTGAACGGTCGCATATGGTTGCTTCGCTGTCTTCGAGTCTGCTGAGTGGGGCAGCGATGGCTTCGGCTTCAGGATGGCTGTTTACTCCTGTGCTCTTGCGTGGACTGCGTGCGCGCGATGGTATGGGAATCAGCGGGATGCATCTTGCAGTGCTGGCGCTTGTTGCGTTGGTGGTACTGGTGCTGATGGCATTGCCGTACTGGTGGTACCGCAATGCTGGTGCGTCGGGGCTTGTGCTGTCTTGGGGAGTGCCTCAGGAGGCGGTCGGCGCGCATGAAAGTGGCGAGTACAGCAACGGTGCATGTGGCAACGGTACGTACGGCAAGTCAGCTGGGGACTCGGTCGAGCGGAACGGAGCGAAGCCCAGTGGCGCTGGTGCCATGGTGGGCATCGCATTGTTGCCGGTGATGTTCAGCGGACTGGTGGTGTTTTTGGGCGCGTTGATGATGCTGCTGGTCTGAGTGGGGTGCCAGCGGTGTTATCTGCTATGACACATGCATGTAAACGGTTGAAAAGAGTGTGTTGCCCCTCACCGTGCAATGATGCTTACCAAGCAATGATGCCAAGATGCTCGAGCAGGATTTTCAAACCGATTGCGATGAGAATAACACCGCCCGCAACCTCCGCAGGCTTCTGCCAACGTGCGCCGAAAGCGCGTCCCACATATAGCCCGACCACAGAAAACACTCCGGTGACCAGTCCTATGCTCAGCGCAGCGAACCAGATATTGATGCTCATCAAGTTGAGACTGATACCTACGGCAAACGCGTCGAGACTGCAGGCGATGGCAAGCGGAAGCATATGCTTCCAGTCAAATTGCGCCGTCTGTTCCTCCTCCTCATCGCTGAGTGCTTCACGAATCATATTGCCGCCGATAAGGGCAAGCAAGGCAAAAATAATCCAGTGATCCACCGTTTCGATGTATTTACCAAACGTTGAAGCGAGAAAGAATCCCAAAACGGGGAACAAACCTTGGAAACCACCAAGCCACAGCGCATTTTTAGCGGCATCTTGTGGCAGGATGCGTTTCACTGCAAGACCTTTTCCAATCGAGACGGCGAACGCGTCCATGGAGACGGAAACGGCGATGAGCAGAATGGTAACAATCATGGCTGTCCTCAATGTAGCAGTGAACGATAGCGCCGGGATATTGCAGTGAAGCGCAATGCGGCATATCGTGCCCCGTACGCATGCATGTAGGTGAGTAACTATGGAAGTGCTGTGGCGATCGGGCAGAAAAGAAACGCACAGGGGCAGGCTCCTGGTTTGGTGGGCCTGCCCTTAAATGGTTGAATGACGTGTCTTAGAACAGCTGGAGACACATCATGCTTCGCGCGAGGCAACCGTGCGGTGTGAGCGTCTTCTGCGCCCACGCAGGTTGTTAGTTCTTCGAAGCGGCCAGACGCTCGCGAGAAGATTCGATTTCTTTGCAAGCCTCGTCGGCGCCGGTCCAGAAATCTCCAGGCATGACTTCCTTGCCTGGTTCCAGAGCTTTGTACTGCTCGAAGAAATGCTTGATTTCATCCTTGTGGAAGGAGCTGACATCGTCAATGTCCTTGATATCGTCGAAGCGGACGTCGGCCGGCACGCACAGCACCTTGTCGTCGCCACCCTCTTCGTCCTCCATGTGGTACAAGCCTACGGCGCGGCACTCCACCACGCAGCCGGGGAATACGGAATTCGGCAGCATGACGAGTGCATCCAACGGGTCGCCGTCCTGACCCAGCGTGCCCTCGATGTAGCCGTAATCGTCAGGGTATGCCATAGCGGTGAACAGGGTACGGTCAAGGAACACGCGGCCGCTCTCCTGATCGACCTCGTACTTGTTCTTCGAACCGCGAGGGATCTCAACGACGACATTGAATGTATCGGCCATGTCTATTCTCCTATGACTTAAGTGAATGTATCTTGTGCCCAAGTTTAGCGCAGTCCCAAGTCGAGTTGGGCGGACAATGGCATTTGGGCAGATTGCTGGAGCGCGTTTGACGGCGGAGAGTATGAAACAGAGAAATTGTCATGCAAGTTGGTGTGAACGTGTCATACAAGTGTCGTGCAAACGGACGAGTTATCCACAACACGCCGAGGAGGGTGAGTATTCGTCCACATTGACCGGGAATCATTTCGCCATGCGTGTGTATTTGAGAAGATGAGATCCAGTCATTATTGGCAGACACGATAGGAGACATGATGGGGCAAAGATTCGAGTGGCAATGAGATAATGAGTGTGCGACGAATGGTGCAGGGAAAATAGCTGTCCTGCAGGCCGACGAAAAGGGATGTCATGGGGGATGTAAAAGTGACAGGAGACAACGGGATTGCAGACGATGCCGAGTTTGATGGCAGCGTTGCTGACCGTGATCGAACAATGGTATTTGATGACGCGGCGTTTGACGGTGTCGGGTTCGACGATATGGACGATGCAACCTCTCCGGCCCATACAAGTGGTGACGGTTTGTTTGAAGATGCCGTACGTCCTGATGGTCTCACTCGCTCTGATGGCACCACCCGCTCCGGCGCGAGTATGGATTTTGGTCTGCAGACAGAGCCAATCAACAGTGCGCTGTTTGACGACGATGCACCAACGGAACAGCCGGAAACGATATTCGAGCCTATGGATTCGCACCTTGGCGAAGATAGCGTAACACAACTCGTTGCAGACAGCACCGATCTTTTCTCAAAGGAGCCCGCTCCGGCATCCGAGAAACCAGCTACCACCACAGGTGTCAGCGCCGATGCCATCGGAAGCAGTTTTGACGACGTTACGCAGCCATATAGTGCAGACAGTAACCGCGCTAAGAGCAGCAAAACAAACGGGAATCGTCGGAAAATTATCGTGACTGCAGTGGTTATTGTTCTTGTCATCGCGCTTGTCGCAGGAGTGCTGTGGATACAATCTCGCAAGAAGCAGAGTGATGCTTTGTCGCAATGCCAGTCATCCTCCAACGATTTGTCTCAGGTTGTTCGCCAATACACGTCAGACAGTGTGGAAAAGGCTAAAAGTATCGCCATAAGTGATGTGAAAGATGCCGGAACTGTCAGCGCACTAGACAAAGCGGTGCGCGCTGTCGAGGAACATGGCGACGTGCCTTCCTGCTCAGCTGGAGACACCGCCAAGGTATTGGAGAGCACTGCTAAAACCATGGACACCAAAGCCGATGCCATGCGCAAAGCGGTAAAGGCCGCAAAAGCAGTCACCGCTTCCCATAATGCGCTGGCAACTGGCACCGTACGTGAAACAGCTCAAGCAAAATATGACGCAGCGGTGAAGATGCTGGATGATTCCAAAGGAAAAGTCGCAGATGAGGCCACACGTGATTCGCTGGCACAAGCAATCAACAATGCCAAGGGACTGCTGGCGGACAAAGACGCTGATGAACAGGAACTGCAACAAACTGCAGATGCCCTGCAGAACGCCATTGATGCAGTCGCCGACAGTATGAACAAACAAGCCGATGCCGATAACAACTCCAATAGCAGCACCGCCACCAACAATGGAGGCAGCAGTGCATCGTCCTCTGACTCGTCAACAAACCGGCGCTCGCGTGGGTCTCGGCAAACTCCGCGCACGCCTGCATCGAACGATTCTGGCAATGTGAACGTTCCAAATGGTCCGGCCGCAAACAGTGGAGTCCCCGATTCTGGTGATCCTGTTCCCGCTGCTCCGGCGGCGCCTTCCGACGGCGGCGTTGGAGATACCTCTCCTGCTCCTTCTGCTCCTGAACCCTCTTCTCCCGGTACTGGGGGTGACGTGAGTCAGGCGCCAAGCGACGGAGGAGATTGGGCGAATGCTCCCACGCAAGTTGTGCCAAGGTCTGTCAAGGAATAGGGGTGGTGCGGTGAGACGATGCACACCTGTGTATTGCTATGGTCCAAGAGTGTAGAACATACGTTTGTTCGTGCTTGCGGCGCTGAGATTTGGGTGCTGGTAAAGACCCACAAGATGCCGGCGGGGTAGTTGTTTTGCAGGCTCCCACCCCGTCAGCGTTGACATGTGGACGAGCTATAAGTGGCTCGTCCCCTTAATCATAAGGGGTGGTTATGAAGTTCCGCGATACATGCGTTTGCCAGTGTATTGAGGCAAATCGTAAAAGTCTGTCAGAGTGGTCGGAAAGGCTGGCAGCATGAACAATATGGGATTTCGTCGCGTATCTGCACGAGAAGAATCATGTAAGCCTGTGCCGCTATGCCGAGCGTTTCCTGCGCCATGGAGTGACCACATGTGGGGGCTTGGGGAAGCAAGCGTTATTACGGCAGATCAACGAACTATGCGTCGTGCTGGTGCGGTTGTTTGCGCTGCTTGCCCCCTGAACAACGAGTGTTTGGCTCGAGCGATCGTTGCACATGAGCGTTGCGGTATCGCTGGTGGGTTGGGGTGGACGATGCGGAAACGAATAGCCAGATTAGCAGTGCAGGATGGTGTGAATCTAGTCCAAGGGACTGAGAGAACGCGATACCGTAGCCTTCTTGTATGGTTGACAACGCATCCCGATGCGCGAGACTATGCGCGTGAGTTGGAGAGCCGGAAACGGCAACAGAGACGTAGCGGTGTCAAGCCCAACCTGAATCATAGAGAAAGGGACAGCTAGGTGCTGGTGCGGTGGAGAAGTATGTCGTGCCAAAAGTGTCTCTGATTAATTAACAATACGTAGCAACGTCAATACGCATCAACATAGCGAGCTCAGGAAAGAGTACAGCCATGCAAGAGTCTTCACACATTTCAAATAAGCAAGAGAATCAAAATCCTGACGATTCTCAATCGGGTACTTGCAAACTAACAAACCATTGGAAATGGTGGCTTCTGGTTGTCGTCATTGTGAGTGTGTCAACCATTATAGGGATATTGGTGTGGCAGCGGCAGGAGCTTGCCAAAGCGAATGCTGACTGTTCACAGTCTGTCAGTCAGTTTGAGCAGAGTCACAACGCGTATCGCACCTATCGTGATGGGGAAGCGAAGGTTGCCTCGGCTGTTGCGGACGGAGATGTAGCTGACCGTGAGACGTTGGAAACACTGCGTAAAGATATGAAAGTCGAAACATTGGGGGCTGAGATCTCATGTGACGCAACTAAGAATCGTGATGTGAAATCATCGGCAGCCAGGGCAAAGAGCTCGGCGGCTCATGCAGATGCGGCGCTGGCTGTTCTGCGTGCTGATGTGAGGAAAGTTCATGATTCGCGTGATGTGAAGACGTTGTCTGATGGGCAGCAGGTGTATGACGGGTCCGCGGGTCAGGTGGCCGACGAGAACGTGCGGGTCCAGTTGAAGGACGTGCTGGACAGGAAGGATGCGAATGGTGTTCAGGCTGCGGTCGATGCGGTGAACGCTTCCAAGGATGCCAAAGCGCAGGCTGACGAGGCTGCACGGGTTCAGGCTGAGCAGGCGGCTGCTGCATCGCAAGCCAACTCGTCTGCTAGTGGGCAGTCTGGTCAGTTGCAACGTGGTAATGGTGGTTCGTCGAAGGGTAATAGTTCGCAAGGCCGTGCTCCCGTCAATAATAACTATCGCGCTCCGGCACAGAATAATAATCCCGCACCGGCAAAGCCGACATCACCTAATGGCGGTAGCAATGGTGTTGGAGGCACCATCAGCGGGAGCGGCAGTAGTTCTAATGGTCAAATGCCTGATTATTTACAAGCTTGGTTCAATGAACATGCTAATCCTGACCTGAATGCGTGTGGTCCTAATATGATGAATTGTCAATAATCGTTTACGAAAACCTGCTTCTGAAGAGTCGAACATCTGTATGGTGTTCGGCTCTTTTTATTTTTTGTGCATTGTCCGCCCAACGTTCGTTCTTTGCCGGCATAGGGTAGAGCATCTCCCGAAAACGGGAGTGTTCAAAAGAACGAAAGGACGGTTCCTATGTCTGATGTAGGCAGGAATCATTCCGGCTTCGCACAACGCCTGGTCGCCAGTATCACTGCTGGTGTGGTGGCGTTTTCGATGCTCGCCGGCAGCGCAGTGACAGCCGTGGCACAACCGGAGAAAACAACTACGAAAGCCGTGAAACAGAGCACACTGGCGGGCATGGCCGGTGGTGTCGGCACGGTTGAAGGCTCGGGCGCCGACCTTGAAGCCCGGCTGAACTCATACCGGCCAGAAATCGGCGCACAAGATGATGATGGCGGCGGCTCCGGTGGTATTGGTGGTGTCATCGGCGGAGACAACGGTTCTGGTTATGAGTATCGTTGGTGGGCTTGGGATACGCCCAACCGTGACGGTAACGCGTATACCGAGATGGGTAAATGGGACGCTTGGAGCGCTGGAACCTTCGGGAAAGATGGCCGCGGTACCCAAGCGTTCATGGATGAAGACGGCGCATGCGACCGTGCATACAACGATGCCATCAGCAATTACGGCGGTGTGCGTTCAGATTATCGCATCGTACTCGTCGGCAGTTTCATCGGCGACGGCTACAAGGGCAAGACCGTCTACCGAGGCTTGCCACCAGAGTGGGCACTCACAACAGCTCTAACAGATAGTTGGGACGGGCTGACCAACACTCTTCAGGCTACTGCAGCAGATCGAGACAACTATCTTAAATATGTGCTTCAACTTGCCAAGGATTCTTTGTCTGCGCGTACGACGCAGTCGTGTGTGGTGTTGAAGCATGACCAGCCGGTCAACAACTATAACTTGAGCGTGAACACCCAACAGCAGGGCGGGTTTGCTAACACGGGTAGTGCCGGTGCGGTGCATGATCAGGTCGTGGCATCGAACAACGGTTCCACGATCGGTGAGAACATTTGGGCCACCAGCACCCTGCACTGGTACGGGTACCCCAACGGCGGTCATGAGAGCCGGTCGAAGAACTTCCTGATGGGCAACAACTCGATCACCCAAGGGCCTAACTTCACTCCAGCTGATTTCGGATGGTCGGAATGGCCTGCCGGTCATTTCGGGTTCGGTCTGGACGTGCCGCAATCAGGGCACATGGCAGGCCCGGTGTCTTACTCGGATAGTGATCCTGCCGAGGCATGGGATACGAAACCGGTGAAACCCACGAAAACGCTGTGGAAGAAAGACGACGTGACACCAACCTCCAGCGCTTCGGTAGTCGCCAACACCGTGCCGTACGTGGCGCGTGTGTCGGCGCATACTGCCGGTTCGGCTCATGTGTGGTTGTATGACACGATCCTGCAGGACGCATGGATTGGCGCCTCGGACCATGACGACCTGTCCAAGGTCAAGGTCACGGACGGCCAGTCCGGTGCCACCACCGGTGCTGACATTGCCATTGACCGTAGTCAGTCGGGTAAGATCATCGTCAAGGCTCATGTCAAGGATTGGGTGCCTCGTCTGGTGACCTTGCATGTACCCGCTTATCCCAAAGTCACCAAGCAGGACCAGGTGTTGAAGGATGATTCCAAGGCTTGCTGGAATGGTGATAATCAGAATTGCCAGACCGGCGATCACAAGGAGATTCCGAAGGTGACCCCTAAGCCGGATAAGGTGTGGACGGTCGATGAGAATGGTGCGTTGGTCGCGTCTGATAAGGGGCGTACGAACAAGGCCGGTAAGGACAATCGCACGTTCGTGCCTGGAGACAAGATCAGTGCGGTGGTCAACGGTCGTATTCCTGCCGGTCTGACCGGTGATCTGGAAGCCTACACGATTACCGATGACTGGTCCGATGCTGCATCCTACGTGGACTTCTCAGACGCTTCCAAGGCCAAGGTGTATGTGGACGGCAAGGACCGCACCAGTGATTTCACGGTCACGGTTTCCGGCACGAAGACCATCGCCAAGGCCAAGGCTGTCATGTTGAATGGTACGAAGGATCTGCCTGCCGACAAGCCGGTGAAACTCATCATTGTCGGTAAGGTCAAGCTCACTGATGTGCCTCAAGGTGCTTCGGTGACCAATAGCGGTAACGAGCAGTGGGGTAACGAAGGTGTGGATACCAATATCCCCAGTGTGTTCATCCGTTCTCCCAACCCTGACAAGGTCTGGGTGCTCGACGCCAACGGTGCGCTGAACACCGCCGATCCGAACCGTACCAATAATGTTGGTAAGGATCAGCGTACGTTCGTGCCCGGCGACAGTGTGGGAGCGGTCGTGAACGGTCGTCTGCCCAAGGGGCTTGCCACTGATTTGAGCAAGTATGAGATCATCGACGACTGGACTGACGCCGCGAAATACGTTGATTTCACCGACACGTCCAAGACCAAGGTATACATCGACGGTCAAGACCGCACCGGTGAGTTCACCATCAAGGTGGTCGGCACCACCACGGTCGCCACTGCCAACGCTTCGGTGCTGAAAGGTACCGAGAACCTGCCGGCCGATAAGCCGGTCAAGCTTTACGTTGGTGGTACGTTCAAGGTGGCTACGGATACTGATGGTAAGGAAGTGAAGCTGACCAATACCGGCAGCGAGCAGTGGAACAACAAGAAGGTGCCCACCAACACGCCTCCGGTGTTCGTGCGTAGTCCCAAGCCTGACAAGGCTTGGCTGCTCGACGCCAACGGTGCGTTGAACACCGCTGATCCGAACCGTACCAACAACGTCGGCGAGGATAATCACGTGTTCATCCCCGGCGACGAGGTAGGAGCGGTCGTGAACGGTCGTTTGCCCAAGAACCTTGCCACGGATCTCAACAAGTATGAGATCACCGACGACTGGTCGGATGCCGCCAAGTATGTTGATTTCACCGACGCGTCCAAGGCGAAGGTGTGGATCGACGGCAAGGACCGTACCAGTGAGTTCACCATCACAGTGGTCGGCACCACAACCGTGGCGACTGCCAAGCCTTCGGTGCTCAAGGGTACGGAGAATATGCCTGCCGACCATCTCGTCAAGCTTTACATTGGCGGTCGGTTCAAGGACGCCACCCGCACCAACGGTAAGAACGTGAAGCTGACGAACACCGGGTTCGAGCAGTGGAACAGCAAGCGTGTGCAGACCAACGTGCCTCCCGTGTTCGTGTGGACGCCCAACCCTGACAAGAGTTGGGTCGGGTTGGAGAACGGCGACCCGCTCTCTGATTCGAACGACTATAAGCTGGTGATCGATCCGACCAAGTCCAACAAGACCGGTGCGGATGCGCATAGCTTCCGCCTGGGCGACCGTGTGGCTAGCGTGGTGAACGCGACCGTGCCGGCCACGCTGGCCAGAGTGCCGTCGATCAGTCTGCGTGATGATTGGAGCAACGCGGAGCGTATCGTTGACTTCCAAGGCGCCTCCAAGATCCGTATCTACGACGCTACCGTGACCACCGCCGAGCAATCCTCTCTGGAGGCCATTGACGCGAAGGGTCGTGACGTGACAAGCCAGTTCACGATCACGGTTTCGGGCAGTACGGTGAAGGCGGTGGCGAAGCCGGAGTACACGAGCGGGTTGAAGCTGATGGGTAAGCCGCGTCAGATCAGCATGCTCGTCCCGTTCACGGTCAACTTCGACCCGGCCAAACTGCGTGCCGATTATGGCAAGCAGCCCGGCGACCAGTTGGACACGTGCTCGAACCCCGGCAACGGGCCGGCGGTCGATAACCTTGGTGGCCAGCAGGCGGGTAGTGCCGGTGTGGATTCGAATCGTCCTGGTATTTGCGTGACGGTGCCGCAGATCCATAAGGACGTGCTTGCCGAAAGCTCGCAGGGCGGGGATATGGAAAGCGTGGACGGCAAGCATGTGTTGCCCGGTCAGAAGCTCGAATACCAGGTCAATGCCGAACCGTTGATCCCGGCCACGGACATGTATGAGGTCACCAAGGTGCAGGTTATGGACACGTATGACCGGTATACGACTCCTGATAAGCCGACGTTGGAGATCACTGACCTGAACACGGGGAAGATCATTCCCCGCTCCCAATGGACGAGTGTGTGGGATGATTCGGCTCATGCGTTCACGGTTGCGTTCAACAAGCCGTGGGTGTTGGCGAACTGGAAGAAAGGCAGCCACCCTCGGGTTTCCATCAGGTTTGAGGCTCGGGTGCAGGATGATGCGCCGACCAGTCATAAGGTTGATAACCAGGCATGGCTTACCGTCAACAACGGTGTGGTGCCTTCTAATCAGGTGGAGAACACCCCTCCTCAGATCACCCCTTCCAAGGACGTGACCCAGACGGGCAAACCCACCGTGAGCGTGGACGGCAAGACCTTCCTGTTGGGTGACAAGGGTGAATACCACTTGACCCTGGATGCCCATGATCTGAAGGATATGGCCTATCGGATGCAACGCCTTGGCCTGGTCGATGACTACGAACAGGACTACCTGAACGTGGATTCCAAGGCCATTACGGTTAAGGATAAAGCGTCTGGCCAGGATGTCACGTCCAAGTTCAACATCCAAATCAACAAGGGTGTGGCTTACGTGTTCGCCAAGACCGTGGACACCATCATTCCTGCGACCGGTGAAACGGTGAAGGGTGACCCGCAACCCACGGATCTGAAAGCCTACGGTGAACGCAAGCTTGACCCGCTTTCTCAGCCGTATATTGATCAGAGTCTGTGTGGTCGCACGTTTGATGTGACCTTGCCGTTCAAGGTCATCAAGGTCACGGACGGGCATGTGATCAAGAACCAGGCCACCCAGATCACCGACAACAGGAAGGATGTGACCAATCAGGTGTCCAACCCGGTCAAGCCCATCAACCCCAGCAAGGACGTGGTCATCAACGTCGGGGGCGAATCGGCGAACGGGAAGAGCGTGTGGAAGGACAGCAGGTTCCTCTACCAGCTCGACTCCAGCATCCTGCCGCCTAACCGTGCCTACCCGCAGGTGGACCGGTGGAACATCACCGACCAATTGGATCCGAGTGTGGACGAGTACACGGGTCAGTGGGCGGTGTACGCCACCCGCGACCTGTATAGGGACGGCAAACTGGTCGCCGGGAAGGGTGATCGTATCGCCGGTACCGGGTTCGACTCCTCCAAGCTCAAGGTGACCGGTGATCTGTTCACCGTGAGTCAGGACGACAAGGGCCTGGTGACGGTGAACGCGACCGACGTGTATCGTGCTCTCATCTCTGCGGACACCAAGCATGAGGCCGGCTGGCGTGCCTACATCCAGGTCAAGCGTCTCAAGGTTACCGACCGTCATGAGAACCGGTTCGATGAGCATTACAACGACAAGGTGTTGCCGAGTAATGTGGTGTGGACGCGTACTCCTGATTTGACGCCGGGGTTGCATATCGAGAAGTGGGATCGACCTTCCGGCTGGCCCGACGGTGATCGTGACACCCCTGATCAGGCGTTGACTATGCGCGGGGATACGGAGATTGTGTTCACTATTTCGAACACCTCGAAGGTTGATCCGCAGGATGGTCGTGGTGCCTGGTATCAGGCCAAGGATCTGAAGCTGGAGGACGAGACCGTGATCGGTCAGGGCAAGGTCGTTGACCTGAAATACCCCGACAACTGGGACACTCTCGTCCTCAAGCCCGGAGATTCGGTGGAAGTGACCGGTACGCTCAAGGGCGTGCAGGGCGCTCACACCGACAGGGCCAAGGTCACCGGCACCCCGCTGCTGGAATGCCGGGTGGACGATACCCACCCGTTCGACAAGGACGGTGATGCTGATACCGGCAATCCTGATGCCGGCAAGGGTGATGGCGAGAGCAAGCCTGACGGCGCTAAGCTGGCTGACACTAAGCCTGCCGGTGTCAAGCCTAGTGAGGGTGAGCCTGCTGTTGGTGTCAAGCCGGCGGAGAACATTGCCTCCGATGCTGCTGCTTCAACAGACCGGGTGAATGAGGTGTCAGCCGATCGTGTCACTATCGACGGCAAGCAGTTGTGCCGGGAAACGCAGGTGCAGGCCAATCCGGATGACTGGAACGGTCGCCTTGATCCGCTGCCTGCTACTGGTGTGGCCATCATGTCTCTTGCTGTGGTGGTGATTGTTGCGGCTGCCGGTGGCACAGTTATCGTGGTGACCCGCAGCAAGCGCGCACAACTGGACGGCAGCAAGCCGGCTGCCGTGTAGCAAAGTGAACGGAAGGGAAAAGTCGGGGAGACATCTGTTCGGATGTTCCGTAAGACTTAGGTCTTCTCCCCGGCCTTTTATTTCTTTCTCAATCGGGCTACGCCTCTCTTGGGCTCATGCCATTTTGTGGTTGAAGTGCCTATACGTCATGAGTGTGGCCTGTCCTTCCGTCCTCCTGTCCCACTGCCGCACAAATTACCAGCGCACGGAGATGCGCTGGTGGTCATGCGTGTGCTCTGTATCGGCTTCAATCTCGTCCACTATGGCGATGGCGTAGTCGGCGTAGCTAATAGCACTGACCCCATTCTCGTCCGTGGTGTATTCCTCTCCGCCCAGAGTGTATGTGTCGCGGCGCTCGCCATCCACTTGAAAGTCGACTGCAGGGCTGATGTAAGTCCAATGCACGTCGCTGCGTTGGCGAAGTTGCTCGAGCGCTGCGCTCTTGGCCAAGGGAACGGCTTTGATTTCCTCTGGGAATGGGAAAGTGTCGGAAAGCTGGGAGGTGTGTTCTTTGTTGGTATAGAGGCTGCTCGCGCCGCCGACAACCAGCAGTCGGGTGTCGGTACCGGAAAGGATATCTGCCAAGTGTTTAAGTGATGTGATGTGTTCGTCGGCGTTCGCTGGCGCAGTGCCGAACGCGTCCACCACAGCATCGAAACCAGCGAGATCGTCTGGCGTAAGGTCAAAGAGATCCTTGATGATGGCATGTGGCGCGTCTGTTTTATTTTCGCCGCGCACCACTGCCGTCACGTCCAATCCGCGCCGCACTGCCTCTGTCACGATGAACTGTCCTCCCTTGCCGTTGGCTGCCACGACTGCGATGTTCTTGCTCATGTTATGTCCTTTTCTAGATGGAGGTATGTTGTCTGTGGCACTGCTGATGGTCATGCTGCTGTTGCCGTGGCAACGTAGCTGAAGACTCACTGTTTCGTTCATAGTTGTGCCCGCCCAGTGTGGACTAACAAAATGTTACCACTATAAAAATGTTAGTGTTAGCTCATAGTGAACCAGCGAATTGCTGTTGCCGGTTGATGAGTGCAGAGTATTATTGCGCTTGAGACTTGCTGTGGCCTAGGAAGAAGAAGGAGGAGTGGCGATGAATGAGCCTGTGCCGGCGCGCTACGATATGTTTTCATCAAAGTGCCCTGCACGCGCACTGCTTAACGATGTAACGAGCCGTTGGAGCATCCTTGTGCTTGCGGCGCTGTGTGAAGGTGATGCACGGTTCTCACAGCTTCGCCGCCGTGTGGACGGTATCAGCGATCGTATGCTCTCCTACACGCTTACCATGCTTTCCGATGATAAATTGATTGAGAGTAAGTCAGAGGGGCGTAGTTCCGTTTATTCGCTTACCGAGGCAGGGCGCATCATTGCCGAGAAAAGCGCAGGTTTGTTCCAATCCCTGTATGCTGCGTTCGATCAGATCTCCGATTAGTCCAACAGCCTCTGCATCGGGCTGCCATTAAAATAAAACCGCGGAATTCGTTGGAATTCCGCGGTTATTAGTAGCGGGGCATAGATTTGAACTATGGACCTCTGGGTTATGAGCCCAGCGAGCTACCGAGCTGCTCCACCCCGCGACGGTCGCCTAAGCAACGCTCTCTATTATTACGGGGAATGTGCCATGAGTCAAATTGGTTTCGCTCTCGGCGTTTCACGTGTATTTCATCGTGTGTTTCATCATGTGCGTCACTGTGGTATTTCATTACAGGATGTAGGTGGTGCGCTAAATCGCTGCGGTTATTCGTCTCTTGCAGACTCGAGTTGAAGAGAGTGAAGTTTTACGCGTCAACAGAGTGATGTTGTACCCGTCCTTCTACGAGGCCATAATGGTGCCATGCCTATCAACATTCCCAGCGGTCTTCCTGCCAGAGCCATTCTCGACTCGGAGCGTATTTTTGCGCTGGAGAATCCTGATGCACGACGCCAGCGTATTCGTCCTCTGAAATTGGTCATCCTTAATCTGATGCCGAAGAAAGTGGAGACTGAAACGCAGCTGCTGCGTCTCATCTCCAAGTCGCCGTTGCAGGTGGAGGTCGATTTCATGAAGACCTCCACCCATGAGTCCCACCATGTTAGCGCCGATCACCTGCTTAAGTTTTACGAGAATCTTGATGCGTTCGAAAACAACTACTATGACGGCCTGATTGTTACCGGCGCCCCGGTGGAGCATCTGGAGTTCGAACAGGTGGACTATTGGGATGAGTTCACTGCCATCCTCGACTGGGCGCAGACTCATGTGTTCTCCACCATGTACCTGTGCTGGGGGGCGATGGCGGGCCTATATCGTGGGTATGGTGTGCGGAAGGAACTCAGGGATGAGAAACTGTTCGGGGTGTTCCCGCAGTTTTTGCAGGATGAGTACTGTTTCCTGACGAACGGTTTTGATGAGATTTCGTTGCAGCCTCACTCAAGGCTTGCTGGGGTCAATGAGGGGGACGTGGCTGCCAACGGTGATTTGCAGGTGCTGACGTGGGGGCCTCAGTCTGGTCCTGGGCTGATTGCTGCGCGTGATTTCTCGGAGGTGTTCGTGCTCGGGCACTGGGAATACGGTAAGGCCACATTGCGTGAGGAATATGAGCGTGACATGGCTCAGGGGAGGCATGATGTGCCGTTACCGTATAACTATTTCCCTGATGATGACCCGTCTGCCGAGCCGTTGTTTTCGTGGCGTGCGCATGCAAACCTGCTGTGGCGCAACTGGCTGAACTGGGTGTATCAGACCACTCCGTATGATTTGCATGAGGTTCCGCAGTTGCGTTCGCAGAAGCGGTTGGGGACGGATCGTGCCATGCGGCATGCTCCCGGGAAGGCTCGTTCCGATGGGTTTACGACTCTGCGAACCCGAGGCTATGGACTTCGTTGAGACGGTTGTCTTGGTGAGTATATTTTTGGTGTGTGATGGCGTGTGATTCTTAAGTCAAAGTTGAATGCATGTCGAGAGGTCTTATAAACAATTTATATTTCGACAATATTGTATTTAATGTCGCAATATATGAATGCTGCAAGAGACAATTTGCTTCTGGATCAGGCCGTGAAACGCCCGAAAATCCTTGATTTTCCAACGAAAATGAGCAAAACTTACAAATGAGCGAGGAGTGGCGTAGAATCACTAACCGTCTGTTCGAAGTCGAAGAGCGTGTACCCGGTTTCGAACCGTCGTCACTCGTTCTTTTACCATTTGCTGAATAGCCAGTGAGATTGCTCACTGCCATTTCCAGCGTCAGGCATAGACTTGGGACAGCAAGGGGAACTATAGGAGGTAACCATGGTGGGAATGGTTGGCAAAGGTATGGTTTTAGCTGCCGGTTCGGGGCCTGAACTGCCGTCTGTAGAGGACTTCCTGCCTCCGGAGATCCTGTTCCAAGGCACTCCGTTTGCCATGAACCGTATTGTGCTCATCCGCGTTATTGCCACGGCGTTGTTGCTGCTTATTTTGGGTCTTACCGCGTCCCGTGCAAAGCTTATCCCTGGTCGATGGCAAGGACTCATTGAGTCAGGCATCGAATTCGTGCAGAACAGTGTAGTCTACGAGACCATGGGGGAGTTGCGCGGCAAGCGCTACGTGCCCATGATTGCCACACTGTTTTTCACGATTTTCGTCTTCAACCTGTGCGGTGTGATTCCGGGCATGAACATGGCCGCCACGGCGACGATTGCCATGCCTCTGCTGTTCGCTGTGTGGGTGTTGGTGCAATATTGGGTGGCTGCCTTCCGCGAACGCGGCTTCTTCCGCTTCATACGCGAAGAGGTCTTTACTCCCGGTGTTCCGTGGCCTATCTATCTTCTCTATGCGCCCATCCAGATTCTGGAGCTGCTCATCATTCGTCCGGCTTCGTTGACGATTCGACTCTTCGCCAACATGATTTCGGGGCATCTGATGGTGGCGACTTGCCTGGCATATGCGCAGTACGAGATTTTCGACCTGTCGAACAAGCTGGTGGGCTTGCCTGTGGGCGCCCTCTGGTTCGTCGGTGGGTTCGCACTTACTTGCTTCGAAGTGTTCGTCGCATTCTTGCAGGCGTATGTCTTCTCCATCCTGGCCACGGTCTACATCAACCTGAGCTACCCGGAAGAGTAGTTCGCTGCCGTACGTACGGCATAATCAAGATTTTAATGTGAATTCTCCACGTTAGAAAGGAAAACAAATGGGTATCATCACTCTCGCGGAGGTCGCTGGCAACCTGAGCGTCATCGGCTACGGTCTGGCAACTCTCGGCCCCGGCATCGGTCTGGGCATCCTGTTCGGCAAGGCCATGGAATCCACGGCCCGCCAGCCTGAGATGAGCGGCAAGATTCAGACCATCATGTTCATCGGCTTGGCTCTGGTCGAGGTGTTGGCGTTGATCGGTTTCGTCGCCTTCATCATGGCTCACTGAGCCTGGACGACGGTACTTGAAACACGAAACTGAAAGGAGGGCTTCATGATGACACTTGCAGAGGGCGGCATTGACCTGTTCATTCCCAAGGTGTACGACATTGTGTGGTCCCTGATCATTCTCGTTATCGTCGCACTGTTCTTCTACAAGTTCTTCATGCCCAAGTTCAACGCCATCTTCGACGCACGCGCCGAGAAGATCGAAGGCAACATCTCCAAGGCTGAAGCGGCCAAGGCGGATGCGGACAAAGCGAAGAAGAAGTACGAAGATCAGCTCAATTCCGCTCGCGTGGAAGCATCGAAGATCAAAGACGAAGCCCGTGACGAGGCATCTCACATCATCTCCGACGCGCATACCAAGGCTGATGCCGAGGCTGCGCAGATTACTGCCAATGCGGAGCGTTCCATCGCCTCCCAGCAGCAGCAGGCGTTGGTGAGTCTCAAAGGTGACGTCGGCGAATTGGCTACGGCGTTGGCTGGCAAGATCTTGGGTGAGAAGCTGCAAGACTCCGCTGCACAGTCCCAGATGCTCGATCAGATGATTGGACAATTGGGCGGTGAAGACGAGAAGCAGCGTCAGTGACGCGGAAAATGGCTGTGCTTGTCGGTGCAGCCAAAGGCAACAAGATGATTTGTGGAAGGGGTGAACATGCGAGGAGAAGCATCGTTGAGTGCGGATCGTGAGTCTAGAGACTCACTGGCTCCCAAACTTCGTGATTCAGGTCGCGAAGCCGGGCGCATCGGCGAGGAGCTGTTTGAGCTCACTGACCTGCTTGACGGCAATGCTCAGGTTGAGCGTTCGCTCACTGATCCTTCGCGGAACACTGCCGACAAAGTGACGTTGATTCAGAGGATTGTCGGTGATGCCGTCCACCCTCTGACGCTTGAGATTCTCACTGATTTGGTGGCACACAAGTGGAGCCGTGTCTCCGACATCGCCAATGCCGTGGAGGATTTCGCGGTGGATGCGATGATGTATGCCGCGGATGCTGCAGACAGCACGTTGCAAGTTTCGGTCGAGTTGGCACAGATTCAATCGGTGCTGACTGACATGCCGATACTGCGCAGCAAACTCGGCGACGAATCTGCTCCTGCACAGGCACGCGTTGACCTTTTGCACAGCGTGTTCGACGACAGTGGACTTGATACGGTGACGATGCACTTGATTGAGCATATCGCCTTCAACCCGCGGCGCCGTCGATTCTTGGGAACCGTGGAATGGCTGATTGCCAAGTTCTCCCGTCATATGGGAGAGTCGATGGTGACGGTTACCACGGCCACAGCGCTGACTCACGATCAGATGGTGAGACTTGTCGAGGTTTACTCGGCAAAGCTTGGACGGCAGGTGCATGTGCACTCAGTCGTCGATCCATCGGTGCTTGGCGGTATGCGGGTGCAGGTGGGCGACGAGGTGTGGGACAACACCGTGGTGGCTCAGCTTGATGCGCTCAAACGCAGCGTCAAAGCTCAAGTGTGAACGAGACAAAGCGAGACTTACTGGCATAAGCCAGAACAATTAATGAATAAGGAGTGATGCAATGGCAGAACTTACCATTGATCCCGCCAAGGTGCGCGAGGCGCTCGACGATTTCGTCGAGTCGTACCGGCCCAGCGACACTCCCGCCCAAGAGGTGGGATATGTTGCTACGGCCGGCGACGGTATCGCGCACGTCACGGGACTGCCTGGTTGCATGGCCAACGAACTGCTGACGTTCGAAGACGGCACGCTCGGCTTGGCGTTCAACCTTGATCCACGTGAGATTGGCGTCATTGTACTCGGTGACTTTGCAGGCATCGAGGAAGGCCAAGAGGTGCGCCGTACCGGTGAGGTGCTGTCCGTACCAGTAGGTGACGGATTCCTTGGCCGTACGGTCGATCCGCTAGGAAAACCTATTGATGGTTTGGGCGAGATTAAGAGCGAAGGCCGCCGAATCATGGAGGCGCAGGCACCTGACGTGATGCACCGCCATCCGGTGGACGAACCGCTTTCCACAGGTCTCAAGGCCATCGACGCCATGACCCCGATCGGTCGCGGCCAGCGCCAGCTCATCATCGGAGACCGTCAGACAGGCAAGACGGCCATCGCCATCGATACCATCATCAACCAGAAGGCAAACTGGGAGAGTGGTGACCCCAAGAAGCAGGTGCGCTGCATCTATGTGGCCATCGGCCAGAAGGGTTCCACCATCGCCTCCGTGCGCCAGAGCCTGGAAGAGGCCGGCGCCATGGAGTACACCACCATCGTGGCCAGCCCCGCTTCCGATTCCGCAGGTTTCAAGTACATCGCCCCCTACACCGGCTCGGCCATCGGTCAGCACTGGATGTATCACGGCAAGCATGTGCTCATCGTCTTCGACGACCTCTCCAAGCAGGCTGAGGCCTATCGTTCGATTTCCCTGCTGCTGCGTCGCCCGCCGGGGCGCGAGGCCTACCCGGGCGACGTGTTCTATCTGCACTCCCGCCTGCTGGAACGTTGCGCGAAGCTCTCGGACGAGCTCGGCGGCGGCTCGATGACCGGCCTGCCGATCGTGGAGACCAAGGCGAACGACGTCTCGGCTTACATCCCCACGAACGTCATCTCGATTACCGACGGCCAGATCTTCCTGCAGTCCGACCTGTTCAACGCCAACCAGCGCCCCGCCGTGGACGTGGGCATCTCCGTGTCCCGTGTGGGCGGCGCCGCGCAGACGAAGGCCTTGAAGAAGGTCTCCGGCACGCTCAAGATTTCGCTGGCCCAGTACCGCTCGCTGCAGTCCTTCGCCATGTTCGCCTCCGATTTGGACGCGGCTTCCAAGGCCCAGCTCACCCGTGGCGCCCGCCTGACCGAGCTGCTCAAGCAGCAGCAGTTCTCGCCCTATTCGATGGAGCAGGAAGTGGTTTCGGTGTGGACCGGTACGCACGGCAAGCTTGACGACTTGGAAATCGAGGATGTGCTGCCGTTTGAGAAGGGGCTGCTGGACTACGTTGACCACAACACCAGCGTTCTCTCCACAATTCGCGATACCGGAGATTTCACCAGCGAGACGGAAGCGGCTTTGGAGAAGGCCGTTGAGGATTTCCGTAGTACGTACGTGACGAAGGCCGGCACGCCGCTTGTCTCCAAGAAGGAACAGGACGACTTCACACCGGCTCAGGTCGAGCAGGAGCAAATCAAGGCGGGAGACAGGTAGCGTATGGCGTCTCAACTCGCATTGAAAACAAGGATCAACTCCACTGCGTCGCTGGGTAAAATCTTCAACGCGCAGGAGATGATTGCGTCTTCGCACATCGCCAAGGCTCGCACTGTAGCTTTGAATGCGAAGCCGTACAGCGATGCGATCTTCGACGCCGTGCAGGCGCTGGCCGTGCACACCGATATCGACCATCCGATCGTCACCGAGCGCAAAAGCAACCCCCGGGTGGCCGTGCTCGCGCTGACGGCGGATCGAGGCATGGCCGGCGCATACACGTCTTCGATTATTCGCGAGACGGAATCGCTGCTCTCGCGCCTCGACGGTGAAGGCAAGCAGCCCGAGCTGTATGTGTATGGTCGCCGTGGCATCTCGTACTACAAGTATCGCAACCGCGTGATTGCTCATACCTGGGAGGGCAGCAGTGACCATCCTGGCGTGGAAGTAGCGCGTGAGATTGCCGACGAGTTGCTGCAGCGCTATATGCAGCCGGCTTCTGCCGGAGGTGTTTCCGAGCTGTATATCGTGTTCACCGAGTTCGTGAACATGGTGGTACAGAAGGTGCGTGTATTGCGTATGTTGCCGGTGCAGGTAGTGGATTCTGCTGAAACCGGAGACAGTGCTGCAACGCAGGGTGCCAGTGGGGATACCGATGCCGCGGTGCCAGAGCCGCAGACACCGCCACTGTACCTGTTCGAGCCAAGCTTCGAGAAGGTGCTCGATGCGATTCTGCCGAAATACGTGCAGTCGCGTATTCACGAATGTCTGCTCACCGCGGCCGCTTCGGAGACCGCCAGCAGGCAGAACGCCATGCACACTGCCACCGACAACGCCAACAATCTGATCGACGAGCTTACGCGCAAACTCAATGCTTCGCGTCAGGCTTCGATCACCCAGGAACTTACTGAGATAATCAGCAGCGCGGATGCGCTGAACAAGAAGGAAGAGTAGGGACGCATATGGCTGAGACCCAGTCTACGGCGGCTGCCGAAAAGCCGACGAACGACCCCAGCGCCGGGCGCGTGACACGCGTTCAGGGCTCGGTGATCGACGTCGAGTTTCCGGCAGGCCACATGCCTGACATCTACAATGCTCTCAAGGTTGCCATCAGCAATGTGGGCGATGAGGAAGGCGAGACGCTTAAGGAGATTACCCTTGAGGTTGAGCAGCACCTCGGCGACTCCACAGTGCGAACGGTTGCGCTGAAGCCAACCGACGGCCTGGTGCGTGGTGCCACGGTGCGAGACACTGGCGGTCCCATTGAGGTGCCTGTCGGCGACGTGACCAAGGGGCATGTCTTCGACGCCACGGGCAATATCCTCAATGCCACGCCGGACGAACATATCGACATCAAGGAACGGTGGTCCATTCACCGCAATCCCCCGGCGTTCGAGCAACTTGAGAGCCGCACGCAGATGTTCGAAACTGGCATCAAGGTCATCGATCTGCTCACACCGTACGTCGAGGGCGGTAAGATTGGCCTCTTCGGTGGTGCAGGCGTGGGCAAGACCGTGCTCATCCAGGAGATGATCCAGCGTGTGGCGCAGAACCACGGCGGCGTTTCCGTGTTCGCCGGCGTGGGCGAGCGTACCCGTGAGGGCAACGACCTGATCGGGGAGATGGCTGAGGCTGGCGTCTTGGAGAAGACCGCGTTGGTCTTCGGCCAGATGGACGAACCGCCGGGGACCCGTCTTCGCGTGCCGCTGACGGCGTTGACGATGGCCGAGTACTTCCGCGACGTGCAGAACCAGGACGTGCTTCTCTTCATCGACAACATCTTCCGCTTCACGCAGGCCGGTTCCGAGGTGTCCACGTTGCTTGGGCGTATGCCCTCCGCCGTGGGCTACCAGCCGAACCTGGCGGACGAGATGGGCTCCCTCCAGGAGCGCATCACCTCGACGCGCGGCCACTCGATCACCTCGCTGCAGGCCATCTACGTGCCCGCCGACGATTACACCGATCCGGCCCCGGCCACGACGTTCGCCCATTTGGACGCCACCACGGAGCTTTCTCGTGACATCGCTTCAAAGGGCATCTACCCGGCCGTGGATCCGCTGGCTTCGACCTCGCGCATCCTCGATCCGCGCTACGTGGGTCAGGCGCACTACGACACCGCCAACCAGGTCAAGGCGATTCTGCAGCGCAACAAGGAGCTGCAGGACATCATCGCCCTGATTGGCATTGACGAGCTCGGCGAGGAAGACAAGACCACCGTGAATCGCGCCCGCAAGATCGAGCAGTTCCTCGGTCAGAACTTCTACGTTGCGCAGAAGTTCACCGGTCGCGAAGGGTCTTACGTACCTGCTGAAGAGACCATCGAGGCCTTCAGCCGTATTTGCAACGGCAAGTACGACGAGGTTCCGGAGCAGGCGTTCTCCGGCATCGGAGGCATCGATGACCTCGAGCACAAGTGGCACGATATGCAGAAGGAATACGGTGAGTGATGACTGGGTCTTCCATGAAGGTGAACATCGTGGCCGCGGATCGTCCGCTGTGGAGCGGAGAGGCGACCTCGGTCACTATCCCCGCTTCTGAAGGTGGCATGGGTATTTTGCCCGGGCATGAGCCGGTGCTCACTGTCATCACCGGTGGCATTGTTTCCGCGCTTGATACCGAAGGCCGGCGCCACACCTTCTCGGTGACCGATGGATTCATTTCCTTTGACTCTAACCTGCTTACCGTAGCCGTGGAAGAGGGTGAGGTTCGCGATTCCGCGCAGTAATCGTGAGTCGATGAACCACTCTCTACCTAGCTTCACAGTGAGGCACGAGGGCATCCGCACAGATGGCGGGTGCCCTCGTTTGGTTTTCGAGGTGCGTGGGCTGTATCACATCAAGGTTTCGGGTTTCGGGTAGAGTGGAGGGGTGCGAATAATTGTTGCTGACTGCAGTGCTGAATATTCCGGAAGGCTTAACGCTTACCTTCCAGAGGCGAAGCGTGTGTTGTTGATCAAGGCAGATAACAGCTTTCTGATTTTCTCAGAATTGGGCTCATACAAGCCGCTGAACTGGATGGCAGCGCCCTGCACTATCAAGGAAATCGCTGTCGAAGAGCAGAGTGACGAGCAGAGGAACGTCGAAGGTGAAGACGGCGGCGTTTGCGAAGTGGACAATGAGGCAGTTGCAGACCCGCAAGATGTTGCGGAGCCGCAGGAAACAGCGATGAACGCTGCTGAACATGCAAGCAGCGGAGAACTTGAAGAAGTCGCGCTATTCGAGGACGACGGTACCGATTTACTGGTCGATGAGGCTGCGCTGTTCGGCAACTCGCGCATGTCTGGGGCCAAAACCGTGGTGCAGGAGAGCAGCGGAAAGATATTCCGAGTTGCGGCGCAAAAGTCCAACGACATACTCGAAGTGACGGTAAGCCATGTCTATTCTGATCACACCTATGATTTAGGGAAAGATCCCGGGCTTGTCAAAGACGGTGTGGAAGACCATTTGCAGCGCTACCTCGCTGAGCAAATTGAACGCATCGGCAAGGGCGCCACGTTGGTGAGACGTGAATACCCTACTCCCGTTGGGCCCGTTGATATCATGGCCAAAGACGCTAACGGCGGTCATGTCGCCATTGAGATTAAACGGCATGGAGGCATCGACGGTGTGGAGCAGCTGACCAGATATTGTGCGTTGCTTAATGAAGATCCGCTCATTGCTCCGGTGCGAGGCATATTTGCAGCGCAGACCATCACGCCGCAAGCCAAAGTATTGGCGGAATCCCGCGGATTCGAATGCTTGATTTTGGACTACGACGATATGAAGGGAACAGAGGACGACAGCTTGCGCCTGTTCTGATCGCGCTTGTTTTGTATACCTATTCCGACCTCAGCCGTGTGAAGGCTGCAAAGCGGGTCAACGCTGTGGCAATCGATGGAGTGGTCTGGGATACCGAAACTAAAAGGGGTTGTGCAACGTCACTATACGTTGCACAACCCCTTCTCGATGTCAGTGTCGCTTATTGCTGTGACTGCACCACACCTTGGTCGTTGAGAATGTCAACCACGAAGTACAGTGTCGAGTTGGCGGGAATGCCCTTCTGCTCCGTGCTGCCGTAGCCTTCGTCCGGCGGAACGATCAGCAGCACTTGAGATCCGACCGTCTGCCCGGTCAAACCTTTGGTCCAGCCCGAGACAACCTGTTGCAGCGAGAAACTTGACGATTCTCCGCGGTCCCAGGAGGAGTCGAACTGCTTGGGTTTGCCGTTCTTGTCGCGTATCCAACCGGTGTAGTGGGCGTCGATGGTGTCCTGAGCCTCAACCACTTTGCCGTCGCCCTTGATGAGCGGCTGCGC
This sequence comes from Bifidobacterium sp. ESL1133, assembly GCF_058107325.1. Classification (NCBI taxonomy): domain Bacteria; kingdom Bacillati; phylum Actinomycetota; class Actinomycetes; order Bifidobacteriales; family Bifidobacteriaceae; genus Bifidobacterium; species Bifidobacterium sp. ESL1133. Next base: position 86,609 of record NZ_JBYLUI010000003.1, on the reverse strand, counting down.
GATGAGATTGCCGTCAGAGTGGAAATCGTTCAGATCAATGGAGGGCTTGCCGTTGCTGTCAAGTGAGACCTTGGGCAGCTTCTCCGGGATATTGTCGACTTTCTTGCCCTGCGCGCGGTTCGGCGATGAGGAGACGATGGTGAGCGCCATGATATAGGACGTGCCAGCAGAATTATTGTCGTTCACACCGAACGCAACGGTGGAGTTGATCTTCTGATCTTTGAGCACATTGTAGTAGGTGGCGTTCATGCTTTTCGAACTCAAGACAAGCGAGCAGTCAGGAGTGTTCTTCTCCCACGAGCTCATCAGCTCCGAACCGTCCTTGGCGTTCAAGGAGACATCCTGCACGCACAAGCGTTCGCCGTCTTTAAGCGCAGCCCCATTGCCCTTCTGAATCACGGCATAGGAATGGTTGACTACCTTCATTGGAGTGTGGAAGGAAACTTGGGGTTTCTGCCCGGGCTCACCGGTGGCACTCACTCCGGCCATCTGCACCATGTCGTCTTTTGAAGCCTTGCTGGTCTGTGAGGTGTCGTCTTTTTTCTTCTGGTCGGCTGCCGTATCGCTGCCGCATCCCGCCAGCCCGACTGCTAGGCTCAAAGCGCAAACGGCAGCCATCGCACTACCAACAATGCGATGGAACTTGTTCATATTATTCATGTTTCCTACCTTAGCGGCTGTCCATGATTTCCATAGCTGGGAGACTCGGCTAACGCGTAATGGCGCTTATATATGTGCTGCTATCAGGCTGACGCTGTAGAATGGACGCTGTTATGACTTCTACAACAAGCAGAGCACGGCGGAAAAACGTCAGAACGACGAAAAAGGCGAGGATCATGCGAGGCGTGGTCACGCCTATTTTCGGGCTGCTCGCGCTGGCTTTTCTAGTGCTGGGACTGCTCAACGACACAGTCTGGAAGCCGAGTGATCAGGTTGATGCAAGCGCCGATGTGTCCGGCAGCCGCTACATAGTTACCGATGCTGGCGTGTTGAATCTGCCAGGCAGAAACACCATGATTTCTGTGGGCCGGAGTGAAGCAAACGGCAAGCACGGCAAAGGCGCGGAAGCTCAAACCGGCACAGATATGTGCGTGGCCATCGGAACTGCAAAGGATGTGAACGGCTGGCTCTCAGGGGCGAAATATACGCGTATCACAGGTTTAAGCGATTGGTCCACGCTTTCCACCGCATCGGCGAAAGCTGACGGGCAACCGCTCGGTGGCAGTGCTGTACCGTTCAAACAATCAGATATGTGGTCGAGTGTTGTTTGCGGGGCGCGGAATGTGAAACTGAACGGTGGTGCCGACGACGGTCAGGTGGCGGTAGTCGATTTGGGATCGGACTCGTCCTCTGCACAGGTGCGCATGCGTTGGGACAGAACCAAGCTCTCCAACAACACCGGTCCGTTCTACATCGCTGCAGCGGTTTTGGCATTAGTGGCTCTATTATGTGCTTCCGTGCTGTCTCTTGACGCCAAGCAGGTGAAGGAACACTTCCAGAGAAGGAAGAGGCAGAAACAGATTCGTGCAGCCGAAGAGGTCAGTGTGGCCGAAGCGCTCACCGGAAGCATTCAAGGTCTGGCTCGAAACATCCGTAGTTCTTCAGGTCCGGGGCGTCACACCTCCGCAGCACGCGAGCAAGCACAGGAAGCCGAAGCTCAGCGCGCGGCAGCGGCCGCAGAACAAGCCGGTCCCAGCATTATCGATCCGACCACCAACAACATCGTGGCTCGAGTCGCAGCCAAACATACCGGAGCATCTGCAAGTACGGCGCTCATCGACCGCGGTCTAGGCGGAGTGCCGGTGGGAGGATCCGCCAGTCTGGCAGGTCTTGCCTCTGCCAATGGACCTCGATCAAAGCCTGTATTTGGCGAGGAAACCGCAGAAACCTCAGTAATTGATCCGCGTGAGCTTGAAACGTATCTCACCAGGTTGTCGAATGAGGTTCCGCAGCCCCCCAGCGCTCCGGCTCAACCTCCAGCACCCTCAGCAGTGCCGAAGCCTCCGGCAGGAGTCGGTCATATGTCTCATGGTGGCCTTCAGAGCAGTGACAAGGTGGGCAAGTGATGAATGTATCAACGAAGCGATGGGCGCAACGATTGGCGGCATCCGCGCTCGCCATAGCCGCTATGTTCGGTGTATCAGGTTGCGAGGGTCAGGTTCCTCAAGCGCAGGCACCGCAAGGCACAGACCAAGTGCCCGATCTGACCGAAGCCCAGGAGAAGAAGATTCGTGGCGGCATCCTCGACGCGCTCGACCGCGCTGATCAAGCCAAAAGTGCGGATGGGCTCGATGCCAAGGTGTTCGGCCCGGCACTTGACGTGCGCAAAAGTGAATTGCAGATCGCCCAAGCTACAGGCACGCTCGATGCAAAGGCCACCATTCCGCGAGATATCTCGCAGACGGTAATTCCCACCACCGCAGGGTGGCCACGTGCCGTCTTCTCGATTACGACCACCACGCACGACCAGCAGTCCAAAAGGCTCATGGTTATGGAACAGTCGGACGCACACAGCAACTACAAGCTGTGGGGTGTGGCGAGGTTGTTCCCCGGGGTGACGCTGCCAAAGTTCGCTATCCCCTCAATCGGTTCGCAGATGGGCAATCCGAAGGATTCGGGACTCATCATGACTCCTGAAGATGCCGTGGCACAATATGCCGATGTGCTCGCCAACGGTGGGCAAAGCAAATATGCCGGCCAGTTTGCCGATGATCACTTCCGGTCCGAACTCTCGAAACTGTCACAGACGGTGCAGGACGGCATGGCGCGAAACAACGGCACACAGTCGCAAACCTTCACGCCGGCCGCAGATCAGATGGCCGTCATGCGCTCCGCCGACGGGGGTGACTTGGTAGTGGCGCGCATTGATTCCAGGTGGACTCGTACGGCCGGTGAAGGACGTGAATCGCAGCCTGCCTCGGACGAAGAGCGTGCGTTGTTCGGCAACGGCAAGGCCACGAGCAAAATGCAGGTCTCCTACGTCAATGTAGTGGCGTTGTATATTCCTGCGGCTCATTCCGGGCAGAAGGTGACGGCCGTGGGAGCTGAGCGTCAGCCCATCCAGGTCTCAGCGCTTTGATAAAACAAGTGATATTCAATTGAGGTTGTACGAGCACCAGCGCCGGTAGGCGCAGGAAAGAGGCACCATGGCAGGAGAGCAGGCACGTCCGGGAGTTTCCCTTGCAGGCGCGGTTGATTTAAGCGCGCTGAAGCATCAGGTGCAAGCTGACCCAGGGCAATCAGGTGGTGCCCCTGCGGCAGGTGGCTACGTTATCGACGTCAATGAGTCGACGTTCCAAGCTGTGCTGCAGACTTCTGCCACGTACCCTGTGCTGTTGCTGCTGTGGGTGGACAATGACGACAGACTGATTTCCATGGCTCGGATTTTGGGTGATGCTGTCAATGCATTGGACGGACAGATGCAGTTGGCTCGCGTTGATATCGCGCAGAACCCAACGGTGGCACAAATGCTGCAGGTTCAGGGTGCTCCGGCTTTGTTTGCGCTTATCGCGGGCCGCCCCATGCCTATTGCTCAGGGGTTGCTTGGTGATGAGGAACTGCAACGAGTGGCTGATGAACTGTTGCCGCAGATAGTGCAGATTGCCCAGCAATCAGGTGTGGCGGGTCGTGCCCCTTATTCGGGGGATCCTCAGGAGGGTGCCGCAGCAGAGCACTCTGAGGAAGCGCAAGTGCCGCAGGAACACCGGCAGGCTCATGATTTGGCTGCGCAAGGTGATTATGCCGGGGCCGCTGCGGCCTATGAAGCTGTGCTGGAAGCCAACCCCAATGACGCGTTGGCGGCGCGTGAACGTTCCAAGGCGTTGCTGTTGGGCCGTTCGGCAGATGCTGATGTGCGGGTGGTACGTGCTGCCGCCGCAGACCGACCGGATGATGTGGATGCGCAGTTGGCGGTGGCTGACATCGATATGATTGGCGGTCAGATCGGTGATGCGTTCAGTCGGCTGTTGGATTTTCTTGCTGACGGGCATCGTGGGGATCTCGAGCCGGTTCGGCTGCGTCTGCTGGAATATTTCACCATTCCCGAAGCGGACGATGACCGATTGAAGAGTGCAAGGCGCCGTCTGGCTGGCTTGATGTACTGATTGCAGGGTTTACTGATTGCAGGTCGGGTATTGCGATGTGTACAGGTTGTACCCGGCTTGGCAATGGCTGGAACGTTGATAGCTGAGCGTGTGCGCCTCAGCTGCGTAACCCATCAAACGGTGCGATTGGTACCGTAAATCTGCTCGAAGTGTGGGCCCGCCTCGCGCAGTTCTTGTTCAAAGTCACTTTGCCAACGGTTGAACGGGTTTTCTGCCAGGCCGTCGTTGGAGAATCGGGCTTGATCGGTAATCTCGGTGGTGCAGAAGTCGGGGATGATCAGATTGGTCACCGGGCTGCTGCGCTTGGCTTCCGCAATGACCAGAGGCGCGTTGCAGCCTCCAAATACATCTATATCCCAGCCGTCTTCACCGATCCATGCGCTGAAACGGTTTTTAATCATCGTCACGCCACCGCGTTTGATAAGTTCTGCGGCGATGAAGGGGTCGAGGTCACGCTCTGCCTCGTAGCGTGTGCCTCCTACAGACGGGCCTTTGACGGTGAGCGAAGCCTCGGTGAAGTTGTCTTGATATTGGGCAAGAACGTCGATGGGATTGACGGTCGAGCTCATGGTGATGTGCGTGGTTTTGCTGCTCAACCGCACACGTAATGCGTAGTTGTCGCTATGCACGTAGTAACTCTGCACAATGAGCGCCGAGAAATCATCGCTGGAAAGCGTCTTGGGTACGGCGTTGCAGTAGAAGCGACGGTCGAATTCAAATTCGTTCATCTCGGGAATCATGGCTTTAAGTGTAGCGGTGTGCGGCGTCTTTGAGTGTTGGCTGTGCGGTTTGCTTAGGAGAGCCGGTGGGTTCGAATCCGGACGAGAGGTTGGCGCGTGATGGGTTCGGTGTGCGGCGTGGCATTGTTCGAGTACGTGTGTACACTGGTTCAGGTTGAGGGCTGGTAGCTCAGTGGATAGAGCGTCTGTCTCCGGAACAGAAGGTCGTGGGTTCGAATCCCATTCAGCCCACACATGTGCAATGGGGCCGGTGTTGAAACGCGTATACAGTTATATACGGGTTTTCTTCTTCTTTCTTTTGGTGAATTGTGATTTGCGTCACTATTCTAAGCTTTTTTAATGTGCTTTTTGAAATATATGTATCTTGATTGACCAAGTAATTGGTTAGTTGCACGAATATGTATATTTATCTATACCATATTGCCCTATATGTAATATTTGCAAATTTCATCCATTCTGTAGAGTAATGAAAAACAAGACAGGCAGTTGAAATTTACCGCTCACGTGAGTTGGCGTGAGGGTATTGCTGTAAAGCGAGCGAGAGACGGGAATCATTATGAGCGAAGGGGGAAGAATAGTCGGAGGCCGATACCGCATCTTGACTGAAATTGGCTGTGGCGGTATGTCAACTGTGTATTTGGCATTGGACACTACTCTTAGCAAGCAGTGGGCGATCAAAGAAATTCGCCATATCAAAGATAATGCTGAGCATAGGCGCATCATTGATGGATTGGTCGGCGAAGCGAATCTCATAAAGACGTTCGATCATCCCGCGATTCCGAGAATCGTTGATTTGATTGAGGAGCATGGCAGCTTCTTTATTGTGATGGACTATGTGGAAGGGCAAACTTTAGCGCAAACTATAGCATCGGAGGGAAAGCAGACTGAGCGTACGGTTATATCTTGGGGCATTCAGCTATGCGATACGCTTGATTATCTGCATGAACGCACCCCGCCAATGGTGTATCGAGACATGAAACCGTCCAATGTCATGGTTACTCCCGAAGGTGCTATTCGTGTGATCGATTTCGGTATCGCTTGTGAGATGCCACCTGAGGATGGCGAGCTTCCCAGCGATTATGAACCTAGGATGGGTACCCCAGGATTTGCTGCTCCAGAGCAATACGATGAGCACGGAAGATGCAGTGCAAGAACTGATGTGTACAGTCTCGGCGCGCTGCTCTATGTGCTGCTCGTTGGTGAGAAACTGGATGAGGAACCGTACGATTTACCGCCGATCAGGCAGATGCTTCCAGAAGTATCTGCAGGTCTGGAACGTGTTCTTGCCAAGGCCTTGCACAAGGATCCGGAGAAGCGGTATGGCGATTGTGCAGCCATGGCATACGATCTTGAACATGCAGCAGATAAAGACGCTGAGCTTCGGCGTAGTATGCGTTTTAAATGGCATGTGTTCTGTGCGCTGTGCGCAGCTTCCGTGGTATTTCTCATCACCGGTGGAGCGGTGCTTGGTGCTGGGGCGGTTACCGCAAATTCAAGTTATGAGCATCACATGGATTTGGCCGGGCAAGCAGTCAACAACAATGACGCTGAGGCTCAATATGTTGCTGCAGCGGGCATTAGGTCATCTGAGATAGGACCATATAACGGCTTGATTAAGCGTTATGAGTCAGATGGAATACTCAGCGACACCGAGCATCAGCAACTACAGCAGCTTCTGAGCGCCAATACCGACAGCCTTCAACGGAACGGCGAATCATGGGGACAGCTGGCATTTAGCATCGGGAAACTGTATTGGTACTACTACACGCCGTCGAGATCTGAGAATGGCAATGGAAATTCACAGATGCAGCATGTGCGTATGCAGGCCGCAGAACACTGGATGAAGATAGCCGGCGATTATGAATTCAAAGACCAACAGTTGGCGGTTCTGTATCTCACTATCGCCAATTTTGAAACCACCATTGTGCCGCTGATCAATGAGGGTGAAGATCAAGGCAAATATGCGCCATATTTCAAAGAGATGATGCAGCTGTCAGAGTATATGAAGACGAGTAACAATGATGTCATGCGCCTGTCAACGGCGAATCTGATACTCAACGCAGTGCGTACCTACCCGCGCAAATTCAGAGCTGATGGTGTTTCTCAAAAAGATTTGGAACAGGCGGTGCAAGCAGCACGGCGTTTGGCGCAAGAAGTGAGTCCTGCAACAGACGAGCTGCGACAAGAATATGAGTCGGCGTTAGGAGCGGTGGAACCTGCGCAACAAGCAGTTAGCGAAGCTTTTATAGATATTACCGGCAAAGGGGCAAAGCGATGAGTTCAGGATTTCAGATAACTGCTGCGGTACTTTTCACTGCTGCTGGCATGTGCTTAGTTGCAGCGGTGGCGTGTTTCAAAGCTTGGAATATTAGAGAAATACGAGACACTCTTACCGGTAAGACTGCACAAAAGCGCATTGCTGAGTTGAAGCATACCAGTGGTCGATGGAATGCAACAAATCGCCGTTCAAGCGCTGAAGGTTCCGCACTTGAGAGCCCTTGGGATGCGAGTGAAATTGGTAAGGCGTTGGACTTGTCATCCTTAGGTGTGGGTTCCTCAACGGATATGACCAATGGCTCACTTCATTCAGTATCTGACGGTAGTGAAGACGATGCAAAAGACACGGAAACGACGTTGCTAGTAGAAGAAGCGGATGCTCAGCAAGGTACAACGTTACTGGCAAATGCGAATTCAGGAAGCAATGAAAAGTCTCATGAAGCGCAGAACGTTGCGGCGCAACAGTCTGCTGGTAAACGAGATGTTCCGAGAACCGACGAAGAGCAACTGGGCACGACGCTACTCGGGGAGGAGCAACGATGATGAAACGAACGAATAAGAGGAAACTTCGCAATATTGCATTGATTATCTCTATGGCATCTATCGTTGGAAGTTTCGGGTTGGGTGTTTCAGCAGCTGCATATGCTGCTGACGCTGTGACCGGTTCGCGCAGCGATGGCGGTGCCGTCGCTACGCAAGAGGCTAACGGTGGCGGAGAAGACCAAACTGCAGATACAGCAAACTTGGAACCACTGGTCGATCGGCAACTGGCTCAATTGCAGTCTGCGATTCAGCCGGTATTGGGGAAAAATCAAGCCACTCCTTCCTCACCTTTGACCTCGGCAAACGATAGCAAGGCATCTATTCCAATCGCTCCTTATTATCGCAACGCAGATGGCAACATGAGTGTTCTTGCGCAGCACATCCGCATCCTAACCTATGGGGGAGTAGCGGGGAAAGCGCAGGATGCTGGTTTTAGCGGAGATTGGACAACGCCTCTAGGTCGGCCCGGGCAATTACGCGTATGGCAGGCACAAGATAAGCAGCAGGCTAAGCTCAAAGTCTGTGTGGTTGATGCAGCATCGGAAAACCATGATGATGACTATGGTTGCCTACATCAGGGTGACGATAATGGTGGCTACGAAGTAGCTACTTCACTGGGTGCCAATGATCAGTGGCCAGCAGATGCTGTGCACCTTTCGGCGACTGTGGATTCTATATCCGTTGCAAAGCATGGTTCTTTCATCTACGTCAAACTTGGCGATGCACTACAAGAGATTGTTGGCGAAGGCAACGATGCGCACCCAGTTACCTTTGACAAAGGAAGTATTGTCAAAATTCCTGTTTCGCAAGATGAAGGAAAACCTATTGTAGGAATCTCTGACGTGGTTGAGCCTGACGAGGCCGGGAAACGCATAGATTTTAATGATGACAATCAGGTTAGCCTAGATAGAAGTAAGCACACACTTCGAGTCGATGAGCGTGGTGTGCGAGTGAAGGTAAAGGTTACCGATTGGAAGCCTAAGCCTACCAGCAGTACTGCATCTGTGAGTCAGCAGCAGATAGATGCTACCGTGTCGGGGCCGCAAGCATTTCAGGTGATGTACAAAGGGGACGTACTGGACCCTGCAGCAGTGCGATGCTCAGCAGAAAACGGGCGCAATAGTCCGTCAGATGATACGTTGCATTGTGAGTTCAATATTGATCAGAGCTTGTTGATTCGAACAAAGCAAATAGGGCGGGTAGGAACAATCGGCACAGTAAAGCTGTCAGATTTTGCCCTCCGTGCGTTTGACCAAGCCGGTAATGCAGGTGATGTGGCAACGTTAGATAAGATGCCTCCCTTTGCCGCAGATGCGAATGATAGCGGTAGTTCGGTGCAGCAGATGGAATTTGTTGCATTCCCGAGTACTGATATATATCATGACTCTTTCGGTATAAAGATCAAAGATATGTCTTCGAATGTGCTGTGTGGGGCTTCGGATGAGGATTCTTGTGAAGGGAAAACACTCAAAGCTAAGCAAGTTACCGTTGTTCCGAATCTTAGCCACGAACTGAGTAATGCGCTTAAGAACGATTTGAGTGTGTTTGGCCCCAAAGTGACCTACAACCCCTCATCGGAAGATGCGAACAGCAACATAGCACGGTGTATCGGAAAACATCCTTGTGATGTGAATGCTCGTACAGGCAAGACAGAAAACGATGAAAATACGGTGCTTGGTGAGGGACGTTATTCAGTAACATATACGCTGAGTTACACAACTGTGCCAACCATGCTGAGCAGTTCGACAAATGCTGTGAATGGTGGCAGTAATACTGTGGAAGCTAAGATAAACTCCGTACTAATTGACGGCACAGCTCCCACTGCAGTGGCAGCGGTCACCTTATCTGATTCATCTGCGGATACGTGGCTGCAGAACAATTCCTTTGTGGATAAATCTGGGACAGTGCCTGTCACGGTTGCTGCCACTAATCCTGAGCGTCATATTGGAATCAAGGTCGATGCCGAAGATCTCCTTAGACGAGTCTCAGACACGCGGTCGCATGCTCGAGAAAATGCTGTAAAGCGAGAGTTGAGTGAAGGACAAGTTTCCGGGGTGAGTTCATTCTCATTCAGCTATGTACGTTACGATGATTATGCTGATGCGCTTGCTGTAGCACAGGGTAAGCATCCTTCTCACGAAGGTGTTACAACGACTTTAAACACCGACGAGTTGTCTGGTTTTTCAGCCAGTGTTGAGCTTGATGCTGATGGTGCATATCCAATAAGTAGCATGGTGGCATCAATGTGTGACTATGCTGGTAATTGCACTACAGATACCACAATGACTGATGCTGACGCGGTACTGGCAAGTGACGGTTCGCCATTCAATCCTGGATTTGATGTGGTTGTGGTCAATGATACTAGAAGTGTCACGTCCAATATCACTCTTGTCGATAATCAGGGAGCGCCCGAAAGCAGCAATCCTTTCTACCATCGTGGGGCTGTGAGTGCACGGCTGACCATTCATGATAAGTGGTTTGATGTGACACGTCATCTGCCCGGCCGTTCTGATGGCCCTCTGAGGTATTCATTATGCGGTGCACATGAGCAACAACAACAGTGGAAGTGCGGCAATGGTGATGGCGAGGCATCTCGTGGCAACGAGTTTCCGGGCGTCAAGTTGCCTGATTTCAAACAGGATTCCGGCAACTCGAACGAGTGGTCAACAAGTGTACCTATGCCCCAGTCACAGATCGATGGGCAGCATCGTTCCCTTGAAGGCGAGTACCGGTTATGGTTCGATTATGTGCCTATCGGGCATGATTCCACAACAGCGCTCAGTAAGGATTCGCACTTCTGCGTTGATTACACGGCCCCGGATTTCTCGGAAGTCCATTACTCCGATGTCGATATTGCTCAATGGGGATGGATTTTCGCACAAGGTGATGAACATATTACAGTGCAAACTGCAGATGCGGTTTCAGGTATTGATGACGGTACGGTACAGTTCTCTGGGCAGTGGCAAAAAGTCGACGCTCAGCACCCAGCCATAACGACCAGCAGCAATGGCAATGTGAATATCGCATTCGGTAACGATTCGCAGAGATTGGTGTTGGCTGGCTCGGTCGTCAGTATCAAAGACAAGGCCGGTAATCAAGCGCACATCGATCTAGGGAACGCGAAGTCGGCGAATCTGCCAAAGAAGGTTTCGGGAATCGTTATTGACAAGGCAGCGCCGGTCATCAGCGTATCTTATGACAATAATGATGTGCGCAACGGGAAATATTACAAGGCGCAACGTCACGGGACGGTGACTGTTGTCGAATCGAATTTTGACTTTATCAAAACCAATGATGAGTGGCGAGATGTTGTCATGTATGCAGTTGACGGGTCAAAAGGACGTGTTACTGCCGGAAAGTTCAAGAACGACAATGGCGATGGTAAAACATGGGTCGCCGATTTGCCCTGCGAGCAAGATGGAGACTGGTCGATTGACGTCAGCCTAACCGATCCTGCGAAGCATCGTGCTCATCCATATCATGAAGAGTTCACCATCGATACACAGAAACCGATACTTTCTCTGAGCTTTGATAACGATGATGCCGAGTCTGGCAATTATTACAAGGCAACGCGTAAAGCCACTATCCGTCAAACTGAACGTAACTTCAGCGCGGATGAGACCATTATCAGCACAACCGCCAAGGATGACAAGGGACGTGCGGTCACTCCTCCTGCAGCCAGTGGATGGAGTGCGGCGGACGAAGATTACGAACGTCAGGCGACAGTCAACTTCGACAAGGAATTACACTACACATTGCGAGTCGAAGCTACGGATTTGGCCGGCAACGTGGCGGAAGTGGTTGAGGAGCCTGAATTCATCGTTGATATGACAAAGCCGCAGGTTGTGATTTCTGGTGTCAACGATAAGACGGCGTATTCAGGCACTTTGTTGCCAAAGATAGAGTTCAGCGACGCGAACTTTGACTCTATGCTCACCGATTACACGCTGACTCGCACTCATATACCGGGGAAATCGCGCAGTGAAAGCGCCAAGCGTGGAAAAGCCAAAGACAACTTTGCCTATGTCAAGGATTCCGAGTCTGAAGGAGAAACATCAACGACAGTATCGTTTGAAGATATTGGGCACACCGTTGACAATGACGATGTATATACATTAACGGCCACGATCAAAGATAAGGCCGGCAATGAGAGCGAACAGAAAGTCGTGTACAGCCTCAACAGATTTGGGTCGAACTATATTCTGGACAAGAGCGCGCAGGACGTGCTTGGTAAGTACATCAAGTCTCCGCGCGCTATCAGAGTGACTGAAATTAATGTCAGCGGTATCGATATCGCAAAGTCGCATATGGAGTTGGTGCACGATCAACAAGTATCTTCCATCAACGACGGAGCCGATTACCACATGACCAAGCAAGACTCATCTGGGTGGCAGATGGCAGTTTACGATTTTCCTGCATCACTGTTCAGCGATGATGGTTATTACCGGCTGCGTATGACTTCCGTGGACGAAGCGGGAAATCTGTCACAGAATACGATGAACAAGAAGAATGAGCGACGCAATGGTGACGCACAAGTCAACTTTGCAGTTGACGGTCATGCTCCATCTTCGAAGATCGCGGATTTGGGCGACAAATCGGTGTTCTACGAGCCGACGCACAATTTTGTGGTGGACGCGCATGACGATGTGGCACTGCGTTCAGTCACGATGAACGTCGATGGACACAATGTCGCGCAGTGGTCGGGTGATGATGTGCTGGCACCAATGTCATACAAGCTCAATGCCGATGAAAAGGCTCATAGCATTACGCTTACCTCAGTTGATATGGCGGGGAACACGACAGTATCCGCATATCGCAATGTGATAGTCGCCTCCAGTTGGTGGTCGTACGCCATGGTCAAGGGACTGCTGCTGCCCGGCATTGTTATCACCATTCTTGCCATCGCACTTGCTGCGCTGGGAGTTGTGCTGTTGATCAGATATAGACGAACGACAGCGTACCAGAAGAATGTTTTCGGAAGATAAAGATCCGAAAGCATCATTATAGATTTGCGCCGAAAGTCGGCGTGGAAATCCCGTGAGGTTCGGGAGTTATGGAAAGGAAATAACCATGGCAGGTCAAATTAGGATTACGCCGGATACCATGCGCCAGCGTGCTGGACAGTACAGGACAGAGGCCAACAACGTTGATGGAGTGATCCACAAGATGGATAATTTGCTCCAACAGTTGCAGAGCGAGTGGGAAGGCGCCTCGAGCCGCTCATATGCACAGCGTTTCCAGGAGCTGCGCCCGAGCTTTGTGCAGGCAGAAAATCTGATCAACGAGATCGCTAGGTCTCTTGACCAGACGGCTCAGACGCTTGAAGATACCGATTCGCAGATCGCGAGTGGTTTCCGCGGCTGAATCTAGCCCTACCAGCAGCTTATGGTGCGGCAGAGCATGCTTTGCCGCACCATGCGGTGGCTGAACCAAGAAATGTAGCAATGTTGAGATGTGGAGCAGGGAGAAGATATGCTATTCACCATACTTGAGAACGCGAGAATCAGTGCGGTTGCGCTGCCGGATGAGGCTTCCGGCATCCAATGGCTCACGACTTCTGAGGGTGAAGAACATCGTCGCTTGGCCTTGGTGGAGGCTCGGCACGAGGCGTGGACTCTGGCTCCACGCAGAGGAACAGAATTATTTGATGAGGCCGGGCATCAGCATCACCGAGTTGACATTGACCCGCTGCAAACCTGTGCGTATACGGTGCGCGGAGGAGACATTGAAGCTTCCATCATTGTGTCTCCAACAGGTATTGGGGATACAACATTTTCCATTACCGGCTTTACCGCAGACGGTTCGTTGACGATAGGCAGATCGCCGCATAATGAGTTCGTCTACGATTCGCCATACGTTTCCACTGATCATGCGCGTCTTGAATTTGCCGACGGATTATTTACACTCACCGATCTTGACTCAGGGAATGGCACATACGTAAATGGTGTTCGGATTGCCGCGCTTACCCCGTGCAAGATCAACCCCTCTGATGCGGTGGAAATCCTAGGATTGAAAATAACTGTGGGAGCCAACTTCATCAGTTATAACCGTCCCATTGGGTTTGAGCCCCGATTGGGAGATGGCTGCGTGGAATACCATGAGCCGCCAGTGGTGGACCATGATCAAGACGATGGTATTGATGGAGACGATGATTCACAATATTTTTACCCGGCACCTAGATTCAAAAGGGACGTAGAGCCCTTTGCCATTTCGGTGGATCAGCCCCCGGCTGCGCAAAAGCCTGACAAGACGTCGGCCGCAATGCAGGTCGGTCCTTCAATGTTCATGGTACTTGCTTCGCTGGTATCCGGTGCGTCCTCGTTCTCCCAGGCGCAGCAACCTGGTGGGTCGTTGATGTCTGTGCTGCCGACTGCTGTCATGGCAATTTCCATGTTGTTGGGCAGCGTGATCTGGCCAATACTGAGCAAGCGAGTGCAGAATAAGCAGATTGCTGCAGAAGAGGTAAAAAGACGGCAACGGTACGCCGAATATCTTGATGGTGTACGCAGCAGGATTGCAGCGGCATCGCAACAGCAAAAGCGTATTCTGAGTGAAAACAGGATCAGCACTCAGGAGAGCATCCAACGTGTGGTTGTGGGAGACTCGCGCATGATGGACCGTACGAGCGCTCACGATGACTTTTTAGAGCTGCGTTTGGGGATGGGGACCATTCCGTTGAATGCAGATATACGGTATCCTGAAGAGCATTTTGCTGTTGAAAAAGATGATTTGTCGCAGGTGGTCTATCAGTTGGCACGCGAACCGAAAGAGGTCAGAGATGTTCCGGTTGCCTTGCGGCTGACCAAAAACTCCGTGGTTGGTCTGCACGGTATGAAGGACACTGCAACTGCTCTGATGCAAGGTTTGGTGGCGCAAATTGCCGCGTTGCATTCGTACGAAGATGTCAAGATAGTGCTGGTGTGCGATCCGGATGAGCGTGAGCGGTGGGTTTGGGCCGGGGCATTGCCCCACATGTTCTCGGACGACCGAGCAGAGCGATATTTGGCCACTTCCGCACAGGAAACGTCTGGCCTATCCTTGCATCTCGGCAAGATCGCCGAAGAGCGTCGAGAAGAAAGCGACAAAGACAGTATTGCGATGCCTTACTACGTGGTGGTCTGCACGTCAAAGAGTCTCATGGAGAAAAGCGATTTCATTGACGACCTTGCCCGAAGGCCCGCTCCTGGTTTTACTCTCGTATGTCAGGCGGCGAATCGTAACGATCTGCCCAAGCAGTGCACCGCCATCATTTCGGTGGATGGCAGCGAGGGAATGTTGCTTGGCGCGGATGACACCTCCAATGGAGGACTACGTTTCGTAGCTGATGCCTTTGCGAGCGATGAGGACTGCCTCAGGCTCTCGCAGGCGCTCGCTGAGGTGCGTCTTGATGTGGCCGAAGCGCACTCCGTATTGCCTGATTCTCTGAACTTCCTTGATATGTATGAGGCTGGCAATGTTGAACAGCTTAATGTCAAAGCTCGCTGGAATGAATCGCATGCTTCCGAGACATTGGCGGCCAGAGTCGGTGTGGATTCACAAGGGGAGCCGTTCAATCTGAACCTGCATGAGAAATTCCACGGCCCACACGGTCTTATTGCGGGCACCACAGGATCTGGAAAATCAGAGTTCATCATCACATGGGTACTGTCCATGTGTGTGGAATATTCGCCTGAAGAAGTGGCCTTTGTGCTTATCGACTATAAGGGCGGTGGCTTGGCTGGTGCCTTTGACAACAATCGTATACGGTTGCCGCATCTTGCCGGTACCATTACCAACCTTGACGGTGCTGCCATTGTGCGCAGCATGGTTTCGATTCAAAGCGAGTTGAAACGACGGCAGACGCTCTTCAATGAGGCGCGCGAGGTGGCCGGTGGCGAGAACGTCGATATTTACAAGTATCTGCGTATGTATCGCGATGGCTTGGTGAGCGAGCCATGTCCGCACTTGTTCATCGTCGCAGATGAGTTCGCAGAACTGAAACAGCAGGAGCCTGAGTTTCTGGACGAGTTGGTGAGTGCGGCGCGCATCGGCCGCTCGTTGGGAGTGCACCTGGTATTGGCCACGCAGAAGCCAAGTGGTGTGGTCAATGACCAGATTTGGAGTAATTCCCGTTTCAAGGTCTCACTTAAGGTGGCTGATGCCGCCGATTCACAAGAGATGATACAGCGACCGGACGCGGCGGAGCTGACTCAGGCAGGCCGGTTCTATATGCTGGTAGGGTACAACGAGATGTTTGCCTTGGGGCAGGCTGCCTATTCGGGAAGCCCCTATGTACCTACGGAACAATACCGAAAGCAAGTGGATGACTCTGTAGATTTGATATCCAATCTCGGGCAGGTAATTGCCGCGGCAAAGCCGGAGACGCACGACGGGCTTGCCGCAGAAGGCGCGGCGCCACAGTTGGTGGTCGTGCTTCAGCACATTGCTGAAGTGGCGCAGAGTGAGCATATGCGTGTGCGCCAGCTCTGGCTGGATCCTTTGCCGGAACTGTTGCCGCTTGAGCGTGTGGAACAGCATCGGCAAGAGGTGCGGCAGCGTGATGCGGCATTGTTGGAGGACAGCGCCGAAGTGGCGGAAGACATTGCATTCGAGGAGCCTGATGAGTATGCCGCGCAGGATGGATATGTGCTGGAGCCGGTTGTTGGCATACTTGATGATCCGGCGCATCAGCAGCAGCGGTTGCTCACATTGCCGTTGACTGCTGGCGGTAATGCGGTTCTGTATGGCAGCGCAGACTCGGGCATGGAATCGGTGTTGCTGGCAATGCTACTTGATCTGGTACGCACACACACGGCTAGTGAATGCAATATCTATGCGATTGACTTCGGTTCGGAATCATTGACTGCGTTGGCAGCGGCCCCGCAGGTGGGCGATGTGATCGTGAATGGCGAAGACGAGAAAGTGATGCGCCTATTCGACATGCTCGATGCGATGATCCAGGATCGACGGCGCACGCTGGTGCCGTTCGGCGGTTCGTTCGAACGCTACACCGCCACGCATGACGATATGCCAGCAGTGGTGTTTGTGATTAACGGCATCGCCGCTTTCACCGAGCTTTACGAACAGCAGCTGATGGATCGGCTGGTTAAAATAGCTCGTGATGGTCAGCGTGTAGGTATTTCATTGCTGCTGACAGCTTCTTCTTCCAGCGACGTAAGGTTGCGACTTGCCAGCAATGTGAAGCAGCGTATGGTGTTCATGCTGGATAACGCGGACGAGTACATGAATCTACTGGGCAGCATGAACGGAGTATCTCGTCCTACCGCCTTTGCTCAAGGCCTGGTCAAGAGTGAAGACACCACATTTATGTTCCAGGGCGCGCAAGTGCTCGGACGTGATGCCGACGAGTTTGGGTATGCGGTGCAAATATGTGCCGATCTACGCGCAGAAGTAAGGAACGTTGAGGGCAATGTGCTCGGTGCGGCCCAAGCTGTGCCGGTTTTGCCGGAGCATGTAACTCAAGCAGTGCTGCAACAGCTACCGAAAGTCGGCAATTCGCTTAATCTACGATATGGGTTGCATGTTGACGACCTATCTCCAGCAGAGTTTGATTTTGATGCTCATGCTATTGAACGTTGTTCGTACAATAAGGTGCAGGCAGGCACTGCTTTCATAGAAGAGATGATTCGGGTAAGTTCCATTGATACACGGTTCAAGACGTACCTTTTTGATGTGAGCGAGCAACTTGAGGAACTGCCCGGTATCTGTGAGATCGAATCTGTCGATGCTCATGAATTTGTAGAGTGGCTCGATGCCGCAGCCAATTTCACAGAGCTTCCTGAGAAAACCATGTTGATATTTGTTTCGGGAATGAGTAATGCTTTGCAACGAGCCGAACCTGGTGTAGCTGTGGAACTTACGAAATGGCTGGAAGGACTTCGGCTTAAAGACAACATTCGTATCGTTATGTTTGATGCTGCTGCAGAAGCGCGGAATGTCAATAGTGAGTCATGGTTTACTTCGCAAATAGGAATAAACAATGGACTTTGGATTGGGTCTGGTTTTGAATCACAAAGCGTTGTCACTCCGCTGACTTACGGACAGCGTAAAAAGAATCTTGGCGATGATGGCGGGTACAGCACTGTTGATGGTGTTCCGCATGAGGTCAAAGTGGTTTCTTAAGAATCGGAAAGAAAGGAATAAGGAATATGGATGCTCCAGATTTTCTGCCGTTGGGTAGTGTCGTTGAGGTGAGAGGCAACGATAAAAAATTAATGATTGTTTCTCGGGGTGTGTCTGTGCCGCGCGATCAAGGCATGGTTTATGTTGATTACGGTGGATGCTTGTATCCCGAGGGGATGATGAGTGACATCCTGTTCTACTTCAATCATGAAGATATTAAGCAGGTTGTGTTTAAAGGGTTCCATGATGAGGAGAACGCTGAGATGGTGAAGACCATCGATGAGGCGCTACGATTCATTACCATGGATAAAGCTCATCCTGACCCGCTAACTCAGGAGGATATTAATCAGACTGTTGAAGATGCGTATGCGGACCTGCACGACGCTGAGTCTGACAATCTTGACGGTACCGAGTCTCTTGAGAATGGTGATAGTGCATCTGAGACTGATATTGATGAGAATACTGTGAAAGGTGAGGAGTGAATATGGGTGGGATGATTCAGCTGAATAAGGCGAGGCTTGATGAGCTGACGCGTGGGTGTAGTGATGCCGGTTCAAAGGTGAAATCTATTTCTATGTCTCTGCCAGGCATGGAGGGTAATGCCATGGCATTGCAGGCATATCGCAGTGCTGCAGAGAGATTCTACCGTGATGTTCAGCAATATGCTTCGGTGTTGAGTGATGATGCTGCAGTACTATCCAAGGCTGTTGCCGAGCTCGAGAAGGCCGATCAGACTGCTAGCAAGGGTCTTATGTCTATGGTGCAGCAGCACTAAGTGTTAAGACTCGTATAAAAGTAAGTTATGTCAATTTTTAGGGAGTGTGGTTGTTATGTGGAATCCGTTGGTGTCTGGTTTGCCTGATGAGGGTGTGAGGTTGCGTTTTGCTGATGAGGATAATGATGGGAGGCCGCTTGGGGTTGTTGGTACGAAGTGGTTTGTGAACCATTACTCGTCGCTTCGTAAACGCACCCGCAATCTGTCGTATGCTGCTTTTTTCTTTGCAACGGGTGCGATATTGATTGCGGCAGTTGGTGTACGAATGATGATAGTAGATGACGATTTCCAGTGGTGGCTATTAACACTTTGCATGTCTGTGTTCGTCACTGGTGTGTATTTTGTGCCTGCTGGTGTCTTGTTACTGCGGATGTCGAAGAAATTGGCAAGTAGTGATTTTCGGTTGTTTATGGTGGTGTCTCGTGTGTTTATGGTGTTGCCGTTGTTGTGTGGTGTGGTGATGTATGTGGTGGCTGATCGTGATTGGTCGTTGGTTATTTTGGCGGCGGCGTTTTGGGTGTTGCCTCAAATGTATGTGAATGCGATGAGGCAGTTTGTGGTGGTGATGGATGATGAGGATTTATCTGATTCTGTGGTGACACAGAGCGTATTGTGATGCGTAGTTAAGAATACGACACATACGGTTTATAGATAGGAGAAAGAATTATGGGTTTTTATGTTGTGAAAGCGAACGTTAAGGATACAGCCACTGAGGTGGATATTTATTCGCAGCAGCTTGATGAAGCGTTGGATAGTGTGACGAGTGCGATTAAAAGGTTGCAGAATTCTGATGTTTTTAAGGGTAAGACTGCTGACAGTGTCAAGGCGTATTGGGGTGAGGCTCAGAAGGCTGCTGTGGATATGATGAAGACGGTGGCTAAGCAGTTGCGTATGCAGTTTGTGTTGTATGCGGATGGGTATGACGGTATTGATGGAGCTAATAAGACTCGGTTTGATGATGGGACGTTGAATGATGCTGCTGCTTGGTTTGAGCGGAGGTCGTCTCGTACTGCTGAGTTGAATGCTGATTTTGTGCGTGTGGTGCAGAGTGTGAGTGATGTGGTGGGGGTGTCTGCGTCTGGTCATGCGGGTTCTGCTATTGAGTTGGTGCATCGTAGTGGGAAGGTGGCTCGTGATTTGCAGCAGCGGGTCGGTGATTATGAGTCGCAGCAGAGGGCGAAGGCGGTACAGTTCGGCAATTCGTTGGATAGTCTTGAGCGGTTGCTGTCAGGATTGGGTTCGTATGCTGGTGGCGGGCATTATAGTGCTGGTGGGTTGGCTGCTGAGCCGTGGTATGTGGAGTCAATGAAGTCGGTGAGGGGGATGAAGCAGTGGCAGAAGCAGCATCTTAGGGAGTATGAGGTTGCGGAACAGAAAATAGTCAAAACAAGACACGAAAACGGTATAGTAAAAGTGGTATGTGCTTTTCTAGGTGTTGCTGCTGGTGTTTCAGCGATTCTGACTACTGGCGGTGCAGCTGCTCCGGTAGTGTTTGCTCTGGCTCTGGCACAGATAACGATGAGTGGTTCTGATCTCTTGGAAGGTGCTGAGGATATATCTGCTGATAAGTCAGGGCATTCGTTCAATCTTATTCGAGATACGGTGTTTTCGGGTAATCAGAAATTGTATAACAGTGCTGAGGGTGTGATAGGTACTGGTGTTGGGTTGTCTACGGCGTTACGCGGTACACTGGTGAACATTGTGAAGAATAACCCTCCGACTTTCATCGCTAGTTCGCGTGGGACAGTGACGGCGATGTCTGCGTCTAAGGTAGAGCCGATTACACATGTGTATCAAGCTGCAAAAGCTACTGGGCATTCGGTGTGGGGGTCGATGGCTGCAACGGCGACTGAGTATGCGGTATCTGATGCTTTTGAGAGTGCAGTGACAGATAAAATTAGTGAGCTTATCAAAGATAAGACAGATAACAGTCTTTCTGGTCAGCTTGCGGCGATTGGCGCACAGCAAGGCGTAGGAAGTGTCTTGGATAACGTCTCTGAGAAAGGTAAGCCGTTGGTGCAGTCTGGTGTTGAACATGTGGCTGGTGATGTGGTGTGGAATGGTAAGTTGAGTGTGGAGACTCGTGGAAAGTTGCTTGATGCTGTGGATTGGTATGCGGAGCACTTTACCGCTCAGCCTGATGCATTGAATGATGTGCGTATGCCGCGGCAGACAACGCGCTCAAACAATGGACGTTTGTCTGAGTCTGATATGTCTCATGACGTTCATGCGTTGCGTTGAATCTGAGTTGAAGTATTGGTTGTGTTTGTGAGGAGTGTGGTTGTGGTGTGGAATCCGTTGACGGCTGGTTTGCCTAATAAGAATGCAAAATTGCGGTTTGAGGATGAGGCTGACGGTAAGGAGTCGTGGTTTGTAGTATTTGGCGGTAGGAAAACTCCTACAGCTCGCAGGCGCACTCGTAACTTAGCTTATATTGCTTATTTCGCTGCCGCGTTTTTTGTGTTGATGTCTGTTTTGATGATTTGGGATGCGGTGTTTGAGCGTGGGGGCACTCAGTTGCGTGATCCGGTGTCGTGGACGTTGGTGGTGCTTGGTATTCCGTTGTTGATTACGGGTGTGTATTTTGTGCCTGCTGGTGTGTTGTTGCGTCGTATGTCGAAGCATTTGGTGTGTCGTGATTTTCGGTTGTTTATGGTGGTGTCTCGTGTGTTTATGGTGTTGCCGTTGTTGTGTGGTGTGGTGATGTATGTGGTGGCTGATCGTGATTGGTCGTTGGTTATTCTGTCGGCTGCGTTTTGGGTGTTGCCTCAGATGTATGTGAATTTTATGGAGCAGTTTGTGGTGGTGGTCGCACCGGATGACGACGGCTCGCCTTCTATCATCTGGTTCTGATAGACGGTCGACCCGGTGGACTGGTATGAGGAACATTTTTATTGCTCAGCTTGATGCATTGAATGATATTCGTATGTATCGGTGAAGTAATGGCTAAAAGTAAGTTAAGTTGAATTTTGTTGAAGGAGTGTGGTTTGTAGTGTCGAATCCGTTGATTCCTGAGGTGGATGATGGTGTCGGGCTTCGTGTGGGTTCTGGTTCGAAGGTGTCTGATGGCGGGGAGGAGCGTTGATGGGTGTGCGTGGTGATTGGAAGGCTCCTTGGGTGGAGCGTTGGCATCGTTGGGATGCTGAGTCTCGTGCGGTGCATAGTGAGAAAAAGTCTGTACTGATCATGTGGATGATGTCAATATCTGGTATCCGGGGAATAGGTTTTATTGACATTTTTCCGTCTGATATGAGGCCGGTGTGGTCTGCTGCATGGGGTGCGATGGTGTCTGGTGTGGTGTTGGTGGTGGTGTTGCGTGTGGCTTCGTCGTTGCCGTTGTCGGTGGCGTGGGATGTGGAATTGCGTCGTGATCATGGTCGTGAGCGTCGTGGTGTTGGTGATGGTGGTGTGTTGGGTTGGTATCGTCGTTGGATTGTGGTGTGGGAGTCTGCTCGTAGTGTGGTGAGGGCTCGTGTGGTGTTGGCTGTGTTGGCGTTGTCGGTGTTGTGGGTTGTGGGTGCTGTGGTGTTGGGTGTGTTGTGTGGGGTGTGTTGAGGATTTGTGTGTCGGTGTGAGCGGACGGCACAGGGTAAGAAAATGACAGTTCCCGCGCTATGTGTCATAAGTTACAATGTAATTATCGATGTTTTATGAAAGGCGTAGCCATGAGTTTGCAAAGTGTTGTTGTGGATTTGGACAGGCAGTCGTCTGTGGTGAACGGGCAGATTAACCGACTGCGAGCCGCTGCTAGTTCGTTGCAGGGAATCGCCTACAGTGTGCAAGTGGATGTGGAAACACCTGTCGATCGGTACGATGCCGGTGGAACGTGGCAAGGTGATAAGCGAGAAGAATTCGAGTCAAAGAAACGTGAGGCTAAAAAGAGTGTTGATGAGCTGCGAAGGGACATAGATTCAGCTCGTAGTGCGATCGACGGTAAGATTAACCAGCTGCAGTTCAATCTATTTACTATCAGTAATGAACGCTCTCAAACGGTAGGTCTGATAGAACAGCAAGCTGCCGAAGCGCGCCGCCAAAAAGAGGCACGCCGCGCAAAGGATAGGAGGAGACGCCGGTAACAGGCAGCACTGTTGTGCTTGCTCGTTCGTGATTGCCTTTCGATAAACGAGTGGTCTGCGTCGAAGGCCGGCCAGATGGAACGAGTTACACCAGAACGAGTTGTGAACCATTCTTCAGGTCCGACTCCCTGATATTGCTGCGCGGATCCAGAAGCGTGCCGGTCTGCTTGTCCATAAGCGCCGCATTGCCGCCGGCATGGTAATAATCCGGTTCACGGTTGGCTAGGATTTCAGCGACAAGATTAGCGGTCTCATGGATAGTGAGTTTGCGGGGGACGTTGAAATCATACGAGCGACGAGTCGCTGGCAGTGTGATGTTAAGCATGACCTTCTCGTTCATCTTTCACTCCTTGCATGCTGTGTTCAGGTGGACATAATAATCCCAAAATAACTGAATATATGGATATTCTATGATTCATGGATTCATATTATACTTAGAACAGCAATGAAGTTGGTAGTAGGGAAGGTTGCCGATGAAGGAACACAAGAAACGTGACAGAGCCACCGGTGCGGCTACACTGCTGATACGAACGACGCGTGGTGAAGAACTTGACTACAAGCTTGCAGAATGGTTGAAAACACGGCCCTCTTCATCTCTGCTGCCATTCAAATATGAGGTGAAAGGCAGCAAAAACCTGTTCTACTATGACATCACCGGGTACCCTACACTTCAGGAATACTTGGGTATGGGGATTTCGGGAGTGCAATACCAGAAGCTTCTGCGCTCGGTGGGCGCGCTTGGGGATGTATGCGCACAAACTGACCTGCCTATGGAATCTGTCAGATTCGAGCCGGAAGCCATTTACGTAGACAGCGGCAACCTGTTGTTCTGCTGTCTGCCGATAACGCCAGCGCCCAATGCGAAGAGCAGTATTCTGACGCTGTTGGAGTTTTTGGCGCAACCGCGGAATATCCGCTTTGTACTGCCATCCGATGCTGAGCTGACCCGGCATGTTGACGACTATGTGAAACGTGTTTCCGTTTTCTCGGCTTTTGACTTTAATGATGTCCTCAACACGCATTTTCACCTCGATTCCCATAGGCAGCAAGATTCACAGTCGTCTCTGGCTCAGGCAGAATCCACGGTTGCATCCGAGCGGCATGCCAGGTTCGATCCATTCGGCCTGTCGGCGGGTTCTGAAACGAACGGCAAGAGCAAAAACCCTATAGATGTGAAGGAATCGGCCGATAGTGATACGGAGCTGAATGTTGAATCGATATTGTCAGAAGCCAATGTCACCGCGCGCTTGAGTGAGGATTCGCAGGATGCGGCAGGCATCGGCTTGGAGGAGACCGGAACGCGATTGCTTGCTCCAGACGATTCTCGGCAGTTGCAGCGCGACACCCCAAGTCCTTCTCTTGCCCGGTCTTCCCTGTTCTCTGTTATTCGTGAACGTGATGGTTCGCGCCTGTGCCAAGCACAAGCTGAAGTGGTGGTGGGCCGCTTGCCTCAGTGTGCGGCCCGAGTGCGCGGGAACACCAACGTGAGTCGTGTTCATGCTTTGATTGTCGATATGGGAGATGGGACATTCGGGGTTTCCGACCTTGGCTCAGCGAATGGTACTACGGTGCGTGGCATCAAACTCGCCAAAGGAGAACGCGCCCCCGTCCGTGCTGGGGAAGCATTTGTCGTGGCCGATGAGTCACTGCATATTGAGGTGTAAACAGCAATGAACAAGACCGGCATAAGGAGCATGGGACAGCTGAAGATGGGCGTGCATGAGGCGAGAACAGGCAAGAACAGGCAAGAACCTAATTTTCAATCAAACTCAAACCTCAATGCCGGTATTGGTAGTGAGAGGAGACCTGTCTCACGGCACGCAGGTTGTGCTGGTGTAAAATCCCGTCACCCAACCACAGTAGAATTGGACGAATGAATCCTGAAGCCTTAAGTGAACTGATTTCGAACACCGCACATGCTCTGGTGGCCTCTGGTGCTGCCGGAAACCTGACCGATGATCTCATACCTGAAGTGAGCAAGCTGGCAGTGATGCGCCCCAAAGATCGTGCTCATGGTGACTGGGCTTCGAACGTAGCCATGCAGCTGGCCAAGAAGGCTGGCATGAATCCGCGTGAGCTGGCGCAGGCGTTTGCCGACGAACTCGGCAAAGCTGACGGTATCAGCTCGGTGGAAGTTGCGGGCCCTGGCTTCATCAACATCACGCTCGATTCTGCTTCTGCGGCAGCGGTGGTGACCACGGTGCTGGAACAAGGTGCGAATTTCGGACGTAACCAACATTTGGGCGGCAAAACCCTCAACTTGGAATTCGTCTCTGCCAACCCTACCGGCCCCATCCACATCGGCGGCGTGCGTTGGGCAGCCACTGGCGACGCAATGGCTCGTGTATTGGGAGCCAACGGTGCCAAAGTGGTGCGCGAATACTATTTCAATGACCACGGCGAGCAGATCAACCGGTTTGCCAAGTCCTTGGTGGCCGCGGCACACGGTGAAGCGGTGCCCGTTGACGGATACAAAGGTACCTATATCAACGAAATTGCAGACCGCGTGATTGCCGAAGGCAAAGCGGACGGTATCGATGTGCTTGCGCTGCCCCGCGTCGATAGCGGGTCAGACAAGGACGGCGAACCTCTGGGTGAGGGCGATTCGGCGCAGCGCGAGGAATTCCGCAAGCGTGCCGTGCCCATGATGTTTGCCGAAATCCAGCAGTCGATGAAGGATTTCCGCGTCAACTTCGACGTATGGTTCCATGAGAACAGCGTCTATGAGTCCGGAGCTGCGCAGAAAGCCATTGATTATCTGCGCGAGCGTGGCGACATTTACGAGAAGGACGGCGCCACCTGGTTTGCGTCCACCAAGCATGGTGACGACAAAGATCGCGTCATTCTCAAATCCAACGGTGAGTACGCCTACTTCGCCGCCGACATCGCCTACTACTGGGACAAGCGCCATCGCGCGCAGGATCCGGCGGATGTGGCCATCTACATGCTTGGTGCAGACCATCACGGCTATATCGGCCGCATGATGGCCATGTGCGACGCATTCGGCGACAAACCGGGCGAGAACATGCAGATTCTCATCGGTCAGATGGTCAACGTGATGAAGGACGGCAAAGCGGTGCGCATGTCGAAGCGCGCCGGCAACGTCGTAACCATCGACGACCTTGTGGGAGCCATCGGCGTGGATGCGTCGCGCTATTCCCTGGAACGTACCGACTACAACACCAGTGTCGACATCGACTTGGATCTGCTTTCCTCCCATTCCAACGAGAACCCGGTCTACTACGTGCAGTACGCTCACGCACGCAGCTGCAATGTGGCGCGCAACGCCGCAGCGGCTGGCATCGGTGAGCTGGGGTACGCTCAGGCTGACCTGTCGCTGCTTGACACACAAGCCGACGGTGAGCTGCTGGCCGCCATCGCACAATGGCCCGCCACGGTGTCTGAAGCCGGAGACCTGCGCGCCCCTCACAAGATTGCACACTATCTGGAATCGCTCGCAGGCGCTTACCACAAGTGGTACAACTTGGAACGCGTGGTACCGATGGAACTCACCGAGCCTGAGGAACGGCGCGATGAGGCGGAACGTGAGGCGTTGCGCGTGGCAAAGAATCCGGAACCGGCTCGCGCCGCGGCTCGCTTGCAGCTCAACGATGCCGCGCGCCAGGTCATCGCCTCGGGGCTCGACCTACTGGGCGTGAGCGCTCCAGACAAGATGTGATCCGCTCAGGAAGCCTGCCTCATCATAAACATGAATAGGGTTCGTGTTCCGTGAGTACTTTGTGCTGGTATTGCATGGTGGTGCGTTTGCAAGAACGTTGCAATTCAGCGGTTTGCGGGATGGCAGTACCGCCACGATGCCCACGCAAGTACTCACGGAACGATTGGACCGGTAAGCGAGGTGGGTTTGCAGCAACAGTTGGCAAGGAGAAACGATATGACAGGAATCAGCCCTATCTGGCCGAAGGCCACCGCTTGGGACAACAACGGTGAACTTACGTTCCACGGACGTACCGCTGCTTCATTGCTGGAAGAGTTCGGCTCCCCGCTCTACCTTATGGATACCGACGAGCTGCGTTCCCGTGCGCACCGATTCGTGAGTGCGGCAGCCCAAGCGTTCCCCACGTCCACCACACACGTGAGTTTTGCAGCCAAAACATTTTTGACTCGCGAGGTGGCGCGCATCGTTACTCAGGAAGGCATGCTGGTCGACACATGTTCCATGGGGGAGATGCGCATCGCCCTTGCCGCTGGGGTTCCCGGGCGCCGCTTGGTGTTGCACGGCAACAATAAATCCGACGAGGAGATTGAACTCGCGGTGCGCGAAGGATTTGACAAGATTGTGGTCGATGAGCCGGGAGAGCCGGCACGCATTGCGGCAATTGCGCGTCGTGTCGGCAAACGCGCCAGGGTTATGCTACGCGTCACTTGTGGCATTCATGCCGGAGGCCACGAATACATTTCCACAGCGCATGAGGATCAGAAGTTCGGTGTTGCGTTGCTGCCGCAAGGCGCCCGGCCGGAGATTTTCGACGTGCTTGACCGGTTGGATGACCCAGTCCCGCAGCACGGCGGCGATTGTGGCAACGATGCGGTACGACTTGAAACAACCGGGAGTGCAGACGTCTCAGGTTCCAAAGAGGCAACTCTTGGGCATGCGCTGGATTACAGCATGCATTCGCCGTACGATGCGAGTCTGCCCCCTCTTTCCGGCACTGACCGTGCACTGATGGACGCCATGGAAGCAGTGGCGGCAGGGCCGGCGTTGGCTGTGCTGAACAATATCGCCGCACTGAGTGACGACTTGGAACTTGTGGGCATTCATTCCCACATCGGCTCACAGATTCATGATGCGAATGCCTTCATTCAGGCTGGACAGCGCATGATGCTGCTGCGCCGCACCTTCTACGCCACCGACGGCTATATCCTGCCGGAAGTGGATCTTGGCGGCGGATATTCCGTGGCGTACACCGATGCCGAAGATTCGATGGACATCGAGGTGGAGCTGGGGAGGCTCGCTCGCGCTACGAATCAGGTCAACCAGGCGTTGGGCATGCCTGCGCCGGCCATCTCCTTCGAACCGGGACGTTGGATCGCCGGACCTGCCGGCGTCACACTGTACCGAGTGGGGGCCATCAAGCATGTGGCGTTGCCTGAGGGTACGAAAGACAGTGCTGGCAAACCGATTGCAGAACGTGTGTACGTTTCCGTGGACGGCGGTATGAGCGATAACATTCGGCCGGCCCTATACGGCGCGGACTACACGGCGGTGGTGGCCGGGCGCTGTGAGAAGACCGAAAGCGCAATCAAGCCATCTGTTGCACAGCGTGAGGAAGTTCAGCAGCAGTCTGCTGAAGAGACGAGCGACAGCCTTCGCGTGATGAGCGGCGCAGACAATGGCACTGGCGCAGAAACTATGCTGGCCCGTGTGGTGGGCATGCACTGCGAGTCGGGAGACATCGTTGTCAACGAGTGCCGGCTGCCGAGCGACCTGAAACGCGGCGACGTGCTCGCCGTCCCGGTCACCGGCGCGTACGGTCGTACCATGGCAAGCAATTACAATCAGGCGCTCATCCCGGCGGTCGTTGCGGTCAGCGGGGAGGGGGCACACGTCATGCTGCGCCGCCAGACCATCGAAGATCTGCTCGACCTCGATCAGGGGTGAGCCCGCCCGGTATATGCCAATCCCGCTGTGCCTGAGACGAATACGGCATCTGTCGGATTTGTTCCGTACGATGGAAGCAACTATCAAGCAACGGTTCAAGGCGGTGGCATATGGTCCAAACAGCGGTACAACCCAACAACGGCGAGACTGTGGCGTGTGCTGCCGAAGCCGGCCAAGCCCAGACCCCGATTCGCATCGGTTTGCTGGGGGCGGGCACGGTCGGTTCACAGGCTGCACGTCTGCTGATTGAGCAGAGTGATGAGTTGGCACGCCGTGTGGGGCGTCCGCTTGAACTGTCCGGCGTGGCCTGCCGTAATCCCCAATCCGTTGATGCACCTTGGATTGACCGGTCACTTTTGACCGAAGACACACAGTCCGTGGTGGATGGCGCCGATATTGTTGTCGAGCTTATCGGTGGATTGGAACCCGCACGCACGCTGGTGCTTGGCGCTTTGCAAGCCGGTAAATCCGTGGTCACGGCCAACAAGGCGTTGCTGGCCAAGTTTGGACCTGAACTGTACCAGGCTGCCGCGAACCATCACGTTGATTTGTTCTTCGAAGCAGCAGTGGGCGGTGCTATTCCTCTGCTTCGGCCACTGTGCGAGTCGCTGTCCGGCGACCACGTCACCCAAGTGCTCGGCATTCTTAACGGCACAACGAATTACATTCTTGACGAGATGACCACAAAGGGACTCGACTTCGACGTAGCGCTGCAGGATGCGCAAGCCAAAGGCTACGCCGAGGCGGATCCCACAGGAGACATTGAAGGCGAAGACGCGGCCAACAAGGCAGCTATCGTGGCATCTTTGGCATTCCACACACCGGTGAGCATCGACGACGTGGCTGTGGAGGGGATTACCAAAATCACCGCAGACGACATCGCCGCTGCCACCGCAGAGGGCAAAGTGGTCAAGCTGTTGGCCGTGGCGCAGCACGATGATGATGGTGTTTCTGCGCGCGTCTACCCGGCGCTGATCTCGAAGGATCATCCGCTGGCGTCCGTGCGTGGCAGCTTCAACGCCGCGTTTGTGCATGCTCAGGCCGCTGACGATCTGATGTTCTACGGCCCTGGGGCTGGTGGCGCGCCCACGGCTTCGGCGGTGCTTGGCGACGTGGTGAGCGCGGCTCGGCATGTCGTTCAGGGGGCGTGGGGGCCGGCGATCGATCTGTACCACACGTTGCCGCAGGCGCCGCTCGACGCTTCGAAGGCGGAGTTTGCGGTGCGTTTCCGCATTTGCGACCGACCTGGAATTTTGGCGCAGATTGCCCAGAAATTCGCGGATTACGGGGTGTCGATCAACGGCATCAACCAGGATTTGAAACCGACAGCGCACAATCCCGGATATTCGGGTGAGCTGCAGACGTTACGTGTGGTGACGCACCGCTGTGATGAAGTGACACTGCGCCGGTGCATGGAAGACGTGTGTAATTTCAGCTTCGTGATAGGTGAGCCGTCGATTCTGCGAGTGATGGACTAGCCGTCGTTCCACGGGTCTGGAGGGGACATGAACCAGCAGCAGCCGCAACAGCGCAAGGAAATTCACCAGGTACAGGTTCGGGTTCCTGCCACCAGCGCGAACCTTGGTTCGGGTTTTGACACGGCAGGTTTGGCGCTCGAGTATTGGGACGATCTCACGTTCACCCGCCACAGTGGCGGGGCTGCGGATGGTGGTTCGGTAGAGGTCATCATTCACGGTGAGGGCGAGGCCACTCTGCCGAGAGACGAACGCCATCTGGTGGTTGCTGCATTCCGCCAGGCAGCTCGTGAGTTTGGGGTACCGACGTTCGGGTTCACTTTGGAGGCGTACAACCGCATTCCGCAGGCTCGCGGCATGGGGTCGTCCGCCGAGGCGATTGTGGCGGGTGTGGCTGCGGCTGCGGCGTTCAGCGGGCAGGATCCGCTTGACCGCATGCGCATATTCGAGGTGGCGGCAAGCATCGAAGGTCATCCGGACAATGTGGCTCCGGCGGTGTTTGGCGGTCTTACTGTCTCTTGGAAGCGTGACGGTGGTTTTGGCACGGTGACCTACCCGGTGGCCGAGGCGTTGCGAGCGGCGGTGTTTATCCCCGACGTTGAACTGTCTACCGAGATGGCGCGCCAGGCGTTGCCGGCTGAAGTGCCTTACGGAGACGCAATATACAACGTTTCCCGTGCCTCTCTGCTCCCCGCGGCGCTTAACGCGCCTTCAGGGCTTGTGGGGAAGGACTTGCTGTTTGAAGCAACGCAAGACAGGCTCCATCAACCGTACCGCAAAACACTGATGCCGGCTTCGTGGGAACTCATCGAACGGTTGCGCGTCCAAGGCTTTGCGGCTTCAGTCTCCGGTGCTGGGCCGTGTGTGTTGGTGCTGGATTACGGTGACGAAGACGAAGCGATTGATCGTGCTGCCTCGGCTCAGCTGGGCAGTGGCCATTGGCGTGTGTTGCACTTGCCCGTCAATGTTTCCGGCGTTGTGGTGCAGTCGCAATAATCCGAGTGCGTTTCCAAGTGCGGTGCGGTAGCATGGAGATAAGTGTTGCGTCGTGCGGCGCGTGAATGGGGAGCGTTATGACTGTTTCTGTGATTTTGGCTTCGAAGTCGCCATCTCGGCGCAATGTGCTGCGTGCTGCGGGGGTGAATCCGACGGTGAGTGTCTCGCGCGTGGATGAGCCGGCCGCGCTGGAACATGAAGCTGTTGTGCAAGGGCGCACGGTGGAATCGTTGAGTGCTGAAGAGCGAGTGATGATTCTGGCTCAAGCCAAGGCGCAGAAGGTATATGACGCTTACCGTCTGGTTGCGGAGACGACATTGCAGGCAAGCGGAGAGCAGGTTACCGCCTTCCCGTTGCAAGCGCGGAATGATGCGCAGATGCAGGGCGATTTGCAAGCGCAGTGCGATCTGCGGGAGAGCTGCGAGGGTTGCGACGGCGGTGAGAGTGGTGATGATGCCCCAGTGGATGAAGGCACCGGTGCCGTGCTTGTTTCACGCCATACAGTGGAACGCTCGGCCGATGAGCGTGCTGCAGATGAGCAGCGAGCCAGCGACCCCACGCTGACCCGTGACTTTTCGGGTTTGGATATCCCTCACATCAGCGAGCCGCTGGAACTTGTTGTATCGCGGGATCCAGGATTTGCCGGGGCGGATGCCAAGGTGCTCATCGTAGGTTGCGATTCGATGTTCCTGTTCGATGGTGAGGCGTTCGGCAAACCGCATACGCCTGAAGTGGCAAGGGAACGTTTGCGTGCCATGCGCGGCAAGAGTGGCGAGCTGTGGACCGGGCATTGCGTTATTGATTTGGCCTCTGGGCGGCAGGAACGTGCCGCCAGCCATGCCACAGTGACCTTTGCTGACTTTACGGACGCAGAGATTGAGGCATACATCGCTTCGGGAGAACCGCTGGAAGTGGCTGGGTGCTTCACACTGGAGGGACTGGGCGGAGCGTTCATCGAGAGTGTGGACGGAGACCCGAGTGGGGTGTTGGGACTGAGCCTGCCGCTGTTGCGTCGTATGGTGAGCTCGCTGGGATTCGCATGGACCGATTTGTGGAATACCGAAGAAGCCCTCGGTGCCGATGCCCGCAGTGCGGTCGAGCCCAATCCTGCTGTCGCTGCCGCAACGCCCAAGGCACCGCAAGGCACGATTCGTCAGCCGGGGGATGGCTGGGTGGATTGCGCATGCGGCAGACGGCACTGGGGGCTGAACGGCGCTGCCGGAGTACTGCTGGCTCGCCGTGATGAGCAGGGGCATGTCACTGATGTGGTTATGCAGCATCGTGCCGTCTGGAGTGCGGAAGGCGGTACATGGGGCGTGCCGGGAGGCGCGATGGCGGTGGGTGAGAATCCTATCGAAGGTGCGCTGCGCGAAGCGTATGAGGAGGCGAATATCACGCCCGACGATGTTGAAGTGGTCGGCACTCACCGCGAGGATCACGGGCCGTGGTCCTACACTACGGTGTTCGCTTTCGAAAAGCCGGGGCATCGTGTGGAACCGCGCGCCAACGACAACGAAAGCCTGACCATCGAATGGGTGCCCGTGAGCAAGGTGGGCGATTTGAAACTGCTTACCGCACTACGCGTGGACTGGCCTGGGTTTGCCGAACGGTTGGAACAACTCGGCTCAAGGTAGATTACCGGTACAACCGAATCATGAATCTTAGCAACGAACTATTCGAAACGGGGCCGAACCATGAACTTGAACATCGATAAGAACGTCGCTCGGCCGCACGCGTTGGTGGGGCTGTTCGAAGCGCTGATGGGCGTCTATTCCGTCAGCGGCAGCGAAACCGAACTGGCTGACGAGGTGGAACGGTTCCTGAAATCGTATGCGCAATTGGAAGTGCACCGCTTGTCAGACACGGTGGTGGCTCTCACCATGTTCGGTAAAGCGCAACGCGTGGTGCTCGCCGGGCATCTCGACACGGTACCGGTCATCGACAACTTCCCTCCGCTTTGGCTTGAGCCGGACGACCCGCGCGTTCGCGAGGACGTGGCAGCGAGCCATCCAGGGGAGCAGGTGATGTGGGGCAGGGGAGCCACCGACATGAAGGCCTCTGACGCGGTGATGCTGTATCTGGCAGCCCAGGTGGGTGCTGCCTCGTTCGATCCTGCGCAGTTGCGCTACGATTTGACGTTCGTGTTCTATGACCATGAGGAGGTGGCCGCCGAACTCAACGGGTTGCGCCGTGTGGCCGAGGAGCGGCCGGAACTGTTGGCCGGCGATTTCGCCATCATCGGCGAGCCGACCGACTGCGGCATCGAAGGCGGGTGCAACGGCACCATGCGCTTCGACGTGGTGAGCCACGGTGTTGCCGCGCATTCGGCTCGCGCATGGATGGGTAGCAACGCCATTCATGCCGCGGCTGAAATCCTCAACCGGCTGGAATCCTACGAGCCGGAAGATGTGGAAGTGGACGGCCTGACCTACCGCGAAGGGGTGAATGCCACGCTCATCTCCGGCGGCACCGGCACCAATGTGATCCCCGACGAATGCCGGGTGCATGTCAACTACCGTTTCGCGCCCGACAAGACCTTGGAGGAGGCCAAAGCGCTCATGATGGGCGGTTCCGCTGCCGACCAGCCGGTTCTGGGAGGCGGAGAACGCGTGGCGCAGGGAGGCATGTTCGCCGGGTTCGGCATCGAGATGAAGGACGAGTCTCCTGCCGCGCGCCCGGGCATGGATGCGCCGCTGTCGCGCTCGCTGGCCGCGTTGGTCAAGCGGCGCACCGGACGCGACCCCCAAGCCAAGCTGGGATGGACGGACGTGGCGCGATTCTCCGCGCTCGGTGTCCCTGCCGTCAACCTGGGTGCCGGCAGTGCGCTGTTGGCGCACAAGGCTGACGAGCAGCTACCGGCTAGCGAACTGGAAACCATGGCCAGCATCCTGAGCGAATGGCTGTTCGATGACTGAGGGTGCCAGAAGTAAAGGCACAGTGCGCACGCTTGCGATTGCCGCGAGTGGCGCACTGTGCCTGCTGTTGTGCACTTTGGTTGTATTGGGAATTCTGTGCAGCAAACAACCGGTTCAGCAACCCGATGCCACGCCCGAGACACCGCTCCTCACCGTCAGGGCACGCCGCGCGGTGAGCGCTCACGAGGATGTGGCACAGGTGATGCACAATATATCTGATGTGTACACGACGCTTGACGTTGAAGCCGGCAATGCTGCACCACATACGTACCAAGGACGATATCAGGGTGGCAGCGCCAACAGTGCTGTTGATGTTACGGTCACTGAGTTCGGCAGCAGCGACGAAGCGCAGCGGATGTTGGTTCAGCTCAAGCAGCAGGATTTAGATGCTGAACAGACACGTGAAGAACATGTGACCGATACTGATGGGCGTCAATTAGGCACTATGGTGACCAGTGTCTCGCCAAAGGCTGCCGAACGCCGAGAAATAGCCCCACGAGACTTGGAAAACACCGTTGATGGTGGCGGTACGGCGCAAAACCAGCAGACATACAAGAAACACGATGTGGTGATATGGACCAATGGCCAGCTGTGCCTGACGTGCAAGGGATTGGGAACCGACGAGTTTTACGGTAGCAGCGTGCTATAGCGCGTGCAGCGGCTGAGACTATGAAGCTCTTGCCTGGTTTCGACTTGCTTGGTCTCAATAAGATATCTGCGAAGGCAGGATTGCAGGCATCTGGCCGGGAAAGCACATGAGAGTCGCGCTTTGCAATATGCACGACTGTGGCGGTACTGCAAGCCTTCAAAGACGAAAAGACCCCGGGCGGCGCACGCTGCGTTCGTCCCGGGGTCTTTGCTATCTGAAGATTACCTTGCGATGCTTAGAAATCCCAATCGTCGTCGTCGGTGGCTTCCGCGTTGCCGATGACGTAGGATGAGCCGGAGCCGGAGAAGAAGTCGTGGTTCTCGTCGGCCGAGGGGGAGAGCGCGGCGATGATCTCGGGGCTCACCTTGGTCTCGGCGGCGGAGAACTTGGCCTCATAGCCCAGGTTCATGAGCGTCTTGTTGGCGTTGTAGCGCACGAATGCCTGCACGTCGTCGATGAAGTCGAAGCCCTCATACACCTGTGCGGAGTACTTGACTTCCAGGTCGTAGAGCTGCTCGAGCAGGTCGTCGGTGTACTGCTTGAGCATCGCCTTGTCGGCTTCGGTGCGCAGTTCCAGGTGCTTCTGGTACTTGTAGCCCGAGTAGTAGCCGTGGATGGCCTTGTCGCGCAGGATGAGGCGAATCATATCGGCGGTGTTCATCAGCTTGGCGCGGCTGGAGAAGTGCAGCGGCAGGTAGAAGCCTGCGTACAGCAGCAGCGAGGAGAGCATTACGGCGGCGATCTTGCGCTTCAGCGGATCGTCGCTTTGGTACTGCGCCATGACGATGCGCACGCGCTCCTGCACCAGGTCGTTGCCCACAGCCCAGCGGTAGGCCTCGTCGATCTGCTCGGAGGAGCAGAACGTGGAGAAGATGGAGGAATACGACCGCGCGTGCACGCTCTGCATGAAGGCGATGTTGGTGTAGATGGCCTGCTCGTGCTCGGTGATGGCGTTCGGAATCTGCACCAGTTCGCCCACGGTGGCCTGCGCGGTGTCGAGCGTGGTCAGGCCGGTGAACACACGCACGGTGGTGACGCGCTCGTGCTCGGTGAGGCTGTTCCAGGAAGGGATGTCGTTGCTCAGCGGCACCTTCTCAGGCAGCCAGAAGTTGGCGATGAGACGGTTCCACACCTCGAGGTCCTTGTCGTCCTGGATGTTGTTCCAGTTCACGGGGCGGATGCGCCCGTTGGGGTTGTCCTTGAACTCAGGCGGGGTGATGGACTCAGCCATCATTTTGTCGTCGGCGAGCTTGACCTCTTCTGCCATGTTTCCTCCGTGTCTATAGCGTTGAAACGCGCCGGAACGTCGCTCGTGGCGGCCGGGCGGGCGCGCGAACCCCTTAACGAACAGGGGTATTCAATGAAGCTCAATCTACCGTATCGAGTAGACGCTGGCGGGGTGGAAAACGGTGTTTTCCGGGCGGAAAAACCGCGAAGCAATGCGCATTGAGGACGGTAGCCCTGAGGTTATGGGATTTGACGAGGCGCATAAAACGTGACGAAAAGAACAAAAATGTGAGGGGTGGTGGTCAGTGGGAGCGCCCGAACTTGACTGTATGACGAGGTGCCAGGAGAGTGATCTATAAAATTTACGAACATGTAAATTTACCCGGTCGAGATAAAGGCGCGTAGCGTGCCGCATATGGGGTGCGGCATATAGTTAGATGTGTGGAGAAGGTGAAGAAAACACAGATTAATCATGCGCTTGGTGCATTGCGGGGCCTAGCGCTTGGAGATGCGCTGGGTATGCCCACGCAGAGTATGAGCGTCACGCAGATCTACCATACGTACGGCACGGTGACTGGTCTGATGGACGCTTCAAGCACTCAGCCTATTGCGCCTGGGATGCCGGCGGGTCATGTGACCGACGATACCGAACAGGCGCTGCTGATAGCATCGCTTATAGCGCAAGGGCATGGCCATATTGACCCGTACCTGTTGGCGCAGAGGCTGTTGGTCTGGGAAGATGGCATGAAAGCTCGCGGATCGCACGATTTGCTGGGACCCTCGACGAAACTTGCGTTGGAACAGGTGCGTGCGGGTGCTGACATCACCACTACGGGGCGTACCGGCACCACCAACGGGGCGGCCATGCGCGTGGCGCCGGTCGGCATCGCTCATAGTGCAGTGCTGCTGACGGAGGGTGTTTCGAGTGCGACTCGCACGAATCCGGAATTTGCCGATTATGTGTATGAATCGTGCCGAGTGACCCACAATACTGAGACCGGTTTCCTTTCCGCTCTGCTGGTGGCGGCTGCTGTGAGCCTTGGCGTGGCCGGGCTGCCGGTTCGTATCGCGCTGGAGCAGGCGCTCTCGATCGCTGAGAGTACGGCGATGCGCGGTGCATGGAGTCCCAAGGCCAATGTGGTCTCCAAGGCGCGGCAGGGAATACGTTTGGCCCGTGCCGTTGCAGACAGTGAGATATCGGCGGACGCGTTCAATCTGCACGCCGAACAGCTGGGCGAGATAGCGGACACGCAAGTCACGCGAGAGCTGGAATTAGAGGAACACCGGTCGCTTGACAGGGCTTTCATTGAGGTGTTGCGAGAGAACTTCGGCACGTCGGTGGAAGCCGACGAGTCGGTGGCGGTCAGTTTCGCTCTGGCATGGCGGTACGCGGACGAACCGCTGAAAGCACTGTTGGGGGCGGCGAATATCGGTGGGGACACCGACACCATCGCTTCCATCGCCGGTGCCATGCTCGGTGCGGCGGCGGGCGCTGATGCATTCCCGTTGGATCTGACGAGTACAGTGGAACGTGTTTCGCAATTGAATCTTGAAGCGGTGGCCGCCTCGCTGGTGGATATACGCCGCGGTGAGTGGAAGGTGTGAGAATTATGGCCGTACTGGCGACTCATGAATCGAATGGTGTGCAATCAGGAGAGGTGGGTGCCGGTACGGGCTCAGCTACTGGGGTGAAGCAGTCCGGTAGTTTGCTCTCCCATGTTGAGCAGCGCGGGATCGAACCGGTTCCTGAAGATCAGCGCAACGGCGGCCCTGGAGAGCTGTTCTGGGTGTGGTTTGCCGCCAACATCTCCATTCTGGGTATTCCCCTTGGTGCCACGTTGATTGCGTTGGGGCTGAACGTATGGCAGGCGCTGCTTGCCACAGCGCTCGGCTCGTTCGGTTCCTTCGCGCTGGTGGGCGTGGTCTCGGTGGCCGGCAGGCGCGGCGGTGCGCCCTCTCTCACCTTGTCCCGTGCTGCGTTTGGCGTGCGCGGCAACGTGGGTCCCACGCTGGTGTCATTGCTTTCCCGCTTGGGCTGGGAGAGCGTGAACACCATCACCGGTGCTTCCGCGCTCCTGTCTTTGTGTGTCATTGCTTTCGGTGTGCCTGCGGGTTACCGTGACAATCCGTGGCTTACCTTCGCTTGTGTGGCCGTGTTCGTGGCGCTTACCGCTGTCATCTCGGTAGCTGGGCACGCGTTTATCGCCACGGTGCAGAAGTGGGCCACGTGGATTTTTGGCGGTCTGACGCTGCTGGTGGCGCTCTACCTTGTCACTACTGTGGATTGGTCCGGCCTGTTCTCCGCCAAACCCGGCCCGATGAGCGCGTTCATCGTCGGCATCGGTACCATCGCCTCGGGCACCGGCATCGGCTGGGTCAATTCGGGGGCGGACATGGCCCGCTATCAGAAAACGCATGTCAAGGCCGGTTCGCTGATTCTTTCGGCGGCGGCAGGTGCCGGTATACCCCTGGTTCTGGTCATCGGCGTGGGGTCGGTGCTCACCGCTGGCGGATCTGGTTTGGCATCAGCGGCTGATCCGGTGGCCGCCGTACGCACGGCACTGCCGGTATGGGTGTCGGTGCCGTACTTGATCGCCGCGTTTGCCGGGCTGCTCATGTCCAACAATCTTTCGGTCTATTCCGCAGGACTGACCACCATTACGCTCGGTGTGCGTGTGCCTCGAGTGGCTGCTGTCTCGCTGGACATCGTGGTCACCACGCTTGCCGCCAT
Source organism: Bifidobacterium sp. ESL1133 (assembly GCF_058107325.1). Taxonomy (NCBI): domain Bacteria; kingdom Bacillati; phylum Actinomycetota; class Actinomycetes; order Bifidobacteriales; family Bifidobacteriaceae; genus Bifidobacterium; species Bifidobacterium sp. ESL1133. Next base: position 48,357 of record NZ_JBYLUI010000003.1, on the reverse strand, counting down.
GTACTTTATGCTCGGTGCCGACGATTTCTACGGTCCGTTCGTCACCTTTATCTCACTGCTTGCCGAACCGCTCACCGCGTGGGCAGGAGTGTTCTTGGTCGATATGATTTCGCGCCGTACCTACGACCCGGATTCGTTGCTTGACCTGAGTTCACGCTCCAAGTACTGGTATTGGCATGGTATGAACGTGCGTGCGGTGTGCAGCTGGCTGGTCGGTTTGGTAGTCGGATTCCTGTTCGTTACCGCGCAGGTTTCGGACAGCGAAGTTTGGTTCTCTGGTCCTTGGGCGGACACGGTCGTCGGTAAGAACGGCTTGGCGTGGCTGGTCTCGCTGCTGCTTTCCGGAGTGATGTACTGGCTGTGGGGCTTGATCGATGGCAGTGGCAGAAGCGGTGCTGTCTCCTCAAACGGCAACAGCGTTACCGGTGAGGAGCGCGCCTGATGGCACAGCCGTCGATCGTGCATTTGGGGCAGGTGTGCGTTGATATGGCGCTGGCCATTGATCACATGCCGGAGCGCGGTGGCGACTGCTTTGCCGACAGTCAGACCCTGAGTGCGGGCGGCGGATTCAACGTGCTCTACGCGGCACGGCAGATGGGTGCCCCTGCCGCCTATGCCGGAGCGTTGGGGCAAGGGGCTATGGCAGACATAGCCGCTCGAGCATTGCGCGACATCGACGTGCCTTGTACCGGTGCGGTCGTCACCGGGCAGGACACAGGTATCAGTGTGGCCATGACCGAATCGGACGGCGAACGCACGTTCGTTTCCACGCGAGGCGCTGAGACCATGGTGCCGGTTGACACTTACGAACAGTTGGCGATTGAGCCCGGTAGTGTGGTGTACCTGACCGGATATTCGTTGGTGCATGCCGCCAATGCGGAAGCCATCAGACGATTCGTACGCAAGTATCGTGAGCATGCTGGATTTACTGCGTTGTTTGATCCCAGTCCGGTTGTCTCCGACATAGCGCTCGACGACTTGGAAACCATGCGTTCGCTGCACCCAATTTGGTCGGTGAACGAGCGTGAGGCTGGCATATTGTGCGAACGCTTCGGACTTGACTGTGAGCGGCAGGCGGGCGACTGCAGCAGTGATAGCGGTGGCGAAGCGCATCGGGCGAGCGGCGGCACGCGTAAGACGAACGTCGACGCTCAGCGTTGCGAGGAGCTGGCACAGTATCTGGGCAGCTGGGTGATAGTGCGCGTGGGTGCTCAAGGAGCCTGGGTGTGCGATGGTCGCGCACTTGGTGAGTCTGTAGAAGCTGCCGAAACTGGCGCTGCTGGTGTTGCAGGTAGCGCCTCACAGAGCGTTGCTGACGAGGAGCGACATGGCGACGCCAGTAGCGGCCTCAATGCCGGCACCGCAGTGCATATCCCCGCGTACCGTGTCACCGCGCTCGACACCAACGGAGCCGGAGACGCGCACGCCGGCGTGCTGTGCGCCATGCTGTTGGAAGGCCGACCCATGCTCGAAGCGGTGCGCTTGGCCAACTGCGCGGCCGCACTGTCGGTATGTCAGCGCGGCCCGGCCACTTGCCCCAGCAGAGCGCGGTTGCTAGAGTGCTACCACAACGCGCAACAGTGAGCCTGGCGTTGTGTTTGCCGGCGAGTTGAAGGGGGGAGAGAGTGAACGAACGCAGAGTCATCATGTGCCGCACGCGTCCGGTGCTTGAATTCGAGTATGACCCCTCCCAAGCCAAGGCGGTCGGGCAAGGCCAGGTGCTCGATGAGAGACGCTTGCCGCTGGAATTCAAACGGCACGGCACCGTCGCCGTGCACGCCGGCCGAATCGACTCCTGGTGGTCCGGCAGAGCCATTCCGCAGACCCGTGATGGCATTGCTCCAGTGCTGCAAAGCCTCGGCTTGGCTTCAACCAAAGACCTCCTCAACCAATCTCGCGGCTTGAGTCTGTCCGACCAATATTGGGTCAAACCTGTCGATGGTACCGAACGCTGGGAAGACGTGAACTTCTTCGACAACCCGTTCTCCGAGGAGCTAGGGCTGACGTTGCTCACGTCGTTCACGTCCTCACCGCATGTCAGTTTTGACGTACCGGACGCTTCGACCGGCGGCGATCTGCCGAAGCGTTGGACGGTGCGTGCCGATGGCAAGAGAATGTTGGTTAAAGGTGGGCGTGCACTGCAAGAGCCAGTAAACGAGGTGATTGCCAGTGAACTGTGCGAACGGCTCGGCATCTCTGCCGTGCTCTACAAGCTCGGCGAAGAACACAACCATCTAGTGTCGCTGTGCGAGTGCATGGTGAGCGGTGACGAAGAACTGGTGTCTGCATGGCAAGTGTTGGAATCCGTAAAAGCCAGTAACGAGATGGGCTCCAAAGAGCAGTGGCTGGTTGCGGGCGAGCGGTTCGGCGCAGCACGTCAAGATGTGCTGGAAGCTACGGACGACTGGCTGCTAGTGGACTGGCTGATGCGCAATACTGACCGGCATTATAACAATTTTGGGCTTATCCGCAATGTAGAAACGTTGCAGGTGTGGCCCGCCCCAATCTACGATACCGGTGCGTCGCTGTGGGTCGACGAGTTGCATGTGGACAAGCGCGACTATGCTGCCAAGCCGTTTTATATGAGCAGTACCAAACCCTCGGCAAGACGGCAGTTGCAGCTGATCGAAACTTGGGGCAGATACGATTTGACAGGCTTGCTGAGCTGGCCCGATGCCGTGGTGGAGCGGTTGCGCAGTGCAGTCGGGCTGACGGACGATCGCGCTCGAGCCATGAGCCAGGCGCTCGCTGACCGTGTGGCTGTTGCGATTGCAGTCCAGAATGAGAGTGAAGGGAGCGGCCATGCAGCTTGATTCCACCGTGCCTGAGAGCATGACCCACATTCCTATCAGCCCGAACTTTCCCTACGCCTCGATGCGGGGGAAGATCGATTTTGCTCGGTGCGTGACGCTGAGCGCGCACGACCTGAAGCAGCGGCCTGCGGCAACGGTGGTAGGTTCTGCGCTCACAGCAGGCGCGACGCTCATTCGTGTGGAAGCGCAGCAGGAGAGCGCTCGCACGGTCACCGCGCTTGCCGCTGCAGTGGCGGTGGCTATGGCGAACGCCGGCGTGCGCCGTGCAGTGCCGTTGTTGCTGGAAGGTTACGTGGATGTGGCATGGGTGTGCCGGCGTATGGGCATCAAAGTGGACGGTGTGCAGCTTGGGAACGAGGATTTGCCTTCGGTGCAAGTGCGCGCTTTGCTTGGGGGCGAAGCCATCGTAGGGCTTGCGGTTGCTGATGAGGCCGACGTGGAGGCTGCCAACGCACTGCCTGATGGGTGTGTGGACTATTTGGTGATTGAAACGGGTGTGGCTGCTGGTCTGAGTGAATCTCATATATCCGCTCTACGCAAGCTGAGCCGTGTGCCTGTCGTCTGCTGACGGTGAGGTTGGGTGACGATTGTTGGCAGTCTCATCAAGTTAGGCACACGTTGTCGAGTTGTCTACTGAATGCGCGGCCGAATTACGATTGCTGGGGGTTGTGCGGTGTGATCCAATCGCGAATAGGAAAAAACAACAGTGGTGTTGATTCGTGTGCATCGTGATTGTTACATAGCTCATTAAGGTAACAGCAAGCTGGCGATTAACGCAACAGAACCGTCGCTTATTGAACGTGAGCGTCGGTTGTGTTGCGTAAGTAGAGTGCGTGATGGCGATTCCATTGCTGAGGGTGTTTTGGTGTCGGTTGTGTGGCGTGCATCATGGTGGTGAGGATGAATCCACCGTAAGCGTGGTGCCAGTGGGTAACCAATGGTCGCATTCAATGCATTCAACGTTGCAGGTAGGGCAGCGATGCCTTGTTGAGCGCCAAGTGTGATGATTGATTGCAAGTTGTTGTGTGGCGCAAATATCGGCAGAAACCGGCTATTTCCTGTCGATATTTGTGTCAATGCCCAAAATTGTGACGGTTTCGCCATCGCGGTGGGATGTACGCATGATACTGCCCCGAGCGCAGCGTTTCGTTATCGCACGGTGGGGTTCCCCATCCGATACCGCCCCGAGCGCAGCGTTCGCGGTGATTGCACTATCATCTGCTCGGCTGTGCGATGAACATGTGGGCATTTCGTGCGCTGCGAGCCGCAGACGCCTAGGATAAGACTGTTTGCAATGCGCGAAAACGAAAGCGGAGTTTCGGCGGAGTCTTGACAGAACTCTGACGGATTCTTGGCGGAGTCCCGACGGAATTCGACAGTCAAGAATTCTTCGCCGCGCGCGACATGATGCAGCAAAGCACGAACGGGAGGCCCAGTTGACGCGAACCGACACCACTGTGACGACAGGAAACGAACGGCACTCCTCGGGGGTGCAGCGCAACTTGAAAACCCGTCATATCTCCATGATTGCTCTCGGCGGCTGCATCGGTACCGGTCTGTTCATGACCTCCGGATCCACCATCTCCGAAGCCGGCCCGGGCGGTGGCCTTGTGGCCTACACCGCCATGGGGTTGATGATCTACTTCCTCATGACCAGCTTGGGTGAGCTCGCCACCCACATGCCGGTCTCCGGTTCCTTTGCCGTCTACAGCTCAAAATACGTCGATCCGGCGCTCGGCTTTGCCATGGGTTGGGATTACTGGCTTAACTGGGCCATCGCAGGTGCGGTGGACATCTCCACAGCCGCCCTGCTCATGCAGTACTGGTTCCCCAACTCTCCGGGATGGGTATGGAGCTTGGCGGTGCTGGTCATCATCTTCCTCATCAACATGCTCAACGTCTCGGCGTTCGGCGAGACCGAATTCTGGCTTTCCCTGCTCAAAGTCGTCACTATCGTCGTCTTTCTTGTAGTAGGCGTGGCCATGATCTGCGGCATCATGTTCCAGCCTGCAGTAGGGCTGAAGAACTTCATGTACAAGGATGCACCGTTCGTTGGCGGACTGCCGGCCATCATGAGCGTGTTCCTGATCGCCGGTTACTCCTTCCAAGGCACTGAAGTGGTTGGGGTCACTGCCGGCGAATCCGACAACCCGGGCAAAGCCGTGCCCAAAGCCATCAACGAGGTGTTCTGGCGCATTCTTCTGTTCTACGTGCTCTCCATCTTCATCATCGCTGCTCTCATCCCCTATACCAGCCCCAACCTGCTCAATGCGTCGGACTCCAACGTGGCCATGTCGCCCTTCACCATCGTGTTCCAGCGGGCAGGGTTGGCGGGGGCTGCCAGCGTCATGAACGCCGTGGTGCTCACCTCCATTCTTTCTGCGGTCAACACGGGTGCCTACGCATCCAGTCGTATGCTCTTCTCTATGGCTGAGCAAGGCTACGCCCCGAAATTCCTGAGCCACACCACGAAACGCGGTATTCCTGTCGCGGCGCTTGCGGCAACGCTGTTGGTGGAGCTGGCGGCGTTTGCTTCGAGCATCTTCGGGCCGAAGTTCTACATGTGGTTGGTCACTGCTACCGGGCTTACCGGGTTTATTGCTTGGATGGGTATTGCGTTGAGCCATCTGCGGTTCCGCCGTGCGTTCAAACTGCAGGGGCATAAGCTGTCGGAACTGAAATATCATGCCAAGTTGTTCCCTCTCGGTCCGGTGCTCGCCTTGGTGATTTGTGCGGTTGTTATTGCCGGGCAGGATATTCAAGGCTTTGCGCAGGGTGACTGGGGGTCCGTGCTATCCACTTATTTCAGTGTCATCTTGGTGGCGGCGCTCTACTTTGGCTATAAAATCAAGCACCATACCAAGATTGTGAAGTTGCGTGACATCGACCTTTCTTCGGCAAGGCCTGATGCCGCCGAAGAACAGGAATCATGACTAAGGCTCACGTGCCGTGCGATGCTATGGACGGCGACGTACCCGCAGTTCGTGCAGCCCAAGCGCGGTGCTTACCAGCAGTACAGCGACGATGGGGCCGGCAAATACAGGAGCCGAATCGCCGGTGAACGGCAGCCTGCTTTGCGGTGGAACAGGAGGGGCGATGAACGTGAACTGCAAGGTTTGCGCGGGTTGTGCCACTCCGTCGAGTTCCCAGTTGATGGTGACCGGATAGGTGCCGGCGGTGTGGCTGGGCGTGGTGACGGTCCATGAAGACGCGTAGTCAGAAGAAGATGCATGGGCGAGGTCGGTACCGTTGGTGCCGCCGAACTGAATGGAGGTCACATGTGCCTGCGCAGTCTGCTGGTTTCTTGTCGGGGCGAGGTAACCGGCGGTGACGCTACCGTTGGCGTTGCGCCCGACGCCTAGTTGACCCGAGTAGTTCTGTCCCCACGAGTATTGCGCTCCATCCTTGGAACGGGCGATGGAATGGTTCTCACCAGCGCTGATGCCGGCGTACGTGGTGTCCGGTTTTCCTGTGGCGGCAGCGGCAGGTGCGGTGACGTTTCCGCCCTGTTTGCCGTTGCCGAGCTCTGCTCCGGCGTTTTTGCCCCAACTGTATGCGTTGCCGGTGGCACTCAGCGCGAGTGAGTGATATTGGCCGGCGCTGATGGCGGTGAAGATCGCCGAGTCTGGAGCCTTCACCGCGGTAAAAGTGGAGGTAAAAGCAGAGGTGGAGGTGTTGCCGGTGGTGCCTAATCCTAGCTGGCCATAGGTGTTGTTTCCCGCAGCGTAGATGGTGCCCGAGGAGCTCAGAGCCAGAGCGTGAATATACCCGGCGCTGATGGCGGTGAATCTGGCGTGGTCTGGAGATGTGACTGCTGCCGGGACGGCGCGGCTGTCTGTGGTGCTGTCGCCGAGCTGACCGGACGCGTTGTTGCCCCAAGAGTAGATGGTGCCCGAGGTGCTCAATGCCAGGGAGAAGGTGCTGCCTGCGGCCACGCTGGAGAACAGGTTTCCAGTGTTCACAAGGTGCGGTGTGGTGTTGTCGTCCAGTGTGCCGTTGCCGAGCTGGCCGCTGCTGCCTTGTCCCCAAGACCAGACGTCGCCGTTGGTGGAGACGGCCAGTGCGAAGCTTTGCCCTGCGCTGATTGAGTTGAACGCTACTGCAATGCCGTCTTTGGTGATGTTGAGACAGGTGGGGGCTGTGCGGGTGGTGGTAGTGCTGTCGCCGAGCTGGCCGTTGCTGTTGTATCCCCATGTCCAGATGTGGCCATCTGTGTCAAGGGCCATGGAGAAGTCATTGCCTGCACTGATTTGCGTGAAACGTACGCCGGCTGGGGCGGCTGCCCTGACCGGGGAGAGAGCCACTGTGGTGGTGCCGTCGCCGACGGCGCCGTTCTGATTGTGTCCCCAAGCCCAGATGGTACCGCTGGTGTCGAGTCCGAGCGTGTGGGTGTAGCCGGCACTCAGCTGTACATAACTACGACCGTTGACCGGAGTAAGGCTTACGGTGGTTTTTCCTGTGCTCGGTCCGGAGTCTGGGCTGATGGTGTACTGATGCCAGTGTGCTCTCAAAGTGAGGCTGGTGGTGACCGGTCTGCTGAAATCGTAGAGGGTGTCACCGTCGTACCAGCCGGCAAAGGCGTGGTTGCCTTTGGTGGGTGTTGCAGGCATGGTGGCACGCATGCCTCCTGAAACCTGTTGGCTTGCAGGAGGTTCGGAGCCGCCGTCGGTATCGAAGGTGACGGTCAGTGGAGCCGCCATGGCGACACGGGTGAAGGTGAAAGGCACTGTGGTGGGCGTTTGTGCCGCGCCGTTGAACGTCCAATTGATGGTCATGGTCACGGTGCCTGGAGCATGGGCGGGGGTGGTGACGCGCCAGCGTCCGGCTGCAGAATCGTACGCCAGTCCTTTGCCGGGGGTGCTGCCGAAGGTGACGGAAGTGAGGATGATGTGGTAGAAGGTATCGCTGGTTTTGGCAGGGTCGGTCAGCATGGTGGTGCCATCAAGCTTGCCTGCTCCGGTCTGCAGGTTGGTGTTGTCTCCCCAAGCCCACAGGTTGCCGTCGCGGTCGAGTGCCATCGAGGTGTTGCCGCCGGCGCTGATGGTGGCGATATGCTGTCCTGTCAGAGCGGTGACCGGAGTTGGGGACGGGGACGGCGTGGTTGACTTGGTGCCGTTGCCCAGTTGTCCGTCGATGTTGCTGCCCCATACGTAGACGTTGCCGTCGCTGCTCATGGCCATGCTGTGCTTTGCTCCTGCGCTGATGGAAGTAAAGGTGACACCGTTCGGCATGGCGAGAGGGGTGGGGGTGAATTGGTTGTCCGCTCCTGTGCCCCACTCCCAAGCGCGACCGTCGTTGCTTAAGGCGAGCGCATGGTTGTCTCCGGCCTGCACGGTCTTGAAGGTGACGCCGGGAACAAGTATGCGGGTGGGGGTGGTGGCTGTTCCGGTTTTTGTGCCGTTGCCGAGGGTGCCGTTTTTGTTGTCTCCCCAAGTCCACAGGTTGCCGTGCACATCAATGGCGAGGGTGTAGTCGTCTCCCGCGGCGATGTCGATGAAGGATAGGCGGGTGTGCACGTTGGCATCGGGGTCGAAGGGGCTGACGATGGTGGGTGTGGAGATTTGGCTGGTCTTGCTTCCGTCGCCGACCTCGCCGCGGGCGTTGTCTCCCCATGCATAGATCAGGCCGTTGCTGCTGAGTGCCAGAGAGTGGCGCATGCCGGTGCTGACCTTGGTGAATGGCGCGGTGGAGCCGGAGATGGTGATGGGGGTGGGTGCGGTGATTTTACCTGCGATTTTGCCGTTGCTGAGTTGGCCTCGCGAATTGCTGCCCCAAGCCCAGATGGTGCCGTCGGTGCTTAAAGCCAGGGTGTGGTTGGTACCGGTGGAGACTTGGGAGAAGGTGACGGGGGTGCCGTCGGTGTTGGTCGCTGGCACTGGTTTGGGATCCGCGACTTTGGCGGAGGAACCGGGGCCTACATGCGCGTTGACGTTGCTGCCCCAGGCGTAGATGGTCTTGTCGGCGCTGAGGGCCACGCTCGCGGTGGTGCCGGTGCTCACCTGTGTGAAGGTATATCTGCTGGGTGCGGTGATTTCCACTGGGGTGTTGCCGCTTTCGATGCCTGTGTCTGGGGAGGCGGTGAAAGCGGTGCTGACAGGTTTGGAAGGAACGGAGGCGAGGGGGCTGACGGTGTTGGACGGGGATGTGGCATCGCTGGCGGGGAGAGGCTCAGCTGTGCGTGTTTGAGGTGCTGAAGACGTGGTGTTGGGTGCGGCTATGGCACAACTGTGGTCGGTGACGCACAGGATTACCGCACATACTGCTGCGGTGAGCGCTGCAATGGTGGTGCGGTGGCGGCGTATGCCATGCATTGCCTGGTGTTGATTGTGCGTGCTGACCATCCTCAAAAAATAACCTCATCCAAAATCGGCGTGATGGGCCCATATGGGCATCAACGGGGAATGTGGATAAGGTATCAGTGAAGGATAAGAACGGCGAGAGTCCAATATTAGTTACTTCGATGCAAAATGCCTATAAGGGAACAGTAAGACTATTTCTGTATGTCTAAATTCTTAGAGGTGTGTGAGGTGAGCTACATGAAAATGTGCATCTCTTAGGCAGAAAGTAGAAGTAATTACTATTTACTGCAGATATGAGAAGTTGTATAAATCACATGGAAGATATGCTATTTGTATAACAACGTTAATGTTGCTTCTCATTGGCGCGGTCTTGCATTCTTCCGATGATGATGGCTGTGTGCAGCACGAATGCGTCTCTCGGGTTCGTGGCATCCCACCCGCAGGTTTCTGCGATGCGCTTGAGTCGGTAACGCACGGTGTTGGGGTGTACATTCAGCGCACGGGCGGCGGTGTCAAGGGCGCTTCCATGTTCCAGGAATGCCGTCACGGTGTCAAGGTTGATCTGGTCGTCGCTGGTCTGCAAGCGGCGATACACCGTATGGTAGAGCTCCTGCTTGGCAGCCTTGTCTCCCGCTAGAGCGCGTTCGGGCAGAGCGTCTGCGGCGCGCAGTGGGTGTGTGGGCCCCATGAATGCCGATGCGGCATGCAGAGTGGAAATTGTGGCGGTCACTGTGTCGGCTGCGCCTGTGATGCCGGTCATTTGGGAACCTAGGGCCACTGGGCTATTGGTGTCGAAAGCGGGCAGTGTGGCGGTGCAGGTCACTTCTGGCGTGACGGCGCTGTGTACTGCGATAAGGGCGACGCATGCGTCTTCGTTACGTCCGATGAGGCAGTGGGTGCCTCCAAGGTCATGCACACTTTGCCTAATTTTTTGCGCACATGTGTCGAATAATGTGGCGGGCGTCCCTGCGAGTGCAAAACAGGTGAACGTGTCAGGCCAGCCCAACATGTGCATCAGTGCCTGTGCGCGCTGGTCGCTGATATGTGCCGCGAGGCACTCGAACGCTGCTGTTTCCAGTCGGCCGCTACTGGATAGTGCTTCAACGAGATTAATGTCAAGAGGCTTGTCACCATCAGTGCCGGTGCTTGCCGGCGTGCGTTCGACGATGACCTCGCTGGTTGAGGTCGAATCGCGCTCTGCCTCATCTGTCTGCTCGTACGCAGCGGTGTGTTTCGCGCTCGGCTTGCTGCCCGAAGCCAGATCCAGGAAATCAGGTGATTGTTTCACGCTCATGCCTCCAGTCTAGCCGCTGTGCGAGCTTCACGCGTTTCGAGTACAAAGGTGAGGGCCACGAAACCGAACACGAACACCAGCGGGAGCATATGACGCTCGAAGTTGTTGGCGGGAGATGTGATCATCACACCCATGAGCAGTAGCAAGGGCAGGTGGAGAGACAGGGTGCGCCATCGTCGCGACAGCACTTCGGCAGCTCCGACGAGCAGTGTGAGCACCACATAGAAGTTGCCGTGGAAGAACCATCCAATCACGGGAATGGAACCCAGCTGCTCCACTGCGCCGACAACATTGGTGCGCCATGACCCACACCAGGAGGCGATGGTGGGGGACTCGTTCTCCAGCTGCGGGTTCGACACGTAGTAGGCCATGTCGGTATATGGTGGGTCGGTCACATCGAAGTAGCCGTACGCTTCGGACAATGCTGCGTCGAGCGCCACCACCGGGTTGGCTTTGATGATATCCAACCATGCGGAGTTGAGCTGCTTCATGTCGTCCTTGGTTACTGTACGCCACCGGTAGCTTACTTTCTTGGACTGTATTCCCGACGATTTCGCCGGGTCGGCGTCTTGCGGATAATAGGCTTCGGCCATCTGGTCCAGGTTGACGATGGGGGCGATTTTGGCTTTGGCTGACTCCGGGATGCTCTGAGGGCTGAGTTTGGCTACGCGTGCGATCTGCTGCAATTGCACGCCGTGGCTTTCTATGGGGTCTCCGCCGATAATGGCACCGCTGGATATGGCGAGCGACAGACCACCATGAATGATGATGACTGGCAGCAGCATGCCGATGCTGTAGGTTTTCCAATGCTTCCGGTTGGCTACGAGCATGATCGCGAACTGGAAGACCACCACATACCAAGCATATTTGGCGCTGATGAGCATGATTGATGTGGACAGCACCAGAGCCACCAACGTGTGCGCTCTGGTGTGTCGATATTGACCGTCTTCGCCCTTTCTGCCGCGATCCATGATTTCCCAGTTGATCCCGAACCACCAGGCAAACGCGAAGGCGAACAGTGGGGACTTGGTCAATGAGATTGTGGAAAACTGAACGAGCGGGCACAACAGCAGGAATGCGATGATGATGAATCTCGGGCATGCGCCCACGCGGCTCTTGTCCTCGTGACGCCATGGGCGATTGAAAAAACGATTGGACAGGGATGCCAGAGAAAAGGCGGCAAACAGAAACTGACTTGATGACAGTGCTGTGATACCCAGATCGTTGCTGTTGGTCAGATACCGCGAGGCTGCGGCCACGGCACCGTAGACTATGGTGAGCACGATGTTGTGCTGGTCGGTCAGATAGGTCGGATTGCTTGGCCACAGGTAGTGCGCGGTCGGGTAGATATCCATCGGTACAAAGGAAAAGAAGCCGATGTATGGCTGTTTGATGCCGGTCCACTGGTTCCAAGCCCAACTGAACTCGCGGAACTGATTGCGAAGATCGGCTCCGAACGCGCTGACCAGCGTGGTAGGTACCCACAGCCAGCCCACGACCAATACCAGCATGATGGCCCACCAGCTGCCGGTAGCGCGCATAATAGCGGTGCTGAGCAACTGTGGTGTCCGTCGTGCCACGCGTCCCAGAGCATGCAAAATATTGGCGATGACGGAGGATCGTGACTCTGTCGAAGCGGAAGCGACGGTTGGTTCTTCCGCCCTTCCGGTGCGGCGATATGCGCTCATCGCCGCAGCCAGACGACGACGCCATGCGGCGAATTTGCGGGGCAGCGCCAGACGCCCTTGGGCGAACCTCGCCAGAACGATGACGACGGAAGCGTAGATGGCGAACGCCAGAGCGAATACTGCTGCGTTGTTCCAAGAGAAGTGGGCAATGCTGGCGCCGTTCGGATTCCAATCGAACTGCCGGTACAGCGGACCCAACGCCGTGCACAAGGCCAGCCATAAGCAGGCCGCCATCGCCAAGACCCAGCGTGCCGCCGCCCAAAACGTTGCGGCCTTGCTGCGGCGTCCAAGGTGGCTGTGCGTGGATCTGCTCGGTTCTGCTCGCTTCTGGGACTCGGTCATGCCAAGGATTCTAGCCCGAACGCGCAACCGCCTGTGCTGCACGCAACCCTGATGTGGCAGTCATGTGGCGGTTGTGCGGAAGTAAGGGCGGTGCGGCCAGTAGAGTTGACATCATGCATGAGCCTCACGCCGCCGATAGCCAACACGCCATAACCGATCTCAATGCTGTGCGCACGGAATATGCGGCGTTCGCCGAGCAGGCCGGAGCCGTCCTGCCGGCCATGCCGCGCACCGAACGAGAGGCTGACCAAGTCGTGCCGCTCGCCGCAATCGACTCCACCATGTTCCTGGCACGTCAAATGATCTGCGACGGTTCCATGCCGCTAATTGACGAAAATGGCAACCCGCTGATGGCGGCGATGTGCGCCGACTGCCAGAGCGCAGGGCATGGCAGGCTCGGTCGCGCCTGGTCTGATGAGGCAGGCTCCTCCTTCCTGGTCACCTATGCCACGGCATTGCCGTACGACCTTGTGACGAACCCTGAGTTCAACGGTTGGTTCACCATCGAGGCAGGTCTCGCCGAAGTGGAAGCGCTGCATGAGACGTTGGACGAGTATGGCGCGAAGCTCATCGACCCGAACCATGATCTAGCCATCAAATGGCCCAACGACATCTTCTACGATGGGCACAAGCTGGGAGGCATCCTCACTGAACTGGTCACGCTGCCTGCCGACGCCGTTCTTGCAGGATGTCGTCACGCTGTGGGCGTGATGTTCGGCCTTGGGCTGAACCTGAATCTCGATGAAGCCCACCTGCCCACACCCATCTCCACTTCACTGCAACTGCTCTACACAGCCCTTCCTGACTCGCGCGAACTGCGAGACGCGCTATCGGCGAACATCACTCGTCGCCTGCGCTCGCGTTTGTCTGCATTGGTGGAGACTCCCGACCGCACACGCGGCGAGCTGCTGGAGAGTATGCGCGCATTGTGCTGGACGCTGGGACAGCAGGTGGAGGCCAAGTTCATGGACGGCTCGACCCTGACCGGCCGTGCGGTGGCGATGAACGCCGATGCGTCGCTCACTGTGGAAGACGAGCAGGGGGAGCGCCACGTGGTGCAGACTGCGGACGTGGGTGTCATTGCCTGACAGAGTGTTCCCGACGTGCGGTGAGCGAGGCGGGTCAAGGTTTGTGTGAGGGAACAAAACCTGCTGGATTTTTTGTAATTTCACACCCTGCTGGCGGCCTATGGTTCGGATTATCTTGAATACCATGGTCAAGAATGTCAACAAACTGCTGGTGGCGAATCGCGGCGAGATTGCGCTGCGTGTCATCCGCACCGCACAAGAGATGGGCATCCCCACCGTTGCTGTGTACGCCGAGCAGGACCGCGGCGCACAATACGTCGATATGGCCGACGAAGCCTACCTGCTGCGAGGAGACTCCTACCGGGCCTACCTCGACGAGGATCTCATCATCGAGGTGATGCGGCGCAGTGGCGCCGATGCAGTGCACCCCGGCTACGGATACCTCTCCGAAGTGCCGTCTTTCGCCGAAAAGGTGACGAAGGCCGGTGCCACCTGGATTGGCCCCAGCCCTACCGCCCTCACCGATCTGGGCGATAAGATCACCGCCCGCAGGGTCGCCAAGCGAGCTCACGTTCCACCGGTTCCGGGTCTTTCCGAACCGGTCAGCGACATGCGTGAGCTGCTCACTTTCGCGCAGACCAACGGCTACCCGGTCATGATGAAGCGCACCGACGGCGGCGGCGGCAAAGGCATCACGTTGGTACACAACGACGACGAGCTGCGTAGCTTCTATATGAACCATGACGCGCTCGAGGGCGGCGACCTCGACGAATACTTCATCGAACGCTTCATCGACAAGGCGCGTCACGTCGAGACTCAGTCCGGCCGCGATTCCCACGGCAACTTCACCGTCTACTCCACGCGTGACTGCTCCGTGCAGCGCCGTAACCAGAAACTCATCGAAGAGGCTCCGGCGCCTTACCTGACCGACGACGAGCTGGACCAGCTTGAACGTTACTCGCGTAGCCTGTTCAGTGCGGTTGATTATGTCGGTCTGGGCACCTGCGAATTCATGGTCACCGAACAGCACAAGGTGTATTTCCTCGAGGTCAACCCACGCCTGCAGGTCGAGCATACCGTCACCGAACAGGTGTGCGGTCTGGATCTGGTGCGTGAACAGATCAACATCGCCAACGGCGAGAACCTGACCCAGGTGCACGAAAACCACGGTCATGCCTTCGAACTGCGCATCACCTGTGAGGATCCGGCCAAGAACCTGACCCCCAGTTCAGGCACCATCGAAAGCCTCAACTGGCCTTCGGGCGCCGGCATTCGCGTGGACTTCGGCGTCAAAGTGGGAGATACCGTCTCTCCCAAGTTCGATTCGATGATGGGTAAGCTTGTTGTCACAGCTCAAGACCGTCCCACGGCTGTGGCCCGCGTGCGCCGTGCCCTTCAGGAATTCAAGCTGGAAGGCGTACCGACCCCCAAGGCGTTGTTCGAACAGATCTTCAACGATCCTGAGTTCACCGCCGAGCGTGACGAACAGGACTTCGACGTATCCACCAAATGGTTGGAGCGCAAGTACCTGAACCGCAAGCCCAGCAACGCCGGTAGCGGGCAGCCCGCCTCCCTGAGCGGAGATGAGGCTCCCAAGGCCACCGCCACCGAGTCGTTCGCCATTGAGGTGGACGGTCGGCGCATCAAGCTCACCGTGCCGCGTGACGTGATGGAAGACCTTACCGATTCCGGGCGTCCGCGAGGGGTCAAACGCCCCAAGCAGCCGCTGCGTGGCGGTTCTGCAAGCAGTGCGGGCACCGAGACCACCGTGGTTGACGACGGCAGCAAAACCGGCGTTATTGCCTCGCCCATGCAAGCCATCGTCACTCGCGTCAACGTGGCCGAAGGCCAGAAGGTCGCCAAGGGCGATCTGCTCGCCGTACTCGAATCCATGAAAATGGAGAACTACGTGTACGCACCGGTCGGCGGTACTGTGGAGAAGATTCTTGTAACGCCTTCCGAGTCGGTGAATGCCGGAACCACGCTCGTCAAGCTCGATCTGGGGCACCAGTCCCAAAGCCAAAGCGCCGACTCTGCGTCCAAGGAGGAAAGCCGATGAGCGAGAGTATGACCGCCGCTTCGGCACAGACCGCCACTGCGGCCCCATCCCCGGCCAAGCAACCTGTCCGCGCCGCCGTGGCTCGAGCCGCGGAACTGGCGCGAGAAGCCGAGAGCAAGGCTCATGACCGCCAGCACGCCAAAGGTAAGTTCACCGCGCGTGAGCGCCTCGACCTGTTGTTCGATCACGGCACATTCCATGAGATCGGCCGTTTTTCCGGCGGCAACATCAACCAAGGCATTGCGGGATCGGCGGTTATCACCGGTTTCGGAGAGGTATATGGTCGCAAGGTGGCTGTGTACGCGCAGGACTTTTCCGTGCGCGGCGGCACGTTGGGACATGCCGAAGGTGAGAAGATCTGCCACTTGATGGACATGGCGCTCGATTTGAAAGTGCCGGTTGTGGCGCTCATCGACTCAGGTGGCGCACGCATTCAAGAGGGTGTCGCCGCACTCACCCAGTACGGTCGCATCTTCAAGAAAACCTGTGAGGCCAGCGGTTTCATCCCGCAGCTCTCCCTGATTCTCGGCCCTTGCGCAGGCGGTGCCGTGTACTGCCCGGCACTCACCGACTTCATCATCATGACGCGCGAGAACTCCAACATGTTCGTCACCGGTCCCGATGTGGTCAAGTCAGCCACCGGCGAGACCATCAGCATGGAAGATCTGGGCGGTGGCTTGGTGCACAACGCCACCTCAGGTGTGGCCCACTACCTGGGCGAGGACGAGGCGGACGCCATCGACTATGCGCGCACCGTGCTCGCATACCTGCCCTCCAACAGTGAGGAGCAGCCGCCGACCTACGCGTATGCCAAGAAGCGTGCCGACCGAGACACCGCCGAACGTCTCAACTCCATCATGCCCGAGAACGAACGGCAGCCTTACGACATGCTCGAAGTTATTCGCTGCATCGTCGATTATGGCGAGTTCGTGCAGGTACAAGAGCTTTACGCCGCATCCGCCGTGGTGGGACTGGCATGCAT
Organism: Bifidobacterium sp. ESL1133; assembly: GCF_058107325.1. Lineage (NCBI taxonomy): Bacteria > Bacillati > Actinomycetota > Actinomycetes > Bifidobacteriales > Bifidobacteriaceae > Bifidobacterium > Bifidobacterium sp. ESL1133. Next base: position 31,852 of record NZ_JBYLUI010000003.1, on the reverse strand, counting down.
CGATGGCCGCAGTGTGGGCATTGTGGCCAACCAGCCCAACGTGCAGGGCGGTATCCTCGACGTGGAATCCAGCGAAAAGGTAGCCCGGTTCGTGCGCCTGTGCGACGCATTCAACCTGCCTGTCATCACCTTGGTGGACACACCCGGATACAAGCCCGGCAGCGACCAGGAGCACGCCGGCATCATTCGCCGTGGTGCCAAAGTCATCTATGCCTACGCCAATGCGCAGGTGCCGATGATCACCGTGACGCTGCGTAAAGCATTCGGCGGTGCCTACATCGTCATGGGTTCCAAATCCATCGGTGCCGACGTCAACTACGCATGGCCTTCCAGTCAGATTGCCGTACTTGGCGCACAGGGTGCGGTCAACATCATCCACCGCAAAGACTTGCACAAAGCCAAGGAACGCGGTCAGGACGTGGAAGCGTTGCGTGCGCAATATATCGAGGAATACGAGAGTGAGACGCTCAACGCCAACCTGTCGCTGGAAACAGGGCAGATCGACGCGATGATCGACCCCGACCAGACGCGTGACGCCATCTGCGAGTCGTTGAAACTCCTTGCTACCAAACGTCGTGTGAGCCGTACCGGCAAGCACCACGGAAACCAGCCGATGTAGGGTTTTGGCGGCGTGCTCAAAAAATGCGCATGTCCGCCCAAGTCTCACTGGCCGTGCCCTACACTTGCCCTATACACACTTATCATTGAGAAATCCCATATACCAAAGGAAGATAATGACCGATAACACGTTCTTCTTCAACCGCCTGAGCCAAGAGCCGCACGCGCTCGCCTTCGGCGGCCAGTCCACCCCTTGGACGGTGGCTCTGGACGACGAATGCACCGACCCGGCGCTTGAATCCAAGCTGCGTGAACATGCCGAGGCTTCCGAGCGTCTGCTGTCCGCAGTCACCCCCGACCTGCTGGCCACCATGGGCGGCAGCGTCGACCTGTTCGGTTTCGACGCCAATCCGGCACACCTCGGTGAGGCGGCTGAGGCTGCAGCCAGCGTTCCAGGCATCGCCCTGTCCCAGCTCGGCGCCCTGATTGACGCTGCCGGCTTGGGCTACGATGTGGCTCAGGCACACCCGGTGGCGGTTCTTGGCCATTCCCAAGGCATCATCGCCGAGCATATGGTCGCTGCCATCGAGCACGCTGGCTCCATCGATCAGGCCAGTGGTGCCATCGACGAGATTCTGGCCATCGCACGCCTGATCGGCGCTGCGGGCACTCGTCAGGCTCGTCTGCTGCCCATCTCCAGCAAGTCCGGGGATGCCACCCCCATGTTGTCGGTGCGCGGAGCCACCAAGCGTCAGATCGACGCCCTCATCGCGCGTGTAGCCAAGCCGCGTGGCCCCATCGCCATCGCCGTCACCAACGCGGTGGACAACCACGTGCTTTCCGGCCATCCCGAAGATCTGGCCGCTTTCGCCATCGAAGTCGGCAAAGAGCATGCTCACCAAGACAAGCTGCGCAAAGACAAGGTGCGTGGTGGCGAAGTCTTCGATCCCACGCTCGAGTATCTCGAAGTCACCGTGCCCTTCCACTCCCCGCTGATGGCCGAGGCCGTCGAATCTGCGGTGGCGTGGGCCAAGGCTTGCGGTCTGGACGCAGAGCGTGCCCGTACTCTGGCTGATGAAGTGCTGGTCAACCATGTGGATTGGGCGGCTCGCATCAATGCGCTGCTCGACTCCACCGATCCCACCAAGCTGTGGATCGTGGACATGGGCCCCGGCACCACGGTCGGTAAGCTCGTCGGCTCTCTGGTCGAAGGCACCGGCGTCGGCGTGGTCGAGGCCACGCGCGGCGAAGAGCGCGCGGCACTTTCCACGCTCGACGAGGAACCCGCCCGCACGCAGGACTGGAGCAAGTTCGCCCCGAGCGTCATCGACACCCCGGCAGGCGAGAAGATTCGCACCAAGTTCTCCGATTTGACCGGCAAGCCCCCGGTGTTGCTGGCAGGCATGACCCCCACCACCGTGGACGCCGAAATCGTGGCCGCGGCCGCGAACGCCGGCTACTGGACAGAGATGGCCGGCGGCGGCCAGGTCACTGCCTCTATCTTCGACCGTAACGTGGCTGAGCTTGAGGAGCGTCTTGAAGAAGGGCGCACCATCGAGTTCAATGCCATGTTCATGGACCGTTACTTGTGGAACCTGCAGTTCGGTCCGGCAGGCATCGTGGCCAAGAAGCGCGACTCCGGCACCCCTATCGACGGTGTCGTCATCTCCGCAGGTATCCCCGAACTCGACGAAGCCAAGCAACTGGTATCCTCCTTGCGTGAGCAAGGCTTCCCCTACGTGGCCTTCAAGCCCGGTACCGTGGATCAGATTCGTCAGGTGGTGCGCATCGCCAAGGCTGTGGCACCTGTCACCATCATCGCCGAAGTGGAAGGCGGCGCCGCCGGTGGCCACCACTCGTGGGAGTCGCTTGACGCTCTGCTGCTCGATACCTACGCCGACGTGCGCGACTGTGAGAACCTGGTACTGGTTGCCGGTGGCGGCATCGGTACGCCAGAGCGTGCTGCCGACTACATTTCCGGACAATGGGCCCAGACCTACGATCGGCCGAACATGCCGGTGGATGGCGTGCTCATCGGCACCGCCGCCATGACGGCGAAGGAAGCCCACACCAACCCTGATGTCAAGCGCATGCTTGTGGCTACACCCGGCATTTCACCGACCCCCGATGGTTCCGACCCGTTCGCACCGCTCGGTGAGAACTGGGTGCCCTCCGGTCAGGTGGCAGAGGGCGGTGTGGCTTCCGGTCTGAGCCACTTGCACGCCGATATCTACGAGTTGGAGAATGCTTCAGCTCGCTGCGGTCGTTTGCTGGTACGTGTCATGAAGCACCCTGAGGAGCTGGAGACCCGCCGCGACGAGATTATCGAAGCGCTGGGCAAGACCTCGCGTCCTTACTTCGGCGACATCGACAAGATGACCTACATTCAGTGGGCCGAGCGTTTCGCCGAGCTGTCCTTCCCCTGGGCCGACCCGACCTTCGCGGATCGATTCCTGCACTTGCTGCAGCGTATCGAGGCTCGCGTGTGCGAGCAGGAGTCCGGCAAGTTCGCTTCGCTCTTCTCTTCACGCGCCGACGTGGAATCCGACCCTGCGGCCGCTATCGAACGTCTTGCCAAGGCATACCCGAGCGCAGCTGAGCTCATCGTCTCTCCGAGCGATGTGGCTTGGTTCACCACGCTTGTGCACGAATTCCACAAGCCCATGCCCTTCGTACCTGCCATTGACAACGACCTGCTGCGTTGGTGGGGTCAGGATCAGCTGTGGCAGTCCGAAGATCCGCGATATTCCGCTGATTCTGTGCGCGCTATTCCGGGACCGATCTCTGTGGCCGGCATCACCACCGTGGACGAGCCTGTCGGTTCCATCCTCGGCCGTTTCGAAGCGGCAGCGCTGGAACGCGCCAAGTCACTCGACCCCCAGGCGCGTCCTCAGACCGCGTTTGCTGAGCTCAGCGCCGCAGCCGATGCCGAAGAGTATATCCGTCGTTCCCCGAACATCTCCTGGGTCGGCCACCTCATGGCCAATCCTGCATTCGGCACACAAACCGGCGACCAGTACTACGAGATCAAGCCTGCTGGCATTGAGGGAGGCGTGCAGAAGTTCGACCTGGACATCCACCTCGACACCTTCTGGGACAACGATCCCGACGGAGGCTTGGACAAGCACGCGGTGCGTGACATCGTCATCCCGCTCAACCTGCGCCCCGAATCCTCCGGCCTGTTCCCGGTAGTGGACCGTGAGCGCCTGCCGCAGCACGTCTACGCCATGCTTGCCGACACGGCCGGCATCGGCAACACCGCTGTCACTGGTGACAAGCTTGAGGCTATGCCGCAGATCGAGCTGGTGGGCGATAAGAAGGTCTATCCCTTCGGTCGTTCGCACTCCAAGTACACGCTGTCCGCCAACCTGGGCTATGACCACGAGGCGGCAACCGCAGGCAATCTGCCCGGCAGCCTGCATGCTTCGCGCATTGCCCCTGACGCGTTGGTGGGGCCGGCATGGCCTGCCATCTATGCAGCTCTTGGTTCCGTGTATGTCCACGGTTTCCCGGTCATCGAAGGCCTGCTCAATGCAGTGCATCTCGACCACTTGATTGAACTTGAAGTTACTGAAGAGGAACTGCTGAGCCACGTCGGCGAAAGCGTCAGCCTGATGAGCTGGGCCGAGGATTACTTCGAATCCGCTTCGGGACGTGTGGTCACCATTCATGTCACACATACCGCCGCCGACGGCACAACGCTGGCGCACGAGGTGGAACGCTTTGCCATTCGCGGCCGTGCCTATTCCGAAGAACTGCCGACTTCCGCTCCCGATTATGGCGACTACCTGAGCTATCGCAAGCGCTGCTCCGGTGAAGGCACGCCGTTCGAACACAGCGAAAGCGAAGACCTGGTGGCTTCCACGCCGCGCCGTCTCATGCGCCGTGTCACGTTGACCGCGCCGAACGAGATGACCGCGTTCGCACGCACTTCGGGCGACTTCAACCCCATCCATACCTCGCACCGTGGTGCCGGTGTCTCGGGTCTCAAGGCGCCGCTGGTGCACGGCATGTGGCTGTCTGCCGCCGCTCAGCATGTGATGCAGGCCAGCGACGAGAAGGGTGCCCACTACGAGATTGCCGGCTGGACATACAACATGTACGGCATGGTGCAGCTTGGCGACAAGGTTGAGATTTCCGTAGAGCGCATTGGCAAGATTCGCCACGGCGGCATGCTCATGGAGGTCACCTGCCGCATCGACGGAGACCTGGTATCTCGCGGCACTGCAGCAGTACGCCCCGTGCGCACCGCTTATGTCTACCCCGGTCAGGGCATTCAGCAGCAGGGCATGGTGCTCGATGAGCGTGCCAAGTCCACTGCCGCCCGCCAGACGTGGGAGCGTGCCGACAAGCTGACACGTGAGAAGCTCGGCTTCTCGATTCTTGCCATCGTGCGTGACAACCCCACCACGCTCACCGCCAACGGTGTGACGTACCATCATCCGGACGGTCTGCTCAACCTTACTCAGTTCACCCAGGTGGCGCTTGCCACCGTGGCGTACGCGCAGACCGCTCGCCTGCGTGAGTCCGGTGGCGATGTATGGCCCGCCTACTTCGCCGGCCATTCGCTGGGCGAATACAACGCGCTCAGCTCCTTCGCCGGCATCATTCCGTTCGAGACGGTGCTGGAGCTCGTCTTCCACCGTGGCTCCGCCATGAACAGCCTGGTGGAGCGCGACGAGAACGGCCGTACCAACTATCGTATGGCCGCACTGCGTCCCAACCAGTTCGGTGTGGGCGACGACGGCGTGGACGAGTACGTTCAGTCCGTGTCTGAGGCTTCCGGCGAGTTCCTGCAGATCGTGAACTACAACATCGCGGATTCGCAGTACGTGGTGGCAGGCACGCTTGCCGGTCTGAAGGCCTTGGGCGAGGACAGCGCCCGCCGTGTCAAGGAATACGGCGGCAAGGGCGCCATGATGTACGTGGCAGGCCTCGATATGCCGTTCCATTCCAAGATGCTGCGCGGCGGCGTGCCGGACTTCCGTGAGAAGCTCAACCAGCTGCTTCCGGAACATCTGGACTACTCGCGACTGGTGGGACGCTATATCCCGAACCTCGTGGCTGCTCCCTTCGAGATGACGAAGGAATTCGCGCAGAAGATTCTCGACGTGGTGCCCTCCGAGCAAATCAAGGCCGTGCTTGACGACCCACAGTTGTGGGACTCCTACGCCGCCGACGAGCAGAAGCTCGGCCGTCTGCTCTTCACTGAGTTGCTGGCTTGGCAGTTCGCTTCTCCTGTGCGTTGGATCGAAACCCAGGCACTCATGTTCGGTGATCGCTCCCAGGGCGGTCTCGGCGTGGAGAGCTTCGTGGAGATTGGCTTGGGCAACCAGCCCACCATGGCCAACATGGCTGCCAAGACCTTGCGTCTGCCGGACTTCTCCGGTAGCCATGTTGCCGTCTACAACCTCGGTCGTGACGAGGGGCGTGTCTATATGACCGACTCCGACTCACTCGTGCTGGACGATGAACCTGAAGTCGAAGCCGCGCCTGCTACAGGCAACGCTGAAACCGCTGCAGCTGTGCCAGCCGATTCAGCTCCCGCCGCTGCCGCAGCTGCGCCTGCCGCGGTCGAAACTGCGGTCCCGGTCGCTGCTTCCGGTGAACGTCCTGCAGACCTGCCCTTCAAGGCATCTGACGGCATCGCCACATTGCTGGCCTACGCCGCCAAGGTGCGCCCCGATCAAATCGGTGAATCCGACACCACCGACTCGCTCACCAACGGCGTCTCTTCTCGTCGCAATCAGCTGCTCATGGACATCAGTTCCGAGCTGGGTGTAGCCAGTGTCGACGGTGCTGCGGAAGCTTCGATCACCGACCTCAACGCGCTGGTCAACAAGGTGGCGCCAAACTACAAGGCCTTTGGTCCGGTGCTTTCTGACATTGTGCGAGACCGTATTCGCGGTCTCTTCGGCGCTGCCGGCGTCAAGCTGGCACAGGTGGAGAAGCGCGTGAGCGACACGTGGCAGCTCGGTCCCGGCTGGGTATCCGCTGTGCTGTCGGCTCTGGTGCTCGAGACGCGTGAAGGTACGTCGTCGCGTGGGGGAGACCTCGCCAGCCTCGGTTCGGATGCGGTTTCGAACGCAGCTGCAGCCAACGCGCTTATTGACGCCGCTGTGCAGAAGGTGGCTTCCGATCATGGCGTGGTCGTGGGACTGCCCAGTGCCGGTGGTGCCGCAGGTGGCTCCGTGGTCGATTCTGCCGCACTCGACGCATTTGCGGCCAAGGTCACCGGATCCAACGGTGTACTGGCCTCCACCGCACGTTTCGTGCTCAACGAGCTTGGTGTGGTCGCTCCGGCTCCCGAAGCTGACGAGGACGACAATTCCGCCGTGGTGAATGCGGTCGAGGCCGAGCTCGGCTCTGACTGGGTTTCCCAAGTTGAGCCGCGCTTCGATGAGCGTAAGGCTCTGCTGCTCGATGATCGTTGGGCTTCGGCTCGTGAGGATTTGGCTCGCCTGTATTACAACCACGATGAGCGCGTCAGTGCGTTGAGCTTTGTGGGTGCAGGTCAGACTGTGGCCGAACAGGCGCAGTGGTTCGCTGCCAAGGCTCAGGCCGATGGCAATGCCGCTATGGCGGAAACCTTCACCCGAATTGCCGGGCAGGCGTCTTCCCAGCCCAGCCAAGACCCTGCTGCCTCGCGCTTTGCGGGTGATGTGGCCGTGGTCACCGGTGTTTCCTCGCACTCTATTGCCGGCCAGGTGGTCAGCGGTCTGCTGGCAGGCGGCGCGACCGTGATTGCCACTTCGCACAGCTTCAGTCAGCCGCTCAAGGCATGGGCTGAGCAGACTTATCGTGAGCATGCGGTGGGAGATGCCAAGCTGTGGGTGGTTCCGGCCAACCTGTCCAGCTATCGCGATGTCGATGCGCTGGTGAAGTGGGTGGGCACCGTCTCTAAGAAGACGACCGGTGCCACCACCACCATTTTGAAGCCGGCATATGAGCCGAGCCTCTTCTTCCCGTTCGCAGCTCCTGCCATGCACGGTACGATGGCCGATTCCGGCGGTCTCTTCGAGTCCCAAGCGCGCCTCATGCTCTGGGGTGTGGAGCGAGCCATCACCGGTTTCGCAGCCTTGGGTGCCGACACCGACGTGCAGCACAAGCTTCACGTGGTGTTGCCTGGTTCTCCGAACCGCGGTGTGTTCGGCGGTGACGGTGCGTACGGTGAGGTGAAGTCCTCGTTCGATGCCATCGTGACCCGTGCACACGCCGAAAAGGACTGGTCCGGCCGTGTCACCTTCGCTCACCCGCTTATCGGATGGGTGCGTGGCACAGGACTTATGGGCGGCAACGATCCGCTGGTCGACGTGGTGGAACGCCACGGCATCCAGACGTATTCCACCGACGAGGTGGCGGTCAAACTGCTCGACATGGCATCCTTCGATTCCCGTGCCAAGGCGGTCGAAGCTCCGTTGAGCGCCGACCTGACCGGCGGTTTGGGTTCCGAACCGATCGACATCGTGGCGTTGCGCGCCGAGGCTGAGGCCGATGAAGCCAAGGCACAAGCGCAGACCGCCGTCGAAGACGAACCGCAGAGCACCAATGCCAACGGTGCCGCCATGCTTATCAAGGCGCTGCCCACCCCCAAGCCTCCGCGTCAGGCCGAAATCGATCTGGCCGATTGGCAAGGTGTGAGCGCCCGTCCTGAAGATGAGATTGTCATCGTCTCCATCGGCGAGCTCGGCACTTGGGGTTCCGGTCGTACTCGCGCCGAGGCCGAACTTGGCATCCATCCCAGCGGTGAGGTTGACCTTTCCGCGGGTGCTGTGCTGGAATTGGCTTGGAACATGGGTCTGCTTGAATGGCAGGACAGTCCTGAACCGGGTTGGTACGACAACGACGGCACCTTGGTTCCCGAAGTCGACATCGCTGAACGTTACCACGACGAGGTTGTGGCACGCTCCGGCCTGCGTCCCTTCGAAGACGAGATGGGCCAGGATTATCTGGACGACACTGTCTCCGGAGAGACCGAGATCTATCTCGACCACGAGGTGGTCTTCTCGGTGCCCACCGAGGAGATGGCGCAGCAGTATGCCAAGATCGACCCCGAGCACACCGCCTTCGAGCAGGACGGCGAATCGGGCGAATGGACGGTGACCCGTCAGCCTGGCTCCATGATTCGCGTGCCCAAGCGCATGGCCATGACCCGCACCGTGGGCGGCCAGTTCCCCAAGGGCTTCGATCCGGTCAAGTGGGGTATCCCCGCTTCCATGGTCGGCGAGGTTGATCAGATTGCTCTGTGGAACATCGTCACCACCGTTGATGCCTACATCTCAGCGGGCTTCAGCCCCTCAGAAGTGTTGCAGACCGTCCATCCTTCGATGGTGGCGAGCACGCAGGGCACCGGTTTCGGCGGCATGGCATCCATGCGCAAGCTCTACCTCGATCGGTTCCTGGGGCATGAGATTCCCACCGATATCCTGCAGGAGGCGCTGCCCAACGTGGTGGCCGCCCACGTCATGCAGTCCTACATCGGTGGTTACGGCGACATGGTGCAGCCCATCTCGGCTTGCGCCACCGCAGCGGTCTCGCTCGAAGAGGGCGTCGATAAGATTGCGCTGGGCAAGGCCGACTTCGTGGTCACCGGCGCCATCGACGACATCGGTGTGGACTCGGTGATCGGCTTCGGCAACATGGGTGCCACCGCCGATTGCAATGTGATGTATGGCAAGGGCATCTCCGACCGCTTCTTCTCGCGCTCCAACGACCGTCGTCGTGACGGCTTCGTGGAATCGCAGGGCGGCGGCACCATCCTCGTCACTCGCGGTGACATCGCGCTGAAGATGGGTCTGCCTGTGGCTGCAGTGGTCGGCTATGTGCACAGCTTCGCCGATGGTGCCCACACTTCGATTCCTGCCCCCGGTCTCGGCGCGCTCGCCGCAGCCCAGGGTGGTAAGGATTCCAAGCTGGTGCGTGACTTGGCCAAGCTTGGTGTTTCGCCGGACGAGATTGCCGTGGTCTCCAAACACGACACCTCCACCAATGCGAACGACACCAATGAGTCCGAGCTGCACAACACCGTGGCGCATGCCATCGGCCGCACGGAGGGCAACCCGCTGTTTGTCATCTCGCAGAAGACCCTGACCGGCCATGCCATGGGTGGTGCTGCTATCTTCCAGATTGATGGCCTCACCCAGCTCTTCCGTTCCGGTGTCATTCCGGCCAACGCGTCGCTTGAGTGCGTTGACCCGAAGCTGGAGAAGGACGACCACATGGTCTGGCTGCGCGAGCCGCTCAAGGTCGGCGCAGTCAAGGCTGGTCTGGCCACCTCACTGGGCTTCGGTCACGTCTCCGGGTTCGTGGCGCTGGTCAGCCCCGGTGCCTTCGAGGCGTCGGTGGCCAAGTATGCCGGTGCCGGTGCGCTGGAAGATTGGCGTCGTCAAGCCAACGAGCGTCTGGCCGCTGGTGAGCGTCATCGTCTGATGGGCATGATGGGTCAGGCTGCTCTCTACGAGCCGATTGACAACCGTCGCTTCCACGAGGATTCCAAGTCCTACAACGCGCATGAGGTCGAGAAGCAGATGCTCCTCAACCCGGATGCTCGTTTGGGAGCCAACGGCTACTTCGAGTAAGGTCGGCCAGCGGCTGCCTGGAGTTGTCTAGGTAGATAACGCAGAAGCGGATAACGCAAAGGAGGAGCGAGCACCTTAAGTGGTGTTCGCCCCTCCTTTTGTTATGTCGTTACTCAGATAAGGCTACTGTGTATGTGGTTTGGTGAATATATGCGGGTTCTGCTAAAGTGTGAGGTATTGTTTGTGGTGTATAGCACATAGTGGTTGGTGTGCGTTGGCAAGAATGGGACGTAATTATGGCTCGTATGGGTGCGAAGCGGCGTGTGGTAGCCGCATCAGCTGCGGCTGTGGCGTTGGCTGCGGTGCTTGGTGTGTCGGCGTTTGCCTCGGCCGACGTTACTGGTGACTCCGCGATTCGCGGGGGGGGGGTAATGTAACTGCCTCTTCGTTAAATGATGTTGCCGGGGCGCAGGCAGGTGGTTCCCTTATAGGAAGTGGCTCAACGAAGGGGTTGCAAGCTTCGACATTGTCAGGAGGGACGACTCTTCCGGGGTATGAGGGCGAGTTTTCGATGTCCCCCGACAAAGGACCGGTTGCAGGCGGCAACACGGTTTCGGTTACGCAACCGGTCGGTGTGAAGATCAAAGACGTGTCGGCGGGTTATCTCCACACTCTCGCGCTCGGTGCAAACAACGTGACGTATGCATCCGGGCACAACAACAAAGGGCAACTCGGCGACGGAACCACGACGGATCGCACTGCATTCGTCGAGGTGAATATGACCAAAGTGCCCGCGAATGTCCATTTCACTCGCATCGAGGCCGGCTATGACAACGATCTTGCTGTTGGGTCTGACGGCAATCTATATGCCTGGGGAGATATCAACAGCAGCACGATGCCGATTCGTGTGAATATGCCGGCAGGCGTATCTTTTACTAAAGACAGCGCCATCAGCATCGGTGGCGGGCACGCGCTTGCTGTCGGTTCCGATGGAGTGACGTATGCCTGGGGAAGTAACTTCTGGGGGCAGTTGGGCACGGGAAACACGGCTGAGACGGTGGATCCCACGCCGGTGAACGCGCCTTCCGGAGTGAAATTCGTGCAGGTCAGCGCGGGCTATGTCCATTCGCTGGCCATCGACACGGACGGCAGGATTTATGGCTGGGGCGCCGATGATTACGGGCCGTACCTCAACAACACGAGATACTTCCCTTCGAAGCAGCTGTCTCCGGTTGCCATAAACAATCCTGCCGGAGTCAGGTTCTCCCAAATAAAGGCGGCTGCCGCGAATGATGTCAACTACACGGGTTGCACGGGAGGGGACAGCAACACGTGCTACAGCGAGTATGCGTTGGCGCTGACTGACAGTGGCGATGTGTATTCATGGGGAAGCGACATCTACGGCAACTTGGGCCGCGGTGGCACTCCTCGATATGGCCCGGTGGCGAATGACACCACACCGGTGAAGATCACCGTGCCGACGACCAGCAAAATCACTCAGATCGACAGCAAGGTGATGCATTCGTCGGTTATCGACGCCAATGGCCGTGGATATAGCTGGGGAACAGCCGCTTCCGGGCAGCTTGGCATAGGTGAGGCGACCGTTTCACAGACGACTCCAGTGGCGATCAAAATGGATGCGGGGAAGAAATTCCTCAAAATAAGCTCGGGTTGCAGCCAGAAAGTTGCGATAACGGATGACAACGTTGGCTGGTCGTGGGGCGGCAATATCTATGGTGAGCTTGCGGACACCACCATCAACAAAGGCACGGGTTCGGGTCTCGTTCCGGATAAGGCTGCGAAGTCGACGCCGGGTCCGATTCCGCCGGCGCTGAGAGTCGATTCGGTCACGTTCGATGGCACACCGGGAACGGACCTGAAGTGGGATGATGCTTCTAGCACCTACAAGGTTAAGACGCCGGCCCATGCCGCGGGTGTGGTCGACGCGGTCATCACATATGTTCACGGTTTGGAAACGCAGACGGCTACGGTTTCGTATGAGTATCTTGCCGATGTGCATCTAATATACGATGTGAATGCGCCTGCTGGGCGTGCTTCGTCGGTGAGCCCGTCGCCGGTTACGGTGTCGTCGGGGTCCGTTGCGGCTGACGGTTCCGGTTGGACTGTCGGTGACAGCTCGAAGGTTCCGGGTTATGTGTTCCTGGGGTGGAAGACGACGAAGGTCGGTCCGGTGCGTCCCGTGTATCAGGGTGTGGCGTATGCGGATCCGGTGGGTGAGCCGGAGGCTGAGGGGTATGATTTCTCGACTGTGCTGACGAGGGACGTGACGGTGTATGCGCAGTGGAAGGCCGACCCGCAGGCGATTTCTTATGATGAGAATGGTGGCACGGGAGATGGTAACCGTTACCTGTCGAAGGGGTCGACTGATCAGACGGTGAAGGTGGCGGGTGCCACGTGGTTTACTCGTGATGGGTATGCTTTTACGGGTTGGAATACGCAGGCTGATGGTAATGGTATGTCGTATCAGCCGGGTGATTTGGTGCAGTTGCCGGTTGGTGGTGTGACCCTGTATGCGCAGTGGCGGATAGTGCAGTATGCCTTGCCGTTCACGGGCGGTCAGGGTTTGGTGCTCTCGGTGTTGGCGGCGGTGGTTTTGCTGGCCGTGGCTGCTGTGATTCGTGCATATCGTGATCGTCGTATGGTTCGGTGATGTTCGGTCAGTCTGGGTGTTGACGCAACATAACCGTCGCTGAACGAAGCTGAGCGTCGGTTATGTTGCGTTTGGTGCAGAGTGCGCGGCTGAACCGTCGCTGAGCTGGTGTGAGTGTCGGTTTTGTTGCGTTGTGTGGGGTATGTGCAACGCAACCGATGCTGAGTGAATGCGGGAGTCGGTTGCGTCGCGTTGAGTGGTGGAGCTGCGCCTAAACCGACGCTTATTGAATCCGAGCGTCGTTTCTGTTGCGTTCGGTGTAGGAGTCGCACCATAACCGACGCTGAGACGATGCTAGCGTCGGTTATGGTGCGTTAAGTGGTGGAGGTGCGCCATAACCGCGACGCTGGGCGAGCCGCCCAGCCTGGCATCCAGCCGTTATGGTTGCTACATCACCAGTGGGAAGCCTTGGGTGAGTACGAGCCCCAGTGCGAAGACGACAACACCGAGCACTACGGGAATCCACAGCACCTTGACGTCGGCCTGTCCGCGCGACTTCTTGGCGAATCCCATCTCCGCCAACCCGATGAACACCAACGCCACCACGATTTTGACCACGAGCAGCACCGGGTTCTTCTCCCAGCCGTGCGAGAACAGCAGCACGCCGCTCAGCAAGATGAGCAGATAGCATACGCGCGCCACCATCGCCCAGATTTTGCTCTGCTTGGGACTGGTCAGCAGGCCAAGTACCACCGCCACAATCAACACCACACCTACGATAAAATGCATCCAAGGCCAGACCATATTCACTCCTCGTACTTCTCTCATTGCGCAGTTGCAAACGCATCCGCGGTCACGCGCCGTTTGGTGGCTGTGACATGTATTCGCTCATTGTAGGAGCAGTGCCTGTATAAAGTTCAAGTAATTTGTGAGCGCGCCCATGTGTGGGTCTATTCCTGCATGGATAGGAGGCATGAATGCGGACCGCGGGACGTGTGTTGAAATTTGCGTCGAGATGCGAATGGCAAGTGTGTGGATAGGAGAGGGACAAACCATACCGTCGTGTTGGCGGATTGCTCGATACACTGGCATTATGACGGTTTTGGGTGTGGGGCACGACGTGGTCGATGTGGAGGCGTTCGCGAACCAACTGGCTGAGCCGGGCACCCGTATGCGTGAGCTGTTTTCCGTGCGTGAGCAGCGTCTGTGCCATGGCCGGGCGACGGCCAAACATGACGGTGAAGCAGCGCATTTCGCGGCAAGATGGGCCGGCAAGGAAGCGGTGCTCAAGGCATGGTGCGAGGCGTTGGGAGAGCTGCCATACCCGTACACTGCGGACGATTTTCCGTGGAACAAGGTGGAGATATTGGACGATTCCCGTTCCAGGCCTCGCGTGACGCTCTCTGGTGACGTGGAGGCGAGGCTGCATGAATCGCTTGGACTGGCAGATATGGCCGGAACGATTCGGCCGATCGCAGCGAGTGGTGTGGCTGTGCCGGGCAATGCTGCTGGGTTGTCTGACACAGTTGCGAAGCCTGACATGGTTAGGAATCCTGACGCAGCTGGGTCGGCTGATACAGCTGCGTTAAACGGTGATGCCGCTGCGTTCGCAGGCACCGGCAGGGTTGCGGCTCCTAATATCTTTTGGCATGTCTCGCTGAGCCATGATGGCTCTGTGGCGAGCGCCGTGGTGGTGTTGGAGGGACGCTGCTGACTGCTGTTTCACTGTGAACTCTGCTTCTGTCCCTGATGTCGACCGTATTGTTGTGGTTGCTGGTGCCGCTGCCTACGTCAACAGTATGGCGCGTGCGGTTGTTTATGTTGTTAATGCTCACGTTATCCCCGCCTACGTTGCTGACACCCACGTTGTTGCTGCCCATGCCGGCTACGGCGATACCGGCACCGTCGCGCCGCCGTTTGAGATAGACCGCCACCATGGTAAATGCGAGAGCCGCGAGCATGACCGCCAGCAGTGTGCCCCGTGCCGTGCCTCCGGTCAACGGGATGGCGGCCACGGTAGGTATGAAGTGGAAGTCGGAGAATGTGACGGTCTGTTTGGGGTTGCCGTTGGACGGCGTCCATGTGATGTTGACGTCCACATGTCCGGTTTCGTGGGCCGGGGTGGTGGCGATGAAACGGTGCTGCTTCTGTTCGTAGCTGAAGGCGGTCGCCGGTGTGCCGCCGAATGTGATGGTGGTGGCGGGGGCGGGCATGGTCACCGGTCCCAAGGTGGCGCGCTGGGGCAGCGTGGTTTTGGCGCTTGCACTGCCGACCTGCCCGTTGCTGTTGTCTCCTGCGGCGTAGGTGTTGCCGTCGGTGCCGATGACCAGTGAGTGTGAGCCTCCGCCGCTGGCTTGGACGATGCCTGCACCGGTGGGAATATTGACCTTGGTGGGGGTGGCAATGTTCGTCGATGTGCTTGTGGAGCCGTTTGCGCTCTTGGAACAGTCGAGGGAGCTGGTGCGTGAAGTGCTGCACCCCAGCTGGCCTTTGTCGTTCTTGCCCCAAGTCCAGGCGGTGCCGGTGGAGTCGATGGCCAGGTTGTGGTTGCTGCCTGCGAATATCTGGGTGATGAAGGGCTGGGTTGCGCCTGTGCCGGGTATGGTGACCCGCTGGGGTGTGGGGTTGGCGGTCTTGGCGCCGCTGACGGTTCCCTGTCCCAGTTGTCCGTACTGGTTGCGCCCCCAAGCCCATACGTGTCCGTGCTCGTCGAGTCCTATGGTGTGGTCGGCGCCGACGCTGATGTCTCTGAACCGTATGCTGGTGGTGGAGGTAGCGCGACCGCCGCTTGTGCTTGTGCTTGTGCTTGTGCTGCTTGTGCCGCTTGCGCTCTTTGCAGCGCCTGCGCCGCCATTGTCCCTCGGGGAAGTGTCGCACGAATTCGACACAGCCACCTTGGTCGTCGAGGCGCCCGACGTGTCTGTTGCGGCGATGGCCTGTGGGGTTCCGCAGCCTTTGGTGGTGCCGTTGCCAAGCTGCCCGTAATCGTTGTATCCCCACGCCCATGTGTTGCCGTCGGCATCGGTGGCGATGCTGTGGCTGTTGCCGGCATACACCTTGGTGAACGTGACACCAGGCAAGTTGACTTCGACCGGTGTGGGGCTCAGGTAGCCGTCGCCGGTGCGTCCGTCGCCTAGCTCTCCGGCCTCGCCGTCGCCCCAGGCGTAGATGCGCCCGTTGTCGCCGAGTGCGAGTGAATGTCCACCGCCGGCGGCGATCTGCGTGGCGGTCACTCCTGCAGGAAGCGTGACCTTGAGCGGCGTGGTCTGGCTGATATGGTTGGCGCCGTTGCTGATGCGTCCGTCGCCGAGCTGCCCCTTGTCCCCGCAACCCCAAGTGTAGACGTTGCCGTCGTCGCCGATGGCCATGGAGTGGTACAGTCCTGCGCTGATGCGGATGAATCGCACCCCTACCGGCGTTTTGACCTTCACTGGAGAGGTGCGCGTGGCGGTGGTGCCGTCTCCCAGCCGCCCGTAGTTGTTCAGTCCCCAGGCGTAGGTGTTGCCGTCGGTGCCCAGCGCCAGCGAGTGCGAGCCTCCGGCGCTGACATGGTAGAAGCGCACGCCTGTGGGAGGGGTGACGGTGATGTCGGTTTTCCCGTAGTCGGGTGCCTCCATTGGTGTCATGCTGTGCCATTGGCTCCAATGCGCGGTGAGGGTGATCGGTTCGGTCACTGCTTTGGTGAAGTCGTAGGGGCGGTCCGTAGCGTCGTACCAGCCGTCGAAGTTCCAACCGTCCTTGGTGGGGTTGGTCTTGGGCATGAGTGCGATGTTGCCGCGATCGATGGTTTCGCACAGCTGGCCCAGTCCGGCGGGGCAGTGGGTGTCTGGCTTGTGTGGGCAGGTGTGGGTCGCCTTGGCGTCGGTGCCTGCGGGCAGGCTCCCGCCGTTGGTGGCGAAGCAGACGGGGTAGAAGTGTGGTGTCTCGGGAGCCGGGTGTTCCGGGTCGGAGCCGAGCGTGGAGGTATAGGTGTAGTGCAATCCGGCGTCGGGTTGCACGCCGGCGCTGCTTTCGCCGAGTTGCCAGGCGATGGTGACGGTGACCTTCCCGGCATCATGCGGCGGTGTGGTCACCGTCCACGTGCCGGTGTCGGGGTCGTAGACCGGTGCGGCGGTGGGTGTGCCGTCGAAGGCGACGGACAGGATCTTGACGATGCGCACCTTGATGGGAGTGGTTGTGGGGTCGGGCGAGGTTAGTCCCAGACCAAGCTGGCCGTTGGTGTTGGTGCCCCAGTCGTAGGCGTATTGGTCGTCGCAGGAGGCGAATGTGCCGAACTGCCCTGCGGAGATGCTGGTGACTTTGGTGTCTTGCGGCATGGCTATGTGAATGGGCGAGGTGACAGGGGCGTTGGGGTCGGTGGCACCGTCGCCAAGCTGGCCGTAGGTGTTGTCTCCCCAGGTCCAGAGTTGCCCGCGGTCGTCGAGGGCAATGCTATGCCGTCTGCCTACGCTGATTTGGGTGAATTCACTGCCGGCGGTGGCTGGTTTGGGTACGGCGGCGGGGGTTCGTGTGCTGGCGTTGGTGACGGTGGTGCCGCGCCCCAGCTGTCCGCGGTCGTTGGCACCCCACGCGTAGACGTTGCCGTCGCTGCCCAGTGCCAGCGTATGGACCTTGGCGGTGACGGATGAGGCTTTCCATGTGGTGTCGGTGTGTACGGTCTGTGGATGGTAGAGGTCTATTTTGGTTCCATGGGCGAAGCTGTCGTTGTAGATGTCCGGAACGAGCGTCGGTACGGTTTTCTTGCCGGTGTCCCCTAATCCGAGCTGACCGTAGTTGTTGATGCCCCAGGCGTAGGTGTTGTTGCTGACGCTTCCGTCCAAAAGGTGGTGGTATCCGGTGGCGATCACATATCCCGGACCGGCGCTGATGGCGGTGAAATGCTCGTCGTCCGGAACGCCGCGCACTTCGGTCGGTGCCAGCTGCAGCTTGGCGGTGGCTCCGATGCCCAGCTGGTTGTAGTAGTTGTTACCCCAGGCGTACGCTTTGCCGTCGTCGCCGATGGCCACCGCGAACCCGCATGAGGTGCTCACGTCGGTGAAGTGGATGGTGGTGCCCGGTGACGTGGCGGTTTCGCCGATCACCGGCAGTTTTACCTTCACGGGAGTGCTGCTGAAGTTGATGGCGGCCCCGTCTTTGGGCGCGTCTGTGGTGCAGGTTCCACCGATGGTCTTCGGTGCGGGAGTGGATGTTATCTGGTCGTTGGTCGGGGTCGTGGTGCCGCCTGTGCTGGCGGTGGCTCCGATGCCCAGCTGTCCCGAGGTGTTGCAGCCCCAGGCGTAGGTGTTGCCGTCGTCGCCGATGGCCAGCGCGCTGGTGCCGCCCATGCTGATGGTGGTGTAGCGGTGCACGCCGGCAGGCATGGTGAGCTTGACGGGTGCCAAGCGGTCGGTGGTAGTGCCGTCGCCGAGTTGGCCGTAGGTGTTGTCGCCCCAGGCGTAGATGGCTCCGTCGGTGGCGAGTGCCATGGAGGAGGAGGCGTTTTCATCGGTGGGTGACGGGTCTGCGGTGCTGGCTTGTGTGAAGGTGACGGCGGGTGGAGGGGTGATAGTGACGCTGTGTCCGCCCAAGTCGGCGCCGCTGTCGGGGGAGAGGGAGAAATCGTAGGGGTTAGCGAAGTCGGTGTCGTCGCTGATGTGGGGTTTGCTCACTGCAGTGCTTTGACTGGCCGGTGTCGTATTGCGGTCAGTCGGCGCGGCGTGGTCGGTGACCGATGGTGCCGGGGTGGGGATGGAAGTGCTGGTGGCGCCGCTGTCGGGGGTGTCGGCCGCGGCGGTGCCGGGGTGGATGAGCGTGGCGAGCAGGGTGAGTGCGGTGGCGAGCGTGAAGGCGAGAATGAAGGCGTATGCGGTGTGTATGGCGTGCGTTGAGATGGAGCGAGGATGCGTCTTGGCGAAGGTTTGGCTGTTGTTGGGGGTATGCGTACGACTGTTACGGGCACTGATTACGTGCATGACTATTGTCAATCCTTCACTAAACCATGTTTTGCCTAGTTTCTATCTTTATCTAGACAATGCGGTTGGAAAAAGTAATATGGAATTAGGCGAATGCTGGATATATTTCACAAATAAGCAGTGTGTGGTCGCTTTTGTAACCTAACATTGATTGTTTGTATGGTTTTTACCCGTAGTCTTAAACGCGTTGGAATTGAATCAATGACGTGTGGCTTCGTCGCCATGAGTCATGGAGCCGCTTGACAGAATCGAACTGTCGACCTTCTCATTACGAGTGAGACGCTCTACCAACTGAGCTAAAGCGGCAACGCCCGAGCGGCATTCGCCACCCGCGCACAAGACCACAACTATACTATGCACCTGAGATTTTCTGCACTCGCCGTGTCTTCCTCTTCTTGACAATGGTTTGCGAGACAATGGGCACATGAGTAGCGAGCATCAGCAGCACACACGGGAGAACGACCTCCAAGACTTCTACGCCATCGTGCCCGCGGGAGGCACAGGCTCTAGGCTGTGGCCGCTGAGCCGCGGTTCCAAGCCGAAATTCCTGTATGATTTGCTTGGCTCAGGGCGGACCCTGCTGCAATCCACATTCGCCCGTCTGGCGGCGCTCGCCTCTCCCGGCCACGTTGCGGTGAGTACCGGATGGCGGCATGCTGCGGCGGTGCATGAGCAGCTTCCTGATCTTGCTGCTTCCAACATGTTCGTTGAACCGGTGCCTCGTGATTCCACCGCAGCCATCGCGCTGGCCACAGCGGTCTTGGCCAGACGTCATGGCGAGCGCATCGTGGTTGGCTCCTTCGCGGCGGACCATGTCATCCGCGACACCGATTCCTTCTCAGCCTCGGTGCGTCAGGCGGTGGCCGCGGCCCGTGCCGGGTATGTCACCACCATCGGCATCTCAGCCTCGCGCCCTTCTACCGCCTTTGGGTACATTCGTCAGGGACGCGGCTTGGGGGAATCCATTCCCGACGCTCCAAACGCACGTCTGGTGGATAGCTTTGTTGAGAAGCCGGACGCTGCCACGGCTCAGGCATATCTGGCTACCGGCAAGTATCGTTGGAACGCCGGTATGTTCGTCATGCGGGCAGACGTGCTGTTGGAACGCCTTAAAGAGTACCGTCCCCACATGTATGAGGCCATTGAACGTATTGCTGATGCCTATGAACAGGCGGACGCGCAGTCGGGCCCCGAGTCTCGGCAGAGCATTGACGAAGCCATGGCCGCCTATTGGCCAGGCATTGAAAAAATCGCGTTCGACTATGCAGTGGCCGAACCGTTGAGCGCCGAGGGAGGGGTGGCGGTCATTCCCGGCGATTTTGGCTGGGATGATGTCGGCGATTTCAATTCGGTTGCTAATCTGCTTCCCAGTTCAGGTGAGAGGCGCATGAAAATTCTCGGGGATGCCGACTTGGTTGCTTCGCTTGACTGTGCCGGTGATGTGGTGGTGCCGTCCTCTGGCCGCACCGTCGCCTTGCTGGGAGTCAATGACATGGTGGTGGCGGACACTCCTGATGCGTTGCTCATTGCTCCGCGGGCGCGCGCGCAGGAGGTCAAAGACATGGTGGCTTACCTAGACCAAGAGGGCCGAGACGACATTCTGTGAGGTTCGTCTCGACCTGCGGTGTTTTCGCTGTCGGCTTTCGTGAGTAAATTGTGTGAAGGACGTTGGCGCGGACGCTGCATGTTAGTAGCAGTTACCTTGTATGACGCCGTGCCGCAACGAAAGGAACGTTATGGCTATCAATCCTCCTGTTGACGCCACGCAGACCCCACAGTGGGCCGCTTTGGAACAGCATTACCTCGATCTGCAGGACGAGGGCGTCAATCTCAAGCAGTGGTTCAAGGATGACCCGGAGCGCGTGGAAAAGCTGAGCTTCGACGCAGGAGACCTGCACTTCGACCTCTCCAAGAACCTCATCAAGCCTGAGACACTCAAGTTGTTCGCGGACTTGGCCAAGGCCGTCAAGCTCGACGAGCGCACCAAGGATATGTACTCCGGTGTGCACATCAACAACACCGAGGATCGTGCCGTGTTGCACACCGCTCTGCGCCGCCCTGCCAGTGATGAAGGCAAGTATGTGGTCGACGGTCAGGACACTGTGGCCGACGTGCGCGAGGTGCTTGAGCGTATCTACGCGTTTGCCCGTAAGGTGCGCTCCGGCGAGTGGACCGGTGTGACCGGCAAGAAGATTGAGACCGTGGTCAACATCGGCATCGGTGGCTCCGATTTGGGTCCCGTCATGGTGTACGAGGCGCTCAAGCCCTATGCTGACGCCGGCATCTCAGCACGCTATGTCTCCAACATCGACCCCAACGATATCGCTGAGAAGACGAAGGGCCTCGACCCTGAGACCACGCTCTTCATTGTTGTTTCCAAGACCTTCACCACGCTCGAGACGCTGACGAATGCCCGTGAGGCACGCACCTGGCTACTCGAGGCGCTCAAGGCTTCCGGCGCCATTGATGGCAGCGATGAGAAGAACGCTGAAGCTGTCTCCAAGCACTTCGTCGCCGTCTCCACCAACCTTGACGCCGTCGCCGAGTTCGGTATCGACCCCAACAACGCCTTCGGCTTCTGGAACTGGGTGGGTGGCCGCTACTCCGTGGAGTCCGCCGTCGGCACCTCGCTCGCCGTGGTCTTCGGCCCCGAGCGTTTCGAGGAATTCCTCGCAGGCTTCCATGAGATTGACGAATACTTCGCCAACACTCCGTTCGAGGAGAACGTCGTGGCGCTCATGGGCGTGATGAACGTGTGGTACCGCAACTTCTTCAAGGCAGCCTCCCATGCAGTGCTGCCCTACGATCAGTACCTGCACCGCTTCCCGGCCTACCTGCAGCAGCTCACGATGGAATCCAACGGCAAGTCCGTGCGCTGGGACGGCACCCCCGTCACCTCCGACACCGGCGAGATTTTCTGGGGCGAGCCCGGCACGAACGGCCAGCACGCCTTCTACCAGCTCATTCACCAGGGCACGCAGCTCATCCCTGCCGACTTCATCGCCTTTGCCAACACCCCGAACCCCGCCAAGGACAGCGGCCAGGACGTGCACGAGCTGTTCCTGGGCAACTACTTGGCCCAGACTAAGGCGCTTGCGTTCGGCAAGACCGCAGAGGAAGTGCGTGCCGAAGGCACTGCCGAGGAGATCGTGCCCGCGCGCATCTTCACCGGCAACCGACCCACCACGTCCATCTTCGGCGACGCCCTCACCCCCAAGTCGCTTGGCGAGCTGATCGCGCTTTACGAGCACATCACCTTCACTGAGGGCACCATCTGGGGTATTGACTCCTTCGATCAGTGGGGCGTGGAACTCGGCAAGCAGCTGGCGCGAGAGATCACTCCGGCCATCTCTCAGGATGACGACGCTTTGGCGGCGCAGGACGCCTCCACCCAGTCGCTTATCCGCTACTACCGTGCACACCGCAAGTAAGCGCAGCTAAGTAACACGCAATCGGCGTGAGTCGGACTCTGTCAAAGGGTTCGGCTCGCGCCGATTTTTATTTCGGCTGGGTGTGTCGCCTTGGGTAAGTATAATGTGACTCGGTTTAAGCCGGGAATTGGACTGCTGCATGGGTTCGGTTTCTTTCAGTTCAGCTGGCCTATGGCATTGCTTCAGGCGCAGCGAATCGGTGGGCTTTCGGTCAGGGTTCTGGCTGAAACGAGTTTGGGTGCGGCCGGCGTCGTTTTCCGACGATTGTCGTGCCCCGTATTTGTGCGCTGACATGCGGCAGCGACAGGTGAAAACAATGGTTAACGCTATTGAGGCATTCGATGCCAAGCACATGAAGGCCAGCGAGGACATCCCGGACTTCCGCCCGGGAGACACTGTCGAGGTCAACGTCAAGATTCAGGAGGGCAACAACTCCCGTATCCAGGCGTTCACCGGCGTGGTCATCGCCCGTCAGGGCGCCGGCGTGCGCGAGACCTTCGTGGTGCGTAAGGTCAGCTTCGGAACCGGTGTGGAACGTCGCTTCCCCCTGCACTCCCCGGTGATTGATTCCATCAAGGTAACTCGCCGTGGTCGCGTGCGTCGCGCCAAGCTGTACTACCTGCGCAACCTGCGCGGCAAGGCTGCTCGAATCGTCGAGCGCCAGGATCACACCGCTAAGAAGGCGTGAGGCACCAGCGTGTGAGTGTACGGTCGAGCTCATTGGTCGTTGCTCGCGCGTTGTGGAGCCGGGTTGTTTCCCTTGTTCGACTGTGTCGGTGGGAAGCACCCGGCTTCTGTGTTATTCTGTAAGGAATATGCACCTGCCATGTATGATATCTGGCAGCACTGGGCGCAGCGGAAGAGGGGGTTGTGTTCAGATTTGTGCATACCGTGCATGAATAAGCACTGTTTATGCATGACATGGAGTATGATGAGTCAGTGTGCGTGCAAAAGACCGCAATGTTCAGGTGAGGCGCGCACTGTTAGCTTATAGAGGAAGGGGCGCAGAAGTTGTTGAGAAGCAATGAGAGCGATGATGCCCTG
This sequence comes from Bifidobacterium sp. ESL1133, assembly GCF_058107325.1. Classification (NCBI taxonomy): domain Bacteria; kingdom Bacillati; phylum Actinomycetota; class Actinomycetes; order Bifidobacteriales; family Bifidobacteriaceae; genus Bifidobacterium; species Bifidobacterium sp. ESL1133. Next base: position 8,739 of record NZ_JBYLUI010000003.1, on the reverse strand, counting down.
CGCTCGTACCGACGAGTAGACGGAACCGATAATCGTGGCGGATGGGATGCCGTGCCTGACATAGATCGGGTTCGTCTTGAGCGGCAGCAAAGTGAGTATGCACCTTCATATCGCCAGTATGGCGGTGCTGATTATCGGCCGGCCTCAGCTCAGACTTCAAGGTACTCTGCTCCGGCCGATGTGCCTCTGCGCGATTCGTGGCGTGAAGATGAGACGCGGCGGTATGAAGGTTCGTGGCGTGCAGAAGCACCATCTGCGTATGATTCAGGCTCCTCTGCTTGGAGTGAGCGCCGGCCGGCGCCGAGCAGGGAAGTCCCTGATCTGCAGGCGTCGGATTTGCATGCACCGCTTCCCAGTGAGGGACATTCTGCTCCATACAGTTACGGTGCGGCCGATGAGTACCGTTCTCAGGAACGCTACCGTGAGACCGGGTATCGTGATGACGAGTATGGCGCAGGTCGTTACCGCGATTCTGCGCAGGCTGATGTTGATCTGGCCGCATGGCGGCATGATGGGTATCACGCCCAGCCTTCATATGACGATTCTCTTTCGTATGGCTCAAGGTACGATGCCCCGCACGTTGAGCCTTCTGGGTATGGCACCCCACATTACGGCGATTCCACGTATCGCACGTCTCGTTGGGATGATGAGCCGCGCAGTGGAGCCTATGAGCCACGGTACGGCGTGCACGATGAGTCACCGTCACGCGAACCTGCGGATTATTCGTACGCCCGCCATGAACCCGCAGAGGCTGCTTCTGATTCAGTGACGGGGCATGGCCTTTCCGACTATTATGCGGCTGACTACCATATGCCGTCAGATGCTCATGCAGACTTTCATGCTGCTCCATCGCACCGCGATGAGAGAGCGGACTATGCACCTAGTGATCGTTACCGGAACGACGTGACGCAGTATACGTCCGCTGGCAGGTATGATGACGAGAGCTCATATGATTCCCGCAACGCCTACCGGTATGGCTCGGCATATGGTTCGGGTGAGGCAGACCGCATGGAGTCGCCGTATTCCGCTGGAGCAGCACCCTCGTCCAGCGGACCGTACCTGAGCGAATCTCCTTCGACTGGCGTTTCCTACACCGGTGCCTTGCCGGTTTCCAGAGGGTATGAGGATTTCGGGCGATACCGCACCCCAGAAAGCAGCTATGATACGCATGCTGACGAGAGGGTGAGGGACTACTCGGCGTCAGATAACTACTCGCCCGACTACGCGTCATCGTATCATTACCATCCCGAATCCTATGCCTCAAGCGCTTCTTCCACGTACGAAGCACCACACGGTGCCGATCAGTACGGTGTGGACCAATATGGTACAGGCCAATACGGCGCACAGAGCCGCTATCGTGATGAACCATATGCGGCGACATATGAAGAGCCGAGCGGCTATGGTGCCGTGCCACAGTCTCACGATTACGGTCAGAGCGATGCTGCTACGGTGAGTGATGCCGCACCGGTGCTTGACCCTGTGCCGGAAGCAGCGCCACACACGCGCAATTCGGTCGGGCGCCTGCTCGGTGTGCATGATGCATACGCGGCATCACCCAACCCGCAGCCGGGCGATAGTCAAGATGTCGGCAAGCCCTCCGCCACTTCCGCTGTCAACGGCAGCGCAGCGGCACGACAGCAGGCACCTTCTAGCATACCGTCGGCAGATCCGCAACATGGTGAAAGCGCTGCAGCAGCCTCCAGTAGTGCACCGTCATCGGCTGCCGCTGAGGTTCGCAATGCTGTGGGTGCAGCTGGTTCTGTACCCCCGTCAGGTTCTTCTCAAGGTGCAGTGCCCACTAGGGCCATCAACACGACTGTCGCTGCTGGTGAAGGGGCATCGTTGGCGAAGAGCAGTCGCCCAGAGGCAGAAATCGTCAAAGAGTCTGGCGATGTCTCAACGAAAACCGCTGACAAAGACAGGTTTACTATCAAAGACTTCATGATCTTTATCGCGTTGCCGGTGGTGCTGGTGCTGTGCGTCCGCATCTTCCTGGTCGGTGTCTACCGTGTGCCGTCCGGTTCCATGATGGATACCATCGAAATCGGAGACCATCTCATCACCAACAAATTGGCTCCCAAACTTGTCAAGCCCAAGCGAGGAGATGTGGTGGTCTTCAAAGACCCCGCGAACTGGCTGAGCGCAGAACGCGCCTCCGGTACCGACACACTCGTCAAGCGCTTGATCGGCCTGCCGGGAGACACCGTGGCGTGCAAGGGCAAAGGGTCGCCGATCACCATCAATGGCAAGGCTATCGACGAGAGCGTCTACCTGAAAACAGGCGTGTCTCCCAGCGATTTTCCCTTCGAAGTCAAGGTGAAAGCAGGCAATATATTCGTGCTGGGAGACAATCGCTCGAACTCCGCCGATTCCAGGTATCATACCAATGATGGCAACAATGGTTTGGTGCCCATACGCAATATCAAGGGCGTAGGGCTGTTTACCATCTGGCCGCTTAATCGCATCGGGTCTCTCTCGTCGCATCATGAGGTGTTCAAGAGCGTGCCTGATGCCGATTCGAGAACGGGCCGATGAATGCCACGCACGTCGCGCCCACCCTGGAACTGGAACGTGAGCTGGCCGGTAGTGGTTTCGACTGTATTGTAGGGTTCGACGAGGTCGGGCGTGGGGCGCTTGCCGGCCCGGTCATGGTCGGAGCTGCGGCCATGTGGGCTTCGGATGTGATGCACGCGGATGTTCCTGAAGGTTTGGCTGATTCCAAGCTGCTGACACCGCGCCGCCGTGAGCGTATGGTGGAACCGTTGCGTTCATGGTGCGCTGCCAGTGCGGTAGGGCAGGCCAGCAACGATGAGATCGACGATTGGGGCATCTCGACGGCACTCGGGGTGGCGGCGTTGCGTGCATTGTGTGATGTCGAGCAGCAGCTCGGCGTTGCGCCGACCCATGCTGAGCCTGCCGGGAACATTCGCGTCGGCGCGATTCTCGACGGCCCGAACGATTATATTTCCGCCGCAGCGGGGACACTCATGGCACCGGTTGTGCCGGTGGCGGCCGCTGTACGAACCCAAATCAAGGCTGATCAGAGCTGTGCACTGGTTTCCGCCGCATCGGTGGTGGCGAAGGTGACTCGCGACCATCTCATGGAACAGCTGGCCGCGAGCAGCAGAGCGTATGAGCCATATGGTTGGGAAAGCAACAAGGGGTATGGTTCGAAAGCGCATCGCGAAGCCATAGCGCGGCTGGGACCAAGCGACTTGCATAGGGTGAGCTGGCACTTGGTATGAGCGGCAGCGGCAATGGTGTTGTTCGTGGTTCGAGCGGCAACGTATCTGAGCGTGCGAGCGCATCAGACAAGCGTCCCTCGATAAACAAGCGCCCTTCTATTTTTGATGTGGCTCAATTGGCGGGCGTGAGCCATCAGACGGTCTCTCGTGTCATCAATCATGCCCCGCACGTCAGCGAGGCAACGCGCCGCAAAGTGCAGCAGGCCATTGAAATGTTGGGATACCGGCCAAGCAATTCCGCACGCACGCTGGCATCAAGCCGCTCGCACACTGTTGCAGTGGTGGCGGGAGGACTGAACCGACCTGGGGACGCATCCGTGATCGCTGCCATTGATGCGCTGGCCATGAACAATGGACTGTTCGTCACCATCGCCATGATGCGTGATGCACTATGCACACAACGTGAGTTCGAAAACCGGTGTTTTGCCTTGGAAGAGCAGAACGTGGATGCTTACATTGTGATAGCTCCCACCGATGCAATGTTTTCCGCGGCGTGCAAGATGAGATTGAGCAAGCCTCGTGTGCTGGTCACGGCTACCCACGGCGGGTTGAGCATGGCGCAGGCTGGCCGCACCATGCGCAGCGAAGAGCGTCGCCATACCGCCATTGTGGGCGTGGATCAATGGGGTGCAGTGCGTGACGTGGCGGTGCTGCTCAATAGGCTCGGACACCGTTCCGCCTGGTATTTTGCCGGTCCGTTGCAGTGGAGGGATGCTGTCACGCGTTTGGCGGCATGGCGTAAGGTGAGTGCAAGCGTACCGATCGACTCCACCGTGGTGCAATGCGATTCGTGGGATTCCTCCGAAGCGTATTTCAGAATGAACCACGAACTTGATGCCAGCGGATCCTCAGGCGCGGCTCGACCCACGGTTGTGGTGACCGCCAACGATGCCCAGGCGGTGGGTGTGGCGCGTGCGCTGCATGAACACGGTCTGCGTATTCCTCAAGATGTGAGCGTGGTCGGGTTTGACGACATGCTTGCCATGAACGATATGCTGCCGCCGCTTACCACGGTCAGGCCGGACTTCGAACAGCTGGGTTCCGCTGCCATGCGTGAAGCATTGCGTTTGCTTGGTGACGGTGGTGAGACAGCGTTTTCGGCGTATGCGCATGGTGCAGGTCTGGTGCCGGCGAATGTGGTGCAGCGCAGGTCTTTGGGTACTGCTGCGCGAGCTTAAGCGGGTGGCGTATTTGTTGGTTCGTTCGTGCATAGTGGCATGAAAGGGTGGGCGTGATGCTCCGGGGTGTTGTATGCCACATTCCGTGTGGTGTCATGGCTAAGATGATGGGGACGGCATGCGAGTTGGTGCCTGTGTGAAAGGCTGGGAAATGATTGACAAGCGGTTATGGTCCGTCTCGAGACGCACCGGCCTTGCGGCTGCGATGAAGGTGGCGTCGCAGTGGGTGTCGCTGTTGGCGGACATAGGGTTTGTGTACGCAGTCGTAGGTTTTTTAGGTAGCTTGGTTTCTCAGATTGATCGTTCTTCTGCTTCCGCGGTGACGTTCGGCGTTATGAACAGCAGCGGAAGAGAAGCTGAAACGGGTGCCGCATTCAACGCATTTCCTGACGATATTTCGGCTTTCGTCCTGGCGTTCGTCGTGGTGATGCTGATTAAATACTGTGCGGTGCGCATTACCAGATATTGTGGTACCAAAGCCTCGGAACAGATTAAGCTCACGTTGCGCGAACAGCTGTATGCCAAGATGCTTGACCTTGGCCCTTCTTACCGTCAGCAGGTCAACGGTGCGGATGTGGTGCGCAGTGCAGGAGCGGGAATCGACGCCGTGCAGCGTGTCTTTGAGTCGTTGGTACCGCAATTATGCTTCGCTGTAGTGGCTCCGCTCACCTTGTTTGTCGTGGAACTGTCGCTTAACGCACCTGGCGCGTGGGTTGGTTTTGTGTGCGCTGTGATCGTGGTGTTGGTGGTATGGTTGATGCCGTTGCATGCCTTGGCTCCTGTAGTGATGAACGCGGTGGCATATTGTGGCGGTGCCTGTGGTATTGCCATGGCTTTCTGGCAGTATGCACAAGGCCGTATCAGCATGCCAGCCGCGCTGATTGCATCCCTGCTGTCGTGCATGGTGATTCAGCCGATTCATGGTCTGGCCTCGTGTCTGCCACTTGCTCGACAGGGCAAAAATGCCGCTGACCGTATCTTCGCATTGCTTGATGTGCAGGCGCCCAAGCGAGGCGCGCAATCCTTGCCTGGCGGTGCTGACAATGTTGAAGTGGTATTTGATGGTGTCGGTTATGACTATGACAAGGTGACGTCTCATAACGGCAGGAAGGCGAGCGTCGGTGACGAGGCAGATGAGGACGGCGCGGACGAACATGTGAACGTGGCGGCTCTGCACGATGTCAGCTTTGCGGCGAAGTCGGGCCAATTGACGGCATTGGTAGGAGACAAGGGGGCTGGCAAGAGTACCGCAGCCTTGCTTATGGCCGGCACGTATACCGGATATACCGGTTCGGTGCGTCTGAATTATTCGGTATTGGGCAGGCCTGGCCGGTGCGAAGTCAACGATGCGTCGGTGGATTCCATCGTATCCATGGTCGCTGTGGTTTCGGCTGATGATCACCTGTTTGAAGGTACACTGCGCGACAACCTGCTTATGGCCAACGCGCAGGCCGGGGCAAACGACATGTGGCTGGCGTTGAGCCGCGCTCGCATCGATGGATTCATATACCGCCAGCGAGACGGTTTGGACATGCGTATTGAATGCGGCGGGAGCAACCTGACTCCTGGGCAGCGTCAACGTATCGTTCTTGCGCGGGCTGTGCTGCGCGACAGCAAGGTGTATGTGTTCGACGACATTGCTCGCGATGTGGATTTGGAAAGCGAGCAGCTGATGCTTGCTGCCATCCGCAAGCTGGCACGCACCAAGACCGTGATCATGGTGACGCGCAAGTTGTCTGATGTGGTGGCTGCCGACCAGATTGTGGTGTTCGACGGTGGAACCGTAGCTGAAACTGGTACGCATGGTGAGCTGATTGAGGCCAGAGGTCTGTACGCCACCATGTTCAGGAATCAGAGCGAAGCTGTGCAAAATAGCGGCGGCGTAGGTGACGGTTCGGCACAGGCTGTGCAGTCCGGTGCCAAGGCGAATGAGGGCGGTGATGTGCCTGGACACACGTCGGCGCCGGCGAGCATCGATGTCGATGAGATGGGGGGCGGTTCCGCTGGTGCTGTGGTGCCTGCTGCTGACCCCAAGCGCGGTGCCATCGGTCGGTTTGTGCAGGCGGTCGGTGTGTTCTTGGCAGGCACTGTGGGGCACTTGAGCGAGGTATTCCTGTTGATGGGTGGAGTGCTGGCTCTTGTCGCTCAATCCGGCCACCCGTGGTGGCAGATGGATGCCGGACCGGCCTTGTCGCTGATGGCTGTATGTGCTCTCTTGTGTGTAGCTATGCGTTGGCTGGGGAGCAGCAGGCTGGTGCATCCGGGAGGAGCGCGTGTGAACCGTGCCGTGGCATTGGTGTCTTCCGTAGTGCTGGTGGTGGTCATGGGGCTGCTGAACGTGTGGTGTGCTGTGCTGCTGGTGTTGCTGTATCTTGTCGCCGGTGTGCTGTTCCCGCGGGTGCATGACGCCAGTGTGCGTGGCATCAAGCCCAGGTTGAAACGGCATGTGGAGAATCTTGATGCTGCGGTGCTGGATGATATGCAAGGATTGAATGAAATCACTCGCTTCCAGCAAGGTGGGATTCGGCTGAAGCTTCTTGCTGAACGAAGCCATAAGCTGTGGTTGGAGCGAGGTCGGATGAGCCGCCGCGTCGGTATCTTTGAGGGAATGAACGCGGTGCTTGCCATGATTTCGGTGCTTGGTGAATCGTTGCTCGCGCTTATGTTCTTGCGTGCTGATGGTGCTGGTGCGGTTTCTGGCTTGCTGGTTGTCGTGCTCACCATGGCGGCGTTGAAGCCGGCGTTTGATCTGCGTGCTGTACCGACTCGCCCGGAGGAGGAGTGAGGCGCGCTGCAGGAAGCGGTTCGTAAAATGACAAAGTCATTGTTCTAGTATATATTCATAACACTGTATAGTGATGATGAATGGTACGAAGAATGGTGACGCATGGGATTTATGGGATGGCATGGTATGTTGGCGCGCCATGCATGGCATTGGCCGGGTGCGAGTGCTCAGAACGGTTCGCATTTCTCTCGGAAGCGGCTGAACACGGGTTCTTTGCGGTTCAGGCTCATGGTGCTTTTGGCTTTGGCGGTACTCACCGGCGTCTTGATGGGCATGGCTTTGCCTCATGTGAGCAAGCCTTTTGCGCAGATGACCGGGCAATATGTTGCGATCGGTCCCGCCGCTGAAATTCTCGCCGGGCTGCGCACGGATGATATGCCGGATGCAACCGGGTACCGGCGTGAGGTGTTTGCCTACAATACCACCGACGATGACGGCAATGGCTGTACAGTGCGTGACGATGTGCTCTCAAGAGACTTGGAAGATGTGCGGTATCGCATTGCGGGAGGTTGTGCGGTGGGGTCGGGGCGATTGAATGATCCGTATACCGGCAAGAGCATTGACTTTGTGCGAGGCAAGACCACGAGTTCTGCTGTGCAGATAGACCATGTGGTGGCATTGGAGAATGCATGGCAGTCTGGTGCGCGCGAATGGGACACCGACCGGCTGCAAGCGTTTGGCAATGACACATACAATCTGCTGGCTGTTGATGGTCCGGCCAATCAGCAGAAAGGCTCTGCCTCCGCAGCTTACTGGTTGCCTTCCCGGCATTCGTATCAGTGCGGCTATGTTGCTCGCCAGATTGGCGTGAAATCTGCATACGACCTGACTGTGACTACCCCCGAGCGTCAGGCGATGGGCGCGGTCCTCAAGCATTGCCCCAGTCAATCCATCCCGGAGTGGAGGGGCTGACGTCCCACGATCTTGTTTGAGTAGTGGTCGTGTAGTGCGTAGGAAAGTGCTCGCGGAACGAGCTCATGGTGGTGTTGATACGTTCAGTAGGGACGGAAAGCAGGGTATGACGTTCTTTCGATATTGCAGTTTGGTGGATTTTCAACGTTTTGTTTTAGGGCAAAGAGTGTTGTAGGCGGATTTGTCCCTACTGAATGAAGTGGTGTGTTCTTATTTGACGAAGAGGTGTGTGTTTCCTGCTGGCGAGAGTTGCGTCAGTAAATTGGGAAGGCCCACACCTGCATGGTGTGGGCCTTCTGGTTATTGGCTGGGATGCCGGTGGTGTGTTGGTTGTTGGATTATTTGCTGATCCAACAACCAGTGCCTATTGCATTACTGGTTGGCTCGCTTGTTACGCAAGTGGACCAGCGCGGCCGCCACGGCAAGCAGCGCCAAGGCGATGATGCTACCGAGTAATACTCCGGTGCCGCCGGTGAAGGGCATGCGGGTGATGGTCTTGTTGTAGACCACGTTCACGGTCAGGGTGCGGTCGGAGGTGTTCCGGTTGGCTGGGTCGGTGGGGTCGAAGTACACGACTTCGTAGCGGCCTGATGCGTCGTAGCCGGTGCCGTTTCCCATA
>NZ_JBYLUI010000002.1:0-370941 GCF_058107325.1 Bifidobacterium sp. ESL1133 | reverse complement strand
TGCTGTCGGTGCCGGGGGCAAGCTGCTGCAGGCCTGCGCTGAGGCTAACCGGGTGGTCTTTGCCGCCGAGTTGCACGCTGTATTTGGTGAGCGTGTTGGTGGCGGTGGTGCCGGAGAGTCCGGTGAACGTTTCGCTGCGGCTGATGTCTTCCGTGCCGTCGGAGGGTTGCCAGCTGGTGCCGTTGCCGGGGACAGCGTCGCAGTCCTTACCGCTGGGAGCATCTGCAGAATTGGCGTAGCAGGGAACGGTGATGACATGTACGTTGAGTTTCTGCGTGGCCAAGGTGTAGAAGTAGTACACGTCGGTGGTACCCCAACCGGTGCTGCTGCCAGCGGTGCCGGCGGCGACGATGTCACCGCTGGCATTGTATGAGCGTCCGGTTTCTCCTGGGTAGGGGACAGTCACATTGCCGGTGGCCCAGACGGTTTTACCGCTGTTCTTGTTGGCCAGGGCGGTCAGTCCTGCAACGCTGGAGTCCGTGGTGCCGAGGGTAGAAGCGATGGTTTGCCGTTGTGCCGCGGTCAGCGAGCTCAAATCTGCGACGGTTAACGGTCGGTAACCGGCCACGTCGGTGGGTGTGGCAGGAGCGGAAGCGGTGCCCTTGACCCCAGTGATGCTATTCGCCTTACCGGTCGGATCGCCCGCGGTGGCGGCAACGGGACTCATGAGCGTACCGTCGAGGCCAAGATGGTGGGACTTCACCATCGTCTGGCCTGTTGCTGCGATGATCACCGGCTGGGTCGTGGCGACCAGTGAGGTGGTGCCGTTGGATGTGTTGATCTGAGTGCCGGCATCATTGAACACTTTGTAGGTAAGTGTGGATTTGGCGTACTGGTCGGAGAGACTGAAGAACGGTATCAGTTCGATGGAGGTTGCGCCGCGGTGCAGGATGCCGTTGTAATAGGTGATGGTGGCTTGCACGTCGGCGTCAACATTGCTGTTGGGAGACGCTGAATCCTTGGATTTGCGCACGTTGTTTTCGATTTCTGCGTTGGTGAGCACGGTGTCGGCGAACTTGACGGTGATGGCGCACCGGTAGCTGCCGTCGGATTGACGGGAATACATGGCCACGGTCTTGCCGGTGGCATCGGCCTGCTGCCTCAACGCGACTTGGCTGATGTTGTCGCCTGCGTTCGTCCAGCCCACGTTTCTGTTGGTGGTGGCTGGCTCGTCGAAGGTCGTGACGGCCGAGCCGAGGCTGCCCTGGATCTTGTTGTTGCGTGCGGACACATAGTAGGTTCCGAGGTTATATTTATAAAGCCAGGGGGTTATGGATTGGTTGTCGGCGCTGACTTGGAAGTTCTGCTTGACGTCGTTCTCCGGCAGGCTGCCGAGTTGGCCTCCGGTGTTGTTCATGTACGTCAGTTGGCTGTCGGATTGGATGTGCTCGTGGTATCTGATGTCGGGAATGTTGAACGTTTGTGATCCGGTGTTGTAGAGGACGTTGTCGTTGGGCAGCTGGGTGGCATCTATGAGATTGGGCAGTGCGTTGATGTGGAATCCGTAGGTGCGCACAGTTCCGTTTGCTGCGCCGTTGACATAGCTGCGCACGGACAGGGTGTTGTCGAATGGAAGGGCGCGCAATGCCGCGGCTTCGGTTGCCCAGTTGATGACCATAAGCCACGTGGCGGTGAACGAGAATGTTTCCGTGCCGATGTTGCTGCTGGTTTGCGTTACCTGCAAGGTGAGCGCATTCAGTGACTTGTCGTATTGGACGGTGCCGACTTCGTCTCCGGCGGTGTCTTTGATGGTGGCGGAACCGCCGTCGGGCAAGAGGCTTGCTTTTGCTCCGGATGGGGCGGTGGTGGTGTGGACGATGGAGGCAATGATAATCGAGTTGCCAACTGCAAGGGAGCTGGCATTGACACTGAACGAACCCTTTGCGCCGAGACGTTGATGCTCCTGTGCAGCAAGTGTTTGACTGGCGGGTTGGATGGTAGTGGTCTCACCTTTGAGGAGGGTGATGTCTGAGCTGATGGCGTTGACGGTGGTGCCGTCTTTGGTTTGAATGGAGGAAGCTGGTTCAGTTCCTAACGTGCCAAGTTTGCTGGGGGGGGGTAATGTCATTGCCGTTTTGGGTCTGCGCGGCTGACGCTTGAGCTTCGCTGGAGGTATTGCCGGCATATGCTGCCGATCCTGCGGCGAAGGCGGTAAGTAGGGTGGCCACGGCGGCGATGCCGGCAACGAGGTGCGTGCGTGCGGACTTCGGTGCCGCACTGGTTCGGCGAGTGCTACTCGTGGTGGTGGGAAGTGTGCTCATGTGTGCGTCCTCTTAATCCCTGTCTGTGCCGTGTATTGTCTGTGTTTCGTCCTGGGCACCGGTGTTCTCGGTTGATGCCGCGCGAAAGTCTTCTATTGTGTTGCAGGACTCGCAAAACACATATGCGCAATCATGCTGTGACCTATGGTACTAATGAATATTGACAAATGATGCATATACGTTGCATAGAGCAAAGACGCTGTCTATTAACAATATTGGTGGATAACTGTTTTTCCGCCTATCCACTGAGTTGGACACATATCAACATGTGTGTATATCAAGGTTTCCACAACTGCAGAAGATCACGGCAAGCCTCTGCTGAGAGAGGATAGGCGACGGTTTGAGGTGCGTACGTGGGAAGGCTGGCGGAGCAATAGGCACAGTACAATCCATCTCGCATAAAACAAGGGCGCTGCAACACCACATCGGTACCGCAACGCCCCTGACTATGCACATGTCGCGCACATGTGAACCTCATGACGTGTGCACGATGTCTCCGATGTGGTGGTGCATACTGTGCAGCGCCCGCTGGGTCATATCGCGCGCAGAGCCGGCACCCTTGCCTGTCACGCCGAAGAACACGATCATCACCATGCCGAAGGCGATGGCGGAGCTGACATACAGTGACATACGAACACCGAAAATGCTGGACGCGATCGCGGCTGCGTGGCCGGTACCCAGGGAACTTTGACGCATGGCGGTGAACTGCTCCATAAGAATCACCAGCACGGGCGATCCGATGGCGCCGGAAATCTGCCGGGCGGTATTCGTCACCGCCGATCCGGCTGAAACGTCACGTGGCTCAAGACAGTTGAGTGACCATGTAGTGACAGGCATGAGCACCAATCCCATGCCGATTTGACGGATGAACTGGCAGATGGAAACCCACCAGATAATCGTGTCCGAGCCGATGAAACTCATCATCACGGTGCCAATGAATAGCGTCAGTGAGCCGTACAGAGCCACTGGGCGTGCGCCGAACTTGTCGAGTAGGCGGCCGCCTGCGAACTGTGCGATGCACTGGCCGAGCGCGCCGGGCAGCATCACCAGGCCGGAGATGGTGGCTGAGTAGCCGCGGTCATCCTGAATGTACAGCGGGATGATGACGGTGATGGAGCTGAACGCAAAGAAGCTCATGGCGGCAGTGATGGTGCCGATGCGGAAGTTACGGTTGCGCAACGGGTTCAGGTCGAGTAGCGGCGGCTGAATCTTGCGCAGCGCCTTGATGGTATCAGGGTTCTTGATTTTCCTGAGAGCGTCGTCGCGGTTCTCGGTGTCGATGTTGTTGGCACGGTTGAACCTGCTCACCTCCTCGCGGAAGCGGCGAGCGCCCTTGATCTGGCGCGTGACGAACCAGACGATGCCGACCAGTCCCACCAGCATGACGGCCCACACCTGCGGGTTGGAGAAGGGATAGGTCTCGATGTTGGTGAAGCCGTAGAGCAGACCGCCGAACCCGATGATGGAAAGTATGACGGAGAAGAAGTCGGCCTTGGCAAGCTTGTCGGATTGTGAGAAGTTGCGCAGTCCGAAAATGGCAAGCACCAGAGCTATGGCACCCACGATGGTGAGGGTGAGGAAGATGGAGCGCCAACCGGTGGAATCGGTCTGCCATCCGCCGAACGTAGGTCCGATGGCCGGAGCCACGCTCATGGCCATGCCCACGGTGCCCATAGCCACGCCGCGCTTGGACAGCGGGTAGATGGAGAAGACGGTGATTTGCAGCACCGGCCACATCACACCCGAGCCGATGGCTTCGAGCGTACGGCCGAGCAGCACGAGCGGGAAGACAGGTGCCACCCAAGCCAGCACCGAGCCGAGCGTGAAGACGGTCATGGAAGTGATGACGATTTGGCGGGTGGAGAAACGGCGTGTGAGGAACGCGGTGAGTGGCACCATCACACCCTGTACCAGCTGGATGATGGAGGTGAGCCACTGGCCGGTGGTCACGCTGATATGAAACTCCGAAACGATGGTGGGCAGTGCGGCGCTGAGCTGCAGCTGGGTGAAGTTGCCGATAAAGGTGATGAAGGTAAGAATGGCAATGGAAACGAATGCGGCATGGGTGAGATGCCCATTCGCATAGGTCTCCCCGCTGCCAAGAGGGGTGGAGATATTGCGTTTCGCGACTTGTGGATGCTGTTCACGCACGGTGACTCATCACTTCTTTCTATTATCACAAACTACGGGCCGGTACATATATGCAAACGCATGGCGGCAATCAGGCGAGCGCTGGCTTGGTTTGCCACGCATGGGCTGTTTCGTCATATCGAAAACAGATGCCATTATACACGGTTGATTTCGTGTGCAGGAGCATGTCGCGATAGGCTGACTCAATTTTTATGTGGACTTGTGATGGTGTAGTCATATGCCGTTGAAAGGTGTCAGCGCCATCGTGTTATGGGCACGAGGAACTTTCGTGCAGCATCACGACGTTGCGCAAGAAGTGCGTGACGAACGCATGCGCATATGAAAAACGGCGGAACCCGAAATGGATTCCGCCGTTGTCTGCCGTGACTGGAGTGCGCTAGGAACTACATTCACGCTCTAATAGTTGTGGTGTGACAGCCAGTATTGGTAGGCACCCTGAATGCTGCCGTACCTGCCGTTGCAATAGTTGAAGAACCACTTGAGCTGGGTCTGGTAGTTCGTGGCCCAGTCAGCGCCCATGCTTGCCATCTTGCTGCCGGGCAGGGACTGCGGCAGACCATAGGCGCCCGAAGGGTTCTGTGCGTTGACCCTCCAGCCGGACTCGTGGGAGATGATGTAGACGGTAGCGGTGAAGTCGGCTTCGCTGTGGCCGTTGGAGAGCAGATAGTCGTGCGTCCACTGCTGCATTTCGCCGACAGGCGTGGTGGTGCCGATGTTCTTGTCTGCCGCGGAGATGGTGGCGGTCGCTCCCGTGCCCACCAAAATGACTCGATCGACCGGGGCGGTTTTGACGGCGGAAGTGAAGATGTTGCTGGAGGTGATCTGGTCGCCGGCACGTGTGATCAGGCTGGTGGTCTCCATCACGCCGTCCTGGCCTTCGCTCTCTACCTTCTCCTGGCCCTTGGGCAGGTCCTTGGTCTCCTTGCGCACGGTGTTGAAGGGGATGGGGGAGTCCGCGGTCTGCAAGTCTGCGCCGGTACGCTCTACCGTGATGGTTGTGGACTCCTTGACTTTGGAATCCAAGGAGGGGTGTACGGCATCGCCCGGCTCAAGTGTGATGTTGCCTTGCTCCAGCACCGACTTGATGGTGGTGAAATGCGTGCCGATCACCGCGCGGGATTTACCGTTGATGGTGACGGTGACGTATGTGGATCCTTTGGCGGAGCCACGGTCGGCCACACCTCGTGCCTCCGGGCCGGTGGCCGAGAAAGCGGTTGCCTCGGCCACTTTGGCCTCTTGTGCCGCCTTCTTGGTGTTGTGTACATGCATGCATATGATGCCTGCGCTCAGCGCGACGACGATTGCCATCACGATGCTGCCCATCTTGATCCACTGCCGTTTACTCAGCGAACTCAGAGTCTTAACTTCCTTGCGGTGGTTTGCCATCGTTCTCCTCGAAACATCGTTTTCGTATCTTGCCGGCCTCAGCGCCGCACTTATGACACCGTTGCCAGCAGCAACTCAACAGTTCATGCTAGCTGCGTGCATGGAAAAGAGGAAGAAAACCCGCTATTTTTCAGTTGTCGGCGCATCGGCGTTCAGGTCGAGAGCACGCGCCTGAGCGATGAGATCGTCGAGGTCGGAGGCACGTAGGGCACCTGCTTGTTTGAAGATGACCTGGCCCTTCTTGGCGATGAGCAACGTGGGAACGGCTTGAATTTCGGCAGCCTGCGCAAGGTCTTGATTTTGGTCGATGTCGACTTTGCCGAACACGATGTCGCTGTTCTCTTCGCTGGCTTGATCATAGATGGGTCCGAACGCTTTGCACGGGCCGCACCACGTGGCCCAGAAGTCCACGAGCACAATCTCGTTGTCGTTCAGTGTTTGCTCGAAGTTTGCCGCGTTCAGGTTCTGTGTAGCCATGTCTGTATCCTTTCGCCGATATGTGTTTCGTGAAGTGCGGCATTCGTCGCCGTTTCGAAACCCATGAATTCCCCTCCACAGTACCGCAGATTTGCTCGTGCGACCACCATATGCCTAAGCTGCAAGAGGAACAGCACGGTTTGCTTCATTCTGTCTTGCTCCCATTCTGCTTTGTTGCGTGGTGGCGGCTTGCCCTTACCCGAACTTGGGTGAATAATGGGAATATGCCAGTATTACATGATGAAGTCCCTGACGGCGCGTTCGAGGGCGAAAACCGCGGTGAGTTCGAGGGCATTACGCCTGAGGACTTTATCAGCGGTTCAGGCAATCCTCCCGGGTGGCTTTCTGCAGATTGCATCGATCAGGTGCGCCGGCAGATGCCGGTGGCCTACGTCGAAGTGGTGCCAGTGCGTCAGGATGCGTTGGGCAGAGTAACTGAAGTGGGTACTTTGGTGCGCGTGCAGGACACCGGTTCTGTGGAACGCACCCTCATCACCGGCCGCGTGCTGTTCCACGAGACCATTCGTGAAGCCATTGCTCGCAATGTGGCCAAAGACCTGGGCAATTTGGCATTGCCGCTGCTGCCGGCAACCTTGCAGCCCTTCAATGTGGCCGAGTTCTTCCCGACCCCGGGAATCTCCGAATATTACGATCCACGTCAGCATGCCATAGCGCTGTGCTACATGGTGTGTATCTCAGGCGACTGCAAGCCGCGCAATGAGGGGCTTGATGTGCAATGGTGCAGCGTGGCCGAGGGACAGGTGAAGACGTTGATCGACCAGATGGCGGCCGGTCACGGTGCGATACTGCGGCAGGCGTTGAGTTGGGCGGGTGTGCTCTGACCGCATTGGCTTAGCGTGGGCTTCGTGTAAGACGTGTAAGTGATATACAGAGATATAACAGGATGATGGAGGGATGCAAATGAATATGCGCAACGCAGGACGCAGCCGTGCCGGTGCCGACGTAATCACAGAGGTTGATGGTGGGGATGAAATCTTGGGAAGACCTGCTGAAATGACCTTGCACAACACCATCTACCGAGGTGGCAGCGGTGTGCCGATGGTGCTGATCCATGCCTTCCCGGTGGACCACCACATGTGGGATGAGTGTGCTGCGAACATCATTGACTTGGCTGATGAGTGCGGGGTTGCCTCTTTCCCGCTCTGGGCGCCTGACATGCCGGGAGCCGGGGCAAGTCCTGTTCCTTCTTCCGCCCAGACAGGCCGCGTAGAAACGTCGGGAGCATACCCCGAGGCGTTGGACGCGATGAGCGATGCCTACGTGGGGCTATTGCGCAAAGCCGGGTATCGCCAAGCGGTGTGGGTGGGGCTTTCCATGGGAGGTTATGTGGCGTTGGACGTGCAGCGCAGACACCCCGAAGCGGTAGCCGGTCTGGTGCTGTGCGACACGACGGCAAGTGCCGACGCGGACGGAGGAACGAAGCGGCTCGGCGTGGCATCCGCAGCGCTGAACAGTCACAGCGTGGAACCGGTGATGCATTTTGCACGCCCGCAGGAGGGTGATTCGAGTGTGAAGCGCGGCGAGCGGTTCCAGGAGCAGATGTCTGGTTGGATTGACCGCCAATCTCCCGCAGGCGTGGCATGGCGGCAGTGCATGGCGGCCGGCCGTCCCGATTTGAACGATGTACTTCCCTCTGTCACCGCCCCCTCGGCTGTGGTGAGCGGGCAGAATGACCCGTCCAGCCCACCCAGTGCCATGAAGCCGCTCGCTGAACGTATGGGGCAGGATGGCGCTGTGTTCACGCAAATCGAAGATTGCGGGCATTTCAGCGCCGTCGAACATCCCGATATCGTGGCACGCGCTTTGATTGAGGTGATGAAACGCGTACAGCAGGCGAGCTGACCGTGCTGTCTTGGCGCTGAGCATACTATCGAACTTTGTTGTATGGACGATGCCTTTATACTGAAACGGTACGTTGATATTGGACGATAGTGGTGGAGCGGTTGCGGCCATACAGCATGCAGCGGTGACGGTATGACGAAGGGACGTGACGTGGGCTACGCTGACGACGGTTATGGTGAGTTTGAGCCGGTGCAGCAGCTGAGCGATGCCGATATTGCGGCGCTTGGGGAGAAACCATCCGATCAGGGGCACCGCTCGGGTGTGAAGTGGCGTCTTGTCGCTGTGGTGCTGGGCGTCCTGGTGATGGCAGCGTTGGTGGTGTCGTTTTTTGCGATGCGCGCGCACTATAGCGGCAAGACGGCGCCAGGAGTGAGCATTGGCTCCACATCACTGGCCGGGCAGAGCGGTGACCAGGTGGAAGACACCGTCAAACACCAGGTTGCTAGTTCTTATGTCAAGGTTTCCGACGGCTCAACCAGTATCAAGGCCTCGCTCAAGGACTTGGGTGTGAGTGTCGATGTCAAGCAGACCTCACGCAGGGCGCTCGATGCCAAAACCGGCAACATATTTGTGCGGCTCAATCCGCTGTCCAAGTGCAAGGTGGAGCCGAAAGTCAACGTGGATACATACACGCTCAGCAGCTATGTGAACGGCGCATTCGTGCCTGACTCCGAGCAGGCGCACCCCTCATCCATCAGCTTTGACGGTAGCAAAGGCATGTTCCTCGTTCATGAGGGTAACGCCGGGCGTTCGGTGGACACCAAACCGGTAGAACGCTCCGTGCAGAACGTGTTGAGCGACCTGGGCAGTCACAGCGAGGCGCGCGTTTCCTATCACACCGACAATATGCCCATTTCAGTGGAGGCGGCCACACAGGCGGCCACGCAGGCCAATGTCAGGCTGGGCAACCAGTTCGTGGTCGACAACGGCAACGGCACCGCGTTCAAGATTCCCGGACCTCAGGTGGCCGCATGGATCAAACCGGAAGCCGATTTTGACAAGAACGTCATCAACCTGACCTACGACAAGGCCGCCATCGGCGACTATATGAACACCACGCTGCCCAAGCGTCTCAATCGGAGCATGGTGAGCCAGGTGGACGTGGTGGAAGACGACACGAACACGATGCTGGGCACTACCACGCAAGGCGTGGACGGGGTGACGATCAAGGACGTCGACTCCGTGTCGAAGCAGATGGTTTCCGCATTGACCAACGCACAGCCCATGAACGTGACGGTTCCCGCCGACGTCACCAAGTTCGACGTGCAGCAGCGCAAGACGCACTACCGCATCGTGGTGGATCGTGCCGCGCAGATGGTCAACGTGTATCACGGTTCAGACACGGTGCGTTCCTTCCCCGTGTGCACCGGCAAGAACGGCGACAAGGAAACCACGAATGGCGACTATTTCATCTATCTGACCTACAAGGTGCAGGACATGAGGGGGCGTGACTACTTCTCGCCGGGCGTGAAATGGGTGAGTTATTTCAACGGCGGGCAAGGGTTCCATACCGCCGATTGGAATCATGTGGGCATTGACTCCGGCAACCCTGCGGGCTATGGCTCCCACGGATGCGTCAACATGAATGAGGCCGATGCCAAGTGGATTTACGACAATTGCCCGAAGGGCACGTTCGTGCAGGTGGTGGGTGATCAGCCGGCCGGTGCGGTGCGCTGACAACGAGACGGTCGCGGCTGTTGCAGATGCATAAGGCTCGAACGAACTCTGGCAGTGGGCATCGGGCTGAGGTACTCGCGTCGGACCTGGGGAGCGCTCGTGTACCTGACCTTCGGTTAGACTGAAGGCACCCGTGAAACAAGCCGATATGTGGAGGACAGGCATGGCACAGGAGAACATGAACGAGAACAGCGAAAGCAAGGGCGAAGAGACCGCGGACGGTGTGCAGGCTGCGGCTACCAGCATTGACATCCCCGATCAGCTGGGATATTCGGACGACCACGTGTGGGTGGAAGATCTTGACGGCCTGTTCGCTTTGGGCATTACCGAATACGGTGCCGAGCAGATGGGCGATCTCGTGTTCCTCGACTTGCCGCAAGTGGGAGACCGTGTCGAGGCCGGTGATGAATTGGTCGAGATGGAGAGCGCCAAGGCGGTACAGCCGATGATCGCCCCGATGGCGGGCACGGTACGCTATGTCAACGCAGCAGTGGCGGACGATCCTGAACTGGTGAACCACGACCCCTATGGTGAAGGCTGGATAGTGAAGCTTGAGCCAGACGACGACCAACCCGAGCTGCTGGACGGAGACCAGTACGCCCGCCTGATCAATAAACTGGGCTAAGTCAGGCTCGGCAGGAGGGCATGTGAGCGAGCGCAACACGAACGATACGAACCCCACACGTCAGGAACACAGAGGACGGCGCCGCACCATCCGCGTGCATCGTACCTCCACGAGTTTCGATTCGGTGCCGCGTACTGTCAACGGTCGCTTGGTTCCTGTCTCGGTGCAGTTGGAGCGAAAGGCCATAACCGGCATCTTCAACTGGTGGGTGAGGTTTTCGGGGCGTCTGACGCGCTCACTCGGCTGGTATCCGCGTGTTGAACCCTATGTGGGGTATGGCACCAGCTACTATGCACGGCTGATATGCCGTACCGTCATGGCACCAAGAAACGGCGTGGCAGGAGCCATGATGCGCGGCATACGCGGCATGCTGGCAGTGCCGGCTCCCGAAGTACGCGTCAATATAGCCATCGATGACATGCCCGTCACCACCGTGCAGGTAGGTGTCCCCGAAATCTACGACCCAGTGGAGCCTTCTCGCCGCCAAGGGCCGGATGTTGCCGTATCGGACTCCTCCGGCTACCTTGATTTGGTGGCCGAGCTGGGCATGGAGCCTGGCGTGCATCGTGTTTCGTACACGCTTGATAAGCGCCCTGCCGCGCTTTCCGATTTGTTCGTCGTCGCGCCGGGCACCAAAGTCGGTGTTATCTCTGACGTGGACGACACCATTATGATCACGCAGGCTCCCAGCCTCCTCAAAGCGGCCTATAACTTGTTGCTGCTCAATCCCCGCAAACGTGTGTCGGTGCCCGGTATGAGCGCGCTGTTCGCCAAAATCGCCGACATCTTTCCCGACGCCCCCTTCTTCTATTTGTCGACTTCGCCATGGAATGTGGAAGGTTCCATCCGTCATTTCATCACCGACCACGGTTTTCCGGCCGGCCCGCTTCTGCTGCGCGACCTCGACCCTCGCCCCAAGACCTTCGTGCCTTCCGGAGTGGAGCACAAACTCGAATTCTTCGATCAGCTTATGGCCGATTTCCCTGACATGAAGTTCATCCTGGTGGGAGATGACGGGCAGCGTGACCCTTCCACATACGCCACCGTGGCCAAACGATATCCGGGGCGCATACTGGCCGTTGCCATACGCCAGTTGACTCCCAAGGAAGCCTCGCCGCTCGGTGGGGTGGCGGGGCTTGCTCCCACCGAACCAATGCCGGTGACTGATGTGCCGGTGTTCACCGGCGCAACCGGTGCGAACCTCATGAAAACCATGCTCCCGTATTTGCGCCAAGTCGCGCTATAATCGGGCAGCATGACAGAGTGCGAGAACAGTTCAACGACACCCAGCCTTGCTCCTCCCCAAGCCAAGCGGATAGAGCGCCTGCGGGAGGTACATGGTCAGACGTTCAACGACCCATACGAGTGGATGCGGGACAAAGACAGCGTTGACGTGAGGCACTATATCGCCGCGCAGAACGAATACTACCAAGAACGCACAGCCGGTTTGGCAACGCTTAAGCACACTCTGTTCGACGAGCTGAAATCGAGAGTGCAAGAGACCGACATGTCGGTGCCCACACGCATCGATGACTACTGGTATTTCTCCCGCACGCGGCAAGGTCTGCAATACGGCGTGCAATGCCGCATCCCCATTTCGGGACCCGACGATTGGGATCCGCCGAAGGTCGATCCGCACGATGAACCAGGGGCGATGGACGGCGAAGAAGTCGTGTTCGACACCAACGCGGAAGCGGCTGGCCACGATTTCTACCGACTCGGTGGGCTCGACCTGAGCCGGGACGGACGATGGATGCTCTACGGCGTCGACACGACCGGCAATGAACGCTATGACTATCGCATACGAGATCTCGCCACCGGCCGGGATCTGCCCGAAGTGCTGGAAGGAGTGGGCGGAGCCTGCCTGACTCCGGACGGTGCATGGGTGTTCTCCATGGTGCTTGACGAAGCCTGGAGGCCCTACGCCGTTGCTCGCCACCGGGTAGGGGACAATGTGGAGAATGACGTGGAGGTGTTCCGAGAAACCGACGAACGGTTCTGGGTGGGCGTCGGCTTGAGCTTCGACGAGAACAACGTCATCATCTCCACCAGTTCGAAGACCACCAGCGAGGTGCTGCTCCTGCCTGTGAACGAGCCGGAAGGTGAATTCAACGTGTTCATCGCGCGCCAGGAAGGTGTGGAGTACGACGTAAGTTTTGCCCAGTTCGAAGGTGCCGGCGACGGCGGGACCGATATACCGCTGGCCTTGGTGTACCACAACGCACACAACCCGAACTTCGAAGTCGATGTGGTGGATATGCGCCGCCACCAGCCGCCCTTCACTCTCGGCGAGGGAACAGTGATAGCCCAAGGTTCGCCCTACGGCTGTGAGTGCGGAGACGACCTGGAAGCCGGGGCAAGCGCCAAGCGAGCAGGGGAGCCGTACTGCAACCCCGCCAATCCGGAGACGTTGCAAGGCGCTCGAGGTCTGGGAATCGAAGGCATCGCCATGCACCGGCATTTCGTGATGCTGGCCTACCAGGCCGATGGGCTGCCGCATGTGGCGGTGATGACCAAAGACCAGGCTGCAGAGGACTTTGCTGCCGGTCGTCCTTGGCGGTTCCGTGAGCTGTTGTGCGGCAGTGACGACGAAGAGCAGCGCCTTTATGCAGTAGGTGCCGGTGGCAACCCGTCCTACAATGCACCGCGTCTTCGCTACTCCTTTGCCAGCTACACCACTCCTGGGGAACTGCATGAGATCGATGTTGCATCTGGCCGCGATGTGCTGCTCAAGCAGGCGCAGGTACTTGGCGATTTTGATGCGAGCCGTTACCGTGAGCGCCGTCTGTGGGTCAAGGCTCGCGACGGCGAACAGGTGCCGGTGTCTCTGGTATGGCGACCGGACTGCTTTGCTGGCGGCGACCCGACTGCGGCGCCGATGTTCATCACCGGGTACGGCGCCTACGAGCTCAATTCGGATCCCGGGTTTGCCGTAGGGCGGTTAAGCATGCTCGATCGCGGTGTGCTCTATGCCGTGGTGCACACCCGTGGTGGTGGAGAAATGGGTCGTGCGTGGTACGAGCAGGGGCGGCGACTGAACAAGAAGCATACGTTCGAGGATTTTGTGGATGCTACGCGCGCATTGCAAAGCCAAGGGCTTGCCGACCCTGCGCGCACGGTGGCCAACGGAGGATCGGCCGGAGGCCTGCTGATGGGTGCCATCGCCAACATGGCTCCGGAATGCTATGCGGGAGTGGAAGCGGATGTGCCCTTTGTGGACGCGCTCACCTCGATTCTTGACCCCTCGTTGCCACTTACCGTTACCGAATGGGACGAATGGGGAGACCCGCTGCATGATCGCGACGTGTATGACTATATGCGTTCGTATTCCCCGTATGAGAATGCGCCGTTCGGGCCGTGGGGCGTTGATGGGGACGATAGCGCTGACGGGTCGGGTGTGGGCGCTGATGGTGCAGGTGAGTTGCGTAGCGTTTCGCAGGACTCTCCGACCGGTTCGCATGCTCCGGTCTTCCCCAAGATTTTCGCCACTACTTCGATCAACGACACGCGCGTGTTGTATGTCGAGCCGCTCAAATGGGTGGCACGCCTGCAATCCCAAGGTGTGGATGCACTCATCAAAGTGCAGGTGGAAGCAGGGCATGGCGGAGTCTCCGGCCGCTACGAGCAGTGGCGTGAGGTGAGCGAAGAGAACGCGTGGTGCCTCGACGTGATGGGTATTGACCAATAGCTTGCGAGTTAACGAGCAAGTCAACTGGCACGTGTCCGGAACACTGTAATAAAGCCTGAGTAGCGAGGATGGCATTGGATTTGCGCTTCCCTGTCTCACGGTGATGTCCACCATGCGGACTTGACGGTGAGACGCGGAGCCGGGCCTGGGTAGTCTCGTGCCATGAGCAAAGCGACGTATAACATTGCAGTAATTCCTGGCGACGGCATCGGCAAGGAGATCACACCGGTGGCCCAACAGGTCATGGAACGGGCCGTGGATGGCGCGGCCGACTTCCATTACGATCAATTCGACTTGGGCGCTGACCGCTACTTGCGTGACGGCGCCATTCTTCCCGATGAGGATTTGGAACGGCTCAAGCAAGCTGATGCCATTCTGCTGGGCGCCATCGGCGACCCGCGCGTCAAGGCCGGCGTGCTGGAGCGAGGTCTGCTGCTCAAGATGCGTTTCGCTCTCGACCAGTACGTCAACCTTCGTCCCACCAAACTCTACCCTGGGGTCGTTTCTCCTCTGGCACATCCCGGCAAGATTGACTTTGTGGTGGTTCGCGAGGGGACGGAAGGGCTGTACTGCGGTGCGGGTGGTGCCGTGCGGCGCGACACTGCACAGGAGGTTGCCACGGAGGTGTCGATCAACACGGCATATGGTGTGGAACGCGTAGTGAGATACGCTTTTGAGCTGGCCATGAAGCGCCGCCGTCACGTCACGCTCGTGCACAAGAAGAATGTGCTCGTCAACGCCGGGGACATGTGGCAGCGCATCGTGGACAAGGTCAGCAAGGAATACCCCGAAGTCACGCACGACTACCAGCATGTGGATGCGGCCACCATCTTCTTAGTGAGTAACCCTTCGCGCTTCGACGTGATTCTTACCGACAACCTCTTCGGTGACATTCTCACCGATGAGGCTGGAGCTGTGGTGGGTGGCGTTGGTTATTCCGCCTCCGGCTGCATCAATGCCAGTGGTGAATTCCCCTCCATGTTCGAGCCCATTCACGGTTCTGCGCCCGATATCGCCGGCAAAGGCATCGCCAATCCCACGGCGGCAGTGCTCTCCACGGCAATGCTGCTGCGCCAGTTGGGATTGGACGAGCCGGCAGGTCGTATCGAGCAGGCCGTTGAGGCCGATATCGAACAACACGCTGGTGCAAGCCGCAGTACGCAAGAGGTGGGGCGCGACATCATGGCGCGACTATAGCCACATTGCGTTTCAGGGCTGAACTTGTACTACAGTCTTACATTATGACTACACCAGATGAATCGCAGGTCGGCCAAGAGGAGCAGAGGCACAGTCAGCAAGACTCGTCGGATTCCTCGCGGCAAGGGCAGGGAGGCGGCACCAATGGCGGCGCTGTCTCAGCCTTTGGCGACGGCCAGAATGGCAATGAAGGATGGCAGACCGGAACTGCACAGTCGCAGCCGTATGCGGGACAGGCTGATGCAAATCAATCTTTTGCCGGCCAGCCGTACCAGAATCAACAGGCGTATGACGGTGCGCCTTATGGTGGCCAACCGTACGGAGGCCAGTATTACGCTGGCGGGCAGCCTTTTGCAGATCAGCAGTATGCCGCCCAGCCGAATGGTGGTCAGCCCTTTGCAAATCAGCCGTACGGAGGTCAGCCATATGGGCCTTCAGCCCCTTATATGGCTCCGCAATATGTTCGCCGTCCTAAAAGCAAAATTGTAGCTGGGCTGTTGGGTATTTTCCTTGGCATATTTGGTGCGCACAACTTCTATTTGGGGCACAACGAGCGTGCGTTGGCGCAACTGCTGCTCACCCTGTTGGGTTGGATGGTGCTGTTCATCGGTCCGGTGGTCTCGTTTATTTGGGGTCTGGTGGAAGGTGTGCTGATTCTCAGCTCGCAGTACGGCTCACCTTGGCATAGAGACGCATATGGATTGGAGCTCAACGATTAGCGGCGTATTGGATCCCAGCGCAGACGGTGCCGTGGCGTATCGCGGAGAATACAAGACCGTAGGCGGTAAACTGGTGGCGGTCACCGTTGATATGGACGCTGAAAGCAACGTGCGTGGGGTCTCGCTGGACGGCGACTTTTTCATTGACGGGGG
This sequence comes from Bifidobacterium sp. ESL1133, assembly GCF_058107325.1. Taxonomy (NCBI): domain Bacteria; kingdom Bacillati; phylum Actinomycetota; class Actinomycetes; order Bifidobacteriales; family Bifidobacteriaceae; genus Bifidobacterium; species Bifidobacterium sp. ESL1133. The sequence continues at coordinate 354,744 of NZ_JBYLUI010000002.1, read as the reverse complement.
AGACAGCGCTGCACAGGAACTCTTGCATGACATGGCAGAAGCTCTGGTGCAGGGCAGGAACCTGGACGATGTGATTGCCGCCCATCCGCAAGCACGGCTGATTGGCACCGACGCACAAGCGGTGCGTACGGCGTTCCGGCGAGCAGTGGATAAGGCTCGCGATAGCGGCGGTGATGCGGGTGATGCCGGTGGCAGCGGTGTTGGGCATATGAATAGTGCGCCTGGAGCTGCCGATACCGATATGCCTGTGCATGTACGTTCCGATGTGCAAGGAGATGCACGTTCTCTTCATGATGCTGCCGTGGCTGATGTGTCGGCAACTGCCGGCGCCTCTGCTGCTGCGTCCTCAGCCGGAGATGGGGATGCAACACAATATCGCGATCGATGGCATGCGTTGGCGCCCCGCATATTGCTTGACAAACCACGCGGGCCACAGGAGCAGGTGGACCTCGATGTGGAACTGGCGCAACGGGTGGCAGCAGGGCAGATGCCTGCCACTGTGCGATTCTGGCAACTGTCCAGCCCTGCCGTGATTGTAGGGCGATATCAGTCCGTGGCCGACGAGGTACATGAGCGTGAGGCTGAGCAAGCCGGTTTCCAAGTGGTGCGCCGCTCCACCGGAGGAGGGGTGATGGTGGCCAATCCGCCCGATATTATCGTCTACTCGCTCTATGCCCCGCTTTCCTTCGTGTCCGGTCTTGACGTGGCGCATTCTTACCGACTGTGCGACCAGTGGGCTCTCGACGCTTTGCGCAGTTTGGGATTGAGCGTAGGCTTCGGGGGCATGAACGACATTGTCTCGCCGCGCGGCAAGGTCGGCGGCGCTGCGCAACGCCGATTTGCTTCACATGGTGAACAACCTGGAGCCGTGCTTCATCACACCATGCTTTCGTGGGGTGCCGATACCGAGCTGATGGGTGCTTTGCTCAATGTTTCCGCGGAAAAAATGAGCGACAAAGCAGTGAGGTCAGCGCACAGCAGAGTGGATCCATTGCGTTCGCAAACCGCTCTCAGTCGTGATGAAATACGCGCTCAGCTTGTTTCTTATGCTGGTAGCGCGATATAATGTCCTAGAAATCAAGGCTGATTTAAGATACAGAAGTTGCAAACAGCAATACGTACTTGAGATTAGTGTGATTATTTTTTGGAGGTGTGTAGTGGTTGCGGTCAAGCCGAGTGGAATCGCTGAAGGTGGAAGCGAGCTATTGCAAACGGCTCTGTTTAAGCATGTTCCGCCGGAAGAGGCTGAGGAACTCCTGCCGTACATGAACTATGCGGAATTCCAAAAGGGGGAGTACATCTTCCGTGAGGGTGCCACCGACGTGCGTATGTACCTGCTGCAGAAGGGGAGGGTCAAGCTCACCCGTGCCGGCACCGACCGGCGTGTGCAGTTGCTGAGCATTCATTCCCGCGGTGAGATTTTGGGTGAGATTCCCGTGTTCGATCCCGACGGAGGGCCGCGCACTGCTTCGGCTGTGGCCATGTCAAACGGCACACAGGTGGGCTGGCTGGAACGCGAGACCCTGTTCAACTGGCTGCATAAGTACCCGTTTGTGGCTGTCAACATGCTGCAGGTGATGGCCAAACGCATGCGTGCCAACAACGAGCGTATCTCCGACCTGGTGTTCATGGATGTGCCGGCCCGCTTGGCCAAGACTCTTCTGGACCTGGCCACCCGTTTCGGTGAGCCGGTCGAGGCCGGAGTCAAGGTTCCTCACGACCTGACGCAGGAGGAGCTGGCGCAGTTGGTTGGCTCGTCTCGCGAGACGGTGAACAAGGCTCTTATGGACTTCTCCGATCGCGGTTGGATTACTCGCGAGGGACGTTCCATCATCATCTACCAGCCGGGTATGCTGATTCGCCGTTCGCGTCGCTAAGTTGTTGAACCACTGAGTTGTCGTTCGTGTTGCCTGCTTCGTTGAGTTGCTGAGCTGCCGTTCCCTCAGTTGGTTGCTAAGCTGTCGTTCGTACTCAATTTGAATCCCCGCAGTCGCTTTTCAATAGCGGCTGTGGGGTTTTATATGTCGTATCGAAGATGTCGCAGTGCGCGGGTGAATTTCGACCGATGAGTGGTACCGCATTGACCGTGTTGTACGAATTCTTGGTATGGCTGGCGGCATATGGGTACGTTTCGTTTGTTTGTGGGTGGATTCTTCCGCGATGTCGGGGCAACGCATGCGCCTGCCGTTAGGATTGCATCGCGGTTGCACCATGATTCCATTACGTTCGTACCGCTATCGCACCCGAAATCAGGGCTGATAAAGTACTTATCTGTGAGCTTATTTTTGGCGTGTTTTCAGTGTTTTCTAAGCTTTGTGAAGTGCTGGAAGGTAACGCGCTGCGGGTCGGCGCTCAGTAGAGACGATACCTTAGAATGGGCACATGCCTAAGAAGAATAATTTGACCGTGCGCCGTGTGTTCGCCTTGCTGCTAGCTTATGTCATGCTATGCATTGGCGGAGGCGTGGTCGGAGGTGTCTTCTTTGCGCCGGCGGTGTTCGGGGTCAATAATATGGCTCGTGCCATGTCGCCTTCGCTCAAGGTTGAAGGCATTGATTTTGATGTGGCGAGTTTGCCGCAGCGCTCCCGGATGTACGCTTCGGACGGGCAGACGGTGATCGCATCGTTCTATGCGCAAAACCGCACCGTGGTGCCGTTGCGCAAGATCTCCAAGCCCATGCAGCAGGCCGCGGTGGCCCGCGAGGACAGGCGGTTCTTCAAGCATTCCGGCGTGGATGTGCAGGGTGTGCTGCGCGCCTTCGTGCAAACGTTCATCAAGAAGGGTGACACGCAGGGCGGATCGTCGCTCACGCAGCAGTATGTCAAGAACATGCTCATGACCAAGGCTCATGAGGACGGCGACCCTATCGCCGAATACCATGCCAGCGAGGACACCATCGCACGTAAGATACGCGAGATGCTCATTGCCATGCAATTGGAGAAGCAGTATTCCAAAGCCGAGATTTTGCAAGGCTATCTCAATATCGCCCAGTTCGGCAGCAATAACCTCTATGGTGTGGAGGCTGCGGCCAAACGGTACTTTAACGTATCGGCCGCTGACTTGAATATCGGGCAGGCGGCCACTATCGCGGCCATCACCAAGAATCCGGCAAAGTACGATCCCAGTGTGCCCGAAAACCTGGAGGAATCGCAAAAACAGCGCGACATCGTGCTTGATCTGATGCTCAGGGAAAACTACATCACGCAGCAACAACATGACGATGCGGTCAAGGTGCCGCTCAAGGACATGCTCAATCTGCAGGATAGCTCGCTGATGGTGGGATGCCAGGCGGCCGGCGATGCCGCGTTCTTCTGCGACTACGTTACCAAGCAGATTCTCAACTCCGAAGAGTTCGGCAAAACCGAGCTGGACCGTAAAAAACTGCTGAACGAGGGTGGTCTCGACATTTACACCACCATGGACGTGCACGCCAATTCTTCGGCCATGCAAGCGGCTCGCGATACCATACCGCCCAATGATCCCAGCGGTTTTGAGGTTTCCATAGCTGCCATCAAACCCGGTACCGGCGAGGTGCTCGGCTTCGGATCGAATCGTACGTACGACGCTACGGATGCCGCCAAGACCGATCCGACGCGTACTGCAGTCAACTATGCGGTCGATCAGAAAGACGGCGGAGGTCTCGGTTGGCAGATCGGTTCCACGTGGAAGCCCATCAACTTGGCGGCGTGGATGCTCAATGGCAAGTCGATCAACGAACCGTTGAAAACCTCTACGTTCTATGCCAAGAATTCGTTTGACTGTGACCGCTATACCGGCAGGGTGCCTTGGTCGGTGCATAACTCCGAGGGCGGCACGGTTAACCCAGAGACCCCTCTGCAAGGCTTGGTGCGCTCCCACAACACCACTCAGGCCGCAATGACCGCACAGATAGGTTTGTGCTCGGTGGCAGACACTGCCAAAGTGATGGGGTACCACAACTCGCCGTTGGGGCATGAGGATGTGTATTCCGCAAATTCCCTGAACGCTCCTATGACCATCGGTTCCGTGCAGGCGTCCCCGCTGACCATGGCCAATGTGTATGCCACCATTGCGGCAAAAGGTGTGGAGTGCACACCGATCGCCATGAAGAAAGTGGTGAACAAGGAGAACAAGAGCATTAAGGTGCCGAGCGCCAACTGCCACCAAGCCATTCCGGAAGGAGTGGCGCAGACCACCGCCTATGCGCTGAACCAAGGCGTGGTGCAACCGGGCGGCGAGGCTTCGACCACGCAGCTGGACGGTGGGCGCAAAACGTTCGCCAAAACCGGAACGAATGAGAATACGTACATGCTTACCGGAGGGTTTGTGCCGCAGGTGGCGTCGTTCGTGGCCGTGGGCAATGCCGAAAAGCAGGAGACGTTCACGAACAAGACCATCAACGGCAAGCATTACGGCACATGGTTCGGTATGCTCATTGCCACGCCGGCTTGGAAAGAGTTCATGAACAACTACTTGGCCCAGGCCAATATTCCGATTGACAATGATTACGGCACGCCCGATCCGCAATATACCGGTGGTCAGACGGCTGGGGGATCGCAGTCGGGCATTCCCCAAACAGGGCGTACGCAGCAGGAGTCCATGCAAAATCGTGGTGCGTTGCAACGCAATACCCAATCGCCGCAGACGGATCAGGCGCCGCCTGCAAACCAAGGGGATACGGCTCCGGCACCGCAGGCGCAACCGCAACAACCGCAGCAATAAGATAAGGTGTGTTTGCCCGTCTGGCAAGCGTTTGGCGAGTTGCCGTACGCTGCCAGGCGGGCTTTGTTGTATGTGATATTACGTATGAAGAGATAGAAAACGCTCAGTCAAGTTGCGTTTTTGCATCTATTTGTGCGATAATGTTCGAATGATATCCTCACAGCGACAACATGTGATTCTCAGCCGACTGCGCACCCGCGGCGCCGTACGCATCACCGCGCTTTCCAAAGAGCTTGGTGTCTCTGCCATGACGGTTCGCCGAGACATCGCGGAACTGGCAGACAAAGGCTTGCTCAAGCGTGTGCACGGTGGGGCGGTAACCACCAGCGCTCTGCTCAGTGAGCCGCTGTTCTCGGTCAAGTCGCAGATGGACATCGGTCTGAAAGACGCCATCGCCAAAGAGGCGGTAAAGTATGTTTCTCCGGGGGATGTTATCGCCATCGCGGGCGGCACCACGGCCTACGTTTTCGCTCAGCATCTGCTGGAATCCCAGCAGGCGAGCGGCATCACTGTGCTCACCAATTCCATCCCCGTGGCTGAACTGGTGCAGGCGCTCGAGTCGAAGGATGTGGAAGTCATCGTGACCGGCGGTGTGACCACACGTTCAAACTCGCTGGTGGGTCCCATCGCAGACAAGGTGATTCAATCCTTGCGAGTCAACACCGTGTTCCTGGGGACTCACTCGGTTTCGATCCCGCGTGGCTTCCTTATGCCCAACTCATTGGAGGCGGCTACCGATATGGCCATGATGGACATTGCCGACAAGACCATCATTCTTACCGATCACACCAAGTGGAGTTGCACATCACTGTCGCTTTTTGCGCGGTTCGACCAAGTGGACACGCTCATCACCGACGACGGACTCGACGCCGATTCGGCGGCGCAAACACGTGATTTGGTGCGAGGCGAGCTGGTGCTCACGCATCAAGCGGGATAGGGATCGCGTTCGCTCGTTCGGTTCGGATGCGGGAAACCGTTTGCCTGATACGCATAGAGGTTGACGCGAAACCTGCACATCGAGGCGAAAATCTGAACCGAACCGGCCAAAACATCACACAATCGAACATTTCACCGACTCCCAGCATCGCCGCTCATACTTCCATCCGTCCATTCATCAATGTGCTGCTTGTACAGGCGGCGCAGGAATACCGAAGACACTAACACAAGAAACTTGCAGTACAAGGGGACTGGCACATCATGACTACATTTGCACATTACCGTCCAGGAGACTATGCAACAGAGCATATCCGCATCACCGGCACCACGCTTGCCGACGGTCGAGACTTCTTCTACATGGATGATAACCCCGAGTACGTCAGCGGTGCCAAGACCCGAGAGCTGCATGATCCGCGCCCGTTGGCCGACCGGTTTGCACCGCAGCTGGGGCCTGACGGCGAACTTGTGCCCTATGCTGCCCCGCAGATGAGGCGGGATCCTCTGACCGGTGACTGGATACCCATGGCCACCGCCCGTATGAACCGTCCGATTACCGTTGGTGAAGGGTCGGGGGCGGACGGTGCTGACGGCACCTCCGGAAACGCACGTCCGGCAAAAGCCGCACCGAAAGGCAATCCGCTTGCCGCCCGCAAACCGGGCGACCCCTACCAGGACGGGGAGGTGCCCGACAGCGACTACGACGTGGTGGTGTTCGAAAACAGGTTCCCCTCCATGGTGCAAGTGCCTGGAGAGAGCCGTACCGCGGGTTTTGTGAACGGCAATGAGCTGTGGCAGACCAAGCCTGCCGCAGGCCGTTGCGAGGTGATCTGCTTCGATCCTGACGAGAACGGTCTGCCTGCCGACCTGCCGATTTCGCGGCTGCGCACCGTGGTGGAAGCATGGGCTTTCCGTACTGCGGAAATCAGCCATATGGAAGGCATAGAGCAGATATTTCCCTTTGAGAACCATGGCAAAGAAATCGGTGTCTCGCTCGCTCACCCGCACGGCCAGGTGTACTGCTATCCCTACATGCCGCCGAAAATGGAGACCGAGCTGCGCCACACCGAACAATACTTCAACCAGCATGGCTCTAACCTGCTGCGCGACATCATGAACGCCGAAATCGAAGCGCAGGAGCGGATCGTGATGCGCAACTCCAGCTGGGTGGCCTACGTTCCGGCCGCCGGCCGTTGGCCTCTAGAGGTGCATGTGGCCCCAGTGCGTGACGTGCTGACCTTGGACGAGCTGAACGACCAGGAGCGCTGGGACTTGGCACAGATGTACTCCACGCTGCTCAAGCGCGGCAACGCATTCTTTGATACCGGCGACGGCAAAGGCATGGACTTGCCCTACATTGCCGCTTGGCATCAGGCGCCGGTGAAGGATCCGCGTCGCAGTCATTACCGGCTCAACCTCCAATTCTTCTCCTTCCGCAGAGCTGCCAACAAAATCAAGTACTTGGCAGGTTCCGAGTCGGGCATGGCGGCATGGGTTTCGGACACGACTCCCGAACTCATCGCCGGCAGATTCCGCGAACTCGGCCCAGTCGACATCCAAGACGACGGTCGATGAGCGTCAACCTGCACTATGGCCGGCCACGTCTGCCAAAGTGCGATTTGGCAACGATTATGCTTTCCATCTCAACCAACCAAATGAAACAGAAAGAAGATATAGCAATGACCGCTATTCAATTCATCGATGCTATTGGCAACAGCGACGGCGCCGCCCAAGCACGCGCGCTGTTCTCCACCACGTTCGACGGCACCCCCGAAGGAGTATGGGCTGCCCCGGGGCGTGTGAACCTGATTGGCGAACATACCGACTACAACGCCGGCCTGTGCCTGCCCATCGCCCTGCCGCACCGTACCTTCATCGCGCTGAGTCCACGTGACGACACCACTGCCCGCATCGTCTCCGGCATCGCCCCCGACGACGTGGTCACCCGTGATCTGACCGGGCTGAATGCCGGTGACGTCACTGGTTGGGCGGCCTACCCGCTCGGCGTGGCTTGGGCGCTGCGTCAAGCTGGATATGACCGTGTGCGTGGTTTCGACGCGGCTGTCGTCTCCTGTGTGCCGGTCGGTTCCGGCTTGAGCTCGTCGGCGGCAATGACCTGCTCGGTGGCGCTTGCGCTCGACGATGTGTTTGCGCTGGGGCTGGGCGGTAGCGACGAAGGCCGTGTCACTCTTATCGAAGCGGCCATGAAGGCTGAGAACGACATGGCAGGAGCCTCCACCGGCGGGCTTGATCAGAACGCATCCATGCGCTGCACGCCGGGGCATGCGCTGCGTCTGGATTGCCGACCGGAGCTCAGCGCATTGGACAGCGTCTCCCAAGAGAAGTTCGACCTTGACGCTTTGGGATTGGAGCTGTTGGTGGTAGACACCCAAGCGCCGCATCAGCTCAACGATGGGCAGTACGCCAATCGGCGTAGTACCTGCGAGCGTGCCGCCGAACTGCTCGGTGTGAAGAACCTTCGCCAAGTGGCCGACGAGGTTGCTGCTGCCGAAGACAGTGAGGCGGCGTTGGCTCAAGTACTTGCCCGGCTTGAGGATGAGACCATGAAAAAACGTGTGCGCCACGTTATCACCGAGATTGGGCGCGTAGGGCAGTTCATCGACGCGTTCGGCAAAGGTGACATCCAGACCGCCGGTGCGCTGTTCAACGCGTCGCACGATTCTCTGGCCGCGGACTATGAGGTCACGGTTCCTGAGCTTGACACTGCGGTCAGTGTGGCGCGTGCCCACGGCGCGTACGGCGCACGTATGACCGGAGGCGGGTTCGGTGGTTCCATCATCGCTTTGGTGGACAAGGGGCGCAGCCGTGAGGTGGCGCAAAGCATCGCCGACGAGTTTGAGCGGCTTGACTTCCATGAGCCCCGTGCTCTCGCCGCTGTGGCTTGTGATTCGGCACAGAGAATCGACTAGTCAGTCGTGTTCACAGGTTGGAGGCGCGGGAGTATATTCCCGCGCCTTCTCGTATACTTGAGGAAGATTTCCGCGAGCCGCCGGGTCGCCCGCTGCAAGGAGCAGATATGAATAAAGCCATCATCACCGTCGTGGGCAAAGATACCGTGGGCATTATCGCGCGCGTATGCACGTATCTGGCGCAGGCGCACGTCAACGTGCTTGACATCTCACAGACCATCACCGACGGGTTTTTCTCCATGATGATGATTGCCGACACCTCAGGTTCCAGCGAGAAGTTCAGCGATCTGGTGACCGGCCTTGAAGAGCTGGGCGTGCAGATCGGCGTGAGCATTCATTGCCAGCGTGAAGAGATTTTCACATCCATGCATCGCGTGTGAGCTTAAGGGGATCGCGTCATGATTAATATAGCTGAGGTCGATGAGACCAACCAGATGATCGAGCAGGAAAAGCTCGACGTTCGCACCATCACCATGGGCATTTCCCTGCTGGATTGTGCCAGCTCGAGCGTGGAGGAGACGGCGGATAACATATATCTCAAGATCACCGAGCGTGCTCGGGACTTGGTGGAAACCGGAGAGTCCATCAGTCGCGACTACGGTATTCCCATTGTCAACAAACGCATCACCGTCACCCCCATATCCCTGGTAGGTTCCAGTTGCTGCCATACTCCGGAAGATTTTGTGCAGTTGGCCCATGCGCTGGATCGTGCCGCCAAGACCGTAGGCGTGGATCTCATCGGTGGCTATACCGCCTTGGTGAACAAGTCGATGACTCAAGCTGACCGTCTGCTCATCGAATCGTTGCCGCAGGCACTGAGCGAAACCGACATTGTCTGCTCGTCAGTGAACGTCGGCTCCACCAAAACCGGCATCGACATGGATGCGGTGGCCATGCTCGGTCAGGTGGTCAAAGACACCGCCTACCGCACGCGCGACAACGACAGCTACGGTTGCGTCAAGTTCGTGGCCTTCTGCAACGCCCCGGACGACAACCCGTTCATGGCCGGAGGATTCCACGGGGTCAGTGAGGGGGATGCCGTCATCAACGTCGGTGTTTCCGGCCCGGGTGTGGTTTCCCGCGCACTCGACAGTGCGCAAGGCAAGGACTTTGAAACCTTGTGCGAGACCATAAAACGCACGGCGTTCAAGATTACGCGCGCCGGCCAGTTGGTGGCGCAAGAGGCTTCGCGACGTCTGGGTGTGCCGTTCGGCATCATCGATCTGTCTCTGGCGCCCACACCGGCAGTGGGGGATTCGGTAGGAGAAGTGCTGGAAAAGATGGGGTTGGCCCAAGCCGGTGCTCCCGGTACTACGGCGGCGCTCGCACTGCTCAACGATCAGGTGAAGAAGGGCGGGATTATGGCCTCCTCGTACGTGGGAGGACTTTCCGGTGCGTTCATTCCCGTTTCAGAGGATCGCAATATAATCGCGGCCGCTAGTTCGGGCTGCCTGACCATTGAGAAGTTGGAAGCCATGACCTGCGTCTGCTCGGTGGGGCTTGACATGATCGCCATCCCCGGGGATACGCAGGCTTCTACCATTTCCGGCATCATCGCCGATGAGGCGGCCATCGGCATGGTCAATCAGAAGACCACTGCTGTGCGCATCATTCCGGTGTATGGCAAGGGCGTAGGAGAAATGGCCAACTTTGGCGGGTTGATGGGCTATGCGCCCATTATGCCGGTCAACCAGACCTCGTGTGAGGCGTTCGTCTCCCGCACCGGCCGCATCCCCGCCCCCATCCACAGTTTCAAGAACTGAATGCTGTGAGCGCATAGCGTTCGTCAGCTGGGATATATCCGGGAATGTTTCGGATGTCAGTCAGTTGTATGTGGCTGTATAAGGATGGATGCTATGTGTCTGGTTCTTACTGTCGTGGTTGTGCGCAGGTGGTGAAGGTAAAGCTGGACATATGGTAAGCTGAATTTCATGACCGTGATGTGGCAGTGGTTGTGCGGTTGTGTGTTGGGTAATGGTTGATATGTTGTGATGAGCGAAATGAGTCAAGATGAAGCATGTTGAGTCTGAGACAGGTAGCGTGGACGTTGCTGCATGGCTTATCAGCATGGCGAACAATGCCGAGCATGATATTTCCGTGCTGCCGCTGCAAAAGATGGTCACGCTGACGCAAAGCATGTATGGGTTCACGCATGGTGCCCAAATGTATCAAGAGCCGGTTTATGCGTTTCAATATGGACCGGTCACAAAGCCGGTGCTCAACCTGTATGGGGGGAGTAGAGACTCAATATCGGAACCGAAAACTCAAGTACGCCAGCTGCCAGATGCTCAGCTTGATGCAATCGCGCGTGTATGGAGCCTTTGTGCGCCGTTGACATCAGGACAGTTAGTGCAATTGACGCACGAAGTAGGACCATGGAAACAATATCGCGATGAAAATAATAATTTCAGCGTTATACCATGGCAGGAGTTCTCAGATGCCTGGCCACAGTATCAGCAGCGTATTGAGAATTATGTTGAGCAAAACAGTGGACGGCACGATGAGACTTCGGGAACCTACCGTTTGCCTGCAGATATGATAGGTAAATTTGGGGACAGTATTGCGCAAGCGGAACGTTTTGCACAAACGTATCTGAACAAGCAGTAGGGAATTCTGCATGAGGCAGCTGGAATTTCCAAAGACATATGTTGTTACTCCAGACGTTAATGTGTGGCTTACGGTGGCGGAGCAATTGGGTGCCGGATTTGATGTGGAGGATTTTTTCATTGCGGTGCGGCGTTCGGATAAGCGGCAGCGTGACGTATTCGCATTGTTTGCCACACTGCTGACCCCGTATGAGGGTGTCGGCAGTGTGGAGGTATGGAGCGGCGTGCATATCATGGAGACGGTGCTGTTCAAGGCGATGCAAGACCGTGATGCCGCTAATGAGGAAGAGCGTGGGCTCGGCTGGGATGCCGGGCAGGCGCAGAGCATAGTGAATCTTATTGTTATCGTGTGCGCGAAGACCGGCGGCAACCATGCCGTACCTCGTTCGAAAACCTATTGCGAACCCCCACTCGACCATGAGGATGGTGAAGTGATGCAGTGTGCGCGCATGGCGAGGTACGAGTCCGGCCAATGTGCTCGCGTATGTGTGACTTACGATAAAGCCATGGTGTGCCATACGGTCGATGCCGTGTGGGTAACGGTTGTGACACCGCAACAGTGGTGTGAGCAGGTGCAGAGTCGGGAAATACGAGATGCCATGCGCAAGATGATTCCTGTGCGGTAATTGCAGACATGCAAGGAACGAGAGGATAAGTTCTGTTTGGCGCAACAGGGAAGTGAGCGGTTGTCAGGCGTTTTGGCGTACGCGCTGTTGTGCCGCCAAATGGTGTTGTTTGGCGGCACAACCATAGAACATGACGACGTTACGATGTCACGCTTGGGCGCGTTCGGCCATCCAGGCTTCGACCTCGTCGATCTGCTTGGGGATGCCGGCGGAGATCCATTCGGGGCCGTGCTCGGTCATGAGCACGTCGTCTTCGATGCGGATGCCGATGCCGCGCAGCTCCTCGGGCAGCATCAGATCGTTTTGCGCAAAGTACAGGCCCGGCTCGATGGTGAAGATCATACCGGGTTCGATGGCTGCCCCCTGGTAGGACTCGTAGCGTGCTTGTGCGCAGTCGTGCACATCCAACCCCAAGTGGTGTGCCACGCCGCAGGCGATCCACCGGCGGTGCTGCTGGCCTTCGGGGGAGAGTGACTCCTCCACGTCGGCCTTGAGGATGCCCCACTCGTGCAGACGCTCGGCGATGACGCGCATGCAGGCATGGTGAATGTCGGAATAGGTGGCACCCGGCTGTGCGGCCTCAAAGCCTGCCTGTTGCGAATCGAGCACTGCCTGGTAGAGCTTCTTCTGCAAGTCGGTGAACTTGCCTCCCACAGGGAAGGTGCGGGTGATGTCGGCGGTGTACAGGCTGTCCACTTCCACACCGGCGTCGATGAGCAGCAGCTCGCCTTTGCTCACGGTTCCGGTGTTGCGCATCCAGTGCAGCACCGGTGCGTGCGCTCCGGAAGCCACGATGGTGTCGTATCCCACCGTATTGCCCCGCTCGCGTGCCACGGCAGTGAACTCACCTTCCAGCATGCGTTCAGAGCGCGGCTTGCCCATGGCCTGCGGCAGGCGGGTGAGTATGCGGTCGAAGCCTTCCTTGGTGGCATCAACGGCCTTGCGCATCTCGCCGATCTCATATGAATCCTTGATCATACGTGCTTCGGCGGCGAACTCGTGGAAGGTGTCGTCAAGACGCTCACCTTCTTGCATGTCCAACCCTGCATCGGTGCGAATGGCGTCGACCTGCGCGGTGATGGCGGGATCGGCTTCGCGAATAACGCGCAGCCTGGTGGCCTTGCCTTCTTGCTGTGAGACACCTTGGCTCAGCACGTCGTGCAGGTCGGCAATGTCATGCGTTTCGATGCCGGTCATGGCGTTGAGCTCGACAAGGCCGGCGCGAGGACCCACCCAGTACTCGCCGTAGTGCGCATCCTTATAGTAGGCTTCGGTGCTGTTGTCTGCGCGGGGGGCGACGAACAGTTCCGGCGTGTGCCCGGACTCGCCGCTCGCCGAGCTGTTCGGTTCCAGCACGAGCACGGCGCCGGCCTCGTAGTCCTGGCCAAGTCCGGTGTAATAGGAGAACGACGTGTCGGGACGGAACGCATAGTCGTCGTCGTTGCTGCGCACCTTGGGCGTGCCGGCGGGAATAACGAGACGGTCGCCGGGGAAATGTTTGCTCAGCGCTTCGAGCCTCGCGGGGGTAAAGGCGCTGGATTCCAAGGCCTCGATGGCGGGCTCCTGATTGTCCCAGCCGGTTTTCATGAACTCTCGGAACGTGTCGGAGTTCGGACGTAGGGAACGGTTGTTGACCCGGTCGCTCAACGCTTGGTTGTGCGGTGCCGCCGCAGCCTCCCTAGCCTCGTATGTCTTGTCGTTGTCGGTGATGACAGTGCTCATGGCCTCTCCTCAAAGTCAAATCTCAACGTATGGAGTCGAGCGTATGTACGCTCCCATCCTAGGCTTTGCCTTGAACCGTCTTGCAAGGTGGTGCTTGGCTGACCGTTCACCGTGCAAGAAACAAGAGGCGGGATATGGGCAAGCCACATCTTAGAATGAGAGGCGGTATTCGCGGCCTGTTTCACGGCATGCGCCGCTTGCACGAGGTTAGGGCGAGAGAGCAGAGGTTCCATGTCATTCGAACATCCCAACACCAGCACATCCATCCGCAAGGTCGAACGCGAGATCATGGACCGTCCCACCTCGCACATAGACAAAGTGCACGACCTCAAATGCATGAACATGATGCTCGATCTGCTGGGACATCCCGAGGAATCGATGCGCATCATCCACGTCACCGGAACCAACGGCAAAGGGTCAACCGCGCGTATGGCCGAGTCCATCTGCCGGGCCTACGGCATGCGTACCGGCTTGTACACCTCTCCGCACCTGGAACGCATCAACGACCGCATCAGCGTGGACGGGCACGAGCTGAGCGACGAGGATTTTGTTGACGCGTGGCTGCAAATCAAGGATTTTGTGGCGTTGGTGGACCGGCAGATGGAAAACAACGGCGCCCCGGCTATGAGTTTCTTCGCCGTACTCACCGCCATGGCCGTATGGAAGTTCGCTGATGCGCCAGTCGATGTGGCGGTCTTTGAAGTGGGTATGGGCGGCCTGTACGATGCCACCAACGCGCTGACCGCAGATGCGGCGGTCATTGGGCCGGTGGACCTGGACCATACGCAGTGGCTGGGCGACACCGTTGAACAGATAGCCCGCGAGAAGGCAGGGATCATCAAGCCGGAATCAACCGTTGTCATCGGTGCTCAGCCGCACGAAGAAGCGGTCATGCCCATTCTCGAAGATGCGGCGGTGGCCGCCCATTCCACCATGGTGCGCGACGGCGAGGAGATGGAGGTCGTCTCCCGTGCGCCGGCCGTAGGCGGGCAACTGGTCACGCTGCGCACGCCTGGTGGGGTGTATGAGGATATTCCGGTAGCGAAGTTCGGCGAACATCAGGCGCATAACGCGCTCGCGGCGCTCGCAGCTGCCGAAGCGGTGATACCGGTGGCCGGGGCATTGAGCCAGGAGGTCGTGGCCGAAGCTTTGGGCGGGGTGAAGATTCCCGGTCGCATTGAGCAGGTGCGCACGTCGCCAACCATCATCATTGACGGCGGGCACAACCTGAACGCTGCGGAATCGCTGCGTCAGGCGCTCGAGGAAAACTATGATTTCGAGCAGCTTGTCGGTGTCGTCTCCATGATGAAGGACAAGCAGGTGGAGGAGTATCTGGGCACGCTGGAGCCGATTCTGAGCCATATCATCGTTACCGGCAATTCCTGGCGCGAGCGTGCCATGATGCCTGAAGACCTTGAGGAAGTGGCGGTGCGTGTCTTCGGCCGTGATCGCGTGACCCGTGTCGACGACCTGCCCGATGCCATCCAAACCGCGGTCGACATGGTGGACAGCGAAGATGAAATGGGCGTGGGGTACGGCCATGGCGTGCTGATCTGCGGAAGCTTTGTGCTTGCGGGAGACGCTCGCACACTTCTCAAGGAGCGGCATGACGCCAATCTGGCCAAGCCCAAGGGCGAGCGTGTGCTCGACGCTGAACCGGCAGACGTGGCTCGCGAGGATGGTTTCGACGGTACCGAAGACTTCGGCGGAGATTATGGCGAGGCAGCGGCTGCATCTGAGGATGATGCGAACGACGATAATGGGGACATCGTTTCTCAGATTTTCGGCTCCACCTTCGGTGATTTTTCCGATGAGAGCTGATTGCGCTGGTGTGTGACTGACAGGAGCGCGTGCTGGCGACGGTGGTGCCATAAGAGTAAGCTACGTTACATTAGGAACGCAGAATGAGACGGGTGCCACGGTAAGCCATGTATTTGAAAGAGCTGACGCTTCGCGGATTCAAGTCGTTCGCGTCGGCTACCACACTGCGCTTCGAGCCGGGCATTACCGCAGTGGTGGGGCCCAATGGCTCGGGTAAATCCAACATTGTCGATGCGCTCACTTGGGTGATGGGCGAACAGGGTGCCAAAAATCTGCGCGGCACCGCCATGGAAGACGTGATTTTCGCCGGTACGTCCGACCGCCCTCCGTTGGGCCGCGCCCAAGTGAGCCTGACCATCGACAATACCGACCGTGCGCTCGACATCGACTACACCGAAGTGACCATATCGCGCACCATCTTCCGCGGGGGAGCCTGCGAGTATGCCATCAATGGTTCATCGTGCCGGCTGCTTGACATCCAGGAGTTGCTCTCGGATACCGGTCTGGGACAGCAGATGCACGTCATTGTCGGGCAGGGGAGGCTCGATGCGATTCTGAAAGCGGATCCTGCCGGTCATCGTGCGTTCATCGAAGAAGCGGCAGGCATCCTCAAACACCGCAAGCGCAAGGAGCGTGCCCTGCGCAAACTCAAGCACGCTGAAGACAACGTGGCTCGTACCGACGACTTGCTGCAGGAAATTCACCGACAGCTCGGTCCGCTCGGAAGGCAAGCCAAGATTTCCCGGCGTGCCGACGGCATACAGGTCACGCTCAGGGACGCCCAGGCACGATTGCTTGCCGACGATGCGCAAGAGGTGGTGGAACAGCGAGAACAGGCGCGTAATCGCATGGGCATGGTGCGCGGGGAGCTGGAAGAGGCTCAGCGCAGCTTGGCGACGATCAAGGAGCGTATCGAACAGGCGGAAGCACTGAGTTCGCGTTCCAGCCCCGCCATCGCACAGGCCAATGAGATATGGCATGACTATTCCCAGTTGGAGGAACGGTTCGAAGCCCTTTCCGCCCTTGCCGCAGAACGCGCTCGCCACGCACGTGAGCAAGTGTCTACAGGGTTCGGGGAAGACCCCGACGTGCTGGAAGCCCGGGCCTGCGAACTGGACGAACAAACCAGGCAAGCGGCTCAGACCGCTGACGATGCAAGATTGGCATTCGATCAAGCCACAGAACAACGTGCCGGAACTGAGAAGCGCTTGGCTGCCGCACGCCAGACGCTCAATGAGCTGCGCCGTGTCTCGCAGCAGCGAGAAAGCCAGAAGTCCGGCCTGCGTTCTCTGCTGGCACAGGAGGAAGCTGCTACGCAGTTGGCGCAGACACGTCTCGCCGATGTTGACTTGCAGCGTGAAGGGCTGCGCCAGCAGCGGGACGACATGCGTGCGCGCATCGCTGGGCTGGAACAAGACAGGCCTGCCGATGATGAGCATGATGCCGATCAGCTCGATCAGGCACGAGACGCATTGCGTGAACGTACCGAACGCTTCGAGGAGTTGAGCCGGCACAAGCGTGACCTTGACTCAAACGTCGTTGCGCTCAAAGCCAAGGCCGAGGCGCTGGACGATACGTTAGAGAGTCGTAATGCGGCAGAGGAACTCAAAGCTGATGACGATGTGACCGTGCTGGGTTCGTTGACCGAGTTCATCCATGTGAGCGATGGTTGGGAAGAAGCGGTGGCTCAGGCCTTGGGGCAATTCGCCAACGCGCTGGTGGTGCCGGACGAGCAGGGGGCGGGTGCGGCCTTGCTGCGCGCCAAAAACGAGCATTTGGGACGCGCGGTGGCATTGTACCCGCTGACTGGTGATGGTCGGTCCGGTGAGGGGAATGCTGCTGGCAGCGGTGATGCATCCGGTGACACCGGCGGCGAGACTGGTGCCGGCGCCATGACGAGTAATACTGTCCATGAGCCAAGGGCGGATTCTATGGCGAGTCTGGTCAGCGCGAACGCAGAGGCACACAACCCCAGTCAAGCGGCTTATGTGGTGGAATCGGTGCGTCTGTTGCTGGAGGGCATCGCTGCCGTAGAAACGTTGGATGACGGGTTTGCTGCGGTGAAGCGTGGCTGCAGGCAAGCGGTGACTCGCGACGGCGAGATCGTGAACCCGGTGGGAGCGGTCGGAGGTTCCGCTCTGCGGCAGAGCGACCTGTCCTTGGCAGCCAAACGGGACAAAGCTTTGGCTGAGGCGGCACTGGTGGCTGAACAGGCCGCCGAGGTGCAACAGCAGGTGGAGCAAGCTCAGCGCGATCGCGATGAAGCAGGGCGAGAAGTCGATAAACAAGCTACCGCCCGTGCCGAAGCCAGATCCAGAGCCAAGCAGGCTGAGCAATCCCTGCATGAGGCACATGCGGGATTGCAGCGGCTGGATGGCCAAATACGTGCGCTCGACGAGCGTGAAAACAGGTTGCATGACGATCTAGAAGAGCACCAGTTAAAACTGGACGACACCAAAACCGCGCTGGAACGGGTGGATGAGAGTGCTGCGGACGGCACCGATTTCAACGATGTGGAAAACCGCACCGGGCTGCTTGAACGCGAGCTGGACAAGTCTCGTGAAGTCGAGACCAGTGCAAAAATCGCTTGGAACGACGCCAATCGCAAGGCCGAATCCTTGCAACGGCAGGCAGGATTGCTGCACACTCAAGCCAGCGATGCGGCACAGCGGCGTGAACGCATGCAGCGGATCAACGAGCAACGTCAACGTGAGGCAAGCCATGCCACAGCCATAGCCGGCGACGCTCAAGCGGTGGCACGTCTGGTACGTGAACGATTGGAAGCCGTGGGGCAGTATCGCGTGTATCTGCAACGGCAAGCCAGTGGCACCGACAACGAGCTGAAAGCATTGCGTGAACAGCGCAGCCAAGCCGAACCTGCTGTGGCGCAGCTTCAGCGCCAAGAGCATGATCTGGATGTGGAACGTGAGCGTCTGGCGGCGAGATACGGTCAGTTGGAACAGCAAAGCTCCGACGAGCTGGGGCTGGGTCTGGAAGAGTTGGTGCGCGAGTACGGGCCGAACCTACCGGTACCGGTTCTTGACGAAAACGGCAGACCGGTGCCGGTTGCGGGGGCAGAGGCTCTGCCCCCAACATCGGAGATGATGGAGACGGAGTTAGAGAAGCAGCGCGGCACGGACGGTGAAAGCGATGCTGTTGTGCCGTACCAGAGTGTGCCGTATGTAAGACAGGAGCAGGAGAAGCGCGTGCTCAAGGCACAGCGCGACCTGAAAGCGCTCGGTAAGGTCAATCCGCTGGCCACCGAGGAATTCGAGGCGCTGGAGGCACGCAACCAGTACCTGAACGAGCAGCGTAACGATGTGGCCAAAAGCCGGGACGATCTGTTGCAACTCATCAAGGACTTGGATGCCACCATGGTGGAAGTGTTCCGGCAAGCTTTTGACGACACGGCCACAGCGTTCGAGCAGGTGTTCGCCACCCTGTTCCCCGGAGGTACGGGACGACTGCGTTTGGAAGACCCGGACGATATGCTCACCACTGGTGTGATTGTAGAGGCCAGTCCGGCAGGCAAACGCGTCAAGCAGCTGAGCCTGCTTTCGGGAGGTGAAC
Organism: Bifidobacterium sp. ESL1133; assembly: GCF_058107325.1. NCBI lineage: Bacteria > Bacillati > Actinomycetota > Actinomycetes > Bifidobacteriales > Bifidobacteriaceae > Bifidobacterium > Bifidobacterium sp. ESL1133. The sequence goes on along the minus strand of NZ_JBYLUI010000002.1, from coordinate 335,835 downwards.
GATCGCTGACCGCCCTGGCGCTGCTGTTTGCCATTTTTACGGCACGTCCCAGCCCGTTCTATGTGATGGACGAGGTGGAAGCGGCGCTCGACGATCTCAATCTGACTCGCCTGCTCAATGCGCTGAACGATCTGCGCGAACATGCCCAGCTCATCATCATCACCCATCAGCAGCGCACCATGAGTATCGCCGACGCGCTCTACGGCATCACCATGCGTGCCGATGGGGTGAGTGCGGTCATCAGCCAGAAGCTCGACCGTCAAGCGGATGCTGAGCGGTGACAGGCAAAGGTGAAGTCGTCAGGATTGCCGGCGCAACGCCAGAGCCCGGGTCACGGTATCTTCCGCCAGAATGTGCTGTGCGTCAATGATGGGCACACTGGGGGAGGGGAATGCCTCGTCCAGCACCGACAGCTCGGTACAGCCCAAGATTACCGAATCGCACCGGTATTGAGCATGTTCGCTCGTGTCGAGTAGCTCGTGCAATACGTCTTGGTAGCGTTCTTGACTCAACGGTCCGCCGCTTTTCACATCCCGGTAGATCAGATCGTCAACTTTGGCCTGCAATGTGGCATCAGGCGCTACAAACGTATATCCTGCCGCCTGCACCGCCGCTTGGTACACGCCCGAAGCGCGCGACCCTTCAGTGCCCATGAACCCGACCCTTGGATGGGATGAGACAGGGTAATGCTCACTCATATGCCGCACGGCCCCATCGAGCATGTTGAGAATCGGCACATCAGTGAGCGCCTGGAACCTGTCGAACATGGCATGCGCCGTATTGCAGGGAATGGTGATGAACGATGCTCCGAGCGCAGTGGCTTTCTCGATGTCGTCGGCGATGACCGGGAAGGGATCGTCCTGGCTTGCTCCCAGCATGAAATCGGTACGGTCAGGCACCGAGGCGTCGTTGAACACCACATAGTCCAGGAATTCCTGGTCGGTGCGGGCGCCGGTGAGCTGGTTGACCAAACCGATGTAGGACTGGGTGGCGAGCGTGCCCATGCCTCCGATCACAGCGAAGAACGGCCGCCTCATTTCAGATCGGCCTTCTGCTTGAAGAATTCGGCATACCGTTTCTTATAGATGGAATAGGCGTGCCTGATCAGCATGGAGCGTCTGAGATTGCGGTCGTTGCTGTATTCGAGCGTCGTGCCCCAGTCGCCCTTGGCGATCATGGATTCGGCCAGCGTTTTCTCGTTGCCTTCCGCCACGTAGTCGGTGAAAACCGAACGCGGTATTTCCATCCACAGCTTGGACCCGCGGCCAATGGTCGTCTGCCCGTCGAAGGGAGTGTCTTCCACAAGGTCGTCGACGAAATACTTGGCGAGATTGTAGCCGTTGAGCGTCACAAAGAAGCTGGAACGCCCCTGCCGCAAGTTGATTTCGAACAGTTTGTACTGCCCGTCGCGCTCATCGTATTTCATGTCGAAGTTCGCAACGCCCTCGTACTGAATATCTTCCAAGAACGCTTTGATCTGCATGCAGATCCGCTCGTTGTAGTCCGGGATGATGGCCGCATAGTTGCCGACCGCCTCAGGGGTAGGGTCTTCGAGCAGCGGGTGGCCCAGGAACATCATGCGCACTCGGTGATGTTGATCCACGTAAGCGTTGAGCACACGCATGTGGCTGTCGTCGCCGGGAATGAAGTCCTGCACGATCATCTCGGCGCGGTAACCGGCTGCGTAAGCGCGGCGAATCAACGTATCGAGCTCGTCGGCGGTCTCGATGATGAACGCCTTCTTGCGGCCCGGGAAATCAACGTCGAGCCATGCAGCGGAATCCGCCGGCTTCATGGCTACCGGGAAGCTGAACGGCAGGTTGTTATGCTCACCTTGCTCCACATCCTTGGCGGTGAGCACTTTGGTCTTTGGGTGAGGCAGGCCGTAGCGCTCGCATGTCTCGTAGAACGTGTTCTTGTAGCTGAGCTGACGGTTGAGCGCAGGGTCGAGCGTGTTGAAGACGAAATATTCGCCCAGATCGGCCGAGTGCCGGCTCAGCAGGTTGGCGTACAGGTCACCGCAGGGGATGAGCAGCAGTGTGGTATCCGGACGTTGCTCACGCATGCGCTTGCCGTATTCGAGCAGCGTGGAGCGGAAGGTATCGTCGTGCCCGAAATCCTCGACGATGTGCATGTCGACAATGCGGCTGAATCGTGTGGGGGCGAGTTGAAAATGTGCGAACGCGGTGGAAACGATGCCGTATTGCTCATGAAATGCGCGGGCCATGCCATAGGCGTTGATGTCGCTGCCGAGCAGGACTGGCTGAAATTGCTTCATATCTGTAACTCTACCTCAGTGTGATTGCATTGGTGTGATTGACGTTGGTTGCCATGCCGGGTGATGTGCGTTCGGCGTTGGGCTGTGACGTGGATTTGCGCTTGAGAACGGTCTGCAGTGTGGCGCTCATCGCGCAACGGCAGACGGCGCGAACATGCGCTTGACGATGGCTGTGTCACCTTCGTATGGCACGTGTTTGCCGTCGATTTTAATCCACTGTTCCTCGCCCTTGCCGATGATGAGCACCACGTCGAAACCATCGTGCGTTTGCGCCTGACGCAGGGCATGCTGCACGGCCTCGCCCCGCTCGAGTATGACACGCGACGAGGTGGACGGGTCGGTGAGATGGCGCTGCATCTGGGCGCAGATATCCGCCGCGTCTTCACGGTCCGGGTCGTCTGCCGTCAGAACGATTTCGTCGACCCGGCCTTGGGCAGCCTCCACAATGCCTTGGCGCCGGTCGATGGCCTTGCCTCCGGCCGAACCCGTGACCAGTGTCAGACGGGGAGATCGGTCTGCATAACGGTGCAAGGCAAAGTCGATGACGGCGTTCACGCTGGCGAAATTGTGCGCAAAATCGACGATGGCCGCAGTGTTGGTGCTTGAATCCTCGAACTCTTCCATGCGCCCCGAGATGCGTACGGTTTCGATAGCATGCGCGGCATCATGCGCGTTCACGTCCACTCCTGCGCTGCGGACGATGCTCAATGCCGCGGCAGCGTTGGCATAGTTGAAGTCACCGTCCATACTCAAATGGAACAGGGTGTTGTGTGAGGTTTCCGATTCAGTGCCGCCACGCCCCTCGAGAGGAATGTTCGCCTCGCTGCCGCTCACGATTCGGTAACCGGTGCCGCCAAGGTCGGGCCAGGCAAGCGTATCGGCATCGTGGCTCAAGAATTGCCTTGCCTCGTCCTCGGTAGGCTCATCATTGAGCACACGGAAGTGCCGCACGGGAACATGCGCTGCCGCGGCATCCTGTTCGATAAGATCGGCGTGCGTGCAGTCGGCGCCCAACACCAGTGTGCGACTATTGGCCACAAGTTGGCGTTTGCAATGGAAATAATCCTCGAACGTGGGGTGCTCGATAGGGCTGATATGGTCGGGAGAGAGGTTCAGGAACGCACCTACGTCGAAGGTGAACCCGTATACCCGTCCCACTTTGTACGCCTGCGAGGAGACCTCCATGACCAGGTAGCGCATGCCGTTATCAACGGCATGCCGCATCATGCGCAGTGCGTCCAACGATTCGGGGGTGGTCAGGGACGATTCGGCGTAGGTGGTGCCGTCCAAGCAGTTGGCCACCGAAGAGAAGAGCGCGGCCCGTCCCTCGCTTGCTGCGTTGAGGATGGCCTGCGTGAAGTAGGCAGTGGTGGTCTTGCCTTTGGTGCCTGTGATGCCGATGAGGGTCAGGTCACGCTGGGGATGCCCATAGAATTCGTCCGCCAGCAAGCTCATGGCCTGATACACATCATCGACGATGAGCCCCACGGCCTTGGTTGCTGCGCTGTATTCCGCTTCGGAGACGTAAGCCAGCAGCCCCTGTCCGTCAGCTGAACTCAGGTATTCGGGGTGGAAACGGCCTTTGCAGAACAGCATGGTACCGGTGGTGATACTGCGGGTGTCGTAGGTGAGCGCCTGTATGGGGAGGGTGGAGACAGCGCCGCCGGTACCGGTCTGCTTGTCGAAATCAGCGGGGTTAAGCGACCACGTGTCACCCTGAACCATCTCGCGCAGCATGTGATGCTCGCGCAGCAATCGTGCCGCATCGGCCAACGTGAATGCCATACCCGCCCTTTCTGTGGGAATTCGCCTGAATGTGCAGGGCGAAACGATGAGAAATCTCAAGGAAAGGGTACCGCATGGCCTAGGCGATGGTGCTGCCGATTCAGCTTGCTACGATGCCGGGAAGAGTCGGCTCGCAAGCGGTCGCCGGTCCCAAGTCACAGCCACGTGTCGTTGACGGGTCTGCGACCCCGGCTCTCCAGCCACTTGTTGAACGATTCGCGCCATGTGCCATGCGCTTGGCGCTGCCAATCCATCAGATCCTCCAACTTCAGCGTGTTGATTTGCGGGAACAAGCGAGCCATGGGAGCAATCAAATCGACGGCGGCGATGGTGTCCGCGATGGCGTCATGGAAGTCACCGTGCGGTTCCACACCGTAATATTCAGTAGTGGCGCTCAGGGTGCGCTTGCCGGAACGGTGGGAAACCTCACGGTCGATGACCAGCGGATCGACCACCAGCAGCTCTTCTGGCAGCGGATCCAGTTTCCAGCGCTTCAGATCGCCGGCGATCATGCGTACGTCGAACGGGGCATTGTACGCCAGCAACGGTATGCGCTTGGTTTGAGCTGCAGCAATGACTTGGGCTATCTGAGCTATGGCGACCTGTGGTTCTTCGCCGTTGGCCTGCACGAACTCGTCGGTGAACCCGTTGACTTTGCTGGCTCCTGCTTCGATATGACGGTGTGGGTTCACGAGCCATTGCGCCGTGACATCACCCTCGAACCCGGTCTCGGGGTTGCGCAGCACCAGTGCCGCAGAGACGATGGCGTCACGGCTGGAAGTGCCGGTGGTTTCCGTATCGAATCCTAGAAGATATGAATTGCCGAGCGTGGTTGCGATGTCTTGTTCGGGCGAGTTGTTGATTGCTGTGATGAGTGTGTCTGGTGAAGCATGCATACTTCTATTATGCTCAAAAGGCGCGATACGCCAAGTTTGCATGCACGATTTGTGGACGAGGTGATGCAGTAAACACCACGAATGGTGCAAATCGCGCAATGAGTGTCGGTATGGCACGGCTTGCCATTTACAATAGAGGCATGGAACAGACAATGACAACGACCGTGATGCAGCGTGCAGGTGCTTCTGCCGCCGGGCGGTCAGTCATGCCTGTGAGCATGGAGAATCCCGCAGTGCAGGCCTCTTCTGCGAGCGAAACTTTGGCGGAGAAACGACGTCGGTTTGAGAGTCTTGCGCTTCCCGCTGTAGACAGGCTCTACCGTTACGCCATGAAGCTCACCAATAATCCCGAGGATGCACAGGACTTGGTACAGGACGCATATGAGCGTGGTTTCAAGGCCTTCGACAGCTTCCATGAAGGCACCAATTTTGAAGCTTGGATGACCACTATCGAGCGCAATGCGTATTTCAACCAGTATGCCAAGGCCAAGAGGCGGCCGGCAAGGGCCAACGATGCCACTGGTGAGTACGATGACTGGGACATCTACGCCTCTTCGGAGCATGCTTCCGACGGTTTGAAATCCGCTGAGCAAGAATATCTTGACGCGTTCGCGCCACAGGAGATTATGGCGGCGCTCAACAACCTGAGCCCTGAACGGCGGCAAGTGTTCATCGACACGGCGATTGACGGAAAATCCTATAAGCAGGTAGCCGAGGAGCAAGGTGTGAAGATTGGTACGGTGATGAGCCGTCTCAACCGCGCTCGCACGCAGCTCAAGAAGGAATTGACCGACTACGCGGTGGACCATGGGTATGCTGATCGTCCTGCTGCTGATTCACTTCCGGCGAATCACTAGCGTGCAGGGGATTGAACGTTTAGAATAAGACGGTAATGGTGCGCGTTGAAAGACGAATGCAGTGAAGCAGTCTCGAGAGGACGAACATGAGCGGTGTGGTGCGGCGAACTGTGAGTGCCCGAGGTGAAGTGGATGTTGAGTCAGGCTCGGTGAGCATGAGTGTGACCAGCGCGTACGAGGCGCACGAAGACTCCTCGCAGGTCCATGCCTGCGGTTCGCAATCGCCCGATGAATGTTTTGACCCGGCCTCGTGTTGCGATGCGGCCGAACAGATGCTCATTAGCAGACTCAGGCATATGTTGCGTCCTGTAGCCGCTCCGGAACAACTGATTTCTCGTATTGAATCGACGCTTGACCGGTGCTGTTTGGAGAGCGAGGCACGCGATAGCGTCGAGTGATGCCCTCAAGGTGTCAGTGCATATGAGGTGTCAGCGCATATGAGAATGCCCCTGCAAGCGTGTGCTACAGGGGCATTCTCAATAGGTCTGCTACTCAGGCATTTGGCCTTTTGCCGTGATTGGCTGCCTTCTTGCGGCGATCCTTACGCTTACGTCCGCGCATACCCATGATGGACTCCTTTACATCGGAAAAGTATTCAACTTGGCTTATTCTCGCACACTCGCGCGACTTTCGGCGCTATTTCGCCCGAAAATATGCAACGAGAATATTGGAAGTGTCGCAGCCCCCTACTCAGAGCGTGCTCTACTCAAAGCATGCGCTATTCAAAGCGTGCATTGATGAACAGAGTGGTCGTGCTGGATTCACCCGGCGCAATGGTGATGAGGTCGTTACCGGTATTGAACGCATTGGCATACGCGGTCTGCGGTTCAATGGCCACGCCGGATGGGTGCTTGTGGGCTGCGAACCCGGTGCCGGTGCACATCTGGAACGAGGTGATACTCTTATCGCCCCCCAATCGCACATGCATGCCGTCAGGCCGCGAGAATTCGGCGCAGGCGTGTCCCTCGGCATCTCGCTCCAGGTCGGTCCACGCGTCGTCGAACGGCTGCTCGGTGAGCGCGGTGGGTTGACGAAGGTCATATTTTGTGCCGTCCACAGGTTCGGTGCCGGTGGGGATGAGGTTCTCATTGACCGTGACATGCGTGGCTGCGGGAATGGTGACCCGGCACTGTGCGTTCTGCTGATCGATTTCGTCGCCGTACCCGTTGAACCCGTTGGCGATCCACGGGTGGAGGGCCAACGCCCACGGGGCTGCGACATGGTCGTGGTTCTCTGCGGTCACTTCGATGCCGAGCCCTTGCTCGCTCAAGGTATAGGTGATGAGCACGCGAAGGTCGAAGGGATATCCCTTGATGCCGGGAACTCGCCATGAGAGCGTGACTCTGGCGTCCTCCAAGGCTTCGAGCTTCCAGAAGGAGCGGTACCCGTAACCGTGGATGGCGTTGCCGCGTTCCACTTCGTCGATGGGCAGCTGGTAGTCGTTGCCTTCAAAGGTGTAGGAGCCGTTCTCGATGCGGTTGGGGAAGGGGACGAGCAGCTCGCCATTGGTGCAGGGCACCGGTTTGTCGGCATCCCACGGCACGATGACGTCTTTGCCCTGGTAGGTGAGTTTGCGCAGCGTGGCGCCGAGTTCGGTGACTACTGCCGTGTAGTCACCGTAAGTGATGGTGAACTGTTGGCCCGAACGGGGCGGGATTGGTGCAAATGCCATGGTTTCCTCCTCAAAAGTGGCAGTGCCTCCCACTCTACTCCGGTTTGAGGAGGTGCGGAATCGCTGTCATCTTGATCGTATGAGCGAGTGTAGGTGAGTGACTGTGTGGCATCGGGGTTGGCGGTGCTGCCGTCTCCCAGCTGCATGAATTGATTGTCACCCCAAGCGTAGAGGTTTCCGTCGGAGCCGATGGCCATGTTGGAATGATAACCTGCCACGATGTGGGTAAACGTACGTCTGCAGGGACATGGCTCATATCGGCGGCAGAAGGCACTGCGGTTGGTGATGGTGCCGTCGCCGAGCTGTCCTTGGTCGTTAAGACCTGTCGAACACAGCGGATGGCTCTCTTCTGTGAGGTATCTGTTGCGTTATTGGTGTTTCACTGGTAGCATTGCAGTAAAGGTTCCACTCGGCTGACAAGAACTCCGGGAGTTCTTCGGTTCTGTATGTAGACCCGATAGGCCGGGTGGTCATTTCATCTTATGCAATGGCGACATGAGTTATCGAGGTGTTGTCTGTTTTAGTAACCTGAATGCGTCATGTTTGTTGGATTCCAAGTCAACGAACGCGGCATGAGCGATGTAGTCCGCAGCTTGACCGTTAAAATCGTAGTTGACGCTGTGGAAGTAGATGCTATATTCACATGAATGTTGGATTGTCTTGAGTTCTGACTTAGAAGAAGGCTCCTCCGGGAAACCGAAGGAGCCTATCCGAGCTATGTCATCTGCTGACATGCGCCGTCTGTGCCTGCTAGGCGAGTCTTACTTGGAGAGCTCTGCGAAGTAGAGCAGCGTGCGGATCATGTTGCAGGTGAAGCCGTTCTCGTTGTCGTAGAAGGCGACGGTGCGCACCAGGGTGGTGCCGTCAACGGTGTTCACATCGGTCTGGGTGGGGTCGAAGACGCCGCCGTGGGTGTCGCCGATGATGTCGGAGGAGACGATGCCGTCTTCGTTGTAGCCGTAGTACTCGGTGTCCGAGAAGGCCTTCTTGAACGCGGCGTTGATCTCGTCGGCGGTGACTTCCTTGTTGAGCACAGAGGTCAGCTCGGTCAGGGAGCCGTCAGGAACGCCCACGCGCTGTGCGTGGCCCTGCAGCTTGCCTTCGACGGAGGGCACGACCTTGCCGATGGCCTTGGCGGCGCCGGTGGAGTGCTCGATGGTGTTGATGGCGGCGGCGCGGTTGTTGCGGCCCTTGGGGTAGCGGGGGCCGTCAAGCAGCATCTGGGTGCCGGTGTAGGCGTGGATGGTGGTCATGTAGCCCACCTTGAGGCCGAACTCGTTGTCCAGCAGCTGCACCATGGCAGCCAAGGAGTTGGTCGTGCAGGAGCCGGCGGAGACGATGTTGTCGCTGGCCTTGAGGGTCTCGTGGTTCACACCGTATACGATGGTGGGGGTCTCGGCATCCTTGGCGGGAGCGGAGATGAGAACCTTCTTGGCGCCTGCATCCAAGTGAGCCTGGCTCTTCTCGGCGGAGGTGTAGAAGCCGGTGCACTCGAGCACGAACTCCACGCCATCGTTCTTTACCCACGGAATGTTGCGGGCATCCTTCTCGGCGTAGACCTTGTATTCCTTGCCGTCCACCACGATGGCGTCGTCGGTGGAGGTGACCTCGACCGGGGTGCCGTCGTCGTGACGGAAGGTGCCCTGCGTGCTGTCGTACTTGAGCAGGTAGGCCAGCATGGACGGGGTGGTCAGATCGTTGATTGCCGCGACCTCGATGTCACCGGCTTCGCCACCGCGAGCCTGCAGCTCGAAGATGCGACGGAAAGCAAGACGACCGATACGGCCGAAACCGTTGATACCAATCTTTACAGTCATGTAATTCTCCCTTGGGTATGGCCGGGGCGAACGTGTCCCGACCGTTCTTTGCCAACGTATCCTAGTTTAGCTTGGCTGCTGTACCGAGCGGGGCCTCGGCCCAGTCATTCGGCGTAAAACCGACCAAGATATTGTGAGCGCTCACTATTATCGGCCGCTTGACCAGCATGCCGTCGCTTGCCAGCAGATGCAAGGCTTCGTCGTCGCTCATCTCGGGGAGTTTGTCTTTGAGGTTCATCGCGCGGTACAGTTGCCCGGATGTGTTGAAGAACCGGCGGATCGGCAAACCGCTGAGCCGGTGCCATTCCTTCAGTTCCTCGTAGCTGGGGTGGTCGCTCTTGATGTCACGCTCACGAAACGCCACGTCGTGCTCATTGAGCCAGCGTCGGGCCTTGGCGCAGGTGGTGCAACGCTGGTAACACAGGAACAGCGCCTCGCTGCCGGCCGGTTGTTCGGCTGTCTGAGCTGTCTGCGTTGGTTGTGTTGGTTGCTCTGGTTGCGCGGTGTGAGGCGTTGTGTCGGTGGGTTGCTGTGCTGCGTTGCGGTGAGGTGCTGCGCTGTGTTGTGGTGCAGCATCGCGCTGTGTGATGTCGCGCGAATCGGTGTGTGCGGATGTCATTGATGATGTCCTTTCTGGATCGGGATTGCGAAACAATGTCGTGTCGCTGCTGCGTGCGATCGATTGTGCAGAAGGTCAGCGTGGCGAGGGTGCCAAGGCGGATGTGACCGTGGTGTCGAGCGGCCCCAAGGATTCAGGCATTTCACGTTCGGTGGCAACGCCAGGCAGGGGAGCGCCCGCCGGGAAGACGACCAGAAGTGTGCCATGGCCGACGGTGATGTCGGCTGCGCGTCCTGCGACGAATTCGTTGCTTACTCCCTGCACTGCGGCACTGTCCAAAGAGGCGTTCCTCAGCTCATATTTGAGGCCGGTTTCGCATACTTCGCGTGCGGTGCCGCCGTGCGGAAACACGGACACCATACCGGTCTGGCTATGGGATGTGGCGGGGAAGCTGAGCGTGCCGTCGCTCAGGGCGCAGGTCACGTCGTCCCGACCGTGCAGGAACCCGATACCGCCGCACTGTGCCAGCAGGGCAAGCAGTTGCATGTTCGCAATGGCGTGGTCAGTACGTCCGCCAAGACCGCCGTATATGTGGAAGCGCCGAGCCCCGCGGCTCCAACCTGCTTTGAGTGCAGAGAGCATGTCCGGGTCGTCATGCTCGGGAGGCAGAGTGATGATCGTGTCGGCATCTATTGAGCTTGCGCCTCCTGGGTACGAGTCGCAGTCGCCAATGAATATGTCCGGTCGTACGCCCAGCTCTCGGGCATGGGCGGCACCGCCGTCCGCCGCCACGACCAGCCATTCGTCGGGCAATTCGGCAGTGCCCGGTTCGTTGCCGTAATATTCACCCGCCGCAAAAACGACGCAATCATACGTGCTGTTCATGCCCCTACTGTAGCGCGTGCGTTGTCTGGACTTGTCAGACATATCTTATGCGTATCTTAATGGAGTGGGTGTTTTGCTGTCTGTCGGGTTTTGTTTGTTCTGACGTGTGAGCGTTCCTGTGCGGTGTAGATGACGACGGCGTGGTTGCAGGTCAACTGCTATTTCGGATGAGCGTTCCTGATACTTCGGGTGAGCGTTCCTGCTGCGGTGTGGTCTTTCCCATCGAGCTGTAGGATTGCCGTCTTTCTATCAAACTGACTATCAAAATGACTATCAAACTGAACGAGATTTGTGGTGTAGGGCACACATTAATATGTCCGGTACATACGGCTGCGGCCGCCTACCTTCCAAGGAGAGAACATGATTAATCACCTTACCATCGCCACCAATAATCACGATGCGCTAGCCGCCTTCTACGAGGCTGCTTTGGTGCCGCTCGGCTATGTCAAAGCAGTTGAATTCCCTGGAACTTCCATGTTTGCTGACATGCGTGACCACGACGGCGTGTGGATCGCAGCGCCCAAGCAAGGTGTCGTTCCAGCTCCCGGCCACTTCGCTTTCGTTGCTGAAAATGAGGAGCAGGTGCAGACCTTCTATGATGCAGCGCTCGCCGCTGGTGGCACCAGCAACGGTGAGCCTGGTCCGCGCCCCGATTACGGTCCCAACTATTACGCCGCGTTCGTGCTTGATCCCGATGGCAACAACATCGAAGCAGTCTTCGACAAGTAATCTCGACGATTCAGGGCGCCAGTCATAACTTGTGATTGAGGTCGCGGGTCGTAACTGAGGGTACCAGTCGTAATTGGGGTCACCGGTCGTAACTCGTAATCGAGGACAACAGCTGTAACTGAGGACGCGAGTCGTAATTAGGGTCGCTGGTCGTAACTGAGGTCAGCGGTCGTAACTGAGGGGCCAGTTGTGGCGGCATATCCGTGTGAGCGACGGTTTTGTAGCGCGTCATACGCTAAGCGCAGCTAAACGGTCGCTTACTTATACTCAGCGACGGTTGTGTTGCGCGGTTGATTGATTGTGCAACTAAACCGTCGCTTACGTGTGTTTAGTGTCGGTTGTGTAGCGTGTCATACGCCCAACGCAGCTAAACGGTCGCTTACTTATACTCAGCGTCGGTTTTGTTGCGCGGTTGTGTGGTTGCGCAGCTGAACCGTCGCTTATTCGTATTCAGCGTCGGTTTCGGTGCGTGACTTGGTGGTTGTGCAACTGGACGGTCGCTTGTAGGAATTTGGTGTCGGTTTTGTAGCGTGGCATATGCTAATCGCGACTAGACCGTCGCTTACGTGTGTTTAGCGTCGGTTTGGTTGCGTTGTTGAGTGATTGTGCAACAGAACCGTCGCTTATTCGCATTCAGTGTCGGTTTTGTTGCGTGATTTGGTGGTTGGCGTGGTTGCGCGGTTGCGTGGTTGGGGTGGCTACGTGGCTGGATAGTTCCGCCGTGAAACGGCCGTTCTTGCTATGTCCGGGCGGTTGGTATAATGGCAAGTAGCTTGAGCAATCAAGAAAGTGGGTGCGCCCCACCTGGGAGCTTGTCGTAGCTTCGGGTTCAAGGCATATGGCCTGTTGTGTCAATATGTCGCGCCGTTATGGCGCAGACAAGTATGTCTCATGGATAGATTGAGACTAGCTTGTGTTTGAACTCATCGTTACGGTATGCAGCAGCGCGCTCGCGAGAGCGAAGAAGGATTGGAGTTCATCATCAGCACAGAACCACGCATTAACGACGAGATACGCGTCTCCCAAGTCCGCCTGATCGGCCCGAACAGCGAGCAGGTGGGGGTCATCGCGACCTCCGTGGCGCTGAACTTGGCGAAGGAAGCGAATCTCGACTTGGTTGAGGTGGCTCCGAACGCGAAGCCTCCGGTCGCCAAACTCATTGACTACGGCAAGTACAAGTACAACGAGAAGATCAAGGCACGCGAAGCGCGTCGTAACCAGAGCTCGGCCGAAATCAAGGAGATTCGTTTCCGCTTGAAGATCGACGAGCATGACTTCGAAGTGAAGAAGGGCCATGTGTCCCGCTTCCTTTCAGGCGGCGACAAGGTCAAGGTCACCATCATGCTGCGCGGCCGCGAGCAGTCACGCCCCATCGGCGGTGTGGAACTGCTGCAGCGCTTGGCTGACGAAGTGACTGATTTGGGCACTGTCGAGTCCTACCCCAAGCAGGAGGGTCGCAACATCATGATGACGTTGGCGCCCAAGGGCAAGAAGGTACACACTCAGTCCGAGCAGCGCCGTCGCGGTGCTGAGTCGCGCGCTGAGCGCCAAGCTCGACAGGCGGCACGACTTAAGGCCAAGCAGGAGTCCCAAGCGGTTCAGGCGCAAGAGGCGAGTGCGTCTCTGAAGGCCGAAGCTCAGCCCGTCGCAAAGACTTCCGATACCAAGAAGCCGGCAGGTTCTGCTGATAAGGCGAAACCAGCCGCAAAGAAAGCTTCGGCCAAGCCTGCTGGGTCCACCAAACCGGCAAGTGTTGAGACCAAGGCGGAATAACACAGAACTTTGTGCTTCGGCGGTATGTCTAAGCACAGGGCGTCATCAGTTGATACCCATTGACAAGGAGGGCAGCAATGCCAAAGATGAAATCCAACTCGGCAGCCAAGAAGCGCGTCCGCGTTACCGGAACCGGCAAGATCATGCACGCCGGCGGCGGCATGCGCCACAACCTGGAGCACAAGTCTTCCAAGAAGCGCCGCGACCTGTCCCGCGACTCCGTGCTGCCCACCGCACAGAGCAAGACCATGAAGAAGCTGCTGAATCGCTGAACGCGACCTGCCGCAGGTAATATTTAACGTTTTATATTTGGAGGAAAAGTTATGGCACGTGTCAAGCGTTCGGTAAATGCGCATAAGAAGCGTCGCGTCGTTCTGGAGAGGGCTTCGGGCTACCGCGGCCAGCGTTCGCGCTCCTACCGCAGGGCCAAGGAACAGCTGCTGCACTCATTCAACTACAACTTCCGCGACCGCAAGGCTCGCAAGGGAGATTTCCGCAAGCTGTGGATTCAGCGTATCAACGCTGCAGCTCGTGCTCAGGGCATGACCTACAACCGTTTCATGCAGGGTGTGAAGCTGGCTGGCATTGAGCTTGACCGTCGCGCTCTGGCCGAGCTGGCCGTAAGCGACGAGGCGACGTTCAACCTGATCGTCGAGCAGGCCAAGGCTGCGCTGCCCGCCGATGTGAACGCTCCGGTGGCTGCCTGAACCATCTTGTAAGGCGGTTTCCGCCTCAGTAAAGGACTCTGCGCTTATGCACAGGGTCCTTTTGCTATAGGTGAACGGCTGAGGAGTGCTATGGTGTGAGTATGAACACGAAGGGGCAGCAACGAAGCGAGACGGTGGCTGAGCCACTGCCTCGGCCTTCGAACGGACGAAGTGATGCGTCGGATGGCCGCATTGAGATGCCCTCGTTCGTACAGGTCATGCAGGATGGATTCGACCATTTCGCTGCCGTCCTGCGCCGGCGCAGGGTCATTACCGCAGCCAAAGGCGTGATGGTATTCCTGCTGCTCGCCGCACTGGGGCTGGCTTTGTACCTGCCCACCAGCCAATACCTGAACGCACGTAAACAGGAGGCCGAAGCCATCGCGGCCATGAGCCGCGTGCAGAAGTGGCCTCAGGGCAAAATCGCCGATGAATTCAACCGGGCGGAACGTTACAACGCGGCCATTGCCGCTTCGGGGCAGCAATTCATGGGAGAGTTCCCCGACCCGTTCCTGTCCGCAAAAGACAACGGCAAAAGCGGCCATAAATCCAAGAGCGACCGTACTCCGACCAAGGCCGATACGGATCGTGAGTATCAGAGCCTGCTCAACGAGGGCGCAGGTGTGATGGGTGTGGTAGAAGCGCCTGAAATCTCGCTGAAACTGCCGATTTATCACGGCACTTCCGATACTGTGCTCGACAAGGGTGCCGGGCATCTGTATGGAACCAGTCTGCCGGTGGGCGGTGCGTCCACGAACAGCGTGCTCACCGGTCACCGAGGACGCCCGAATGCTCTGTTGTTCACCAGGCTCGACGAGCTGGAAGTAGGCGATGTGTTTTATATCGAAACGCTCGACCGCACCATGGGCTACCGCATTGCCGCCATCAACGTGGTGGATCCAGATGACACACACCTGTACACGGTGGTGCCGGGAAAGGACTTGGTGACGCTCATGACCTGCACCCCCTACGGGGTCAACACGCACCGTTTGGTGTTCACTGCTGAGCGCCGTCCGATTCCTGAGGACATTCCCTACCTGCGAGATGCGAACGGTGACGCGCTTATGGTGTCGGCGGTGACCTTTGTGGCGTTGGCGTTGCTGGGGGTCACGGTGGTGGCGGTGCACAACCGCAGGCGTTGGCCGGTGCGCCACGCTCTGCCGGTGCAGGCAGGGTGAGATGTGATTCCTGAGCTTGAGCAGGGGGCGTGCGTGCGGCTCTGCCGGTGTGGGCATGAGATGTGACGGTTCTGGTTATGCAAGGGTGCTGCCAGTGCCGCTGGTGCTGCTACTGGCGTGATGGATGCGGTGGTGTGATGGCTGGTGCTGACGGGGGCACCGGCTGGTGCACGGGCGAAGTGGCTCTTGCGTGAAGTTGCTTATACTATGCAAAAAGTTGCCTATATTAAGCTGCGGACATAACTTTTGAGTAGCTCTGCTGTTTTCTGAGAAATACCTGATAAATCAGGCAGCAGTGGGAATAATACTGATTTATTACTAGCTAAAAGTAGTGCAGGAAACGAAAATACAGTTCAAACTGCGCAAAATGGTCAGGTTTGTTTAGTGATGCAGTTCACAAGGTCTACTATGTAACTATCAGCCCGATGGTGTTGGTCAATAAGCCGTTCGGCTGGCTACACTAGGAGGTGGGTCTTATGATAGGGAACCGAAATCACGGGGTGCATAGGGGCCTGGTCGCGCTTGCTGCGGCCAGTGTCATCGCGCTCTGCGGCGCGGTAGGCCTGCCGGCTGTCGCTTGGGCGGACAAGCCCGAAGCCGGCGGGGCTGCAGGCGCACAAGGGTCGATCGCGGCGCAGGGCGTCGGGTCGCAGGCAATTGACTACACGCCGAAGCTCTTCAAGATGTTGGCCTACACCAACCGCATGGATACGCGCCTTGACGAGTTTCGCATGGATTTCATGGTGCGAGTGGCCCATGACCAGGTAAACATCGACAATCCTACGCAGTGCGCCAGCGGGGCTGACGTGAGTCAGCCTCGTAGCTGTGGGATTCAGATGTTCTACAACTTCTATCCTGATGCGTCAAACCTCAACCCCAGCAACCCCAATAGAACGTCATTGACGTATCTGAACACGGCCAACGGTCAGGCGGGCGCTGTGAAATGGGCTGAGAACACCTCTCAAGTCTTCACCATCCATTCCATCCTCGCTTCGGGAGACTACGACTATCTGTCAATCTCTGCCGTTGGTGACAGAGCGTTCCTGAATGTGAACAACGGCGCCACTCTCGGAGGCACAGCCATACCGGAGTATGTGTTCGTAGATACCGGCAAACCTAGAACCAGCATAAGCGGGGACTTCTCGTCAGGTGCTCCCAGAGTCAACATAGCTGCCGGCTATTCTGTTCGAGCTTACTCCGGCTTAGGAACGCCCTCTGGAACAACCCAGTACGGCAATGGGCCGCGCTCCTTCGTGGGCTATGACGATAAGCCGACGCTTTGGAGTGATGGACAGTCCAATTGGGGCTTGGTTACAGATTATGGATTCGCGGGTGTAAAAAACGAGTGGAATCAAACCTACACTGCCGAGAACGCTCCCGAAGGCACGGCCCCGCCCTATTCCTTCTTCTTGGACTGGAATAATCCTGCTTGGTTGAATGCGCCTTGCCAGAAGACTACATCTTACTACTTCCAGTGGTTGGGATTGGCAAACGGCAAGGACTGGGTGCCGGTCAGGGATCTGACGCCTACCGCCAAGTTGGTTACCGGGCAGAAGGATGTGACCGGCAACGGCACTTTGGGGCAAGATTCCTCGTTTAACGCTCCTGCTCCGACGAATAGCTGGCCTAACTTCCAACACCCGAGTTCCAACAGCCTCATGGCCACGGATGCCGATGGCAACCTGATGCCGGCGCAGAAGGCAGATGGCTCTATCGACTTCAAGAAAGCCAAGGATGACCAAGAGAGCCTTGACGGCTACTTCAAACTCGTCACGTGGCCGGTTACCACCAATAAAGACGATTCCATCGGAAACTGTGCCGCTGCTCCCTACAAAGATGCATACAACCCGCTCTATGATCAGGCCGCCGCTGCCAAGGGTGTGACGGCAGGCATGCCTCAGAGTGAGGCCCAAGCCATCATGGACAAGGGCTGGGACGTGAACACCGCGTTCTACAAGTTCTCGGTGCCGGCTCCTGAGCCTCCGACCATCGACGAGCCGGACGACAACGCGCAAATCCTCGAGCACCCCACGCTTAAAGGCAGGGGCACTCCCGGCTACACCGTGCATCTCTACGCCGAAGAACCCGGGCACATCATCAGTGAAAGCGATCCGGACAACGTCGGCACGCGAGGCCGCTTCGTGGGCACTGCACTGGTGAACTCGAACGGTGACTGGGAGTTCCAGGACATGCTTGACACCAACCCCAACCCTGGCGGCGTCGGCGAATACACGCAGCGCTACCACGCCTGGCAAGTCGAGCCCGACAGCGGATACGAGCTGGCTTCGAAGTTCTCCAACATCCAGACGGTTCGGCTGGGCGCCGCCCCGGTCAGCCCCGCTCCCGTGGTCAGTTCCGTGGAGGCGCCTCACACCGTCAACGGAGAGCTGCCTGCAGGATCCATGGTGAAGATTCATGGCACGGCGACCACCTATCAGCCCGGCGAAAAGCTGAGTGTCTACGCGCAGCATGAGGCTGCCGCGAACGCCCAGTCCGTAAGGGGCGCGAGGACCGCGGTGCAGCCGCAGGCTGATCCCGCCCCGGGTGATCTGCTTGCCGAATGCGACCATACGTTCGCAGCGGCCGGCGAGAACCAGCCGTGGACCTGCTCGGCCACACCGAGCACATTCACCTCCGAACGGCAGGTGGGGGAGCGGTACGTGATTCGCGCCATCCTCACCAATCCGCAGAATATGCAGTCCGCATGGTCCACCGATACCACGGTGCGCACGATCGATATGACGCCTTCGCGCTTTGCTGACGTTGCGCTGGAAGGCACCGGTGCCAACGCCAAGGTGGGAGGCAAGGCCTACCGCCTGCCGGAAGGCACTGAAGGCGACCAAGGTGCCGTCATCACGGTCATCTGGCCCAACGGCAGCACCGGCGCCACCACGGTGGCGGCAGACGGCAGCTGGTCGTTCGCGGTACCGAACGGTATGACCTCGGGGTTGACCAAGTTCAAGTCGGACGACACCGAAACCAACGAGTCGGTGACCGTGGACTTCGACCTCAAGCTCGTCACTCCGATACGTCAGATGCCGATGACCGGAGACCGGCCGCAGAACCTGATGGGATTGGTGGCCTGCCTGGTGGTGGCCCTGCTCTCCGCAGGATCCATGACACAGACGCTTGTAGCGAGATGCACCAAATCCGGAAAGGCGGTGGAGGCCTGATGAATGCGATAGCCAGTCAGCGGTTCGACCGTCTCAAGCGGCTGCGGAGGTTCTGCAGAAGCCCGGCGGGGTGACCCAACAAGATGTGAAACCCAATGATGCGTTAATGAGAAGGAGATAAGAAAATGAACAGGTATGTAAGCCAGGGAGCCAAGGCTCTCGTAGGAATCGCGGCGGCAGCTGCTACGCTGCTCGCCTTTGCACCGGCGGCTTCGGCGGCCGAAGAACAGGTTGTGTTGGCCGATGGTACAGCCAACTCGACCACCATCACCGTGAACGGCACGAACTCGGCGTTGCGCGAGCACCAGTTCAAGGCGGTGCGTCTGTCCACCTACGGTGGCGCGACGCATGAAGGCCCTGCGCTGAAGTCCGTGAACGTGTCCTCCAACCGTTCCGCATTGCTCACCGAAATGACCGACGCCTATACGACGGTCAGTGGAGAGGCACTGCCCTCGCAGTTCCAAGGCAACCCGCTCGGTGCGGTGGCCAACAAGTGGCTCGGTTTCCACTCCGAGTCCGTGGCAGGCAACTCCGACGAAACCTCGAACAACCACAACAAGGCCTGGGACGGCGACCTGCGTAAGTTCGTCACCAACCTGGTGGGAACCGCAGGGTTCAAGGCGGAACTGAACAAGGCGACCACCCCGGTGGCCACCGTCACGGCTACCGGTGCCGACGACGCCGCAGGAACGGCTGTCTTCTCCGGACTGCCGATGGGCATGTACCTGGTGATCGACACCACCGGTGACGCCGGCAACACGGCGGTGGGAGCGACCAACACCTCGGCTGCCATCCCCATGCTGGTGGGCACGAAGGTGCTCGGCGACAACACGGAGTACGACGACTTCGGCGGCAACGGCGAGCCTTCCCTCGGCGTGGTATCGCTCAAGAGCGATACCCCCATCGTCAAGAAGGAGATGATTTCCAACGGTTCCGCCGCCAAGGACAGCTCCGCCTCCATCGGCGACATGCTCGACTTCCGCATCACCGGCAGCGTCCCGCTGACCACTGGCTTCACGTATTACAAGTACCAACTCACCGATACCCCGACCAAGGGCCTGCAGTTCGACCCGGAGTCCGTGACGGTGGGTGTGTATGACGTCAATGCGCTGCAAACCACACTGGTTGCCGGCACCGACTACACCGTCACCGCTCCTGCGGCCGAAGGCGACCACATCGTCTTCAACCTCTCCCGCGGCATTGTGAAGCTCAACCCGGACCACTACGGCCAGACCATTCGCGTGGACTACAAGATGCAGGTCACCGACCAGGCCGACCCGGCCAACCTCGGCAACGGCATCATGCTCGAGTACTCCAACGATTCCGCCAACCAGCCCACGGACGTGGACGGCAACGGCGGCACCGTGGGCACCGTTGACAACAGGGACGACCCCGACGGACAGGTGAAGATCCACTTCTACGGCTTCACCCTCGAGAACGTGGCCAAGTCCGATGCCAACAACAAGCTGGTCGGAGGCACCTTCCAAGTGGTCGATCCCAACGGAACCACCGTCAAGTTCCTGCGTGACGGCGCCACCGGAGACTACAAGAAGGCAGCCAACCAGGCCAACACCAACGCCACTGCCGACCTGCACCCCTCCGACGGTGTGACCCGCGCCTCCCGCGCCAAGGGCCAGCTGCACGTCGACGGTCTTGCCGCCGGTACCTACAAGGTAGTGCAGACCGAGGTTCCCGCCGGGTTCGGTGCCGCGTGGAAGTCCACCTTCCACGTGACCATCAGCACCGACGCGCCGAACACGCTCGAGGCTCCGGCCTACAGCAACACCACTGATGATTGGAGCTTGGTCACCGCGGGCACTTGGACAGCAGCCGAGAACGCGACCCACGTCATCCAGGTTCGTGAGGTCACATCCTTCTCCCAGCTGCCGATGACCGGCGGTGCCGGAGTGATTGTGGCAGGTCTCACAATTGCCGTGCTGCTCATGGGCGCAGGCGCCATCTACGTCTTCACCCGTCGTGGCGAAAAGGCGTTGAGTCAAGAGGCCTGAGCGGCATATGAGGGCTGACGGGAACGTGGCGCAAGCGGCGTTTCCCAAGCCCTTCCGGAGGCGGCGACACTGCACATGCGGTGTCGCCGCCTCGTCGTGTGTACCGATCGGCAATGTTACGATGACAACCATGAGTGTTACAGCAGGCGCATACGCCGGGCTGCTTGAGCAATTCCTCACCCATACCGGTGTGGAGCGAGGACTTGCAGCCGCCACCGTGCAGGCCTACACCGCCGACCTGCAGCGGTACACCGGTTGGCTGGCGGATCGCGGCATCGACAAACTGAGTGACGTGGACGCCCGCGACATCGAAAACTACATGGTCGTACTCGATGAGCAGGGCAAAGGTGGGCACAGCAGGGCTCGGCATCTGGCCAGTATCCACGAGTTCCACAAGTTCGCGCTCTCCCAAGGCGTTGTAGAGGCCGACGTATCGGCAAAGATTAAGGCTCCCAAGTCCGCCGGCAAGCTGCCTGACGTGCTTTCCGTCGACGAGGTGAGCGCGCTCATGGACGCGGTGAACCCCGGGGAGGGCGACGACCCGGTGCAGCTGCGCGACAAGGCGTTGATGGAGTTCCTCTATGCCACCGGCTGCCGTGTCTCCGAGGCTGTGGGGACGAACCTGGCCGACATCGACTTCACCGAAGCGTTGGTGCGATTGACCGGAAAAGGCTCGAAGCAACGTCTCGTGCCGATGGGAGGCCACGCCGTTTCGGCATTGCAGCGCTATATTTCCCGGGCGCGGGCGGTGCTGGAGGGGAGGGGCAAGGCCACCGTGGAGCGTGAGGCGGTGTTCCTGAACAAGCGGGGCAGGCGCATGTCGCGCCAGTCGGTGTGGGAGGTGGTGGAATCCGCAGGCAAGCGGGCAGACCTGTCCAGGCCTCTCCACCCGCATACCCTGCGTCATTCGTTCGCCACGCATCTCATCCAAGGCGGCGCCGACGTGCGCACGGTGCAGGAGTTGCTGGGGCATGCTTCGGTGACCACCACGCAGATTTACACGCATGTCAGCCCGGAGAACCTCATCGAGATGTATGCTGCTTCGCATCCGCGCGCATGAAGCCGTGCGTAACGACAGGTTTTGCGGGTGCAGTGCGGCGCTGTGCCCAGCCGCACCAGACGGTGAGCACACCCTTTGCTAGACTAAGCGCATGCCTACCGATTTGCTTGGACGAGAATATGAGACCTTCCCGGCGCCGGAGCCGCTGACTCATCGCGGCCCGGCGCGAGTGATTGCCATGTGCAACCAAAAGGGCGGTGTCGGCAAGACCACCAGCTCCATCAACATCGGCGGTGCGCTCAGCCAGTACGGCCGGCGCGTGCTCATCGTCGATTTCGACCCGCAGGGCGCGGCAACGGTGGGCTTGGGCTTTAATGCCAACAGTGTGGAGAACACCATCTACACTGCTTTGTTCGACGCTTCGGTTGATGTGCACGACGTGGTTCAGCACACCAGCTTCGAGAACCTGGACATCATCCCGGCCAACATCGATCTGTCCGCCGCCGAGGTTCAGCTTGTCTCCGAGGTCGGGCGCGAGCAGATTCTTTCCGGCGTGCTGCGCCAAGTGAAGGACGAGTACGACGTCATCATCGTGGACTGCCAGCCTTCCCTTGGCTTGCTCACCGTCAACGCGCTCGCTGCTGCCGATGGCGTGGTCATCCCGCTGGCGGCCGAGTTCTTCGCGTTGCGTGGTGTGGCGCTGCTCATGCAGTCCATCGAGAAGGTGCGCAGCCGCATCAACCCTGACTTGCAGATTTTCGGCGTGCTGGTCACCATGTATACCCGCACGTTGCACAGTGAAGAGGTGTTGCAGCGCATCTACGAGGCGTTCGGCGACGAAGTGCTGCATTCGGTTATCTCCCGTTCCATCAAGCTGCCGGATTCCACGGTGGCCGCGGCCCCCATCACCATCTACGCCCCGGAACACAAGACGGCGAAGGAATACCGCGAGACCGCTCGCGAACTCATCGCCCGTGGCGTGATCGACTGACCTCGAGCGAAGGCGGCAGCATGCGCGGCGATGGTTCGCAGGGTTCGGACGGCACGCTGCGAACGCAGGAGCATGCCACCGGCTTCATGGTCGATCTTCCAGCTTATGCCGGCCCGTTCGACGCGCTGCTTTCCATGATCGCCAACAACAAGCTGGAACTGACCCAGATATCCCTGTTCGCCATCACCGAGGAATTTCTTGACTACGTGCGCTCGCTCGACCTGAGTCGCAATATGGATGAGGCCAGTGCCTTCATCGACGTTGCGTCCATATTGGTGGAAGCCAAAAGCGTGGCCCTGCTGCCTGGGGGGCTCGATGAGGAGCGCGACGAGCAGAGCTTGGAGGCGCTGCGTGAACGCGACATGCTCTTTGCCAGACTGGTGCAGTACCGCGCGTTCAAGGGTGCCGCCAGCGACTTTCGTGAGCGTATGCAAGGCAATGCCGGCAGATACGCCCATCCTGCCGCCCTCGATTCGGCAAGCCGGGACGCATTGCCGGAACTGGAATGGACAATGAGCCCTCAAGAGTTGGCGAGTTTGGCCGCACAGGTGATGCGCAACGCGCCTGCTCCCCAAGTTTCGGTACGGCAGCTCCACGTCTCCAAAGTGGACTTGAAAGCCCAGTTACGCATAGTAGGTTCCCGTCTGCGCGCATTGCCTCAGGGCGAGTCGCTCACCTTCGACGAGCTGGTGCAGGGGGCGAGCAGACTCGAGGTGGTGGCTCGGTTTCTGTCGCTGCTCCTGTTCTTCAAACAGGGATTGTTGCGCTACCGGCAGGACGGTCCATTCGAGGACCTGCACCTGCGCTGGTCGCGCGACGGTGCGGCGAACGGTTCGGCGACCGACGGCACGAACGGTGTTGAGATGGACATCAGTGAGGATGACTTTTCATGATTGACGAGTATGCACAGGGCGATACTGTAGACGGTGATGCCATGGACGGCGATACCACCGGCGGTGATAACACGGACGTCAACGATATGGGTACTGCCGCCGTGGGTTCTGATGTCTTGGATGGTGATGCCGCCCAAGGCACGGTCGGCGTGCAGGGTGTGCTCTACCGAGGGGTGTCGGCGGGGGAGGGCGCATGTGACGTGGATGACTTCCCCGGAGGTCTCATGGCATGCCTCGAAGCGGTGCTCATGGCGGCCGATGAGCCGCAGAGCGACGAGAATCTGGCACGGGTGCTCGGTGTGGGGGTAGCTCGCGTATCTCAGGCGCTTCAGTCGTTGGCTGCAAGTTACGACGGCACCGCACCGGGCAGTGGATTCCACGGGTTCGAGCTGCGGCATTCCGCTCGCGGATGGCAGTTTGGCAGCCGGGCGGTATTCCAGCCGGTCGTCTCTTCCTTCGTCACTGATGGGCAGAGCGCAAAACTGTCGCAGGCCGCACTGGAAGCCTTGGCTATCATCGCTTACCAGCAGCCGGTCACCAGAGCGCGTGTGGCCGCTATTCGTGGAGTCAACTCCGATGGCGTGATTCGCTCCTTGACCGCGCGAGGGCTGGTACTTGAATCCGGTGTGGACCCCGACTCTCGTGCGGCGTTGCTGGTCACGTCGGCGTTGTTCCTTGACCATATGGGTCTGGAATCCTTGGATGATCTGCCGCAGTTGGCACCGTTCATGCCCCGGGCCGGCGAGGTGCTCGATCAGGCCGGCGTTGAGGTTGATCCGCTCGCTCAGGGCTTGTAGATGGTGCGAACTGTCACAATGTCTCGTTACCATGGTGAAGGTTTATGCTTTCCATCTGGAGGGCATGTCAGATTGTTACCGAACAACATCAGAACAGGTGAGTAGGAGAGGCTTTTTATGGCGGTACGTGGTGATATTCGAAATGTGGCGATCGTGGCTCACGTCGATCACGGCAAGACCACGCTGGTCAACGCCATGCTTCAGCAGTCGCATGTGTTCTCCGAGCGCGAAGAGGTGCCGGATCGTGTGATGGATTCCAACGATTTGGAGCGTGAGAAGGGCATCACCATCCTCGCCAAGAACACGGCTGTGGAATATCACGGCCCGTTGGCTGAGAAGTACGGCGAGCCCGATGGCATCACCCTCAACATCATCGACACCCCCGGCCACGCCGACTTCGGCGGCGAGGTGGAGCGCGGCATCTCCATGGTCGATGGTGTGGTGCTGCTGGTGGACGCCTCCGAAGGCCCGCTGCCGCAGACCCGCTTTGTGCTGCGCAAGGCGCTTGAGGCCAAGCTGCCCGTCATTCTGTGCGTCAACAAGGTGGATCGCCCCGATGCGCGTATCTCCGAAGTGGTCTCCGAGACCACCGACTTGCTGCTCGGCTTGGCGCAGGATGTGATCGAAGAGGGCGTGGATCTCGACCTCGATTCCCTGTTGGATCTGCCGGTCATCTACTGCGCGGCCAAGGCGGGCTTCGCTTCGCGCAATCAGCCCGAGGACGGCGGCGAACCGGACAACAAGGACCTGGAACCGCTCTTCGACACCATTATCTCCAACATTCCCGCCCCCGAGTATGAGGAAGGTGCGGCGCTGCAGGCACACGTCACCAATATCGACTCCTCCGACTATCTGGGCCGTCTGGGTCTCGTGCGCATCTACAACGGCACGCTGGAGAAAGGCAAGCAGTACGGTCTGTCCCGTGTGGACGGCTCCATCGAACATTTCAAGCTCACCGAGATTCTGCGCACGCAGGGTCTGGAGCGTACTCCTGTAGAGCAGGCCGGTCCCGGAGACATCGTGGCTGTGGCAGGCGTGAACGACATCATGATCGGCGAGACCATCGTTGACCAGTCCGATCCCAAGCCCCTGCCGCTCATTCACGTGGACGACCCGGCCATTTCCATGACCTTCGGCATCAACGATTCGCCGATCGCCGGCACCGAGGGCAAGGATCACAAGCTCACCGCACGCATGATCAAGGATCGCCTCGACCGCGAGCTCATCGGCAACGTTTCCATCAAGGTGGAGCCTACAGACCGTCCCGATGCCTGGGAAGTGCAAGGCCGCGGCGAGCTGGCGCTGGCCATCCTGGCCGAGCAGATGCGCCGCGAGGGCTACGAGCTGACCGTCGGCCGCCCGCAGG
Source organism: Bifidobacterium sp. ESL1133 (assembly GCF_058107325.1). NCBI lineage: Bacteria > Bacillati > Actinomycetota > Actinomycetes > Bifidobacteriales > Bifidobacteriaceae > Bifidobacterium > Bifidobacterium sp. ESL1133. The sequence continues at coordinate 310,470 of NZ_JBYLUI010000002.1, read as the reverse complement.
TGGTCACCAAGACCATCGACGGCAAGATCAACGAACCTATGGAAGCGGACACCATCGACGTGCCGGAAGAGTACATGGGCGCCGTCACGCAGCTCATGGCCGACCGCAAGGGGCGTATGGACTCGATGAGCAACCATGGCTCCGGCTGGGTGCGTATGGAGTTCACCGTGCCTTCCCGTGGCCTCATCGGCTTCCGTACCGCGCTGCTCACCGCCACCCGCGGCACCGGCATCTCCAGCTCCATCTCCGCGGGCTATGCCCCGTGGGCCGGCGAGATTTCCACCCGCCAGAACGGTTCGATGGTCGCCGACCGTCAGGGCACCGCCACCCCGTACGCCATGCAGCGCCTGCAGGCTCGCGGCAACTTCTTCATCCAGCCGCAGTCCACGGTCTATGAGGGCCAGGTGGTCGGTGTGAACAACAAGCCTGAGGAGCTTGATGTGAACGTGACCTTGGCCAAGCACATGACCAACATGCGCTCCGCCACCGCCGACGTGCTCGAGACCCTCACCCCGCCTATCCAGATGAGCTTGGAGGAGTCGCTCGACTTTGCCAACGAGGATGAGTGTGTTGAGGTGACGCCGGAATCCGTGCGTGTGCGCAAGGTGATTCTGAACCGTGACGAGTGGTACAAGTGGCATGCCAAGCAGCGCCGCCAGAACGCCGCTAAGAACAAGTAGTTCGCAGCACCTGGGCTTGAGTGCCGTCCACCTTATTGTAGAGGTGGGCGGCGCTTTTGTCTGTGGTGAACGGCGACTCCTGGTTCTATGTGCGCTGTGGAGAATGACGTCCGGTTTGTTGTGTTTGCCCTTGTACGCTGGCAGACGGCTTTCTCAGTAAATAGGCAAATATGCATAGAATAACCAATGGAATTGCGACAAATACTGTGCGAAAGCTGCTTTAAAACCACTTCTGAACTATGATTTTTCTTACTAATTACACATATAGCTTACTGGCGACTAATTAAATAACGCTTTCTTCCTACACTATTGTGCGTAGTGCTGTAAGGCACACGTTGCATGCTGCGCATCGTTCCGCCGCCAAGTCGGTATCCGGCCCGGATCGTATCGGCGTCAGCACAAGAGAAGAGTAGGAGAACAATGAAATCCCGACTTATGAAAAGGCTCAGCGCTGCTGCAGCGGCACTGATAGCTACCGCCTCGCTTGCAGGAGGATGCGTGACGGCAAGCGCGGCCCCGTCCCCCAGTTCGGCGACGCCAAATCTCACCATCAGCGGCGTGGGTGGCGAATCCTTGAGTGGTCACTCGTTTGACTTTTACCAGATTGGTTCATACTCCAACATCGAGCTGACCGATGCAACTCCCAAGACCGTGAGGTCGCTCTTTGTTGACAAAGTCAGCGACTCTGTAGACCAGTGGATCGGCTCGCAGGCCGGCATCTCCCAGCATTCGAAAGACATCAGTTTTGTAGGCGAATTACTGAAGGCAAGCGATAGCGATCGTGCCGTCGATTCGGCAAAACTGGGCAAAGCGCTTGGTGCGTCCGGTGCGCCTTCGGCCACTCTGTCCAAGCAGACCACCAATCAGGGCAAACTCAGCGTATCCTTGCCTCAAGGCGTGTACCTCATCGCCGACTCCCAAGGCCATCCGATGATAGAAGGTACCACGGTTGACGATAACGGTACGCAGCTGAACTGGGAGAATGGTTTCTCGTCTCCTCTAGGCCAGGTGACCGTGAAGAGCACTGATTCGCAACTCACCATCAGCCATGTCCCCTTCGGACAGACCCGCAAAACGTACGTGAAGGGCGACCCGGCTGGCGATATGGCCTTGACGACCGGTATGCGGTATACGGCGAACGTGACGTTTACCACGCCTGCGATAGGAACGGCAAACGGTATCACCGCCACCATCAGGTTCCCGAAATATGTGGATATCAAGGATGCAACGGCATATTATCGCGGTGACTCCGGCCAATTTGTAAGCATTAACGATGCCAAGCCGGTCATCAATCAGACAAGGAATGCGGATTACAGCGGTGCGTCGGTGACTTGGAAGCCGACGATAACCCAGCTGGATAACCTGCTTTCGCGCAAGATCGACATTTCCGTCACCTACAAGAATTTGACGGACCGTCCCTTCGCCGGAACTGTCGCTGCTGGAGCTGCCAGCCCCGACGCCATAAACTGTGCATTGAATATTGCATACTATGGTGCTAATAATGGCGGCACCAATTACACGGCAACCGATAATCTGTGGACTTCCGACATCGATATCAAGGCTGTGGATTTTGCGCAGCAGGACCAAGCGGTGGCTGGTGCACAATTCAAAATGCTGGATTTGGGGACGAACAAATACATCAAGTACGTCCCTCAGTTCTCCAATGATGAGAATGGCACTTACCCGTTCACTGGCTACGACGAAACGGATGAGGCGGATGCCGGGTATGTGAACACCGGAATCAACGGCATAACGGAAATCAACAACTTCGGTACCGGCAAATACAAGCTGGTTCAGTTTGTTCCCGGGAACGATCACATACTTCCGGTGCCGGTCGAATTCGGATTCGATGTTGACCAGAGGGGCAATATCACCGAAGACAAGGCAAACAGCACCCCAAGTAGTTTGATTGTGAGACTCGATCCATCGGTTGGCGAGAAATACGCACTCGTCACCATCGCCAACATCTCCTCACTGACCGAGCTGCCGCAGACCGGTTCCAAGTATCTCAAGGATTTGGCGCTGGCCGTTGTGGTGCTTGCTATTCTGCTGGTGCTGCTCGCCGCGCTGCTGTCGCGCCACAAGCGCCAGAATTCCGGTCAGTCCTTGGGCTTCTGAACCATCAGGAATGGGTAGTTATGGCACGGCATGATAGGTCGGGTGGCGCTGCAGATCGCGTCGCCGCCCGGCCTGCCTCGCCGCGCCATAAGCGTTCGAGTGCAGCGGTTCGCCATGTGCATGGTGCTCGGCGCAGCGTACGGCTGCATGCGTCCGCGCGCACTCGCACGCTGCTTTGGGTGGCCACAGTGGTGTGTGCGTGCGCGGCAGCACTGGTGGTGTGGCTTACTCCCGCGGCTCTCAATGGCGATGGCTCCTCACATGACGCAGGTGCACATCCCAGCAGTCCTGCGGCCCGGGCTTTGGTCGCTGACGCCCACAGATACAACGTGACTTTGACGGAAGAGAACGGCGTCATTCCAGGTCGTTCCTCCAATCCTCCCTATGGTGCGGATTTGACAGGACGTTCCGATTCGCGCTACCAGAATCTGCTGCCGGGCGAGCAGATGGGACGCATCGTCATCCCGAAAATCAGTGTGGACATGCCCATCAGCCATGGCGCCGACGACGAGGCCTTGGCCGATGGTTCCGCAGGTCATCTCTACAACAGTTCGCTGCCCGTGGGCGGCAAAGGCACCCGTGCCATCATCTCCGGCCATCGTGGTGCCGGAGAATTCAGTGATTTTATACGTTTGGGCGAGCTTGTCAAGGGCGATCTGCTGTGCATCAAAGGCGGTGCGGCAGGTGATTTGTGGTATCGCGTCGAGAGTGTGCGCCAAGTCGGAGCCAACACCGACGGCACTAGTCTCGAACCGGTTCCCGGTCGGGATCTGCTCACGCTGGAAACCTGCACGCCGATGTTCGTCAACTCCGCCCGTCTGCTCGTCACTGGGCATCGGGTCAATGCCCCTGCAAGCGTGCCGTCTTCGCAGCGCGACAACACGCGCTCCGGGGCGTTGCTTGCCATTGTGGGACTGTGGCTGGCCGTTCTGGCATGCGACCGAATCGGTGCTCCCTCCATGCGCGCCTACCATTCCGGTGACCCATACCGCAGCTAGCTATACCGTAGCGAGCAATGCCGTATGGTCAAGTGAGCTCGCCGCCGCTGAACGTATACGCGCCGTCGCGGCCTTTCCGGTGCCGAATTTATGGCTGACAACCCGGTGAGGCATACTTGGCGTATGGGAACTTCTCAGGATACGGTGCGGCATATGGCGGTACCACAAGACGAGGAGCCAGCGCCGTGGAGCCATAGGATTCCGGCGTGGGCTCGTCTGCTGGTGTGTGCTGCGGCCGGTGCTGCGGTGGCGTTTGTGGGCACGCTGGTGCATCGGGCAGGAGCTTCGGCCAACGTGCCGTACGGCCTGCTGTTGGCGTTGACGGTAGTGGGCATGTCAGCATGGGCTGCCCGGGCGCGCAGCGGTGCGGTTGGCCTGGCGGTGCACCTTATTGTCTCGTCCGTGGTGTCAGCGCTGTTTCTGTTCGGTGTGACCGGAGACATTCTCGCACCCATCGGCTTCGGCGGAAAAGTGCCGTTCTTCAGTCAGAACGCCGGATATTTCTGGACGTTCGGTGCCATCATTGTGCAGGTGGCGGTGTTGATGGTGCCTCGCCGGTTTGTCTCCGGTGGTGCGGTGGAGCGCGGGAAAGATGGGATGATAACCGTATGAACCGTATGGCAAATATGACAGACACGGCAGATATCACAGATATGACCGATATGACCGATTCTGCGCATGCGGACCGCGCAGCACACACCGCGCACACGTCACAGCCGGAACCGGGCATGCAGGGCACCGTCGCATCGCGTGCCGTCACACCGTTGTATTTCCTTGGGCCCGAAGGTTCGTTCACGCACCAGGCGGCGCTCGAAGCCGTCCGTGCATTGGGGGAGCAGGGCCTGAAACCTGAACCGTGCGGCACCGCCGTGCAGATCATGGAACATGTGGAACACGGCGAAGGCTGGGGTGTGCTGGCGTTGGAAAACAACGTCGAAGGCTATGTCATGCCCAATCTCGACATGCTTATCGATGCGGCAGGCACTGCCGGCATGCTGCGCCTTGGCATCGATATCACCTTCGATGCGTTCGTTCGTCCCGAAGAGGGGACGCTGCGGGACAATCGCATGGCGCAGCATGCTGCCTCGCCGGCTGGCACTGTGCTGCATGAGGTGAGTGCCCACCCGCACGGGTTGGCGCAATGCTCCAACTTTGCCCAACGTCGAGGTCTGTCGTCTGTGCCCGCCGCTTCCAACGCGGCGGCATGCCGCGACATCAAGCCCGGTCAGGTGGCTTTGGGACCGTCCATATGCGGTGATTTGTATGGCTTGGAAACATTGGAGACCGGCGTGCAGGACTATGACGGCGCCCGCACCGATTTTGTGGTGGTGGCACCCCGTCGGCAAGTCGTCTCCAGGCTGCGTGACATGCGTGCTCAAGGCATGGAGCGTTTTGAAACGGTTGTCACCGTGGTGCCGTTGCATACCGGCCCCGGCGTGCTTGCCAACCTGCTGGACACCATACGCGATGCCGGGCTGAATATGACCAGCTTCATCTCGCGCCCCATCAAAGGTCATGAGGGAACCTACAGCTTCATCGTCACCCTCGACGCCGCGCCATGGCAACCGCAGTTCCGCAGTGTGCTCGAACGTATCGTCTCCGCCGGTGACTGGGCCAAGACCCTGGCCGTCTATCCGCGCGGAGAGCGGCCGAATCCGCCGGTGAGCGCGTGGATGCTGCCGCAAGGCGGTGCGCGTGGCAGTGCCGAGAGTTGCGAACATACCGGCACTGCACATGCACACGGTGATGATGTGGCCGGACTTGCGGATGCGGGCATGAGTGAGTGGCAGGAGGAGCTGTTATGGTGACGACGGTTGGCATTGCAGGGCTGGGACTCATCGGCGGGTCGTTGGCCAAACGGCTCGTGGCTCGCGGCGTGCGCGTGGTGGCATGGAATCATCGTCCTGAACCGTATGCTGCGGCGCGCCAAGCAGGCATCGACTGCATGGACAGGCTCGAGAATGTGGCGTTGGCGGAGCCGGACGTGCTCATGCTCTGCAATCCGCTCAGCGTCATGCCAGACATGTTGCATGCCCTCAAACCGGTGCTTAACCCGCAGACCACCACATTGAGCGATGTAGGCAGTGTGAAAGGGCAGGTGCGCGAGCAGGTCGAAGACGCAGGGCTTGCTGACTGTTATGTGGGGGCGCACCCCATGGCAGGCAACGAACATTCCGGGTTCGCCGCGGCCGATCCCGCACTGTTCGATGAAGCCTTGTGGGCGCTCACGGTTGACCGGGACACCGAATATTGGCGGTTCGAGCAGGTCGCCCGGCTTGTTGTGCAATCCGTGGGCAACCGCATCATCGTGCTCGATGATGCCACCCACGACCGTGCCGCAGCCATGATCTCGCACATGCCGCATGCCGTGGCCACTGCCATGGTCAATACTCTGGTCTCCAGCTCAGAGTGCAATATCGCCGTGGCGTTGGCTGCCGGCAGTTGGCGGGACATGACACGCGTGGCGCTCACCGATCCCCATCGAACCCGCGCCATGATCGAAGAGGACAGTGAAAACGTGGCGCAGCTTGCACGTGCCATGGCCGACCGGCTTACCGGTGTGGCGCAAGCGTTGGAAAGCGGCGAGAGCCAGACCCTTACTGAATTCTTTGCTCAAGGTCAGCCGTTCCGAGACTTCAAAGCGCGGCAGCGCGCGCAATCGGCAGCGGGGGAGTTCGGTCCTGTCCGAGCGGTCGAGGTGGACCGGTGCGATTGGCAAGAGCAACTGCTGGAATTGGCTCGAGCCGGCGAACATATTGTGGGCTTCAATCAGGACGGTGGTCTACTGGTACAGCGACGTTCCGCACTGCAGTAACGTTCGGCTCTGCAATGGCTTCCGCGTTGCACGTTATATGGCTAAGGCGTCGTGCCTGTGTGGTCAAGATGCCGGCGGTACTGGGTGAGTGGGGCGTGGGGCGGCGTGCCGTTCGGGAACCGGCTTGATGACGGCGATGCGCTTCGCGTCGATTGCCACCCGTTCCGCCGGGCGTGACCCGTTCGCCGCCGCATCTCGTTCCATCACCAGGCTTGTGCCGTCGTAACGCAGCACATGCCCCACAAAATCGCGGAACTCCTGGCGTCCTGTGGCCTCATTGCGCCCGTCGAACGTGCGCACCATAACGCGCAATCCGGCGGGCAGTGTGGCGGGCAACGGCATGTGAACTCCTAACGGCAACTTGAACATTGATAGTATAGGAGTCTAACCACGGCGATGAACGGAGGGCGGTATGGACCAGGCACTGGACGCGTTCGTAACGTACCTGCAGTCCAACAAAGGGCTGAGCGCCAACACGGTGAAGGCCTACGCCTCCGACATCGCCCAATGCCTAGATACTTTGGAATCGCGCGGGGTGCACGATCTGGACTCGGTGACGCTCGAAGACCTGCGTGCTTGGATGGCCGCTGCAACCCCATCACATGCCCGCTCCAGCATGGCTCGCAAAACCGTGGCTGTGCGCCGGTTCTTTGCCTGGGCGTTCGAACGCGACCTGATAACCTCAGATCCGGCAGCCGCGCTCATGACCCCCAAAATCCCGGACGCGCTGCCGCGCGTGCTCAACGAATCACAAGCCGGTCTGCTTATGGACACCGTCGAGGACGAAGCCGGAGCAGCTGCTTCGACGCCTACCGAGACGCCTACCGATGACGGGGCGATTTCGGCAACGGGCGATCATGCGGGAGATGGCAAAGCGCAGGCCATAGCGCTGCGCGATGCCGCCATGCTCGAACTGCTCTACGCCACCGGCATGCGTGTGGCCGAACTGGTCGGCATGGATGTGAACGATGTCGCCTTCGCCAATCGCACGGTGAAAGTGACCGGTAAAGGCAACAAGCAGCGCGTCGTGCCGTTCGGAGCGCCGGCCTCCAAGGCGTTGCAGGCATGGATGGAGGAGGGGAGAGCGGTGCTGCTGTCGGGGCAAACGGCCAAAGCGAATGAGCAGGCGATGTTTCTGGGCGCCCGCGGCGCTCGCGTCAACCAGCGTACCGTACGTGATGTGGTGCACCGTGAGTCGTCGCGAGCCGGAGTGCCGGATATCAGCCCGCACGCTCTGCGTCACAGCGCGGCGACGCATCTGCTCGACGGCGGTGCCGACCTGCGCGAGGTGCAGGAGCTGCTCGGCCATTCCTCCATCCGCACCACGCAGCGATACACCCACGTCTCCATGGAGCAGCTCAAAGCCCGCTACGCTCAAGCCTTTCCTCGGGCCTGAGTCCATAAGTTAATTATCTTACGGTTGGGTCGTGCGGTTTTGAGTTGCGCTTCTGATATCAATATGGTCGGATAGATGTTGCTGGCGCATTGGTCATTCTAGGTGTCTGCCATGTGCCCATAGTTCACGAAGTGCTGCGCTTCGTCGCGCATGTGCGGGCTCTGCGCGTTCACGCTGTCGGCGAATATTCGTTGGATATGGTGGCGATGTGATTGCGACGATTGTCGTCTCGATGATGGTGCGGCGTCGATATTGAGCATTCTCTGCACAGAAGCGCTGCACAATGATGTGCATGGTTGCATATAGAGCAGGCACAAGATGCCGTTCTGGAGGTATGTGATGGGCGATTTTTGTCAATGTGACCAAATGCTGGATAGTAAGTTGTAAAAATCGGCGCGATGCGCCACAATTATGGCCTAATACGATGAAGTTGCCTATGTACGGGCGGCTTTATTGTTTCACGCATTCTCTAAGCTGGTGTGTGAAGTCTACCGAACAGGAGTTGGTATGAAGAAGAGAATAATCACAGTGACGGCGGTGGCTGCGGCCGCAGCCATGCTGTTGAGCGGCTGCGGCGCCTCAGGTGGCGACAAGAGCGCGTCGGACAGCAGTAGCAACAACATCATCTCGGTGTTCGCCTCTGAACCGCAGAACCCGTTGATTCCGGGCAACACGAATGAGTCCGGCGGCGGCAAAGTCATCCGTCTCCTCTACTCCCAGCTCGTGTGGTTCAACCCCGAAGGTGAGGCCTCCAACGATCAGGCTGATTCCATCAAGGCCAACGCTGATGGCACCCAGTACACCATCAAGATCAAGAAGGGCCTGAAGTTCAGCGACGGTTCACCTATCACCGCCAAGTCCTACACCCGCGCGTGGAGCTATATTGCCAACGCAAAGAACGCTCAGAAGAATTCATCCTTCTTCTCGTCCATCAAGGGATACAAGGATCTGCAGGACAAGAACCTCAAGGGCGACGAGCAGCTTTCCGGTCTCAAGGACGTCGACGACACCACGTTCACCGTCGATCTCGACAAGCCCGACGCGACCTTCCCGATCAAGGTCGGTTATTCCGCCTTCTCCCCGTTGGCTGATTCCTTCTACAAGGACCCCAAGGCCTTCGGCCAGAACCCGGTGGGCAATGGCCCGTACAAGTTCAAGAAGTGGGATCACAACACCAGCATTGAGGTGGTGAAGAACCCGAACTACAAGGGTCCCGAATCCGTGAAGAACGACGGTGTGACCTTCAAGATCTACACCAAGGACGACGCCGCCTACGCCGATGTACAGGCCGGCAACCTCGATGTGATGGACACAGTTCCCGCCGCCGATACGAAGACCTTTGAGAAGGATTCCAGCGTCGTGGCCTACAACAAGCCCGGTTCGGTCATTCAGCAGTTCACCATCCCGTCGAACCTTGAGCATTTCAAGGCAGGCACCGAAGAAGGCACGCTGCGCCGCCAGGCCATCTCCATGGGCATCGATCGCAAGGGCTTGGTCGACAAGGTGCTCAACGGTGTGGGCACCCCCGCCGACGACTTCACCTCCCCGCTCACCCCCGGCTATGTCTCCGGTCTCAAGGGCAGCGAAAATGTCAAATACAACCCCAAGAAGGCCAAGGAACTGTGGGACAAGGCAGATGCCATCTCCAAGTTTGACGGCAAGTTCTCGCTTTCCTACAACGCGGACGGCGGCAACAAGCCGATCTACGACGCCATGGCGAATTCGATCAACAACGCGCTCGGCAAGGACGTGGTGGTGAGCACTGCGGTTCCCACCTTCCAGGAGTTCCGCGACGCTGTCTCAAAGCGCCAGATGACCGGCGGCTTCCGTGCCGGCTGGATGCCTGACTATCCCTCTGCTGAGAACTATCTCTACCAGAACTTCGACTCGGCTGCTGCTGACGGCAACGGTTCGAACGACGGTGACTACAAGAACGCCGAGTTCGACAAGCTCATGGACGAGGCCTACCAGGCCAAGAGCGTGGATGACGCGAACAAGCTGTACAGCCAGTCCCAGGAGATTCTGCTCAACGACCTGCCTGCTGTTCCTATGTATTACAAGAACAACGACGGTGTGGCCGCCAAGGGCGTCAAGGGCTTCGCCATCGACTGGCAGTCCTACCCGACCTACTCGCAGATCACCAAGAAGTGATGCGGGTCGTACGTATCGCCATATAACTGAATATGCATAACTGAAACATAAGGGGTGGCGTGGCCGCTGGGCCATGGAACCTGAGCACATCGTCGGAGTGCATGCCGTTTGGCGTGCGCCCCGGCGATGCTGTTTGAAGCCTCCCGTATAGTGTGCTGGCTCACTGGAATACATAACTTTGGCATGGCATTGCGCTAAACTACCCGAAAGTGCAAGTCGGTCTGAATGTTATTCGGGTCTACCGGCAAGATTAATCAAGGAGAAATCGATGGGTAAATATCTTCTGCGTCGTATTTTGCAGATGATCCCCGTGGTTCTCGGTACAACACTACTCGTGTACGCACTTGTGTTCGCGCTGCCTGGCGACCCCGTCAAGGCGATGTTCGGAGACAAGCCCGTGAACGAGGCCGTTGCAGCCCAGATCCGTGCAGAATACAATCTCGACAAACCGTTCATCGTGCAGTACCTGTTGTTCCTGAAGAACGCATTGACGCTCAACTTCGGCAACACGTTCGCCGGACAGCCGGTCATCGCCGAGATCGGACGGGCGTTCCCCGTCACCATCAAGCTTGCTCTTATGGCATTCGTCTTCGAGGCCATCTTCGGTGTCATCTTCGGCATCGTCTCCGGCCTGAAGAAGGGCAAGTGGTACGACTCGGTCATCCTGATCGTCTCCTTGCTGCTCATTTCCGTGCCCACCTTCGTCACCGGTTTCGTGGCTCAGTACTTCCTTGGTGTCAAATGGCGCATTCTGCCGGTCACCGCAGGCGCGGACCCAGGTTTCCTTGACCTGCTCATGCCGGCCATGGTGCTCGGCTCGGTCTCTATGGCCTACATTATCCGTCTCACCCGTTCCGAGGTCTCCTCCAACGTTGCTGAAGACTATGTGCGCACCGCCCGTGCCAAGGGCATGAGTAACCGCTCCGTCATGGTGCGGCACGTACTGCGTAACTCGCTGATTCCCGTCGTCACCTACCTCGGTCAGGATCTGGGCGCGCTGATGAGCGGCGCCATGATCTCCGAGACCATCTTCAACATCCACGGCATCGGCTACCTGACCTATCAGAGCATTCTGAAGGGCGAAAGCAACCTGGTGGTCTCCATCGTCACGTTGCTGACCCTCATCTTCGTGGTCTGCAACCTGCTTGTCGATATGCTCTACGCGGCGCTTGACCCCCGCATTCGGTACGCGTGAGGGGAGAGGAACCATGACTGATATGCTCAAGAAAGCTATTTCCGTACTTCCTGGCCAAGAGCGATTCGTGGCCAAAGAGAGTGATACCCCGCTTCAGGATGTGGACTCCATTGACGAGTCCGCACCCGCCACCAGCATGTGGGCGGACGCCTGGCGCAAGCTGCGGCGCAACCCCATGTTCATCATCTCCGGGCTGCTCATCATCTTCGTGCTGTTCGTGGCGCTCTTCCCGGGCGTCTTCACCCATCAGGATCCGAACTACTGCACGCTCGACAACTCGCTGAACCCCAGCTCAGCTGGGCACCCCTTCGGTTTCGACACCCAGGGCTGCGACGTGTACACCCGTACCATATACGGCACTCGCACGTCGATCAGCGTCGGCATCCTCACCACCATCCTCGTGGTCATCCTCGGCTCGCTTATCGGCGCACTCGGTGGTTTCTTCGGCGGCTGGGTCGACGCGGTGCTGAGCCGTTGCACCGACATCTTCATGGCCATCCCGCTGCTGCTGGGCGCCATCGTGGTGCTGCAGATGTTCCGCACCTCCGGCTCGATCTGGAAGATCGTCCTGGTGCTCACCCTCTTCGGATGGACGCAGACCGCACGCATTGCACGAGGCGCAGTGATGGAGACCAAGAACCTCGAGTTCAACAAGGCTTCCACGGCTCTGGGCTCCACGCCCATGCGCAACCTGATGCGTCACATTCTCCCCAATTCGTTGGCATCCATCATCGTGGTGGCCACCACCTCACTGGGCACCTACATCGTCTCTGAGGCGACGCTGAGCTTTCTGGGTGTGGGCTTGCCGTCCACGACCGTGAGCTGGGGCGGCGACATCTCCAACGCGCAGGCCATGCTGCGTACCAATCCTTCGGTGCTGTTCTATCCCTCGGCCGCTCTGGCCATCACCGTGCTGGCGTTCATCATGATGGGCGATGCGGTGAAGGACGCGCTCGACCCGAAGAGCCGTACGGCGTGAAGGTAAGGAATTTTCATGAGTGAAACTGTGAATAGTCAAGAGAACCTGCGTGCCATGCAGCTTGAGCAAGGCCCGATTCTCGAAGTAAAAGACTTGAAGGTCGATTTCACCACAGGCCAGAAGCACGTGGTGCATGCCGTGCGCGATGCCTCCTTCAGCGTCTATCCTGGCCAATGGGTGGCGATTGTGGGCGAGTCCGGTTCGGGCAAGTCCACATCCGCCATGGCCGTGCTCGGTCTGCTCGCCGGCACCGGCAAGGTAGCAGGCGGCTCCATCAAGCTTGAGGGTGAGGAGATTTCTCAATACACCCGCAAGCAGTACGAACAGCTGCTCGGCGACAAGATGGGACTCGTTCCCCAGGATCCCATGAGCAACCTCAACCCCGTGTGGCGCATAGGCACCCAGGTGGAGGAGGCGCTCAAGGCCAACCACATGGACATCTCCCACGAGAAGCGGTCCAAGTTGGCCAAGGCTCTGGCCGGCGACGATGTGAGCATCAAGAACAACGACGACGAGACCTTCCTCGGCTCCGAGCAGCTGGAAGGTCTGCTCGCCGCCGCCAAGGAAGCGCTTGCCGAGGCCGGCGTGAAGGGCGACAAAGCAGAGCATGCCATGGAAAGCTTCAAGGCGGCTTGGATTCCGGGTTCAGAAACCCGTTGGCGCGTCGCCGATGCACTCATCAAGGCAGGTGTGAACGACGACAAGGCTTGGGCTATCGCCAAGCAATATGTGACCGGCAGCACCATGAACGATCGTGTGGCAGGTCTGCTCGACGAGGCTGGTCTTCCTGACGCGGCCACACGTGCACGCCAGTTCCCGCACGAGTTCTCGGGCGGTATGCTCCAGCGTGCGCTCATCGCCATCGGTCTGGCTTGCCGTCCTGACCTGCTTATCGCCGATGAGCCTACCTCCGCACTCGACGTGACCGTGCAGAAGAAGATCCTCGACCATCTGCATAACCTTACCGACGAGCTTGGCACCGCAGTGTTGTTCATCACCCACGATCTTGGTCTGGCTGCCGAGCGCGCCCAGCACATTGTGGTGATGTACAAGGGGCAGGTCGTCGAGTCTGGTCCTTCGCTCGAGGTGCTGCAGCATCCCCAGCATCCCTACACCAAGCGTCTGGTCGCCGCTGCACCGTCTCTGGCCTCGCAGCGCATCGTCTCCGCCAAGGAGCACGGTCAGGATGCTGAGAAGCTCATGGAGCATCACGTCAAGAGCGAAAGCGACATTGAGCGTAGTGAGCACATCATCACCGTGGATCACTTGACCCGTGAGTTCAAGCTGCCGCGCAAGAAGGAGATGTTCAAGGCCGTAGACGATGTCTCCTTCTCCGTAAAGCGTGGTACCACGCTCGCGATTGTGGGCGAGTCCGGTTCGGGCAAGTCCACTGTGGCGAACATGGTGCTCAAGCTGCTCGAACCGTCCAGCGGCACCGTGACCTACGAAGGTCGCGACATCTCGAGCTTCAAGGGCAAGGAACTGCTGGACTTCCGCCGTCACGTGCAGCCGGTGTTCCAGAACCCCTACGGTTCGCTCGACCCGATGTATTCGATTTATCGTTCCATCGAGGAGCCGCTGCGCATCCACAAGATCGGTGACAAGAAGAGCCGGCAGAAGCGTGTGGCCGAGTTGCTTGACTTGGTCAAGATGCCGCGTTCGGTGATGCAGCGCTACCCGAACGAGCTTTCGGGCGGCCAGCGTCAGCGCATCGCCATCGCACGCGCCATGGCGCTCAACCCTGATGTCATCGTGTGCGACGAGGCGGTCTCCGCGCTCGACGTGCTGGTGCAGGATCAGGTGCTGCAGCTGCTCAACGATTTGCAGGCTGAGCGTGGCTTGAGCTACCTGTTCATTACCCATGATTTGGCCGTGGTGCGCCAGATCGCCGATGAGGTAGTGGTCATGCAGAAGGGTCGTCTGGTGGAGCACGCCACCACTGACGAGGTCTTCGACCACCCCAAGCAGCAGTACACCCGCGACCTGCTCGAGGCTATCCCCGGCGGCAAGCTCGAGTTGGGACTCGACGTCTGATACGAAATAACTCTCATTGAGAGCAAACCAGTAGGGCCGAACGCACACTGTGGCGTTCGGCCCTACTGCGTATGTGGCAAGCTTATGAGTTGTATGTGGCAAGCTTATGAGGGTCTTTGGCATACGTGATTTTCGGGTTATGTACCAAAATGTGGGGTTTACGGATTGGTTCAGCGTGTCGTTTGTTGCGCTCAGTGATTACGGGCCCATCCTTTCCTGACATATAGCCCATCCTCACCATAACGCCCAATGGCGGTGCCGCTGCCGGACATGGGCTCGGGTCCCTTACGTCGTTCATGCGCAGGACATACGGGTTATATAGCAAAATGTGGGGTTAAGTAGCCAATGCGGGTCTAATGGGATCTGTTTGGTGTGTCATGTTGTGTTGTGTTGTGTTGTGTTGTGTGGTGTTGTGTGGTGTGATGTCGTGTTCTGTGGTTGCTGATCCATCCTTTCCGGACATGGAGCCCGTTCTCGCCGTTGGATTCGATGGTGGTGCTGCTGCCGGGCGTGGGTGGGTGCGGGTAGTGGTGGTGCGGGTGCGGATAGTGGTGGTGCGGGACGGTAGACCATGCTGTGCAGGTTAGTGGCGTCGGTTTTGTTGCGCAGAAGTGGCAACGCGCTGCGGAACCGTCGGTGAGATGGGGTTAGCGTCGTTTTTGGCGCGTGGGGGTGCTTACGCGTAGCAAAGCCGTCGGTGAGATGGAGTCAGTGTCGTTTTTGTTGCGCAGGAGTGGCAATGTGCTGTAGAACCGTCGGTGAGATAGGGTTAGCGTCGTTTTTGTTGCAGCACCCTGATTTTCTTACAGAAGATTTTTAACAGTTGCATGTTAATGTCGTCTCGTCTCATGGGTGCCCGTCTTGTGATGATAATTCTGAGAAAGCTTAAGCTCAATAACGATGCCCATCATGCGGGATAGTTGCATGCAGCGAATGGATGTTGTGCCACCATGGTTGTTGGAGCAGGCAGTGCGCACTCCATATTTGATTACGGATATGAAGGACAACACCGATGAAAAAAATACATTTACTAGCTTCTATAACATTGATTAGCTCTGCAGTCTTATTGCCGTTGCCGGCACATGCTGCAAGCAGCGATACCGTCTCAACCAATATATCTCACAATAAAATCAATTCCATAGTTAAAGAATATGGAAAACAGATTGAGAACAATTATAAGGGAATTAGTCTGAAGGGTGGAGATGATTCGAGGCAGTCAAAGTTAGCCAAGGAAAATAGCAGTGATAAAGATGAAATGCGCAATATGGGCTTGGTGGTAAAGCAAGCCAAAGTTTCATCGCGTATTATTTCAGTCGATAAGACGGATAATAGTTACTCTGTCATTGCGGAGATTAAGAGAGATTTGTATTTGGCTCCAATCGATGGAACTACTATTACCGTTGCAGGAGAGAATCGCGATCACTTAGATTCGAGCGCAACTGACCAACATATTATCGAGATCAGTAAAGGCGTCGGAAGTGGGAAACCTGAGGCAATTGTAAATGATGAGATAAAGGATCCTGATGAAGCGGTAGAAGGAGGAGAGCAGGAACAACTTAATGTGCCGAAGATGCAACCTCTTTTGGAGGAGAATAACGATGGCCGATTGCAGCGGGGCAAGGGTTTTTCAACGAATTCTGCTGGCCTGGATTATATTAAAATGGCACTGTACGCTGAAAAATGGACTGCTGCCGATAAGATGAATCCCGATTTTCCAATATATAAAGAAGAAGGAGAATCTGGCAATTGCGCCAACTTTGTGTCGCAATCAGTGTATGCAGGTGGATTACGTACCACACGTGGTACGTCTCTTCAATTGTGGAGTGATAAAGTGTGGACTTGGAATTTGTCAGGTATCGCCGGTGCATCGCGCACTTGGTCTGGTGCTCAGAAAAATTACAATTACATGCGAAACTATTCAGGTGCGTTCACTGTAGAAAATAATCCTTACCACATAGGGACCGGAGGGTTGATCTATGCGGATTGGGAAGGCACCGGCAATATCGGACATGCGATGGTTGTGGTTGGCAATATCAACGGTGCACATCCAACTCCGGTCATCTGTCAGAAAACAGTAAATCGTTATGATTATCCCTTCACTACTTCCCAGCAAAAAGCTCGAGAACAGCATGGGAATAGGACAGTATGGAAAGGTTTACAATGGAAAGTCGATTGAGTCATACGATTCACAGGTACGTTACCGATGCGTGACTGGTTCCGCCGGCATCGCCTCTTCCGCACGGCAGTGTATCTGATTGTGCTCTACGCGTTGTGCTGGGGTGTGTCGGCGGTGATTGCCTATCAGTCGCAGAAGGCATATGACTATGCTTGGTATGTGCATGATGAGGCAGCCAGTGCGGCGTCAGGCGTGGAAGAAATGGTGAAAGCGCGAGGCGTCGCATCACCTTCCGATCAACGCGCTTTGCAATGGAAGTTGCCTGACCGGCTGCCCATCGATCGCAGCCACAAGCCAGTGAGCTATTCACCGTTTGTGTGGGTCTTATGGCAAGGCGCGTGGCAGGCGCGGCACGATGTGGATATCATCGAGGAGGATACCGTGCGCAACATGACATATGTTGTACAGGTTTCTTCGGATTACACGCCGATTCCCTAGCTGCCATGCTGCTGGGCGGAATGCTGAACGGACTTTGACATGCCGGTCAAGGTCCGTTCAGCATGTTATTCGATGGCGAATTCAGCGCCTGCAGCCGGTCGTTGGTGTAGGCTCGAGGCATGAGTATTACCGTGACCACTTCGAACCTCAACGGCATTCGCGCCGCCAAACGCAAAGGGCTGCTCGACTGGGCGGCCAAAACCACGCCTGACGTGTGGTGCATGCAGGAGGTGCGTGCCCCGCAGGAAGAGATCGATCCGATTTTTGGTTCCATCGCACAGGGGTACGAGGACGCCGGCATGGTGGCGCACGCTGCCGATGTGGCGCTGATGGATGAGGTGTGCCGCATCAAAGGGCGTGCCGGGGTAGGGCTGATTTCCGCTCTTAAGGTGGAAGCAGAACGTCACGGACTGCTTGATTTGAGTGAGGATGTGGATTCCGGGCGGTGGATCGAGCAGGATATCACTGCATCAGACGGCATGAAACTTACCGTAGCCAGCATCTACGTACACGCCGGCAATACGGATGACCCCGAGAAGATGACTCAGAAATACCGGTTCCTAGACAAGATGCTGGTACGCATGGCTGAACTCAAAGAGGAGTCGGAGGCGAAAGGTGGCAGGCAGGCGCTGTTGTGCGGCGATCTCAACATCGCCCACACCCCGCTCGACATCAAGAACGCCAAGGCGAACGAAAAGCATGCGGGATTCCTGCCCGAGGAACGCGCCTATGTGGATCGCTGGCTGGGCGAGGGAGGCTATGTGGATGTGTTGCGCCAACTGGCCGGAGACGTGCAAGGGCCGTACACGTGGTGGAGTCAGCGTGGACGGGCGTTCGACAACAACGTGGGTTGGAGAATCGACTATCAGCTGGCCACGCCTGCTCTGGCGGCGACTGCGAGCGGATTCGAGATCGACAAGGCCGACAGCTATGAGACCCGTTGGTCCGACCATGCACCGTTGAGTGTCGACTACGACATCTGACAGCTGCCTGATGCCAGCCGAGAATCTCAGTGCTGATAGCACCATTGGTGTAGGCTGGCTAGCAGCATAACAGGTGTCGCAACGGCGGAAACGCAGAAACGAGGGGACATGGGATTGTTTGGTTTCGGCAAGAAAAAGCATCACGAGGATGAAGCCGCAGAACAGAAGAACGCCGAACTCGATGAGACAGCTGCCGAAGAACGAACCGAAGCCCAAAGTGAAGAGGGCATTAACGATGTTGCCGGTCAGCAAAGTCCGTCGGAGAGCGAATCTGAAGTGCAGTTCCCCAGCGAGGCGGTACGCGAGTATGAGGGTCGCGGTGATGTGTACGGGCCTTGGGATGTGAACGATGATGAGGCACCTGATTTCGATCAGTACCTTGATTTCGGCGCATACTGCATGCCGGCCGTCCCGGGTGTTGAAATCAAGCTTCGCGCCAGCCGTGCCACCGGCGAGGTGACGAGTTGCACGGTCACGTTTGGCTCATCAAGCCTGCAGATCGAGGCAATGGCTGCCCCCAAAAGCATGGGGCTGTGGGACGATGTGCGTGCCGACCTGCTCGAATCGAAGGGCCAGGCCAGCGAAGAGCCGGGCATCTTCGGCATGGAAGTGCTGCTGCCCGTCACGCTCAAGGGCGGCAAAACGCTGACCACCCGCATCGCAGGGGTGGACGGACCTCGTTGGATGCTGCGCGGCATCTTCTCCGGCCCCGCTGCCAGCAGTCCGGACAGCGACGAGGCATTCACACTGAACCGCCTGTTCTCCAGTGTGGTGGTAAGCCGTGGCGAAGAGCCTCTTGCTCCGCGGGATTTGATTCCCATGCACCCGCCGGTTATCAACCAGGATGACAGTGAAGGTGACGAAACCGACGAGAATGGCAACACTATTCCTGCACGTCCGGACGGTCCGTTCGACCAAGATCAGCAGACCGAAGTGCAGACCACCATCTCGCGCGGTCCCATGTTCTCCGAAGTGCGCTAAGCGCAGATTAGTTCCCGGCGGCTGCCATGAACAGCTCAGTCACGAACAGCTCCGTCAGGAACAGCTCAGATCAAGGACGTTATGAAGCAGCATCGACAGCGTACCGGTTTCGCAGCCTTGGCTGGGGCCGGGCAGGATGAGGACTTTTCGGTTATCGAAGCCATAGGCGGCGTGCGAGGTGTGGTGGAGTCCATGCTGCCTGGCTTTGTTTTTGTGGTGCTGTTTGTGGTGACCAGTGACTTGAAGCTCACCGTCATCGTCTCTGCGGTGTTGGCGGTGGCACAGGTACTGGTGCGTTTGGTGCAGCGTCAGTCGGCGCTTGGTGCGCTGGGTGGTCTTATCGCCGTGGGTATCTGTCTGATTTGGGCGTGGAAGAGTGGCGAGGCTCGTAACTACTACGCATATGGGTTCATTACCAATATCGTCTATGCGGTGGTGCTGCTCATCACATTGGCTGTCCGTGTTCCCGGTGTAGGGTTCATCGTCGAGTTCATTCGGTCTTTGCCTACCGAGAGGCTTAAGGACTGGTTGCACGACTGGCGTGAGGATGCTGCGCTGTACAAGGCGTATAAACGTGTCACATGGCTGTGGATTGCGGTGTTCGCGTTGCGCTTGGCTGTTCAGCTCCCTCTGTACGCCCTGAATCAGGTCACCGCTTTGGGTACGGCGAGGCTGCTTATGGGGCTTCCGTTCTGGGCGTTGGCCATTTGGGTATCATACTTGATGATCGCAGATCCGTTGAGCCGGCACCCCAAATTTGTCAGTGAGCAGGGGGCTGAAAAGGAACCGGCAGACACATCAGAAGATGGACATGCCACTGGCAGCAGCGACGGCGGTCAAGGGTAGTATGGAAAACCAATGCCGCTTGAGCGGCTGTTGGAGAAGAATGTGCGCAAACGGTAGGCTTATGGAAGTCAGAACCGTATGAATGCCAAGGAAAACAAGGGTAAGGTACACATGCAGGCAGAAGTGGAAATTGAACGGTACGCTGACCAAGGTCGGTGCGTGGCTCACATCGACGGGCGCGTTGTCTTCGTGCGCTTCGCTCTGCCTGGGGAGCGCGTTGTGGTTGAGCTCGACGAGCCGCACGAGCGTTCGGACCGTTTCTGGACCGGTGAGGCGATCGAAGTGCTTGAGGCCTGTGAGGATCGTGTGGAACCGGCGTGGAAGCTGGCGGGGCCGCTGAGTCAAGGCGGAGGTGTCGGCGGTGCCGATCTCATCCATGTTTCAGGGCCGGGGCAGATTAAGTGGAAGTCTGCCGTGATAACAGAACAGATGCGACGACTGGGGCACGTTGATATTCCTGATGTTGCAGTAACACGACTGCAAGCCGACGGTGATGAAAACGGCTTGCACTGGCGTACGCGCATCGAATTGGTCGCTGACGAGCGCGGCCATGCCTCCATGCGCAGAAGAGGCTCTCACGAACGGGTACGCATTGACACCATGCCGTTGGCCTCCCGTTCACTGCTTGCTGTGGCAGATAGGCAAGGGCTGTGGGACGAATCGTTCGAGCCGGGGGCGCAGATTCGCGTGGCAGTGCCCGAGCCGCGCGACGTGCACACATCTCGGCTGACGGCAAAGGCTCTTGCCGACGAGGTGGGCTCCAACTTTGCCATCAGTGTGGACGGCCGGGTGAGGGCCGGATCAAAACGGCTCAAAGAGATCGTGGACGCGGATGGTAAACGGTACAAGTTCGGCGTTGACGCCGGCGGCTTCTGGCAGGTGCATCGCGAGGCGCCCCCCGCTCTGCTCAAGCACGTGATGCGCTTGGTCAGCCAGTCGTTGAATGGCGTGCAGTCGGCGGTCATCTGGGATTTGTTCAGCGGTTCGGGTCTGTTCACCATGCCGCTTGCCAAAACGTTCTCACACGCTCGTGTGATGGGTATCGAAGGCAGCCGTGTGGCGGTGAAGAATGCAGAACGCAACCTGCATATGTCCAAGGTGGGCAATGCTCAGGTGCTGGCCGGAGATGTGGCCAGGAAGCTGCGGAACGTACCTGAGGAATTCATCAACCCGAACGTGGTGGTGCTCGACCCGCCGCGCGCCGGGGCCAAAGCAGGCGTGTGCAATGCCATCGCAGCTTCCGGAGCCTCCCATGTGGTGTATATCGCCTGTGACCCCACGAGTTTGGCCCGTGACACGGCAACTCTCACCTCTTTGGGCTACGAGTTGAACCAGATTCACGCCTTCGATATCTACCCGATGACCCACCATGTGGAAACAGTGGCGCTGTTCGTCAAAAGCCAGGCAGCATGACCGGCCGGCCGCGTTGGGGGACAAACCGTAGCGCAAGCGCGGCCGAAGGGATTATGTGCGGGAAAGAGCACAATGTACGGCCGGGTTCCGGTTTGCGGTGCGGTAACAGCATTCGTGCGTGTGGCAGGAAAGTGCGTGCGCGCAAGACAGTAGCTGCGCTTCTTGCCCTGTTGTTAGTGCCGTCTTTGGCCGCATGCACCCCGAACAATGAGGCGGTGGGAGACACACAGAGCGTTGAGACCAACACCGTTCACGACAGTGCCGACCATCCCGGCATGACCATCGGCGTGGTTGCCGCAGGGGACGCTGGCCTTGACCAGCAGGTGCTCGCAGCCTGCCACCAGTCTAAGATCGATGCCGTCTACGCATCTGCCGGTGAAGAGGAAAGCCCAGTTCATAGCGCGAACAACGGTGTTCGTGGTTTTGTTTCGCGTCATGTAAAAGTCATGGTGATTGCCGGTTTGCACACCGACAAAGCCGGGATATCCGACTGGAGCCCTGCACTGGAACAAGCCAGAAAAGGCGGCGTTCCAGTAGTTCTGCTCGACCCGCAAGGTGCCAGACCTGAACCCACGCTATACGCAGCTGAACTGCGCTCGCCCTCAAACGCCAGCCATATGGCAGGTAGCTCAGCTAAGAGCGATGAGAATCATTCCAAGCGCTTCATCGATGCGTTAGACTTGGTGGTCAACGACAACCCTCACCCCAAGGTCATGAACATCACTTGGAAGCCATACGATACGCCGCAACAGTAGTGAGCTGCGGTAGCATACTGGCATGGGGCAGAGCGATCCGGTAGGGTCTGAGGCTTGAACTGGCATCGGAAGGAAACAGATGAGCGCTGAACAAGCGAAGAGACAGCAAGATACAGTGCGCGGAGTTCACGCGGCAGCTCTGCCTGACGTGCAGGAGCGCGGTTTGAGTGCCGAGCAAGTGGCGCAGTGTGTGGAGCGCGGACAGGTCAACGAGGTGAAAGCGCAGACGTCACGTTCGGTATGGCAGATTATCCGTGCCAATGTCTTTACGCTGTTCAATGGCATCATTTTCGCAGCCATGGTGCTGGTACTCGTCGCCGGTGACTGGAAAGATGCCGTATTCGGCTTCATTATCATTGTCAATACCGCCATTGGTGTGCTCACCGAGCTCAAAGCCAAGCATACACTCGACAAGCTGTCCATTCTGGTATCGTCCACGTCTGCCGTTCGTCGTGACGGCG
Organism: Bifidobacterium sp. ESL1133; assembly: GCF_058107325.1. Taxonomy (NCBI): domain Bacteria; kingdom Bacillati; phylum Actinomycetota; class Actinomycetes; order Bifidobacteriales; family Bifidobacteriaceae; genus Bifidobacterium; species Bifidobacterium sp. ESL1133. Next base: position 288,051 of record NZ_JBYLUI010000002.1, on the reverse strand, counting down.
TCAACCAGGAAATTGCGCACAGTGCCATTGTGCTTGGCGACTTGCTGTGGGTGCGTTCGGGCGAACAGGTTCCGGCAGATGCTACGGTGCTGCACAATTGGGGGCTGGAACTGGATGAATCCATGCTCACCGGCGAGTCGCGCACCGTGCGCAAGACCGAGGGACAAAGCGTATATTCCGGTTCCACTGCAGTGTCTGGTATGGCGCTGGTTCAGGTGACCGCCGTTGGTGAACACGGCTATGCAGCCAAGCTCACTGCTGAAGCGAAGGTCTACAAGAAGACGGTGTCCGATTTAAGTCAGGGCATCAACACCATTCTCAAAGTGATGACCATGCTCGTCATCCCGCTATGCATCCTGCTCATTCTCTCGCAGATGCGCAGTGTGGGCGGCTGGAGCCAAGCCATCGCCACCGGCGCTTGGCGTCCTGCCATGGTCTCTGCGGTCGCCGGTGTGGTAGGCATGATTCCCGAGGGTCTCGTGCTGCTCACTTCCATCAATTTCGCGCTCGCCTCCATGCGTCTGGCTCGTCAGAACACACTGGTTCAGGAGCTGGAATCGGTGGAGACGCTGGCGCGGGTTGACTGCCTGAATCTCGATAAGACCGGCACCATCACCGATGGCGGTATTGTCTTCGACCGGCTGGAGATGCTTGATCCCTCGGCAGCTGGGGGCGAAGCGGAAATCGAAGCGCTGCAGGCACTGTATGACCTGTCCAACGAGGCAAACCCGAACGGTACCGGCAAAGCTGTGTTGGAAGCGTTGTCGCAGCGCGGCATGGCAGCTGGGACGGTGAACGAAAGGGTGCCGTTCTCCTCGGCACGCAAATGGAGTGCGATCGTTACGCAGAGTGAAGGCATCTGGTATATGGGTGCTCCCGAGGTGCTCCTGTCCGCACTGGAAGAGAGTGAGCAGACGCGCTCCAGTACACGAGAAATTTTGGCGCGTGTCAACGATTACGCCAATCAGGGATACCGCGTACTCATGGTGATGCGTGCCCATGGCACTGGTGCTGCGGGCTTTGCCGATGCTCCGCGACTGTCGTGTGAGGCTGAGCCGGTGGCGCTGGTACTGTGTTCTGAACATATTCGCGAGGACGCACAGCGCACACTCGCCTGGTTCCGCGACCAAGGCGTGCGCTGCCGTATCATTTCCGGAGACAATCCGGCCACGGTAGGTGCCATCGCACGCACCGTGCAGCTCACTGGCGACCGGGAACCGGTTGCGATGGATGCGCGACAGCTGCCTGATGATGTCCATGAACTGGCTGAGGTTCTCGAAGGCGTTGACGTGTTGGGCCGGGTGCTCCCCGAGCAGAAGAAGGCCATTGTTCAGGCGTTGCACTCACAGCATCGCACGGTTGCCATGACCGGCGACGGTGTGAACGATGCGCTCGCGCTCAAGGAAGCGGACTTGGGCATCGCCATGGGCAACGCGGCACCGGCTGCCAAAGCTGTGGCTCAAGTCGTGCTGGTCGATTCCAAGTTCTCCCACCTACCTGATGTGGTGGCGCGTGGTCGCCAGGTTATGGCGAACATGGAACGTGTGGCCAGTTTGTTCTTGGTGAAAACGGTGTATTCCGCGCTCATCTCGCTGGGTGTGGTCTGCACATTTGTGCCGTTCCCGTATCTGCCGCGCCATATCACCTATATCGGTTCACTCACCATTGGTATTCCTGCCTTCATTCTGGCTCTGGCTCCCAATACCAGACGTTACATTCCCGGGTTTTTGAAACGTGTGGTGCGCTTTGCGCTGCCGGCCGGTTGTGCGGTGGCTCTGCCGGTGCTACTTACCGAGTGGTTCTTGCCGCGACAGATGGGGTGGAGTTTGAGTCGTCCCGACGACCTGTTGACGGTGCGCAACATCTGTGCCAGCGTGTTGTTTGTGCTTGGTGTGCTGGTCTTGGCTCGTGTGGCTCGACCGCTTAACTCGTGGCGCGGTGTGCTGGTGGCAGCGTTTGCCTTGGTCGGCGTAGCGGGCACAGTGGTGCCGTTTGTGGCTGATTTCTTCTCCCTGCATCTGCCGAGTGACGCTCAGACGTGGTTCGCGCTTATCATCAGTCTGGCAGCTGCCGTGATTATTTTCGCACTGGTCATGGCGGTGGAATCTGTTGTCACCAAGCGCATCGATGCACGGCGCGCCGGTACTTCCGATGGTAGCATCTCCTAGATGCGTGTTTCATGTGACGATGTATGTGGTTTGGCGAATATATCAGCGTCGGTTTCGTCGCGTTGAATGTGGGAAAGCAGCTAAAGCGTCACTAAGTTAGCGTGGGCGTCGGTTCTGTCGCGCTGGGTCTGAATGGCGCGACAGAGCCGTCGCTCAGCTGACGTCAGTGTCGGTTCTGTCGCGTTGAGTGTGAATGGCGCGACAAATCCGTCGCGGAGATGATATGAGCGTCGGTTCTGTTGCGTTGGTTTCGTTGCATTGGGTGGAGTGGTTCTCATCAAGTTACCCCATATCAGTCAGACGCGTCTGACTGTAGGTGGACAATTACCGCACGATTAGATACGTATCGAAGGCATCAATGTCATCGAACTAGTGCAGGGCAGGCAAATGCACTGCATGATCGGACAGAGATATTGTGCATGAAGAAAGGGGTTCGACTTGTATGAAGTCGAACCCCCTATTCGTTGGGTGTCTCATCAGGGTGGTCTCTGCTGGTTAGCTTTGCTGTCTAGCTCTTCAGATATCTCTGCTGGCTATCTCTTCCGGTCAGCTTTGCTTGGTCAGCTTTCAGTCAGCGCCCCCGAAGGCCGCACCCGTCAGTCGTCGCGGCTGCCAAACAGCTGCAGCAGGTAGAGGAACATGTTGACGAAGTCGAGATACAAATTCATCGCGCACATAGTAGAGATCTTCTCAAACATTGCGGTGTCCGAACTCATGCTCATCTGGTTGAACAATGCGCGAGTCTGCTGTGCGTCGTACATGGTCAGACCGGCGAAGATGAACAGACCGATGGCGGCGGTTACCATGAGCGTGGTGTTGTTCGGTGCCACGAACATGAGGATGACCTCGCCGATCAGCAGCACCAGCAGCGCTGCAAATAGGATGGGGCCTGCCTTGAGCATGTCCTTCTTGGTGGTCAGTGAAAGCATGGTGAGCACGAAGAACAGACCTACGGTCATGAACAATGCTATGCCAATGGAGCCTAAATCGTACGCGTAGAAAATCGAGCCAAGCGTAAACCCGGTGAGTGCCGCGTATCCGTAGAACAACGCCTTCATCGTGCCGGTGCTCATGCGTTCCAGACGCGCGCCCATATAGATGGCGATACCGATCTGCACTACCGAGAGAATGAGCCACCCCAGTGTGCCTGTGGCCATGGTAAACGCGGCATACAGGCCGGTCATGTCGGCCAGTACCGCCACGACGGCGGTGAGCAACAGTCCCAGCGTCATTTGCCCGTAAGCTCTGGTGATGGAGGTGTTGCGCGCCTTCTCAAACGAATACGCGGCCTGTGCGTTCATGGTGGTGGCAGGCGTGGACTGGCCATAGCTGTTCTGCTGCTGGTAATACCCGCTCTGCTGTCCGTAAGGCTGCTGTCCGTAAGGCTGTTGCCCATTGGGCATGTAGTTCTGCTGATAGTTGGGGGCGTATGGCTGCCCGTTGTTCTGCCCGTAAGGCTGCTGCTGGCCTGCATAGGGCTGACCATAGCCATTCTGAGCGCCTTGGTTCGGGCTGCTGTTCTGCGGTTCGTTACCGTATGTCATTGCTGTCCCTCCTTGTGCAAGGATTGTGATGTCAAGTCTATAGGTAGATGCTGAGTTCTTGCTGGGTAGCCTCGCTCGGTTATGCCAGCCGGGTAAAATGTCTCCGAGACGGTATAAAGCGGCTGATCCTCAAACGTTCAAGGACGTACGAGCGGCGCGGATTTCGGCGCTTCTTCCTCGCGCGGAGCCCCGTTGATGTCGCGGTGAATATTCTGCATTTGCGCTTCAATGTTCTGCAGGCTTTTGGCGCAGTCCAGCAGTGTCTGCGAATGTTCGCTAAGTTTGGCATCTGGCAAATCCGTCTTGTATCTCAACGCGTGTTCGAGGCTGGCCCAGTAGTCCATGGCGATGGTGCGGAACTGCACCTCGACCGGTGTGTAATGCTCGCCGTTGGAGAGAAACACCGGTACCGCGTAGATGACGTGTAAGCTGCGATACCCGTTCTGCTTGGGATGCTTGATGTAGTCTTTGACCCTTAACACCTGGATATCGGACTGGCTGGAGAGGTAATTGGCGACGGAATAGACATCGTCTCGGTAGTTGCAGACCACTCGGATGCCTGCCACGTCGAAGAGATTGTCGCGAATCGATGTGATGCTCAGCTCCAACCCACGGCGTTGAACCTTCTCTACAATCGAGTCCACGGATTTGAGGCGACGTTCCATATGGTGAATCGGGTCGTGGGAGAAATGCACATCGAATTCATTGTCCAAAATCTCGAGCTTGGTGCTGATCTCATACATCGCCCCCTCATAGACTTGCATCATGTCGACGAATTCGGCAATGTCGTCGGGGGTGAAATGGTGCGGCCGTTCGCCGCCTGCGACGTCCTGTACCCGGGACAGACGGTTTTGAATCTCGGCGGAGTTTATGCGTTCATGACGGTCAAGTATCACACGCACATTCTACCTGTTGACCGCTTGAAAAACCAGTATCATTTCTGTGTATGGACTGAAAACACGCTGGGCTTGGCGAACAGAGCCGCTAGGATGGCGGCTATGGAGAAGAAAGTGATTTCGATCGTAGGGCCTACGGCTTCGGGAAAGACGGGGCTTGGCATAGCGCTTGCGCGTGCGCTGCAGGCCAAGGGAGAGCGCGCCGAAATCATCAACGCCGATGCGTATCAGATGTATAAAGGCATGGATATCGGTACTGCCAAAGCGACAGCAGAAGAACAGGAAGCAGTCAAACACCATCTGCTCGACATCATCGACCCCAGCGAGACCATGAGTGCTGCGAAATTCCAGACTTTGGCACGCAAGGAAATCACAGACATGACTAGCCGGGGCATCAGGCCAATACTGGTCGGTGGATCAGGGCTTTACGCCCGTGCCGCCATCGACGATATCGCGTTTCCCGGAACTGACAGCACTGTGCGAGAGGCCTTGGAGCAGCGAGAGAAAACAGAAGGTGCAGCAGCGCTTTACGCAGAACTGCAAGCCAAAGACCCCCAAGCCGCGGCCCGTATGGATCCGCGTAACCCGCGTCGTACCATACGCGCCCTAGAAGTGATCGAACTGACTGGCCATCCGTATTCCGCCACGCTGCCTCGCTACCGGTACGTGATTCCGTCCGTGCAAATCGGCCTTGACTTGCCTCGAGAGTCTCTCGATGAACGCGTTGAGGAACGCACACGGCGCATGTTCGCACAAGATTTTGCTGGCGAAGTACGCCGGCTTCGGCCTAGTTTGGGCAAAACGGCGGCGCGTGCCTTGGGATACGGCGACATGTGCGACTACTTGGACGGCGCGATCAGTCTCGAGGAGGCGCATGACCGTGTCGCTCAGAAAACGAAGCGCCTGGCGCGCAAACAGATGGGATGGTTTGGCCGAGATCCGCGTATCCACTGGCTTTCCGCGCTTTCGCCAAATCTGCTGGAAGAAGCGCTTGGACTGGTGCAACAAGCCGATTCGGGCGAGTTCGATGAGCGGGATGCACACGCTGATGAGTATGCAACCCATCATCTGGGAGCGAATTGAGGCACTGGATTATGTGTGTGCTCTGGTGGCGGGCATGAAGTAGAATCGGTGCTGTTATGGCACGAAAAACAGCATCACCCTCACGCAAGAATTCCAGCAGCGCTCGCAAGCGCACCGGTAGTACCTCCACGGCTTCGAAGCGGTCGTCTTCGGCCGAGGCGTCAACCACAGTGATGCCTGAGATGGAACCGTGGTGGGTCAAGGCCCTGCTGTTCGTACCTCGGCTCATCGGTTCCGCGGTGCGTCTGCTGTTCGGTGTGGGGGAGTTCGACGAAGAATCACGCAATGACGGCTGGTCCTTTGTTCTGATGGTGTTTGCCGTGCTGTTTTGCGCTTCGGAATGGTTCCGGGTCGACGGATTCCTTGGCCGGTGGCTGCATGTTGTAGCCTCCAGCGCGTTGGGAGTGTCCAGCGTGGTGCTGCCTGCTTTGCTGGTGGTGCTCACCATCAGGCTGTTCCGCAATTCCGGCAAGGATTCAGGCAATCCGAAGGTAATCGGCGGTTGGGTGTTGCTGTTGTGGGCTGTCTGCTCGATCATCGACGTTGTGGTGGCGGCTCCCGAGCGTCGTTTTGACTGGGCGCAGGTGCAGCAGGCCGGTGGTTTGCTTGGGTTTGTGGTCGGTTCCCCTCTGGCTTGGGGACTGTCCGGAGGCTTCGCCATTGCTATTTTCGTGCTGGTGGCGCTGTTTGCTGTAATCGTCATGATCGCGCAACTGCATATCAATGATATTTTGGACTGGTTCCGCTCTGCCGTATTCGGCAAGGAAACCAAGAGTGGCGCAGTACCCGGTGAGCGTGATGACGACAGCGTACAGGAAGCAGAACGCGAGCAGTTCCCCAACGAGGTGCAACTTGGTGAGGAGACCATGGCGTTTGCCGAAGGTGTGCCCACGCATGACGGCACGGAAGAAGCACCTGAAGCCACACGCGGCATAGCGCAGCAGACTAAGAAGCCCGGATTGTTCTCGAGATTGTTTGGTGGTTTCAAGCGTAAAGGTAAAGGTGGCGAAGATCATTCACTCGAGCGGTATGAAGGCGATGCCGCATTTGATAAGGCCGCGGATTTACGTGAAGGTTCGGCCGGTCAGAACGATGGGCTGTTCGCCACCGAGCAGATGATGGTTGACCCTGACACCGGCATCATTGCGGAAACGCCGATGGGCGGGATTGATGTGCCGAGCGTTTTGGGGACAGGGACTGCAGGAGCTCCGGTTTCGCCAAGCTTCACGGTTCCGGCATCGGCGGGAAGTGCGGCAGATCCGGTGCCGTCGGTGCTCAACGGAGCTTTCAACTCGGGTGGAGATGGGGCTGCGCAGCAGGCCGGTGCGCCCACTGCTACATCTGCCATACCGCGTTCCGGCGCGGCTTCTGCGGTCGGTGCCGGTGTATCTGACCCGTGGGCAGCCATCGGCACTGACGATCAGAGCGCGAACGGCAACGGCCAGACTGCGGTTTTCCCGGCCGTGAACAATATATCTGCGACTCCAGGAGTTGCAGGGGGCGCTGTTGTGCCTCAGTCCGCTCCTGCAGCTGGTGCAGCAGTTGCAGGTACGGCCGCTGACGCCGGGCAGAACAACGCTGATGGCGCAGCGAATGGTGACGATAGCGCTGGGAGTGCAGACGCAATAGCCGAAGCGCCATACCAGTTGCCTTCTCTCGAACTGCTTGCTCATGGCAAGCCTCACGCTGCTCGCACCCAGGCCAACGACAATGTGATTCATGCACTCACCTCCACATTCGCCCAGTTCAAGGTGGATGCCAAAGTGGTCGGATTCATGCGCGGCCCGTCGGTCACGCAATACGAGGTGGAACTTGGGCCGGGAGTCAAGGTAGAGAAGATCACCAATCTTCAGCGCAATATCGCCTACGCTGTGGCCAGTTCTGACGTGCGCATCCTCTCTCCGATTCCAGGCAAGTCGGCCATCGGTATCGAGATTCCGAATGTTGACCGTGAAATTGTGCATTTGGGCGATGTGCTGCGTTCCGACAAGGCTCGCAACGATCCGAACCCTATGCTTGCAGGTGTGGGCAAAGACGTAGAAGGTCATTTCGTGACCGCTGACCTTGCCAAGATGCCGCACCTCCTGGTGGCCGGCGCCACAGGTTCCGGCAAGTCCAGTTTCATCAACTCGATGCTCACCTCCATCATCATGCGTGCCACACCCGAACAGGTGCGCCTGATTATGGTTGATCCCAAACGTGTGGAACTTTCCGCCTACGCCGGAATACCGCATCTGCTCACGCCCATCATCACCGATCCCAAGAAGGCGGCACAAGCCTTGGAATGGGTGGTCAAGGAGATGGATGCGCGTTACGACGATCTCCAGTATTTCGGCTTCCGCCATGTCAAGGACTTCAACGAGGCCGTGCGTGCCGGAAAAGTGCACGCACCGCTTGGCTCGAATCGAAAAGTGGCACCGTATCCTTACATTCTCGTTGTGGTGGACGAGATGGCTGACTTGATGATGCTTGCCAAGAACGATGTGGAAAGTTCCATTCAACGCATCACCCAGTTGGCCCGTGCCGCCGGTGTGCACTTGGTGCTTGCCACCCAGCGCCCCTCCGTGGACGTCATCACCGGTCTGATCAAGGCCAACATTCCGTCGCGTCTGGCATTCGCTACCTCCTCGGCCACCGACTCGCGAGTGATTCTTGATTCGACCGGAGCTGAGGCGCTCATCGGTCAGGGTGATGCCCTGTTCCTGCCTATGGGGTCGGCCAAGCCGGTGCGCGTGCAAGGTTCTTGGGTGGGCGAGTCCGAGATTCGCAAAGCCGTCGAGTTTGCCAGTGCTCAGCGCAAGCCGAAATACCGTGAGGACATCGAAGAGATGGCCAAGAAGGCCGAGGAGCAGGAAGCACATCCTGATGAGGAAATCGGCGGTGATATGGACACGCTGTTGGAAGCAGCCAAACTTGTGATTACCTCGCAGTTCGGTTCCACTTCCATGCTGCAACGCAAACTGCGCATTGGGTTCGCCAAGGCAGGCCGTATGATGGATCTGCTGGAGTCCCATGGGGTGGTGGGGCCTTCGGAGGGTTCCAAGGCGCGTGAGGTTCTGATCAAACCCGAAGGTTTGGATGAGGCGATTGCGTTCATCAGCGGCAAGGGCGGCGGCTCGGCCGGGAGTGCGGAAGCGTGAGGGCGTGCAACACTTGGTTTACGCTGGCAGTAGTGCAGTCGCGCTAAGGTGAGGCATATGCAACAACGCGATGAACGTCATTCCTTGTTGGACGGCTGGAACAGTCTGCCCAACTTGGTCACGTATACCCGAATTGTCTTGGTGCTGGTGTTTTTGGGACTCGATATTGCAGCCGGCCCTTGGGGTTCAGGCAATGTGGCAATGCGTGTGTGGGCTGCGGTGCTCTTTGTGATCGCCGCTTCCACAGACAAGCTGGATGGCTGGCTGGCGCGCAAATTCGACCAAGTCACCGAGCTGGGCAAGCTCATGGATCCCATTGCAGACAAGCTCCTCATCTGCTCTACGATGGTGGTCTCGTCCGCGTTTGGCGAGTTGAGCTGGTGGGTTACGGCATTGTTCTTGATTCGTGAAATCGGCATCACCGTGATGCGTTTCATGGTCATCGACACAGGCGGTCAGGTGATTGCCGCGTCCAATGCCGGCAAATACAAGACGCTTGCCGAATCCATCGGATTGGGCATGCTGGTGTCCCCGTTGTGGGCTGCGGCTCCTGCGCGCCAGACTCCCGGTGTACTGCCGAATTTAGGTGCAGCTATGCCGGGATGGTTGTCCGCTTATTACTGGTTGACCTACATTGTCATCTTTGTGGCGCTGGTGCTGTGCCTGTATTCAGGGTTCGCTTATGTGCGTGGTGTGGTGAGGTCGCGCCGGTGAACGATTTGGACGGTGACGAGCTGGCTGCCCGAGTTTTGGACAAAGCGAAGAGGGGCGGCTTGAAAATCGCTGCAGCCGAGTCGCTGACAGGCGGTCTGCTGGCTGATGCGTTTGTGCGTATTCCGGGCGCTTCACAAGTGTTTTTGGGGTCAGCTGTCACCTATGACATTGCGGCTAAGGCATCGGTATTGGGTGTGGATGCGAGTCTGCTGCGTGAGCAGGGTGCCGTGAATCCGCAAGTGGCGTGTCAAATGGCGCAAGGTGCAGCAAAACTCTACAATCAGCCTCAATATGACGAAAAAATCATCGGCCTATCTACTACTGGTGTCGCGGGTCCGGGTAGCGATGGAGGAAAGCCTGCGGGACTGGTCTATGTAGGCATCTCAATGCCCGGAAAATCAAGGGATTGCGAGCGTTCCACCACGGCATTTAAGCTTGAGCTTCCCGGTGACCGTGAACAGGTGCGACGAGGTGCTGTCATCGCGCTATTGGCAAAAGTGAACCAAATCACATAGCCAAAAGCGGAATAAATTTCTAATTTTCGCTGTTGAAGGAAGTGAATACAGTAGTTTAGAACGTTTGTAAGTGGGGTGGCACAAATGGAAACGATGACCAGAACACGTGAAACTACCCAAGCGATGGGCGTTATGCCAGGTGCAGCACGTCCCGGCTCGGCACGCAACAGGAATTTAACACCGGCGCAACGCCGGGCGGTGGCATTTGCTCAGCAGCAGGTGGTGAAAGCCCGTGCGGCAAAAAAAGCGAAGGATGATCGGCAGGCGGCACTCAATAAGATGTGGCAGCAAGAAGATGTTGATCAGTCCCGTTCTCGTGTGTCGGTGGGCAATCGTGACGAAGGAGGCGAAGTGCGTACGGTATCGTTGCGAGAGGCTATTGGCCATGTGTTGCGTGATCTGCGTACTCGTGACCACAAGACGTTACGTGAGGTGAGTGAGAAGGCCGGTGTTTCTCTTGGATATCTTTCCGAGGTGGAGCGCGGGCAGAAGGAGGCCAGTTCCGAACTGCTGGCTTCCATCGCCGAATCCTTGGGGCTGAGTACTGCGCAGATGCTGCGTATGGTGGCCGACTATCTCGACTCGGTCGAGATGTAGAACAATAGGGTGTCGGATTTTGTTCTCCGACGCTGTTGCAAGAACCCGTTACCCTGTGGTGGCGGGTTCTTTGCGTTGTGCATGGTGCGGCGCAGCGATGTGATCTGCAGCAGTGATGTGGTGCGGTGTGGCGCTGTGGTGTGGCGCACTGAGGTGAGCGGGGCAGTGGGATTGTAGAGTGGTGATGGGTGAATGGGAGGCTCGTGATGGACGAACGCGAATTTTGGGCGCTGCTTGAGGAGGTGCTCGGCCGGTCGTACGGCAGAAGCGTGGCGAGGGATTTGGTGTTGCCGGAACTCGGGGACAGATGTGTGACCGAGGCGCTGGAGAGTGGCGAGGAACCCCGAGTGGTGTGGAATGTGCTGTGCGATCATCTGCAGATTCCTGATGGACGGCGTTGGGGGAGCGATCATAATGCGCCTCCGTTGCCGGTGCGGTAATGCTGTACTGTCGGAACTTGGCGCGTGCATTGGTGCAGTATTTGCGATAGAACGCATTCGAACAAATGTTCGTATCATGCTTTATGATGACACTTAGCAATCGCAATGATGGTGATGCACAATGGTGCTGAGTCGCTCGGCGTGTCGAAATGCCGAGTGTTCGTCCACATTGCTCTGGCAAGGCTGCGTGAGTGGCTTCCGTCCCGTACGGTAGAAGGGTACAACACCCTCAAACTCAAGGAGAGATATGGCGCATCAATCGAAAAGCTCGAAAGGGCCGGTGGAAAATCTGAAGACCGGCGCTGAACCTGGTAGCGGCATTGATCCGCGTCGTCAAGCGGCGCTGGATTCCGCGCTCAAACAGGTCGAAAAGAGTTTTGGCAAAGGCTCGGCCATGCGGCTGGGAGACAGGCCTGTGGAGGATGTGGAAGTCATTCCCACTGGCTCCTTGGCCTTGGACATGGCACTGGGCATTGGCGGCTTGCCGCGTGGTCGAATCATTGAGATCTATGGTCCTGAATCGTCCGGCAAGACCACGTTGGCATTGCATTCGGTAGCAAATGCTCAGCGTAACGGAGGTGTCGCGGCATACATCGATGCCGAGCACGCCCTTGATCCGGTATATGCAAAGAAATTGGGAGTCGATACTGATTCGCTCATCATCTCTCAGCCAGACAACGGTGAACAAGCGTTGGAAATCGCTGACATGCTGGTGCGTTCCGGTGCGCTTGACATCATCGTTATTGATTCTGTGGCTGCGCTGACACCCAAGGCTGAAATAGAAGGGGACATGGGAGACAGCCATGTTGGCTTGCAGGCCAGGCTCATGAGTCAGGCGCTGCGCAAGATGACAGGAGCGCTCTCTCAGTCCGGTACCACTGCCATTTTCATCAACCAGCTGCGAGAGAAAATCGGCGTGATGTTCGGCAGTCCAGAAACCACGACCGGAGGAAAGGCGCTCAAGTTTTACTCTTCCATACGTCTTGACATTCGCAGGGTGCAGACCATCAAGAACGGTGAGGATGCCGTGGGTAACCGCACCAAGGTTAAAGTGGTGAAGAACAAGATGGCTCCGCCGTTCAAACTCGCTGAGTTCGACATTCTGTACGGTGAGGGCATATCAAAGGAAGGGTCGATTCTCGATATGGCCTTGCAGTGCGAGGTCGTGAAGAAATCTGGGTCATGGTTCACTTACGAGAGCAGTCAGCTGGGGCAGGGGCGTGAAAACGTGCGTGCCTTCCTTAAAGACAATCCCGCAGTGGCGGAGGAGATCGAAGAAAAGGTCAAGATGAAATTCGGCCTCATCCCAGATCCTAATGCCGAAGAGCCGGAAGGTGAAGCAGATGCCGCCGATGACGAGGCAACGAGCGGAGCCGAAAAGGCCGACAAAGCGGAAGCATGATTGACGTCGAAGACTTCCTTGCCAAACACCCCGTGCCCGGAGACGATGAGCATGTCTCATATGGTGCTCCGGGCGCGGGTGGCGGCATTGATGATGTCGTGGATGCTAAGAATGCGCGCTCTGTCAAGCGGCAGAGCAGCACTTATTCAAGTCGGTCACGCACGCACACGGTTCCCGTTTCCAGTCCCTACAGCAGTGCTTTCGGTGGGTCGCTTAGTGACAGCGATGCTGGCTGGTCCGAGTCGGGGAGTGGCCGCAGAGCAAAACGCAAACGTAGCACGTACCGCTATCGTTCTCAACCGGCTGTCAGGCGAGTGCCCGATGATCCGAACGATATGGATGCATGCCGTGAGGCGGCGTTGACCCTGCTGGACGCCTCGCCCAAATCATCACTGGGCATGACCAAGCGACTTATTGAAAAAGGGTATGGCGAAGTCGTCGCGAACGATGTGGTGGTGCGCCTGGTAGAATTGCGCCTTATCGATGATGTCGAGTACGCCGCATCTGCTGTACGTTCCTGTGTAGCCAGACAATTCGGCGCGCGTGGCACGCTGCAAGAGCTGAGACGCAAGGATGCAGAACCTCGTGCTGCCAGCGAGGCCGTACGTGCCGCTCAGGAGCAGGGTGCGTTCGAGGAAGCGGCATGGGAACTCGGGCGCAAAGTGGCCAGAAAAACCGAAGGACTCGATTCTCAGGTACGGCGTCGTCGCTTCTGGAGTGCTGGCGCGAGAAAAGGTCATAACCCCGAAGTGTTGCAACGCGTGGCGCAAGAGCTGCTGAGCTGATCGACCGAAGAACGATCTGATCCGCAATTGATAATGTGACCAGGTGCAAGCGAGAGTACGAGTCTGATTGCTGCCTGCGGATTGATTGTCGGCGTTGTTGCATAGACTTTGGATTGTGTGTGCCAATGGCATGCCTTATGTAACAGGCGTGCGCGTTGGGATATCCCTTGACCCGCAGATAGCGCGGCAGTAATGTCGCAGCAGGAGGGCAGAGGGCCATCGGGCCGGTGGACTGGGCTGCTTTAACCGATTCGTCGGGAGGAGCCGCACGGTGGCGGCTTCACCGAAATAAGAATGAACGAATCGGAGAATATAAGTTGCCTACTATAGAACAGCTTGTCCGTAAGGGACGCAAGGTAAAGCCGAAGAAGTCGAAGACTTTGGCTATGAAGGGGAGCCCGCTGCGCCGCGGCGTGTGCACCCGTGTGTACACCACCACCCCGAAGAAGCCGAACTCGGCTCTGCGTAAGGTCGCCCGTGTGCGCCTGAGCTCGGGCGTTGAAGTCACCGCCTACATCCCCGGCGAAGGCCATAACCTGCAGGAGCACTCCATCGTGCTCGTGCGCGGCGGCCGTGTCAAGGATCTCCCGGGTGTGCGTTACCACATCGTGCGTGGCGCGCTCGATACCCAGGGAGTCAAGGACCGCAAGCAGGGTCGTTCCCTGTACGGAGCAAAGAAGGCGAAGTAAGATATGTCACGTAAAGGACCCGCAAAAAAGCATCAGCTGCTCCCGGACCCCATCTACGGTTCGGTCGTCGTAGCTCAGCTCATCAACAAGATTCTGCTCGACGGTAAGAAGTCCATCGCCGAGGACATCGTCTACTCCGCGCTCGATATGGTCAAGGAAAAGACCGAGCAGGAGCCGGTCGCCGTGCTCAAGCGTGCGCTCGACAACATCCGTCCCAGCCTTGAGGTGCGTTCCCGCCGAGTCGGCGGCGCCACCTATCAGGTGCCGGTCGAGGTTAAGCCGAACCGTGCCAACGCCCTGAGCCTGCGCTGGCTCACCGACTTCTCTCGCGCGCGTCGCGAGAAGACCATGGCAGAGCGCCTGGCCAACGAGATCCTCGACGCCTCTAACGGCCTGGGTGCTTCCGTGAAGCGCCGCGAGGATACGCACAAGATGGCAGAGGCCAACAAGGCCTTCGCTCATTACCGCTGGTAATTCAGGAATCTCAAGCGTAAGGAATTGTTATGGCACTTGACGTGCTCAATGACCTCAATGAGGTCCGCAACATCGGCATCATGGCTCACATCGATGCCGGCAAGACCACGGTGACGGAGCGTATCCTCTACTACACCGGTAAGAACTACAAGATCGGCGAGACCCACGACGGCGCCTCCACCATGGACTTCATGGCGCAGGAGCAGGAACGTGGTATCACCATTCAGTCCGCGGCAACGACATGCTTCTGGAACCGCCAGACGCATGACGACAAAGAAAAGTTCCAGATCAACATCATCGACACCCCCGGCCACGTGGACTTCACGGCCGAGGTGGAGCGCTCCCTGCGCGTGCTCGATGGTGCCGTCGCTGTCTTCGACGGCAAGGAAGGCGTGGAGCCTCAGTCCGAGACTGTGTGGCGTCAGGCCGACAAGTACGGCGTGCCGCGCATCTGCTTCATCAACAAGATGGATAAGCTCGGCGCTGACTTCTACTACTCGGTGGACACCATCAAGGAGAAGCTTGGTGCCAACCCGCTCGTCGTGCAGCTGCCTATCGGCGCTGAGAACGACTTCCTGGGCGTTGTCGACCTGATCCGCATGAAGGCTTATGTCTGGAACGATGTCTCCGGCGATATGGGTGCCCACTACGACACCACCGATATTCCCGCCGACCTGCAGGCCAAGGCTGAGGAATACCGCGCCGCTCTGCTCGACCAGGTGGCCGAGTCCAGCGACGAGCTCATGGAGAAGTACCTTGAGACCGGCGAGATGAGCGAAGAGGAGCTCCGTCAGGGCATCCGCACGCTGACCATCTCCCGCCGGGCCTACCCGGTGCTCTGCGGTTCCGCGTTCAAGGACAAGGGCATTCAGCCCATGCTTGATGCCGTGGTCGACTTCCTGCCCAGCCCCGAAGACGTGCCGGCCATCGCTGGTTTCGATCCTTCGGACGAGTCCAAGGAAATCACCCGCAAGCCCACCATGGACGACCCGTTCTCCGCGTTGGTCTTCAAGATCTCGACGCACCCCTTCTATGGCAAGCTCGTCTTCGTGCGTGTCTACTCCGGTTCGGTCAAGCCCGGCGATTCCGTGCTCGATTCCACCAAGGGCAAGAAGGAGCGCATCGGTAAGATCTTCCAGATGCACGCCGATAAGGAGAACCCTGTAGATGCAGCAGAGGCTGGCAACATCTACACGCTCGTCGGTCTGAAGAACGTCTCCACCGGTGAGACGCTCTGCGATGAGAAGGCTCCGATTTCTTTGGAGTCCATGACCTTCCCTGATCCTGTGATCGAGGTGGCTGTGGAGCCCAAGACCAAGGCCGATCAGGAGAAGATGAGCATCGCGTTGGCGAAGCTGTCCGACGAGGATCCGACCTTCCAGGTCAAGACCGATGAGGAGAGCGGCCAGACGCTGATCTCCGGCATGGGCGAGCTGCAGCTCGACATCATCGTCGACCGTATGCGTCGTGAGTTCAAGGTGGAGTGCAACGTGGGTAACCCGCAGGTCGCCTACCGTGAGACCATCCGCAAGGCCGTCATGAACCAGGAGTACACGCACAAGAAGCAGACCGGTGGTTCCGGTCAGTTCGCAAAGGTGCTCATGAACTTCGAGCCTCTGGACACCGAAGCCGGCGAGACTTACGAGTTCTCCAACGAGGTCACTGGCGGACACATCGGCAAGGAATTCATTCCTTCGATCGATCAGGGTGTGCAGGAGGCCATGGAGTCCGGTGTGCTGGCAGGCTTCCCTGTGGTGGGCGTCAAGGCGACCGTCACCGACGGCCAGACCCACGACGTCGACTCCTCGGAGCTTGCGTTCAAGATCGCCGGTTCCATGGCGTTCAAGACCGCAGCCCCCAAGGCCAAGCCGGTCATCCTCGAGCCGATCATGGCCGTCGAGATTCATACTCCGGAAGAGTACATGGGCGATGTGATGGGTGACATCAACTCTCGCCGTGGCAACATCCAGGAGATGAAGGATTCCTCTGGTGTCAAGGTCATCGACGCGAAGGTGCCGCTGAGCGAGATGTTCGGTTACATCGGCGAGCTGCGTTCCAAGACGCAGGGCCGCGGTATGTTCTCCATGCAGATGGACTCCTATGCCGAGGTTCCGAAGAACATCGCGGACGACATCATCAAGGCCCAGCGCGGCGAATAACCACGCGCCTGCTGCGTGTTCCGCTGTCTCCAGTCAGCGTTAAGATTTTTTAACGCTGACTGGGTTAGGGCACTAAGTGGCAGGTAACCCAGAAACCCAGTAAACTGCAGCGAGTCTCGCCCCCGAGTGGCGAGGGCAAGCTCAAAACGTCCAGGAGGACACTAATGGCAAAGGAAAAGTACGAGCGGACTAAGCCGCACGTGAACATCGGTACGATCGGCCACGTCGATCACGGTAAGACGACCCTGACCGCAGCTATCTCCAAGGTGCTGCACGAGGAGTTCCCGGATCTCAACCCGGCATACGACTTCGATCAGATTGATGCTGCTCCTGAAGAGAAGGACCGCGGCATCACCATCAACATCGCCCACATCGAGTATCAGACGGCCAACCGCCACTATGCTCACGTGGACTGCCCCGGCCACGCCGACTTCGTGAAGAACATGATCACCGGTGCTGCCCAGATGGATGGCGCTATCCTCGTGGTCGCGGCCACCGATGGCCCCATGGCTCAGACTCGCGAGCACGTGCTGCTCGCCCGTCAGGTAGGCGTGCCGAAGATTCTCGTCGCTCTGAACAAGTGCGATATGGTCGAGGACGACGAGCTCATCGAGCTCGTTGAAGAAGAAGTCCGCGATCTGCTGGATGAGAACGGCTTCGACCGCGATTGCCCGGTCATCCGTACCTCCGCTTACGGTGCACTGCACGACGATGCTCCGGATCACGACAAGTGGGTACAGACCGTCAAGGATCTTATGGACGCTGTGGATGATTACATCCCCACCCCGGTCCACGATCTGGACAAGCCCTTCCTCATGCCTATCGAGGATGTCTTCACGATTTCCGGCCGCGGCACCGTGGTCACCGGTCGTGTGGAGCGCGGCAAGCTTGCGATCAACACCACCGTCGAAATCGTTGGTATCCGCGATACGCAGACCACCACCGTCACCTCCATCGAGACCTTCCACAAGCAGATGGATGAGTGCGAGGCCGGCGACAACACCGGTCTGCTGCTCCGCGGCATCAACCGTGACGACGTCGAGCGCGGCCAGGTTCTGGCTGTCCCCGGCTCCGTGACTCCTCACACCAAGTTCGAGGGCGAAGTCTACGTTCTGACCAAGGACGAGGGTGGCCGTCACTCGCCGTTCTTCTCGAACTACCGTCCTCAGTTCTACTTCCGCACCACCGACGTCACCGGCGTTATCACCCTGCCGGAAGGCGTCGAGATGGTTCAGCCTGGCGATCACGCCACCTTCTCCGTTGAGCTCATTCAGCCCATCGCAATGGAGGAAGGCCTGACCTTCGCTGTGCGTGAAGGCGGCCACACGGTCGGCTCAGGTCGAGTCACCAAGATCGTTGAGTAGTCAACATCTACAGCTGACAGCACGCTGATTGCGTAGCTGCTGGCATAAAGGGCCGGTTCTTCGGAACCGGCCCTTTTCGTTTATTCTCTAGACGTTATGGCATAATGGGCTGAGCTTCAGTATGGGGACGGCTTCTTCGGTTCCCCCGAGATTGTTAAGGTGAATAAACGTGGCACAGACTAGTAATGACATCAAGAACGGTTCTGTTCTGAATCTCGACGGCCAGCTGTGGACCGTCACGAAGTTCCAGCACGTCAAGCCTGGCAAAGGCCCGGCTTTCGTGCGTACCACCATCAAGAACGTGCTGACGGGCAAGATTGTGGACAAGACCTTCAACGCCGGCATGAAGATGGAGTTCGAGACTGTCGACAACCGTACGCTCCAGTATTCGTACGACGAAGGCGATAACTTCGTTTTCATGGACATGACGACCTACGATCAGGTCAACATCCCCAAGACCCTCGTCGCCGATCAGGCCAAGTTCCTGCTGGAAGGCACGGATTGCATCGTCAGCTTCCACGACGGCACCCCTCTGAGCGTTGAACTCCCGGCTTCAGTGGTGCTCACGGTCACCGCTACAGAGCCTGGCGTGCAGGGCAACCGTTCCAACGCAGGTACCAAGCCAGCAACGGTCGAGACCGGTGCTGAGATTCAGGTGCCGCTCTTCGTCGGCGAAGGTGAGAAGGTAAAGGTTGATACGCGCGACGGTTCATACCTGGGCCGCGAAAACAGCTGATTGAGGCATATCGCACTTGCTGCCGGTGCAGGAACAGGTTGCTGAAGGAAATGCCGTTGTACGGCTGCACTTCGAATCTTATCTGTTGCTGATGCGTTTTGCGTCTCGTACGTACAAACGTGAGATCGGCCGGTAGAGCAATGTTGGTGTGCAACTGTCACACAACAGTATTTGCGCGCGACGCACTCGCGCATATCGTTTCCCGTGAGCCGGGTGGCTCATGGGAAACATTGTTTACACGCATTTTTAAGAGGTAGAGGTGACATGGCACGTTCCACTGCGCGCAAGCGGGCGCTGAACACACTGTACGAGGCGGATGAGAAAGATCAGGACATCGTCTCATTGCTCGAGGAACGCATCGCTCAGCCAGGGGCGCAGACCCCGCTGCCGCAGTATGCCATTGACATTGTGCGCGGTGTTGCCGAGCATGAAGATGACATCGACGATGCGCTCGACGAGCATTCGACAAAGTGGAGCCTGGAACGTATGGCGGTGGTTGATCGCAATATTTTGCGAGTGGCCGCTTGGGAGATACTGTTCAATGCCGAAGTTCCGGACCGTGTGGCCATTGATGAGGCTCTTGGCTTGGCCAAGTCGCTGTGCGACGACGAATCTCCAGCCTTCATTCACGGTCTGCTCAGCGCGCTGAGTAACGACAAGGATGCAGCACTGGAACGTATAGCCAAGGCAGAGCAGGAACGTGAGGCACAGCGTCGCCAAGAAGCGGCGCTCCACGCGCCGACCGCTCCCGGGTTCCTTACCTCCGGCGGCGTTTCCGGTAGGGGAGACGGCAAGCCGATGGACTGGAGCAGCGACGATGAGAGCCAGTCGGATAGCGACTGAAACTCCGTCACTGTGAGCGAAATCGCAGCACCTCGCTACACTAGACCAGAATGTCCGCTGTGAAAAGGGGTATAGGTGAGTTATCACGACACCAACGCCACTGCAGCTGGAAGTCGTTCCCCAATGGATGCTTTGCTTGTACTTGAAGATGGCGAAGTGTACACCGGGAACGCTTACGGTGCGGTAGGCCAAGTAACTGGAGAAATTGTTTTCAACACCGGCATGACCGGCTATCAGGAGACTCTGAGCGATCCTAGCTATGACCGTCAGATTGTGGTACAGACGTTTCCTCACATCGGCAATACCGGTGTGAACAGGGAAGACGAAGAGTCGCCAAGCATATGGGTGGCTGGGTATGTGGTTCGTGAACCCAGCCCATGCGTCAGTAATTGGAGGGCGCAAGACCCGTTGGAAGACCAATTGGCAAAACAAGGAATTGTTGGTATTTCAGGTATCGACACTCGCCGACTCACACGACATCTGCGGCAGGCAGGCGTTATGCGGGCCGGCGTTTTTTCTGGCCGTGTGCGCCTGGATTCCAACGGTAATGAGCGTTCGGTGGAATCGCTGGTTGAGGTGGTGCGCCAGTCGCCTGGCATGGCAGGCGCCAATCTGAGCGACGAAGTGAGCTGCTCGCAGCCATATACGGTCGAGCCTGCCGGGCAATGGGAGGGCAAAGAGCCCCTGCACACTGTAGCTGCCTTGGATATGGGCATCAAAGCAATGACGCCACATCGTCTGGCTGAGCGTGGCTGCCGTGTGCACGTGTTGCCTGCCAGTTCCACTATGGAAGACATCGAACGGCTCAACCCCGATGGTGTGTTCTTCTCGAACGGCCCAGGAGATCCAAGCACCGCCGACCGTGAAGTGGCATTGTTGCGCCAGGTGCTTGACGCGCGCTTGCCGTTTTTTGGTATTTGCTTCGGCAACCAGCTGTTGGGCCGAGCATTGGGCTTTGGCACGTACAAGCTCAAATTCGGGCATCGCGGTGTGAACCAGCCGGTGAAGAACCTGCGTACCGGCAAAGTTGAAATTACGGCGCATAATCACGGGTTCGCCGTGGATGCACCGATTGGTGAGGATGTGGATGCGCCGTTCGCCGATGGGCGTTACGGCAGAGTTCGTGTTTCCCACGTTGATTTGAACGACAATGTCGTGGAAGGGCTGGAATGTTTAGACATTCCGGCCCTTTCTGTTCAGTATCATCCTGAGGCTGCCGCAGGTCCACACGATGCCTCATATCTGTTCGACCGATTCGTCGCGCTTATGGACGGCCAGTCCAACGGTGCGGAACACCAAGGGGAGTAACGATGCCTAAGAGAAGTGATATTTCGTCGGTCATGGTGATCGGCTCCGGTCCGATCGTCATCGGGCAGGCGGCAGAATTCGACTATTCCGGCACTCAGGCTTGCCGGGTGCTGCGCGAGGAAGGCGTAAGGGTCATCCTCGTCAACTCGAACCCGGCCACCATCATGACCGATCCGGAGATGGCCGATGCCACCTACATCGAGCCCATTGACACGGCCATCCTTGAACGCATCATAGCCAAGGAACGGCCTGATGCGCTGCTGCCGACTCTTGGCGGACAAACTGCGCTGAACGCTGCTAAAGCGTTGGGGGAGCAAGGCATTCTCGACAAGTACCATGTGGAACTCATCGGGGCTTCGCTCGAGGCGATCGACCGCGGTGAAGACCGCGAACAGTTTAAGCAGGTCGTCGAGGCGGCCGGAGCCGAATCTGCCCGTTCCGACGTAGCGCACACCATGGAGGAAGTGGACGCCGTGGTGGAATGTCTGGGCGGATACCCGGTGGTGGTGCGCCCCAGCTTCACCATGGGAGGCCTGGGCTCGGGCATCGCTCATGACAAAGACGAACTGCACCGCATCGCGGGTGCCGGCCTGCACGATTCACCTACTGACGAAGTGCTTATCGAAGAAGGCATCGAAGGTTGGAAGGAGTACGAGCTTGAACTGATGCGCGACCGCAACGACAACGTAGTGGTCGTATGTCCCATCGAGAACGTCGACCCGGTGGGCGTGCATACCGGCGATTCGATCACTGTGGCTCCTACATTCACTCTGACGGACCGGGAATATCAGCGCATGCGAGACATCGGCATCGCCATCATCCGCGGTGTGGGGGTCGACACGGGCGGCTGCAACATTCAGTTCGCCATCAACCCGGTCAACGGCCGCATCATCGTCATCGAAATGAACCCGCGCGTTTCCAGGTCGTCGGCTTTGGCCTCCAAAGCCACCGGTTTCCCCATCGCCAAGATCGCAGCCAAACTGGCCTTGGGCTATACGCTCGACGAAATCGACAACGACATCACCCGTTCCACACCGGCCAGCTTCGAACCGGTCATCGACTATGTGGTGGCCAAAGTGCCGCGCTTCACCTTCGAGAAATTCCCGGAGGCTGATCCCACGCTCACCACTTCCATGAAGTCGGTGGGAGAAGCGATGGCGTTGGGCGGCAACTTCCAGGAGGCATTGGGCAAAGCCATGCGGTCCATAGACAAACGCCATATGGGCTTCTCCTGGGATGGGCCAAAACCTGACGAGGCGGAAGTGGCGCAGTTGCTCGAGCAGATGCGTACTCCCACCGAGCACCGGTACTTGCAGATCCAACGCGCGCTATGGGGCGGGGCGAGTGTCGAACAGCTCTTTGATGCCACGAAGATCGACCCATGGTTCCTCAACCAGTTCGCGCTCATCAACCGAACCGCCATTGAAGTGCGCTACACCGAAACGCTTTCCCCGGCATTGCTGAGGCAAGCCAAACGCGCCGGCCTCTCCGACCTCCAGATCGCCCATCTGCGCTACTTGGGCGACGAAGGCGAGGAGACGATTCGCCAGTTGCGTCAACGCTACGGGTTGCGCCCGGTCTACAAGACCGTCGACACATGCGCCGCCGAATTCGACGCGGCCACACCGTACTACTACTCCTGCTACGCCGACGAGAGCGAGCTGGAACAACGCAAACGTGAAGCCGTCATTATTTTGGGATCCGGTCCCAACCGTATTGGACAAGGCATCGAGTTCGACTACACGTGCGTGCATGCGGTGCAGGAGCTGGGGCAAGACTTTGACACCATCATGGTCAACTGCAATCCCGAAACTGTCTCCACTGACTACGACATGTCCGACAGGCTCTACTTCGAGCCGCTCACCTTCGAAGACGTGATGGAAATCTACGAGGCAGAGCTGCAGCTTGGGCCGGTCAAAGGTGTTGTCGTGCAGCTCGGCGGTCAAACACCGCTCTCTTTGGCGGCACGACTCAAGGCCGCTGGCGTTCCGATTTTGGGTACCAGCCCGGAGTCCATCGACCTGGCGGAAAACCGTGAACTGTTCGGTGAGGTACTGCGCAGGGAGGGTCTCAATGCGCCGCGGTACGGCACGGCACTGAGCCTCGACGAAGCGCGAAAGGCCGCCCACGATATCGGCTATCCCGTTTTGGTGCGCCCCAGCTATGTGCTGGGCGGACGTGGTATGGAAATCGTCTACGACGACGCCCAGCTGCAAACCTATGTGAATCGTGCCCTGGCGCAAGCCCAGTCGGATACGGTTGTCTCAGGCAGGCTGCCTTCGCCGTTGCTCATCGACAAGTTCCTCCAAGATGCCATCGAAATTGACGTGGACGCGCTCTACGACGGCACTGAACTCTACATCGGCGGCATCATGGAACACGTGGAGGAGGCTGGTGTGCACTCTGGAGACGCCGCTTGCACGCTACCTCCGAGCACGCTTTCCGACGATCAGATCGAACGTCTGCGTGCCGCCACCCTCGCCATAGCCCAAGGCTGCGGTGTGCAAGGTGTGCTTAATGTGCAGTTCGCGTACATGGCCAATACACTCTATGTGATCGAAGCCAATCCGCGTGCTTCACGTACCATTCCCTTTGCGTCCAAGGCCACCGGTGTGGCGCTCGCCAAGGCGGCTTCGCGCATCATGGTGGGGGAGTCTGTCGCCGATCAGCGCCGGCGTGGTCTGCTGTTGCCTCAAGGCGACGGAGGCACCATGCATGATGGTCAGCAGGTGGCGGTCAAGCAATCTGTACTGCCGTTCAAGCGGTTCCGTACTCAGGCCGGTCGTTCTGTCGACACGCTGCTGGGGCCGGAGATGCATTCCACTGGCGAGGTGATGGGCTTCGACCGGGACTTCCCTCATGCCTTTGCCAAGAGTCAGCTGGCTGCCTACCCGGGTGGTCTGCCGGTCACGGGCAATGTGTTCCTGTCGGTGGCGGACGCTGACAAACGACAGCTGCCGCTTATCGCTGTGCGTTTGCAGGAGCTCGGTTTCACGCTATGCTGCACCGAAGGCACCGCCTCCGTGCTGCAACGATACGGCATCGAATCGAAGGTGGTGAGCAAGATTTCCTCTTCGATCGAGGCTGAGTGTGCGTTGCGCGAACGGTACGGGGCGGATGCCATCGGGCAAAACCCGGTGCAGATGATTGAGGACGGGAAGATCGATATGGTGCTCAACACGCCTTCGGGTCGCGACTCGCGCTCAGACGGTTATGCCATTCGTGCTGCGGCGGTGATTGCGGATGTGCCTCAGTTCACCACGGTCACCGAGTTTCTTGCGGTGCTGCTGGCCATTGAGGCAGTGAAAGCTGATGACTACCAGGTGATGAGTATTCAGGAGCATGCCGCGCATCTCTTTGCCGGGCAGCAGTAGACGCAGTGATGCCCGTGTTTCGTTCCGTGAGTGCTTTGACAGGAGTATTGCGTGTTAGCGAATATGAGAATGGCGAGTTTTCAGCGTTGCTCATATCAGGCTATCGCCAGGACTTGTGAAAAAGTACTCACGGAACGAAAAGAACTTCAATAACCTTCATACAGGGTTGTTGAAGTCCTTGTTATCGTGCAGAGTCATTCAATAGGGACGTTTTGAGCAATATTGGGATGATTGCTTATTGTGTGTTGTTGGTATCAAGCCATTTTCACTATTCCAGTTTGTGTGTATGTGCGTATTCGTCCCTACTGAACGAACTCAGTGGGTAGAAGGTCTGATGATGACGATTGCTGCAGAGCTGTCAGTTATGGTGGTTGTTGGCATGCGTAAGGCTCACCACATGGGCCGGTCGCCGTCGGTGCCTGGGCGATCAATGCCTACACTGGCATGGTTGTCGAGCGTCGGATCAGCTACCAGACGCATGATGTAGTCGGCAATCGAGGCACGTGAAATAGTGGTGCCGCGGAATGGCTCGCCCTTCTGCGTCAGCTCATAGTTTGTGTCGTCTTCGTTGTCCATGTAGGCGGCGCGAATGATGGTGTAGTTCAGGTCGGAGTCTTCAATGACGGCTGCGGCACGTCGGGTATCGTCCATCACTGCCTTGCCGCAGCTTTCCTCAACCCACTGGCCGAACTCACCGGGAACTTCAAAGTACAGGCCGAGGCCGGTCACATGAATGAGTCGTTTTACGCCGGTCTCGTCCATGGCTTTGACGATGTTGGCCACCATTGGTTCGAACTGTCCTCCAAGATTGGCGTAGACCACATCCTGGCCTTGCATGGCTGCAACGAGCGTAGCGTAATCGTTCACGTCGCCTTCGACGACGGTTTCGCGTGACGGATCGGCATCGTCAATGCGCGTGGAATCGCGCAAGTACGAGGTGAGGTGGGCGTCGGTTTCGAGCAGCAGACGTTGGCGTACCAGTCTGGCAATCTGCCCGTACGCGCCCAAGATGATGATATTGGTCATATGCTTTCCTCCCATGGCGAATGCATGATGAATGGTTCAGATATTCCACTTTAACTCTTTAAGCGCACTCGAAGTCAAGAGAGCGAATTGGAGGGAGTGTGTCATAAGGGAATGCGCGTCGAGGATGGATAAATGCGTCTGCCGGAGCAGGCATTGCAATGGGTGTGTCATGCGGGGCGTTTATTCCTTGTAATTTGTAGACTTGAGTTCAACAATTGGTATGGAAAGCAGGAACGGGTGAGTGAGATGGAACAGCCGATGCAAGGTGCCGGACAGATGGGTGCGCAGCCTCGGGGGAGGCTTATTGTGCTGAGCGGGCCGACCGCCGTGGGCAAAGGCACGGTTGAGGCGCAACTGCGCGCATCGCACCCGCAGGTGTGGGTATCGGTGTCTGGAACCACGCGCGAGCCTCGCCCCGGGGAAGAGAACGGTAAGACCTACTGGTTTATGAGCGAGGCGGAGTTCCTCGAGAAGGAAAGTCAAGGATGGTTCTTGGAGACGGCCACCGTGCATGGTATGGCTCGGTATGGTACTCCGTTGCAGCCGGTGCTCGACCATTTGGCGCAGAATATCCCCACCATTCTGGAAATTGATTTGCAAGGTGCGCGGCGTGTGAAGCAGCGTGCCGCTGAACTCAATTTGGAGGTTGTGTTCGTGTTTATTGCGCCGCCCAGCTATGACGAGTTGGTGCATCGTTTGGTTGGTCGAGGAACTGAGAGTGAGGAGCAGCAGGCGCGGCGCTTGGAGACTGCCAAAGTTGAGATGGCGGCTGAACGGGAATTTGATGTCGTCATCACTAACGACACCGTTGAGCATGCGGCCGACGAATTGTGGCGCATTATTGCACAAGAGTATGGCATTGAGGAATAGACTGGGAAATAGATTGAGGAATAGTGAGTTGCGGTCTACTTAAGCTGCGGCCGTTATGCCTGCCGGTGATGGCTTAGTGAACCGGCCACGGTGCCGATTTGGCGATGCCCTACATTCCCCAATACCGGTAGGTAGAAGCTGCTACCACATAGAGTAGGAGGGTATCCATACCATATGGAAACCCTCCTCTTGCGTTATGCTGCGCCTCAGCTTATGCCAAACCGCTGAGCTGATTGATGAGCTCGGGGTCGCGTGTGGCGCCCTTGTCGGCAGACCGAGCAAATGCGGCGTAAGCCTTGAGGGCTTGAGAGACCTTGCGGTCGCGGTGAGCCACGTAGCCGTCGCCGGCCTCCAGTTCCCGGCGGCGCTCGGCGAACTGTTCGTCGCTCAATTCCACGTTGATGGTGCGAGCAGGAATGTCGATGTCAATCATATCGCCGTCGCGAATCAGGGCGATGGGGCCCTTGTTGGCGGCTTCCGGTGCTACGTGGCCGATGGACAGTCCTGAGGAACCACCGGAATAGCGGCCGTCGGTAATCAGTGCCACATCTTTGCCGATGCCTTTTCCTTTGACGAACGAGGTGGGGTAGAGCATTTCCTGCATGCCTGGACCGCCCTTGGGGCCTTCATAGCGGATGACCAGAGCCTCGCCCTTTTTGAGCTTGTCGCCAAGGATGACTTCGACGGCCTGCTCCTGGGATTCGACGATGCGCGCCGGCCCGTGGAACTTCCAGATGTTCTCGGGCACACCGGCGGTTTTGACCACGCATCCGTCCGGAGCGAGATTGCCGCGTAGAATCGCCAGACCGCCCTCTTTGACTGCTGGGTGGTCGATGTCGTTGATGGCGCCGTGCACGCGGTCGGTGTCCAGACCGTCCGCGAGCGTCTCGTGGGTGAACGGCTCGGGGGAGGTGATGTGGCCTGGGGCGGCGCGGTAGAACTCTTTGGCTTCAGGCAGGCAGGTTTCGCGCATGATGTCCCAATCGGCGAGCTTGGCTTGCAGGCTGGGATAGTCTACGGAATGCACGTCTTGGTGGAGTTTGCCGGCGCGATCCAGTTCGCCGAGGATACCGCAGATGCCTCCGGCCCGGTGCACGTCGGTGATTTCCCAATCACCGGAAGGGCTGGCTTTGCAGATGCACGGCACAGTGTGGCTGATGCGTTCGATGTCGTCGAGTGTGAAGTCTACGTCGGCACTCTGGGCGGCGGCTAGGATGTGCAGCACGGTATTGGTTGATCCGCCCATGGCCACGTCCATCGTCATGGCGTTCTCGAAGGCGTGCTTCGTGGCGATATTGCGCGGCAGAACGGAGTCGTCGTCTTCGTCGTAATAGCGGTGGGCCAGAGTGACAATTTGGTGTCCGGCGCGTTCGAAGAGCTGCTTGCGGTAGCCGTGTGAGGCCAACGTGGTTCCATTTCCCGGTAGCGCCAGTCCCAAGGCTTCCGTCAGGCAGTTCATGGAGTTGGCGGTGAACATGCCGGCGCACGACCCGCAGGTGGGGCATACGGTCTTCTCATAGGCGAGCAGGTCCTCGTCGGAGACGTTGTCGTCGGCGGAGGCGTACATCACGTCGATGAGATCGGTGGTCAGTTCGCTGCCGTCTGACAGTTCGGTGCTTCCGGCTTCCATGGGGCCGCCGGAGACGAAGATGGTGGGGATGTTGAGGCGAAGCGCAGCCATGAGCATGCCCGGAGTGATTTTATCGCAGTTGGAAATGCATACGAGTGCGTCGGCGCAATGCGCGTTGACGGAGTATTCGATGGCATCGGCGATGATGTCGCGGCTTGGCAGTGAGTACAGCATGCCGGTGTGGCCCATGGCGATGCCGTCGTCCACGGCGATGGTGTTGAATTCGCGCGGAATGCCGCCGGCCTCTTTAACAGCCTTGGACACCAAGCGTCCTACCTTGTTGAGGTGGACGTGCCCGGGAACGAACTCGGAGAACGAGTTGGCGATGGCGACGATGGGTTTGCGGCCCAAGTCGTCTCCTGCCACGCCTGCGGCGCGATAGAGTGCTCGGGCGCCGGCGAACATACGGCCGGTCATGATGTTATGTGAGCGCATTTGCATGATTTCAATGTAGCGTACATCGTTGCTGCGCGCCGGCTGCGCCCGCATAGTGGACGTGTGTGGGGCGTGTTGTTGCGGAAAGAGGGTGGGAATCGCTTGCCCTTGAATACCCCTGGGGGGTATAGTATTGTTGATCGGGACAGATGGAATGAGGCGATTATGGCAGTGCAAGTGATTGGCAATACGGTAGTGGTTGTGGCGGCGCTGCTGCTCACAGTGTTCATAGTGTGGTATTTCTTTGCGCCTCGCCGCTCTGAACAGGCGCAACGTCAAGGCGGCGTGCAGACTGCCCGCATTGTAGTGAAAGGCGGTTATACGCCGCAGACGGTGGAAGTGCATGCCGGAACTCCGGTTCGGTTGGAATTCGACCGTCAGGAGGATGGCGAGTGTTCGTCGCACGTCGTGTTCTCCGATCTGGGAATCGATCGGATGCTGCCGGCGTTCCAAAAGACCGTGGTCGAATTTACGCCGACCCACGAGGGTGACCTGCCCTATGCCTGCGGTATGAACATGCTGCACGGCATGGTCAAGGTCCTGCCTGAGCAGTGACGGCATAGGCGAGTTCAGATGTATCAGGATGTATCAGGATGTATCAAGATGTGACGGTTCCAGGTGGGTGCTTGGGATTGTCTAAGATGTGGAAATGGGGTGTTGCAGTATGAAATCAGAGGGTTCTCAGCCATTGGTCACAGGTGATGACAGCGAACGGCGCCGCGAGATAGCGGTACTCAAACGCCGTCTCCTCGTAGCTGTCGTATGTACGCTTCCCGTTTTCGTCTTCGCTATGTTCCATATGTGGATGCATGGTTGGATACCGGACGGCATCATTCGTTTCTTCCTCAACCCATGGGTGCAGTTTGCGCTTGTCACCCCGGTCATGTTCTATTCCGGCTGGCCTATCCACCGCACCGGCTGGCTGGCGCTCGCGCACCGTTCCCCCGAAATGAACTCGCTGGTAGCGCTCGGCACGGCTGCGTCCTATGGCTACAGTGTGGTGGTAATGGTTGCTCCGGGCATACTGCCGGCTGACGCTCGGGAACCGTATTTTGAAACTGTGGGCACCATCATCACCCTCATGCTTGTCGGCCAGTTGATGGAGGCTTATGCCAGGCTGGGCACCGGGGACTCCATTCGTGCGCTTATCGGGCTGAAGCCGAAACGTGCTCGTGTGCTGCGCGATGACGCACCGCTCGAGGTACCTATTGATCAAGTCGCAGTGGGGGATGTCATCCTTATTCGCCCTGGTGAGCAGCTGCCGGTGGACGGTGTGGTGTTGGAAGGCGAGTCCAGCGTCGATGAATCGATGATTTCCGGAGAACCCATGCCGGTAGAGAAGACAATTGGCAGCGAGGTGACCGGAGCCACCATGAACGGCACGGGATCATTCATGTACCGAGCTACCAAGGTGGGCGAGGAAACGATGCTGGCGCAAATCATCGGTTTGGTGCGTGCCGCGCAAACCTCAAAAGCGCCCATCCAGCGGTTGGCGGATCGCATTTCCGGCTATTTTGTGCCGGGAGTCATGCTCATTGCCATTTGGACGTTTGTGGTCTGGTGGATATGGGGGCCTGCGCCGCAAGGGGTGCACGGGTTGGTGGCAGCGGTGGCTGTGCTGGTCATCGCCTGCCCCTGCGCTCTCGGTCTTGCCACGCCGCTATCCGTCACTATCTCTACGGGCAAGGCTGCACGGTTCGGTGTGCTTATCCGTTCGGCTGCTGCTCTTGAGACAGTGCGCGGCATCGACACCATAGTGCTTGACAAAACCGGCACCATCACCCAAGGAAAACCACGATTGGTGGGTGTGCAGGTGCTCGGCGACTGGGGACTGGGCGACGGTGCGAATGGCGAAAGATTGAGCGAGGATGAAGTGTTGCGTATTGCCGCATCTGCTGAGCAGCGTTCTGAACATCCGCTCGCCCAGGCTGTGCTGGTCGCCGCGCAGGAACTTGGTCTGCAGATTCAGCCGGCAGAATCATTCGAAGCTATTCCCGGTGGCGGAGTATCGGCGCGGGTTGACGGACGGCGTGTGATGATCGGCAACGCAGAACTGATCGAACCGGGAGTCGATACGGGGGCTTCTGGCCATGCTGAACAGGTGATGCGGCAGAGCGCTGAGCGTGGAGAGACTCCGGTGCTGCTGTCCCTTGACGGGCAGACGGTGGCCGTGTTGAGTGTGGCGGATACCGTCAAACCCGATTCGGCTCAGGCGGTACGGTCGCTGATGAATCGTGGCATTGACGTGGTCATGCTGACCGGAGACAACGAGCGCACTGCCCGCGCCGTGGCGAATCAAGTCGGTGTCACCAGTGTGGTGGCTGGCGTGAAGCCGGAACGCAAGGCTGCTGAAGTGGAACGGTTGCAGCGGCAGGGGCGTATGGTGGCCATGGTTGGCGACGGCATCAATGATGCGCCTGCATTGGCTCAGGCCGACATTGGTTTTGCCATCGGCACCGGCACCGACGTGGCCATTGAAGCCGCGGATATCACGCTGGTTTCCGGCTCCTTGCAGGGCGTGGTGACCAGCGTCGACCTTTCTCGCGCCGCAATGCGCAACATCAAGCAGAACCTGGGCTTTGCATTCGGATACAACGCTATCGGCATACCGGTGGCGGCGGGTGTGCTGTACCCGTTCTTCCATGTGACGCTCAGTCCCATGATCGCAGGTGCCGCCATGGCGTTCTCTTCACTGTCAGTGGTCTTGAACGCCAGCAGGCTCAACCGTTTCGACCCAGCGAGCGTAACGCCTAGGCGCCTCGCTTTTGCCAGGCGGCGGACGCTTGACGAAGCGAATGTACGCCAAGCCGGGGCGACCGGCGGGCGGCATGCGGTCGCTGCGCAATCCGACGGTACTCGGAGTGTATCGCAATCCGCAGGCTCCGAATATGATGGGAATGTGGCCAGTGGCGCTCGCGACGCAGGTCCGGTCTCCTCGCTCCAACGTGCCGACGTGTCATCCGACGCATCAGCGCTCAAACAATCCCAACAATCAGAACAGTTCGAGAAAGGAACTCCTATGAACATGAACACTGAGACAAGCACTGTCAAAGACCCTGTATGCGGCATGATGATCGACCCCAAGACTGCTGCCGCAAGCCAGGAATACCAAGGCAAGACCTACTATTTCTGCGCTCAGGGCTGCGCCGACAGTTTTGCCGCCGACCCGGCAAAATACGCCGCCTGATCACGTCCGAGTTCGCTGTTCGCCACCTTTGCCTTGAACGGGCAGGGGTGGCGAACGTCGTACTGGACCTGCCGAATCCGGGTGTTGAAGAGCGAACAATGTGCATGATTTCCTAAAATGCGCAGAAAGCATTGCTTTTTGGAGCAATCTATTCTACGCTCAGAGAGAATTGATGGACAACACCCGGAGGGTGATATGAGTAAGAGTTCAGCGGTGAGTGAGACGCAAGAGCCCCGAGTGCAAGCCAGCGGCAGTGAACAACGCACGTCGATGTGGCCATACGTTCTCATGGTATTTGTCACGCAACTGGAATTCGGCGCAGCGCTCGCTGTATTCCCCGCAGTAAGCCGCACGTTCGGCGTTTCGTTCTCGAACGTGCTGTGGTTTATCGGTGTGTATGCGCTCGGCATGGCAGTGAGTGTTCTTGCAGTGGCTCCATTGTCCGTCAAATACGGTGCCAAGCGCGTCGTGCTCATCGATGCGGCACTGTGGATTATCGGCTGTCTGGTCGTGGCGATTGCGCCGAATTATGTGCTCGTTTTGCTGGGCCGTCTCCTGCAGGGCATTGGTGCGAGCGGTGTCCTTGTTATTGCGTCGAAAGTGGCGTTTGAGCGTGCCGGCGACAATCAGCAAGGCCGTAAGATGTCAGTGATCGGCATGGTGTCCGGCGTTGCGCTCGTGGTCGCTCCGCTCGTCTGCGGTGCGCTGCTGGTCAAGGCCGACGCATGGCGGATGTTCTACAAAGCGGTGCCGCTGCTGATGCTGGTGGTGTTCGCCCTGGCATGGTGGCGTCTCGACAGTGGAACTGGCAGTGCCCGGAACCAGGATGGGCGAGATGGCAATGACGGCCGAGCTGGACACGATGTGCCCTTTGTGTTCCGCGACTTGTTCCGCAGCAAGTTTTATGTGGTATTGCTGGCGATTGCTTTCTTGGGCGGCATGATGGTGGCGGTGCTGGCCTATGTTCCCACCTACGCGCAGACCGTGTTCCTTATGAAGCCCAAGGCTGCGGCCCTGCTGTTGTTGCATGTGGGGCTTGGCGCGCTGCTGGGCGCCTGGCTCGGCGGTGTGATGAACGACAAGAGTGGCGCGCGAACTGCGCTGATAGTGGCGTCGGCTGTCGTCGTTGTAGCGACGTTGTGCATGGTGGTGACTGTGGAGAACAAGACCATAGCCAAGTTCACCCTTGTGCTGCTGGGCGTGGGGCTCGGTGCGCTGCTGGGTGCCCCGTTGCAGACGGTCGCTTCGCAGGCGGGTGGCCTGCAGGGGCGCGCACACTCCCTGAGCATGATGACGGCTGTGGGAGCGGCCGGCCTGGCTTTGGGGCTGTTGGTGTTCGGTGCGGCGCGAGGTGCTCTGAAGGTGGGTTCGTTCCGCAACATGTTCATTGCGCTGGTCATTAACGCGTTCATTGTGCTGGTGGCATCTATGCTGAGCCCCAAGCGCGAGGAAAAGGCGGTTTGCTAGGGTCTCGACTCCACCCCAAGGCAATGCTGAACGAATGTGGGAACACGCGCATACTGAAGTTTTGCTCCGTGAGCCTGCCCGGCGAACGGGTGCGGAATATCAGTACGTTCGCCAAGCTTACCCAACCGTTACCTTGCTGAGACACAATGGTGTATAAAGTGCACGTCAGGTAAGGTGAAGCATGGCAAAAATTCTGATTGTGGAAGACGACCCCGACCTTGCGGCCGTGCTGCAGGATGCGCTCAACCACGAAGGCTACCGCACCAGGGTGGCAGCCACGGGAGTGGAAGCGCTCACTGCGGTGACACAGGATGAGCCGGATCTGCTCCTGCTCGACCGCGACCTGCCGGTCTTGAGCGGTGACGAAGTGCTCAACACGCTCAAACGGCTGAGCATCCCCGCCAAAGTACTGATGCTGACCGCAGCCGGCAGCATCGACGACCGTGTCCAAGGGCTGGATATGGGCGCGGATGACTACCTTCCCAAACCGTTCGCCTACCCGGAACTGCTCGCCAGGATTCGCGCGCTGTGCAGAAGAGAGACCTCGGGTGCTGCCGTGGTGCTCGAGCGTGGCAGGCTCAGCGTAGACACCGCCAGACGATTGGTCTATTGCGACGGGCAGCCGGTGTATGTGACGCCGAAAGAGTATGCGCTGCTTGAAGAGCTGATGCACGCCGACGGTGGTTTTGTCAGCACTGCGGAACTGTTCGATCTGTTGTGGGAGCCGAGCGACGGCGCGCAATATGAGGTGGTGAAGACGGCTGTGTACGGGCTTCGCCGCAAACTGCCGGATGCCGGTATCATCGTTTCGAGCCGAGGGCAGGGGTACCGCATACCATGACGCAGAAAGCAGCCGACGGCATGCCCAGGCCGGGCGTGAGTTCCGGTGCGTCTGGCGCCGGTTCTAGCGCAACCTCTGGTTCCGACGCAAGCGCCGGTTCTGACCTAACCTCCGGTATCACCGCAACCCCGAAACACGGCCGCCGCATTAGCCTGCGCGTCAAGCTTGCTCTGGGCATGGGCGCGCTGTTTCTGGTCATGATGGCGCTGGTGGTCGTCGTGCAGAACGCGCTGCTGAACCACGCGTTCAATCAGGAAATCTCGCAGATGAGCATCTCGGTAGAGAGTAAGGGAGACTCCGTCGGTGACGGCGGCGAAGCTGGTAAGACCAGCGGCAAAATCGACGGCGAAACCGGCGGTAGCGAGGGCAGTGCTGACACTGGTTCCAGCGCAGACAGCGTCACCAACTCCGGCACCGATTCCAATGCGATGTGGGAAGGGAAAGCCGGCGACGGCGCGAGGGGAGCGCCAGCCGACCCCAAAAGCGCGACGGTGTGCAGCGGCAGCGATTGCGGCCCTGCCGGCTCGTACGTGGTGGATAGTCGCGACGGCGTCGTCAAAGGCGCGGTCATCGACGCCAAGGATTCCATCGTACGCAGCATGCAATACTGGTCGCTCGCCATTTTCGCAGTGTTTTCCGTGCTGGCGCTCGCGCTCGTGTGGTCGCTTTCCGGGCGTATGACGGCGCGGTTGGGTTCGGTCAGCGCCCAAGCCGCGCGGCTGGACGGCGCGTCCCCAGGCGCCAGAATTGAGGTGACGCGCCTCTCCGCCCGGGGCGGCGACGAAGTGGACGATCTGGCCGATTCACTCAACGGCATGCTCTCCCGTATCGATCAGGCCTCCAGCCGGCAGCGCAACTTCGCGCGCAATGCCGCGCACGAGCTGAAGACCCCGGTGGCCACCATCGGCACAAGCCTGGAATCGCTGGTCAGCCAGCACCGTCTGAGCGAGGACGTGGAGCCGACGGTGCATCGTGCCATCGCCGCCAATCATAAGAGCGCGCATCTCATCGAGAGCCTGCTGACACTGTCGCGCGTGAGTGAACGGAGCGTTTCCGAAGAGTTGGACACGAGCCGAGTCTCGCTGCGCGAGTGTCTGAACGCAATACTGGAAAATTGCCGCGGGGAAATAGCCAAGAAGCACATTGTGGTGGATATGAGCGGTGTTGCCGACGTGGAGGTGAGTACCAGCCCGGACTATCTCGATATTCTGCTCGACAATCTGATTCGCAACGCCGTGGCATATAACGTTGACGACGGGCGGATATGCGTATCGACCGATGGCATAAGCGCTGCCGGGCAAGATGACGCTGATGTTGGCGCACTGTCGCTGACGATAGAAAATACGACGGATATCGTTCCGGATTCGTCTTCGGCCCCGCAGCTGCAAACCCAACTCGCCCAGCCGTTTTATCGCGGCAGCCTCACCCGCATGTCAGGCCGTCCCGGGCACGGTTTGGGGCTTTCTATCGTGCAGCAAATCGCGCAAGCGCTGGGAGTGTCTGTGGTGTTTTCTTATCCAAGCCCTACTGCGTTCTGCGCGACGATTCGCTTTCCCGATGTGCGCGTGTCCGAGTGCGAGTAATTGGATGCGTGGATAATGCCGCCAACGATGCTGTTTTACAGCGTTCCCTGTACGCTGGAAGGCAACCATTTTTACGTGAGGTAAAGGATTGCGGACGTTGGTATGTCAAGCATCTATAGCTCCTGGATTTGGGTAGATGAAGGGATATCTGAGTAATGGTGGGAAGGCAATCACTGGGCTTTCTGCTCGGGGGTATGCTTCGATCAAATTATTGCTGCAACGTGATTGAACTGTACCCATCTTTCCGTGGGTTCTCTGGTAATGGGTACATTTCGTTCAAATTATCGCCGGAAAGTGATTGAACTGTACGCACCTTTCCGTGGGTTCTCCGGTAGTGGGTACGTTTTGTTCAGATTCTTGGCGGAAAGTGATCGAACTGTACCCATAACGGAAGTGTGTGGGGTATGGGCATATATGAATCATGCGTGATGATGCGCACGGCCTCGTTCTCAGTGTGGTGGGTGAGCGTCGGGTAACGGCGGCATGTACGTAGCGCTCACATGGAGTCGGCTTTACTGGGGATGTGCAACACAATCCAAGTACAAGGAGTAACATCATGCACAACATCAAGAAGAATACGGTGAAGAAGCGTACGCGATTGGCTATCGTAGCGGCTCTGGCGCTCTGCGCTGTCGCGTTCCTGTCGGTCGTGGCGGCCACCAAAGTTTCGGCCAACGATATCGGTCAATGGGTGCAGTCCGCATCTGGAATCACTGTCGCTGATGATAAGGTGCTCGTAGACGGCAAAGAGGTCACCGGGCCGACCGCTCAAGAAATCGCAAAAGGGAAACCCAACACCTCGAGCAAAGCCGACGCTGAGCGCTATCGCGATTGTTTGCGGGGGCAGGGCCTGCCAGCGGTGATTCAGGACGACAACAACGTGGTTTTCGAAGGCGGCATGTCTGAAGGCAAGGAGATTCCGGGCGGCGGTATGTCGGCGGGAATGTCGAGCGACGGTGAGGGAGCTGAGATGCAGCGCGCCATCGATTCGTGCAAAGTGCAGGTCCCAGGCTATCGCGAACCGGATCTCAATATTCGCTAACAAGCGCTCCGTCACTGTTTAACAATGAACGGATATGCGGCACTGGCTCCATGTGTAAGCGGTGCCGCATATTTCTGTGCACGGGTCGGTCACTCGAATTGGTTGCAGAAAGCAACGGTGCCGTCGTGGGCGTGAAGCCGTGGATTCTCCGGTAGTGGGTACGTTTCGTTCAGATTTTTGGCGAAAACTGAGCGAAATGTGCCCATAACGGAAGTGTGTGGGGTATGGGCATATGTGGGGGCTGGTGATGATACGCATGGCTCCGTTCTCGGTATCGAAAAGGAGACTAAGGCAGCCGGCGCAGGCATGATGTTGGTGGGTGGCGGGTGCGCTGAAGTGCAGGGGACGTCGGAAAGCGTCACGTCGATTTGCATGGTGGAGGTGGGCAACCGGTACACTGAAGTGCAATGTGGTATACCGCGGCGTTAACTTGGGTGGGGCGTGTGATGCGGCGGCATGAGAAACAAAGAAGTTGGAGAATACTATGGCCGATATCAACACCGGCACAAGTGAAGAGGCTGCATCGTCCAGTGAGAACCAGTGGTACGAACGACAGGTGACGCAAGTGACTACTGGCGACGAGCTGCGTGAGTGCCTGGCCGCCATGTTGGAGCCCACCGACAGCTGCATCATACACACCAGAATGAGTGCGTTCGGTTTTATTCCCGGCTCGGCTATGACTGTGGTGAACGCGCTGAAGTCGGTGGTATCGCACGGCACGATCGTCATGCCCACGCAGAGCGCCGACTGGTCGGATCCTGCGGACTGGGGCTACCCATCGGTGGCACCGGCATTGCTGGACAAAGTTCGTGAGGGGATACCGCCGTTTGACCGTGATCTGACCCCATGCTCGGGTATGGGGGCGGTACCGGAATATTTCCGCACGCTTGATTCGACCGTGCGCAGCAGCCATCCGTTGTATTCGTTCGCCGCATGGGGTTCAGCTGCCCAAGAGGTTTGCGCCGACGGTGAGGCGGATGACGAGCACCGCTTCGATGTGCCGTTTGGCAGCAACAGCCCTTTGCGCAAACTTTACGACGTGGATGCCAAGGTGGTCATGCTGGGCACCGGTTATGACAAGTGCACCGCCTTGCACCTAGCTGAATCCACTATCGGCAGGTCGCTGGGTAGCGAGTCGGCCAAGGTTCGTGACGAGCAGGGGAGAGCTGTGTGGGTGCGGTTCGCCCAGCCTGAGCTTGAGCCCTACGATGATTTCAACGAGTTCGGCGAACAGTTCGAACGCGAACATCCAGATGCCGTCAGCACCGCCATGCTCGGGAGTGGTACGGTGCGCGTGGTTTCCATGAGGGTGATGGTTGATGCCGCGCGCGACTACTGGAAAGCAAAAGATGCTCACCGTCTCCAGCGCGAATCGGTATGATAGTTGGATGCCAGTAGCAGTATGAATGTTTTGCACGCATTTCTTGATATATACACAGCAGATTTATTGTTGCCCACTTATCCACCGCGTGTCGAATTCTTGTACCTTTCGGTCACATTGCTCGATGATGCGTTCCTGCGAAGCTTATATCCGTTGCATTCGGCATATGAACTATTTACACAACCAGACGGCACCGGAGTACGGCATAGGCATGGGTCATTCCTTCGCTCGCTGTCTGGTGCCGTCCACAACTCGTCAGGCGCAGAAGCTTCGTCGGCGCAGGGCTACCGATAGTGGGTACGGTTCGGCAGGATAGGGGACGAGTTCCGGCTGAGGTGGTAGGCTACATAGCAAAGTGTTGATCCGTCTATCAGCGGGGAGTTTCCGGAAGAACGGGCGTGGGCGGGTTCGAGTCGCAGGGCTTGAACCGGTGCGCGTCTTACTAGAACCGGCGGGAGGGCCCGTGAGCCCGGTCAAGCGGTCGCGCTGCGACGAGGCGCGAGACGGTGGCTAGTAACCGGTCTCGAGCTGCAAGCAATAGGCGCGACAAGCGGGGTGGTACCGCGGTCAGTCCGGCAACGGGTTGCGTCGTCCTCGCAGGTAATGTCAACCTGCTTGTTGAGGAGTCACAACATGAGTGAAACCGGCAATTCTTCCACACTATATCCAAAGGCGGCAGCCGGGCAGCAAGGGAGCGTCGCGCCTAACCCAAGTTTCCCCAAACTTGAAGAATCTGTGCTCGACTATTGGGACAAGGACGATACGTTCAACAAGTCTGTGGAGCGCAACCCATCCGGCGACCACAGCGACAACGAATTCGTCTTCTTCGACGGCCCGCCCTTCGCCAACGGCCTGCCGCATTACGGCCACTTGCTGACCGGCTATGCCAAAGACGTCATCCCGCGCTACCAGACCATGAAGGGCCGCAAAGTCAAGCGCGTCTTCGGTTGGGATACCCACGGCCTGCCCGCCGAGCTGGAGGCACAGAAGGAACTCGGCATCGAGTCGGTGGATCAGATCGAGGAATTGGGCATCGAAAAGTTCAACGATGCATGCCGCACGTCCGTTTTGAAGTATACCAACGAATGGCAGGCCTATGTGCACCGTCAGGCTCGCTGGGTGGACTTTGAGCACGGTTATAAGACGCTGGACACCAACTACATGGAGTCCGTCATGTGGGCGTTCAAGCAGCTGTACGACAAGGACTTGGCGTACAAGGGCTACCGTGTGCTGCCTTACTGCCCCAAGGATCGTACGCCGCTTTCCGCCCACGAGCTGCGTATGGACGACGACGTCTATCAGGACAAGCAGGACACCACGGTCGCTGTGGCGGTCAAGCTGCGCGACGAGGACGACGCCTACGCCGTGTTCTGGACCACCACGCCGTGGACCACGCCTACGAACTTCCTCATCGTGGTGGGCGCTGACATCGACTACGTGGAAGTGAAACCCACTGAAGGCGAGTTCGCGGGCAAGAAATTCTACTTGGCCAAGCCACTGGTGAGCAACTACGAGAAGGTGCTCGGTGAGAACTACGAGGTGGTGCGTGAGCTCAAGGGCGCCGACATGGCCGGCTGGCGCTACTGGCCGGTGTTCCCCTTCTTTGCAGGGGATGAGGCGGAATCGCAAGGCCATGTGCCTGGCCCGAACGCCTACCAGATTCTCACCGCCGACTATGTGGACACGGTGGAAGGCACCGGCTTGGTGCACCAGGCGCCCTACGGCGAAGACGATATGAATACGCTCAACGCCAACGGCATCAATTCCATTGATGTGCTCGACGCCGGCTGCAACTTCACTTCCGCTTGCCCCGACTACGAGGGCATGTATGTGTTCGACGCCAACATGCCCATTGTGCGCAACCTGCGCAACGGTGACGGCCCGCTGGCGCGAGTTCCCGAAGAACGCCGCGCTCTGCTCTTCGAGGAGAAGAGCTACGTGCACTCCTACCCGCACTGCTGGCGTTGCGGCACCCCGCTGATCTACAAGCCGGTCTCCTCCTGGTTCGTCAGCGTCACCAAGATCAAGGATCGTCTGCTGGCCAACAACCAGGAGATCAACTGGATCCCCGGCAACGTCAAGGACGGCCAGTTCGGCAAGTGGCTCGCCAACGCACGTGACTGGTCGATTTCGCGCAACCGTTTCTGGGGTTCGCCCATCCCGGTCTGGGTTTCCGACGACCCTGCATACCCGCGTGTGGATGTCTACGGCTCGCTCGATGAGCTGAAGGCGGACTTTGGTGACTACCCGCGCGACGGTGAGGGCAAAGTCAACATGCACCGCCCCTATATCGACAATCTCACGCGCCCCAATCCCGACGACCCCACTGGCAAGTCTCACATGCACCGCATCACAGACGTAATGGACTGCTGGTTCGAGTCCGGCTCCATGCCCTTCGCCCAGTTCCATTACCCGTTCGAGAACAAGGAGTACTTCGAGCAGCATTTCCCGGCGGACTACGTCGTGGAGTACATCGGCCAGACCCGCGGCTGGTTCTATGTGCTGCACGTCATGGCCACCGCCCTGTTCGACCGGCCGGCGTTCAAGAACGTGATCTGCCACGGCATCGTGCTCGGCGACGATGGACAGAAGATGAGCAAGCATCTGCGCAACTATCCGGATGTGAACGGTGTGTTCAACGAGTACGGATCTGACGCCATGCGCTGGTTCCTGATGAGCTCGCCCATCCTGCGCGGCGGCAATCTCATCGTCACCGCCGACGGCATCCGCGACACGGTGCGTCAGGTCATGCTGCCGTTGTGGAGTTCCTACTATTTCTTCACGCTCTATGCCAACGCGGCTAACGACGGCAAGGGTTATGCGGCTCGTCAGCTGCGTGCCGACGAGGTGGCCGGTTTGCCCCGCATGGACCGCTACCTGCTGGCTCGACTGCGCCGCCTGGTGAGCAATGTGGAGCGTTCGCTCGACGACTTCGCTATTTCGCAGGCGTGCGCTGAAGTCCAAGATTTCATCGACGTGCTCACTAATTGGTACATTCGCAACACGCGTGACCGCTTCTGGAACGAAGACGAGCAGGCGTTCAACACCCTGTACACCGTGCTCGAAGTGCTCATGCGCGTCATGGCACCGCTCGCGCCGATGGAAGCCGAGAGCATTTGGCGCGGGCTGACCGGCGGCGAGTCTGTGCACCTGGCAGACTGGCCGTTCCTGGCTGTCAATGAGCAAGGCGCCGGTTGCGCGGCCGATAGTGCTGGCGCCAGCCCCACCGAACTGGGGAAGCTCTTGCAAGACGACCCGGCTCTGGTGGCCGCGATGGAGCAGGTGCGCGAAGTGGTTTCAGGCACGCTCTCCCTGCGCAAAGCCAGCCAGATTCGTGTGCGCCAGCCGCTCGCCAAGCTCACTGTGCTGGTGGACGACCCTGCTGCGCTCGAGCCGTACGAGTCGCTGCTGGTCTCCGAGCTCAATGTCAAAACCGTTGAATTCTCGGCGCTCGCCGACGCTGCTGATCATGGGTTGACTATCGTGCACGACCTGAAGGTCAACGCCCGCGCCGCCGGCCCGCGTTTGGGCAAGCAAGTGCAATTCGCCATTCGTGCCTCCAAGTCGGGGGACTGGGAAGTGAACGCTGACGGGGCTCCCGTGGTGCACACCCCGAACGGCGACATTGCGCTAGAGGCAGGTGAGTATGAGATGGTCAACCAGGTTGAAGAGACCAGCGACGCCGACCGCGAGAGCAACGTTTCCGCAGCATTGCCTTCCGGCGGTTTCGTCATTCTCAACACTGCGCTCAACGATGACCTGCTGGCCGAAGGCTACGCTCGAGATGCCATCCGCGCTGTGCAAGACGCGCGCAAGGATGCCGGCCTTGACGTGGCCGACCGCATCTCGCTGAAACTCACCGTGCCTGCCGCCGATGAGGCGAAGGTCGAGCAGTTCCGCACGCTCATCGCCGAGGAGACACTGGCGACTTTGTTCAGTGTGGTCCCAGATGCTGCAGCTACCGAGCTGGCCGTCAGTGTTGCTAAGGCCTGATGCTTCAATTCTGATGCTTTCAAGCCTTGGGCTTTCAAACCTGAAGCTCGAGACCGCAGCCTGAGATCTGAGCCTGAGACTCGGGCCAAGTCAGCAGCTCGGTCCGGCATCTTCTCAGCCTTGGTATCTTCTCAACGCGTCCCTCACCAGCAATACGTTGGTGAGGGACGCGTTGCTGAAATGGTCTCGTATGCCGCCATACCGCTGGGTTCATGGTGCTCCGGCCTGCTGCTTGAACAAGGGTATTCGATGGTTACGGTCATACTCATTGCAGGAGGCGTACGCGCGGCAGCCGGTGTGGCGGCTCTGATTTCACCTCTTGCTCGGCAATGACGACTTTGAACGATATGCGCGTCATAAAGCAAATGTATGACGGCGGCGAGCGAAAGCGCGACTTGCCGAGCGTAGCCGGTGCCTTATGTGCTAGCCTCGGATAAAGGCTAGTGCCGATATTTGCGGCGCTCTTTAGGCAGGT
This sequence comes from Bifidobacterium sp. ESL1133, assembly GCF_058107325.1. Lineage (NCBI taxonomy): Bacteria > Bacillati > Actinomycetota > Actinomycetes > Bifidobacteriales > Bifidobacteriaceae > Bifidobacterium > Bifidobacterium sp. ESL1133. Next base: position 245,890 of record NZ_JBYLUI010000002.1, on the reverse strand, counting down.
AGTTTTCCTCAAGGAGGCAATATGACCGAAGTTACGAACAATAGTGATGAGCCACTGGCACAGCGTGCCTCGGACGCATTCAACGCCCCCATCGCCGAAGCCGATCCGCAGATCGCGGCCTTGCTGGACGAGGAGTTGCGCCGCCAGCAGGAGGGGTTGGAGATGATCGCCTCCGAGAACTTCGTGCCGCGCGCGGTGCTGCAAGCCCAGGGCTCGGTGCTTACGAACAAGTATGCCGAAGGTTACCCGGGCAGGCGCTATTACGGTGGTTGCGAGGTGGTCGATCAGGTGGAGACCATCGCACAAGAGCGAGCCAAGAGCCTGTATAGTGCGGAATATGCCAACGTGCAGCCGCACTCCGGCGCGCAGGCCAATGCCGCCGTCTACCAGGCGCTCGTCAAGCCGGGAGACACGGTGCTCGGGTTGGCACTCGACCATGGCGGGCATTTGACGCATGGCATGAAAATCAACTTTTCAGGGCGCTTCTATAATGCTGAGGCCTATGGGGTGAATCCGGAGACCTTCCGTATTGACCCCGAGATCATCCGTCAGCGTGCGTTGGAAGTGCACCCGCAGCTCATCATCGGCGGCTGGAGCGCATACCCGCGCATCGAGGATTTCAAAGCGATGAAGGAGATTGCGGACGAGGTGGGCGCTAAGTTCTGGGTTGACATGGCCCACTTCTCCGGCCTTGTGGCCACCGGCTTGCACCCCAGCCCCGTGCCCTATGCCGACGTGGTCTCTTCCACGGCCCACAAAACGCTCGGCGGTCCGCGATCCGGGTTTATTCTGGCCAAGCAGGAGTATGCCAAGAAGCTCAACTCAGCTGTGTTCCCCGGTCAGCAGGGTGGCCCGCTCATGCACGTCATTGCCGCCAAGGCTGTGGCTTTCGGCCAAGCGGCGACGCCCGAGTTCAAGGATCGCATGCAGCGCACGCTCGACGGGGCCAAGATTCTGGCCGAGCGCCTGCTTGCCGATGACGTGAAAGCGCAAGGCATCACACTGCTTACCGGTGGCACCGACGTTCACTTGGTGATGGTCGATCTGCGCAACAGTGAGATGGACGGTAAGCAGGGCGAGGATCTGCTGGCGCAATGCGGCATCACCATCAACCGCAACACAGTGCCGTTCGACCCGCGCCCGGCCTCCGTGGCTTCCGGTCTGCGAATCGGCACCTCCGCACTGGCGTCCCGCGGATTTGGTGAGGAACAGTATCGTGAAATCGCTGACGTGATTGGTACAGCGCTAGCTCAGGGCAAGAGCGCAGATGTGGACGCGCTGCGTGCCCGAGTGGTAAAGCTTGCGCACGAGTTCCCGCTCTACCCGGGGCTTGACCAGACGCACTGATTGTGCGTGGCTGGGCGCGTGCTTGGTTGTGCGTGACTAATGCTCGTGACTGGTGCGTGCGACTGATTCGATTGGGTGACCGGTTGCGTGGCTTGGTTGTGCGTGACTGGGTGCGTGTGCTTGACGTGTGTAGCCAGTTATGTGTGACTGGGCGTGAGTGCTTGGTTGTGCCTGAATGGTTGCGATTGTGCGCTGTACTGCGGTCGCCTATGCAAAAATCGGACGTTTGTGTTCGGACGTTTGCGTGTATGTACGGATGTGGATGCTTGAGGCGCGGCATTGCGGCGCAGAGGGATGCTAGCGTGTGTATGTGTGAGAGTGGATGCTTGAGTGCAGGCGCGTGAACATGTGTGGCGGCGCCTGCTATTTGGGTGACATCGTGCGGGCTGTTGCGCCGGGAGTCATGCTGACTGTTGCGCTGGGATAGGGAGGAGAAAGAGTATCGCACTGTTTCGACGCGCCGAGGTGGCGAAAGTTGAGGAGTTGCGGTATTCTATTCAAGTTGCCTTTCGGCGTTGGCTGTTGGGCGATGCGCGCCAGTAGCCCAGTGGATTAGAGCAGCTGACTACGGATCAGCAGGTCGCAGGTTCGAATCCTGTCTGGCGCACCGTTACGGCGGAATACTCGAGACTGTATCGTGTTGAGTATTCCGCCGTTTTGTTATTGCCGGTTGCTTGTGATCTGCGATGCCGACCGCGATGATGCGGTTCGGCGGGGATGATGTCTGATTGTAATGGTTGTACTGCTGCAGTAATGCCAACGCGCTGCGGAACCGACGGTGAAATGGGGTCAGCGTCGGTTTTGTTGCGTGGAGGTGTTAGCGGCGCTACAGAAGCGTCGGCGAAGTAGGGTTAGCGTCGGTTGTGTTGCGTTGGGTTGTTGTTGTGCGGCGGAACCGTCGGTGGAATGGAGTCAGTGACGGTTCTGTTGCGTGGTGTTGGTATGTAGCGATGTCGAACGAGTTACGGGATTGCCAGTAGGAGTGCGGTTTACGTCGGTTGTGTTGCGTGGTGGTGTTAGCGCGCTACAGAAGCGTCGATGAAATGCGGTTAGTGACGGTTCCGCTGCGTGGAGGTATTGATGTGCGGCGGAACCGTCGATGAAGTGGGGTTAGCGACGGTTCTGTTGCTTGGTGGCGTTATCGCGCTACATAACCGTCGGTGAAATAGGATTAGTGACGGTTATGTAGCGTGGAGGTGTTGCTGCGCTGCGGAACCGTCGATGGAATAGATTTAGCGTCGGTTGTGTTGCTTGGTGGCGTTAGCGAGCTACAGAAGCGACGGTGAAATAGGGCTAGCGTCGGTTCTGTTGCGTTTTGTTGCGTTGGGTTGCGTTTTGTTGCGTTGGGTTGCGTGGTGATGCGTTGGGTTGTGTGGTGATGCGTTGGGTTGTGTGGGGTGGATGGTGGCAGCTGTGGAGTTGCGGTATCCACCCCGGGTTCCGTCGTCTGCCGGAAGTGAGAGAGATTGTGGCAGACGACGGAAGTCTGGTGGGATGATATGGGTACGTTTCGTTTGTTTCATTGTGAGTATTTGGATGAAAACGTACCTATGTGTTCGGGTTCTGTGGTGATTGGGTACGTTTCGTTCATTACTGCGGCGTAATCTGACCGAATCGTACCCATTCGCTTGAGATATGTGGGACATGGGTACGTTTCGGTGAGGTGGGTGCGCGGTCGGTACGGGCAGCTGGTATGCAACCGGCCAGTATGGGCAGGTGGTGGGGATCAATCAGCGGTGGTGTGGTGTTGCTTGTGCTTCAGTGCTGAGGCGATGGCGAGGAATATGACTGCGATGATGAGCCCCGCGACCGCGATGATGGCCGCTGTGGTGGCGCCTCCAGTGAAGGGGAGCGCTTTGACGGCGGGGTAGTAGGTGATGGTGATCTCGCTGGTGCGGTTGGTCAGTTCGGGGTTCACAGGAGCGGCGGGATTAGCTGGGTCTGCTACAGGCGTGCCATCGGTGTGGGCGGTGGTTTGCGCTTGGGTGGTCGGGGTGTGGGTGGTCCAACCGTCGAGGTGCGGGCTGTCTGCCTGCGGGTAGTAGCCGGTGGTTTTGGTGGTGCCGTCGTTGCTGTTGGCGGTAACCCAGCTGGTGTAGGAGACGGTGCCGGTGACGGGGTTGGTGCGTTGTTCGCGAGTCCAGGTCACGGTGTCCACCCGGTCAGGAGCCGCTTGGGTATGGTCGTGCTGGTACTGGTAGTGGATGGTGCGCGTCTGAGTTTTGGTTTGCACTTTGGCGGGCAGTGGTTGGCAGTTGATCCAGTAGTCCGAATGCCCTGCGGGGTAGGTGGTGTTGATTGAGCAGGTGGTGTCGTTACAGGACAGGCCGGGGCTTGCTGGTTGGGCGTAGTAGCCGGCAGGGATGCGTGCAGTCAAAACGGCGCTGAGCGGATCGTCCTGGCGCCCGTTGAATGACTGCTGCATGCCGGTGTTTTCGACTCCGTTCACGTTCCAGTGGACGGTGGCGTTGGCGGCCGGTTTGACATAGGTGATGGTAGTTACCGCGTTGGTGGCGCTCATCAGGTCGGTGCCGTAGACGGGTGCGCCGGCTGCGTTGACCGGTGCGTTGGGTGTTACGATGCGGGTGCTGGGATTCCAACTGCCGTTGGTGACGGAGACGTCGTAGCCGGGCTTGACAGGCACGTAGACGCCGCTGTAGCCGGGTTGTGCGTTTCCGGCGTTGTAGTAGGTGCCGTTCAACGAGTATGAGTTGAACGAGTTCACGAGGACAGGCCACGTGCCTTTGAACGAACCGCAAGCGCCACCATGGTTGCAAGCGACCGGGGTGTTCCAGAGGCGGTCCGCTCCTCTGAGGGTGAGGACGAGTTCTCCCCATTCGCTGCCGGCGGGCACAGGATTGGTAGGGGTGGGCCTTGGTTTACCGGGCAAACCTGGCTGAGAGATGGCTCCTCCTCCGCCGGAGCCGAATTGGAAGGTGACGGAGCCGGCGCTTACGACTTCGTACATGATGCTCTGGTTGACGTCACCTCCAGCCGAACTGCCGTTGGAATATCGGAACTGTACGGTGTTGGTGGCGGTGTAGTCGCATCCTGTGGCAGTGAAGGTCTGTGCTGTCGGTGACTGGCTGCCCAAGTAACCGGTGAGTTTGTCGGCTGTAGTGGTAATGGCCGTAATTGCGTTGTATGCGGGACCGCTGTAGTAATCCATCCTGAGGCCGAACAGGTTAGTCAGGCCCACGTTGCATATGCCGGTGCCCATGGTGGAGAGGCTGGGCTTATCGCCCTGCGTTGACGGTGTGGCACCGTAAATGGCGGCACCGGAACCGGAGGGCGAGGGGGCCGTCGCCGGAAAGTTGCTGCGAGGAGCCATCTGGTCGTGTGGAGGTGGCATCTGCTGATTGCGGCTGGTCTTCGTTGGCCGTGGCAAGCAGCGGTGTGCTGGAATCTAGAGCTTCAGGCTCGCGGGGGGGGGGTGATATTCAATGCTGCCGAGGGGTTGGCATCGCTGGAAGCGGCCGCTGAGGTGTTGGCGTTGTCTCCGATGCCTGCGGCATAAGCGGTGATGCCTCCTGTAAGGGCGATGGTGGACGCGGCGAGGATGATGGACAGCATTCCCGCAGTACGATGTGTGTTCGCGGTACCTGTGCGGTGTGACGTGCTGAAGAGTGACATGGTGTGACTGCTCCGTTTCCGTGTGCCTGCGCAAACACCTCTGGTGGCACTGTGTGTAAGGTCTGTTGATTGGCAGCACTGTGAGTGCATAAAACAACTTGTTTTGAGCATATATTACACATGTGACATGCGTTACATGTGGAGATGAGAAGCGGGAGGCGATGGCTTGGGGAGCCGGGAGCGGGGAAGCGGGAGGCGATGAATCGGGAAGCAGGAAGCAGGAAATTGCGAAGTCAGAATCCCAGAAAGCCGGAATCTGTACAGATATCGCCTACAGTGTGGCCGCGAACTTATCGACCAGCTTGTTGAGCAAAGGGGCGATGCCGGTGTCGGTGAAAACTGCCGCATCGCTCATGCCGGCAGTATCGGCATCAACATCGGTTGTGCTTTGTGCGTCAATGCTGCCGTTCACCGCCTGCTTTGCAGCCTGCAACCGTGATTTCGCCTCGTCTCGGCTCTGCTCGATGAACTGAGGATGCTCGTCGAGATAAGCCAGTACGGCCTGTGGGTCGTCCTGCCGCACAATCGCCTCGAAATTGCAGTCTGACTGCAGGGCGAGCAGTACGGGCAGCGTGTAGATGCCGTCGCGAATATCCTCAAGCTTGGGCTTGCCGGTGTCGTGACCGACGTTGAAATCTTCGATGTCGTCGGCAATCTGGAATGCTACGCCCAGGTTTTCCCCGAAGTTTGCCGCCTGTTGCTGCGCGGTTTTGCTGCATACAGCACCATCGGCTGAGCCGAGTGTCAGCCCGGTGGTGCACGCCAAACGGAACAAAGCCGCCGTCTTGCCGGTGATGGCCCGCACATAGTGCGTTTTGGTGGTGGATGTATTGTGACGAGCGGACTCCTGCAGCAGGTCTCCCGAGACGATTTCGCCCACGGTGTGTGCCTGGTGGGCCAGGAAAGCGGTATCGGGCGCCACATCCGCCATGATTTCCATATAACGGGCGAGGATCAGATCCCCCAAGTAGATGGCGGCTTTGTTGCCGTGCAGCACCTGCACGGTTGGTTCGCCGCGACGGATGGGGGCGGAATCGAGCACGTCATCATGTACCAGCGTGGCCAAATGCAGCATTTCCAAGGCCGCCGCCGCTCGAATAACACGTTGTGGTGCAGGTTGCGGCTTATCGGCTGTAGTGGTGTCGGCCGCTGCAGCATAGGAGAAGACCAATGCCAACGACGCCCGAATCATCTTGCCGTGGTTGTCGAGCAGGGTGCGGTAGGTATCTCGGTATGGGGTGAGATGATCCTCTTCGTTGTGCATGGTCTCCACCACACGCTTGAGGTCCCGCTGCAGTAGCGCTGCGTGCCGAAGTGTCATGCCGCTCTCGATTCTGTGGTGTTCCATGCCGTTTCCGTTGTAGCTCGTATCAGTATTGCCGCTCAGTGTTGCTCCCTAATATAGCAACGCGTATATAGTACGTGTGCAGGCGTGATAACTGCTGCTGCGTTCGCCTATGGAAACACTGGGGAATATGCGCTAAACCTCGCTGACTCAACGAAAATGCTATTCGCCGCCGTTGATCCGTGTAGCGGAAATCACACCATCGAGCCCACAAAGGTCGGCGATGAGTTCTGCCGAGTCACGCCCACGAATGGCCAGATTGGCGGAGACGACACCGTTATCGCTGCCGGCGTCGCCGCTGGGGTCGTGGTCTGTCCCGTGTTCGGTGGCGCGGGTGGAAAAGCCTTCCACCGTCACGCCATGCGAGGCACATACGGAAAGAATGGAACGCAGCGTGCCGTGTCCGTCTAGATAGCGCAGGCGCAGCAAGTCGTCAGATCCTGCCGAAGGGGCTACTTTTTTGATGACAAAAGGCACCAGCAGCACAGTCAGGAAGTAAATGACGGTGCCGATGGCCGCCGGCACGAGCAGACCGGCGCCACAGGCCGAACCGATGGCCGCAGTCATCCAAATGGACGCGGCCGTGGTCAGGCCCCGTACGTGACTGCGCTGGGTGAACACCACGCCGGCACCGATGAACCCGATGCCAGAGACGATTTGCGCGGCCACGCGCGACGGATCCGCCTTCACACCGATGCTGAGCATGTCCAGGAACCCGTACTTGCCGATGATGACGAACAATGCCGATCCCACACCGACCAGTGAGTGGGTTCTGGCACCGGCGTCCTTGTGCCGCGCCTGGCGTTCGATGCCGATGGCCACGGAGAGCACAAACGCCGCCAGCAGATAGATTGCCTGTTGATCCCACATGTCGAACTGGAAACCGTGCATATCTTCCTCTGCTCCTTGTGCGGTACCTGTGCCTATGACTGTAGCTCAGGTTGTACCTGTGCGCGCTCTGCGATTTCGATTTGCTCTTTCAGCCAAATACGTTCCGCCGGGTCGATGTCCATGGCATCCAGATATTTCTGGTACACAGGGTAGAAGAGACGCAGCGCCGGGTAGAGCGCGAAGAGTGCCCGCTCCGTACTGTGTTTTCTGGAGTGGTTGGGGTGAGCGTCGAACGTGTTCTTGAAGCGTTTCATGTAGGCGCGGAACGAGTTGAACGATGTGTCCATGCGTCTTGCGGAGACCCCGCAGATCATGCGACTGGAATATACGGTTTTGAGGCTGTGATCCATCATATGCAGGGAAATATCGATATCCTCGTGCATCACGTCCGCCTTATCCCGGCATACTGAGTCTTTGATCTGTTCCCATGTACTGGCGCGCAGAGCCATGTTCGAGCCGAACAGCAGCACTTGGTTGTTGTCGGCGCGGTAGGTGGTCTGGCGTACCACGTTGTCGCCCTCGAACGCCACGCGGTGTGCGGGCATGTCATAGTAGACCGCTGGGCCTGTGGCACCCATGGCCTGCGGGTCGGACTCGAAGATGTTTGTCACCACTTCCACCCAGTCGGGCTTGAGCATGCAGTCGGCGTCGATGCGTCCGTAGATGTCGCCGGTGGCTATGGACAGGCCGTAGTTGCGAGTGGGGATGAGTCCCTGCTCCTCGTCTTGCTGTTCCAGACGTACCGGAGCTTGCGGGTGTTCGGCGATGAATTGTTCCACCAAGGTTCGGGTATCGTCGCTGGAGCGGTTGTCCACCACGATGACCTCGTGAGGTGCCACGCTCTGGCAGGTCGCGTTCATCAAGCAGTTGACGATATGCTCGTGCTCGTTGTACGCGGGAATGACGATCGAAACCTTCAGCATGTGTTCTACTGTAAGGCAAGAACCATACAGTGCCGAACATGAGGTGTGTGCGTTCGTGGCGGGAGACGAGATGTTTTTGCGCTGCATGCACAGTGTCCGTCCACGTGCCCAGACCCCGTTGCTAGTATGGGGCGTATGAGCGAACACGATACTCGGAAATTTGACTTCGGAGCGGTTTTTCCTTCGAAAGGTGACTCCCGGCGCCCACCGGACTGGTGGGGGCGGGCATTGCTGTATACGGCCATCGCAATCTTCCTTGCCGTGTTTGTCTGGCAGTCGTGGAGCAAAGTCAGTTATATTGTGCTCGACATCGTCATCTCCGTGTTCGTGGCATTGGCCATGGAACCTCTGGTGGTGCGTTTGGTCAGGCACGGCTGGAAGCGAGGCGTGGCGGCCGGTGTGGTGCTCGTGAGCTTGGTCGTCGTGGTGGTCGTGCTGTTGTCCATGTTCGGCAAAGTGTTTGTGGACCAGGTCATTTCCATGGTCAGGGATCTGCCTGCGCTGTATGACCAGCTGCGTGAATTCACCGAGCACTATACCGATTTCGAACTGCCGGAGATCAAAAACTTGGGCACTGAGATTCTCCACAATATTCAGACTTCGTGGGTTACCGATTTCGCCGGGCAAGCGGTGAACACCACCATGAGCGTCTTCAGCTTCCTTATCAACTTGCTCACGGTGCTCATGGTGACCTATTACATTTCCGCTGCGGGTCCGAAGATGCGCCGTAGCATGTGCCAGTGGTTTGCGCCCAATGCTCAGCGTCGCTTCCTGCTCGTCTGGACGGTGGTGCAGGATCAGATTTCCGGATTCCTGTTCTCCCGGACCATTCTGGCTCTGGTCAACGCATTCTGCACGTCGATCTTCCTTATGGCCATACAAGTGCCCAACTGGCTGCCTTTGGCTTTGTTCTGTGGTATCACCGCTCAGTTTGTGCCTACAGTGGGCACGTACATCGGCGGCGCGCTGCCGGTGGTGTTTGCATGGGGGTCGCGAGGCTTGGGGTATGCGGTTGCCGTAGTGGTGTTCATCGTGATTTACCAGCAGATTGAGAACCTGGTGCTCTCTCCCAAGATCTCCCAACGCACCATGGACTTGAATCCCGCCATCGCCTTCCTGTCGGTTCTGGTGCTCGGTGGCGTATTCGGAGCGCTTGGCGCGTTCCTGGCTTTACCCATCACAGCCAGTCTGCAAGCGTTGTTCAAGGTGTATACCAAGCGTTATGACTTGGTGGAATCTCCGTTGATGAGCGACCCCGCTCCGGTCTCCAAGTCGAAGGTGGTGGAAGGCGCCGAAGCGTTCAACGAGCACATCATCAAACCGGTGGCGGACCACATGCCCAGAGCGGCGAAAGGGTCGAGTGCCAAAGTGCCGGTGAACGACGAGGTGCGTGCGCTGCAGCGTGAGGTCTACAATCTCACCGAACGCGATGAGCATAGTGGTGCCAGTGCGGATGAGTCTCTCACAGTCGCCATTCCCAAAGGCATGCTCAACGGGTCGGCCCGTGGCGGAGCCAAGGTCGAGACAGCGGAGAACAATATTGCCGATAACATTATGACGATGCACCTCGCTGTGAACGGTCTTGTGGGTCGTTCAGACTCTGCTGATGCTGATGCTGATGCTGATGCTGACGGTGGCAATAAACTCGACGCCTGTGCCGGCCAGCAAGGCGAGAGCGTCGACGCTGACGGCAGTGGCGAGGATGACGATTCGACTCCGTCTCCACATGCGGAGGACAACCCGAGGAACAGGTGGCGATAAATGGTATTTCTCTCCATCCTTGACGTGCTCATGTTCATCATGGGTGCGGTTAGCTTGATCTACCAAGCCGTATGCATTCTGGCGTCGCTGTTCCATCATCAGATCGTTTTCCCGGTGGCGCCCATGAGCAACCGATATGCGGTGCTTATCTCCGCGCGCAACGAGGAGCATGTGGTGCCCAATCTCATCGCTTCAATCCGTGCGCAGACGTACCCTACGCAACTTGTGGACATCTGGGTCGTAGCAGACAACTGCACCGATCGCACCGCCGAGGTGGCCAGGGAATTGGGCTGCCATGTCGTGCAACGGCAAGATACGAGCCAGGTCGGCAAAGGCTACGCGCTGTCTTATCTGCTGTCCCACATGATCGAAACCGGTGAGGCGGACGATTATGAGGCGTTCTTCGTCTTTGATGCAGACAACCTGCTTGACAGCCACTACATCGAGGAGATGAACAAGGCATTCTGCTCCGGGTTCCGCATCCTTACCAGCTACCGCAACTCCGTGAATCTCGCTGATAACTGGGTGTCTTCCGGATCGGCGCTTTGGTTCATCCGTGAATCCCGTTTCCTGAACAATTCACGCATGATGTTCGGTTCAAGCTGCCATGTGGGTGGTACCGGCTTCATGTTCTCTCACGACGTGATGAAACGCAACGGCGGATGGAAATTCCATCTGCTCACCGAAGACCTCGAATTCACTATGGACTCCGTACTGCACGGTGACCGCATTGGTTATTGCGGCACTGCCATCCTCTACGATGAGCAGCCGGTTACCTTCACGCAGAGCTGGCGCCAGCGGTTGCGCTGGAGTAAGGGATTCCTGCAGATTTTCCGTTATTATGGGCCGCAGCTCATCAAACGAGCGGTGCGGGAGCGCGATTTTTCAGCAGTCGATCTGACGCTGATCATCTGCCCGTTCACGGTGCTCAGTGGTATTCGTGTGGTGCTTGGTGCGCTTTTCGCCATGCTTGGTTTCGTCTCATGGTCCTCGCAGCTCGGCTCTCTGGTCAGTTGGGTGGCCGGAGGCGTGCTGGGCATGTTCGGTCTGATGGGCTTGGCCGCTCTCACCATCTTCGCGGAACGCGACCAGATCGGTGCGTCCAACAAGGAACTGTTCGCTTACGTGCTCAGTTTCCCGATCTACATGTTCAGCTACGTGCCGATCGCCTTCCAGGCCATCTTCTCAAAGGCCGACTGGAAACCGATTGAACACAAGGCGACGATTGAGGCCGCGCAACGGGATGCTGCTCAGATCGCCAGTGCAGATGCTCAAGGCAGTTCAATGCACTCTGATGAACCGGGTACGGATTGCGATAAGCGAGATGCGGCCTTCGAGGGGGCCACAGCGTGAGCGGGTACCAGGACATGACCGGTTTCACCGGGGGAGTGGACTCCACGTTGGAAGCGGAAATCAATGCCGATTCGGGGGACTGGGTGGAAGCCTGGATGGACTCTGACGCCAGAGTTCGTGAGCAGACGGACGCGCGCGTGGCTGCCAACTATGCCTGGAGGGCGATGAGCGTGCGCCGAGCATGGCGTGTAGGTCTTGCCTCTGTGATCGCAGGAGTGCTCACGTTGGGGTATGTGACTGGAGATGTGCTCGACTTGGTGCCAGGTCCGCTTTCCTTCTCCTCGGCACAGACCGGCACCTCGGCACAACCTCCGCTCAGTGTGCGTCCTGCTTCCCAGCTGGTGAAACAAGCGGACTTGGACAAACCCATAGATGCCGATCAAGCCAGGCAACTGGTCGATGCGTTCGCTGCCTCTGCGGGAGTGGGGGACTCGGCTTCGGTCGTGGTCGTGGATGCGAAAGGCAAGGTTGCCGCTTCGCTGAATCCGGATGCGCAGAGAGAACCCGCGTCCACTATGAAAACCCTGACTGCTTTGGCTGCGGCCACCACGCTCGACATGGGGTCGCGTTTCGAAACCGATGTCTATCTCGATCACCCGGTGGGTGCAGAAGCGGTGCTCACGCTGAAAGGCAACGGCGACATGCTGCTCGGGGCGGGGCAGAACGACCCGAATCATGTCAACGGTCGTGCCGGTCTGGCCTCACTGGCGGATCAGGTCGCTTCATCGTTGAAAGAGGGGAGGGTGAACCGCGTCAGACTGGTATGTGATGATTCGCTGTTCGGTGCGGTTCGCTCGCCGGAGCATATTGCGCAGAACAACGACCAAGGCAACTACTTCACCGGTGTCTCCTCGTTGGCGGTGGACGGTGGCCGGTTATGGGGTGGCACTGCCCACAGCCCCGACGACTTCAACGACTATCCAGCGCTCTCCACCACCACAGCAGCCGATACGCAGAAGACGTTTGCCTCGCTGCTGCAAGATCGCGGCATCAATGTGGAGCTCGGCGGTGTGGCGTCCACTGCCGAACAACTGACGCAAAGCGGAGCAGGAGAAGACGGCAGCGACGTGCCGCAGGCAGGGGGAGCCAAACGTGTGGGATACGTGCGCTCGGCCACGTTGAGCGAGATACTCGGATTCGCTCTGCGGCATTCAGACAACACACTGGCCGAAGAATTCGGGCGTTTGGTGGCGTTGCACGCGCACGCCGACAACTCGCCGGCCGGTGCGGTCCAAGCGGTGCGTTCCGCTCTCACCGCACTCGGCTTGGACGTCAACGGCGTTACGATGGCGGATTGTTCAGGGCTTTCGCCCGGATCTTCGCTCAGCGCGCTCACTTTGGCACAAGTGCAGACCCACTATCTGCTGCCTGGCGCGGCGGTAGGAGCTTCGGAGGGGCTGTCCGTTCCCGGGCTTGCCGGCACGGCGAGAAATCGACTTGCCGACGATTCCGCAGCGGGGCTGTTGCGTGTCAAAACCGGGTCATTGCAAGATGTGACTTCCATGGCCGGCAACGTGTCGCGCAAACACGGTGGTGTACTGGCCTTCGCGGTCATTGTGAACCGGCCGGCTGATTTGGGCGGTGCCAAACAGGCTGTCGATCGGCTCATGGCCAGTCTTGCCGACCTATAGCATGTGTGGCTCGGTATTGCAGGCCGGTACGGTGGCACTTTAGAAGATATCGAGCGGTGTGGCAGAAAGCAGCCCTCGGATACGTGACGGTATCCGAAAGTGAATTGATATGGTAAGGCACATTGGGGGAGGTACATATGGTTTATGCTCCGGCGCTCAAACATGCCGTGGGTGCTGTACGTTCCTGCCTGTCCTCGCTAGGTCTGCGCGCGCAAGACGAGCGTTTTGCACAACATGGTGACCACAGGCCTGCAGCCGATGCTCCGTTGGTGCTGGTGGCATGCTCCGGTGGCAGGGACTCCATGGCGCTGGCTGCGGTGAGTCAGAAAGTGTGCGCGTCGCTGGGCTTGCGCTGCGGTGCCGTCATCGTCGACCACCACATACAAATCGAGTCGGCGCAAGCGGCGCGTCAGGCGGCTCGCGACTGCTTGCAGCTCGGCCTTTCCCCAGTCGTGATTCATGAGGTGCATGTGGATGAAAGCCGTGGCGACGGCGAGGAAGCCGCCGCTCGCGAGGTTCGTTACCAGGCATTGGCGAGCGTGGCTCAATGGTTTGATGCCGCCGCAGTACTGTTGGCTCACACGCTTGATGACCAAGCGGAAACTGTGCTCATGGGGTTGCTGCGATCGGGGGGAACAACGTCACTTGCCGGCATGCGACGTGTCATTGAACGTTATAAGACGGTTCTTTTTGCCCGACCGCTCATGGAACTCACGCGTGCTGACACCACATCGATCTGTGAACTCCTCAATCTCAGTTGGTGGGACGATCCCACCAACGGCGAGCACGTGCCTGCCAGTGAAGATCTTCCTGTGACATTCCCGTTGCGCTCGCGCGTCAGGCATACGCTTATGCCGGTCATCGAACAGCTTTTCGGTTCCGGTGCCGCTTCCCACTTGGCTCATGGAACCGCGATGGCTCAAGCGGACGAAGATTTCCTCAACGCCAGCGCCGTGCACCTGTATGAGCAGTTGGCATGTCGAGAAGGCGAAACCTGCGTAAGGCTCGATGCCATAGGACTGGCAAACCAACCGCCGGCCATGCGTTCGCGCGTAGTGAAACTTGCGCTGGAATATCTAGGAGTTCGCTTCTCTGCGCGCCATGTGGCTGCGGTAGAGCAGCTTGCCACACATTGGCATGGGCAAGGACAAGTTTCGCTTCCCAGAGGTTATTCAGCAAAACGCAAGAAACACGTCATTCGCGTGTGCAAAAATGGAGCGCATGCGAATCGCTGATGTACAAGAAGAAATCGACCATGAGCTGATCTCCCATGAGCGCCTCATGACTAGAATCCACGAAGTGGCGGACCAAGTGAGCGAGGACTACCGTGGTCGCACTCCACTGTTGCTCTCTGTGCTCAAAGGTGCCGTAAATACCATGGCTGCGTTTTCCCAGGCGTTGAGTATTCACGTTGAGATGGATTTCATGAGTCTGTCAAGCTATGGCTCAGGAACGGAAAGCCGAGGCACCGTCGAGGTTCGCCAGGATCTTTCCACCGATGTGAAGGGTAGGGATGTGCTCATCGTCGAGGACATCGTGGACTCAGGCCGCACACTCACATGGCTGAAGCAGGAGCTTCTTGAACGCGGGGCGGCTTCGGTGGAGGTTTTTGCATTATTGGAAAAGCCAGAACGTCGTGAAATGGACGTGGATATCGCCTATACCGGGTTCACTGTGCCGGATGAATTCGTAGTCGGTTTCGGTCTGGACTATGCCGAACGATTCCGCAATCTTGATTCGATAGCTGTATTGAAACCGGAAGTCTACGAAGGAGGTCAGGCATGAGCGATCCTCGGCAACAGGGCCAGATGAACGACATGAGCCCGAACCCACAAGGTGATCCGGGACAAGGCGGTGGCCGCCCCGGCAACGGTGCTCCGGGCGATAAGGGCCCTCGCTTTAACAATCCGTTCTCACGCGGGGACGGTGGCCAGAACGGTAACGATGGCAAAGGGGACGGCAACAAGTCATTCTGGCAGTCCCCGTGGCTCTGGGCGCTCGTCCTTGTCGTCCTGCTCGGCTTGGGCATGCAGCTTTTCGCTGGTACCGGCCCACAGACCGTTGATACCGAAGACGGTATGAATCTCATCTATGGTGCGGTCAACAAGGACGGCACCGTGGATAAAGCCAAGGCAAATCGTAGCCTGCTGCCGTATAACGGCGTCGATCCCGATGAAGCCAATGGAGATACATCCACGGGCAAGCATGCCGATAAGAACAAGGATGAGAGCCAGAAGCAGGACTCCAAGAAGTCTGAAGATGGCGACAGCAGCACCCCGAAGGACGGTCAGCCGGGCGACGAGCAAAGCGATCCGGATGCCAAGTCCGGCGCTGACCAGCAAGATGGTTCCAAGAGCGATACGCCGAGCACCCCTACGGCGTTCGAGCCCGGAAAGGCTAGCATCGCAGCAGGTAAGACCGTTGCCGCAGGCAGCAACGACGGCAAGCATATCGTGGTTGAGCGCGCCACCATCATCGCCAACGGCCAGCAGGTCAAGCTCAAGCTGAGCGACGACTATGTCAAGACCGATCCCAAGACCAAGCGGCCTCATCGCTATGGCCGCGAGGTGCAGTTCTACTATGCCAAGGCACAGGAGACGCAGGTGGTGGAAGCCATCCGTCAGGCGGCTCCCGCCAATGGTTGGAACGCTGAAATCGCGCAGGACAGCATCTGGACCAGCATTTTGGTGTCATTGCTGCCGATGGTGTTGGTGTTGGTGCTCTTCTGGTGGATTTTCAGCCGCATGGGCAATTCCGGCTCGGCAGGCATGCTGGGCATGGGTGGTTCAAAAAACAATGGCAAGCTGCTTACCGGGCAGACGCCTACCACCAAGTTCTCCGACGTGGCCGGTGAGAAATCTGCGGTCGAAGAAGTGGAGGAGATCAAGGACTTCCTCAAAGATCCGTCCAAGTACAACGCTTTGGGTGCGCGTATCCCGCGCGGCGTGCTGCTCTACGGTCCTCCCGGAACCGGCAAGACGCTGCTGGCTCGCGCCATCGCAGGCGAGGCCGGCGTGCCGTTCTACGCCATGGCGGGCTCCGACTTCGTGGAGATGTTCGTCGGTTTGGGTGCCTCCCGCGTGCGTGACCTCTTCGAAGAGGCCAAGAAGAACGCTCCGGCCATCATCTTCATCGATGAGATCGATGCCGTCGGTCGCAAGCGCGGCTCAGGTATGAACGGTGGTCATGATGAGCGTGAGCAGACGCTCAACCAGCTGCTGGTGGAGATGGACGGGTTCAACAACGACACGAACCTCATCATCATCGCGGCCACCAACCGTCCCGACGTGCTCGACTCTGCACTGATGCGCCCTGGTCGCTTCGATCGCCAGGTAGCTGTGGAGGCTCCCGATCTTGAGGGGCGCGAAGCCATTCTCAAGGTGCATGCCAAGGGCAAGCCCTTCGTGCCTGACGTGGACCTGCATACCGTGGCAGTGCGTACCCCAGGATTCACCGGTGCCGACTTGGCCAACGTGCTCAACGAGGCTGCGCTGCTATGCGCCCGTGCCGGAGCCCAGCTTATCGACAACCGTGCCATCGACGAGGCCATCGACCGCGTGCAGATGGGGCCGAACCGCAAGAGTCACCGCATGGCGCTTGAGGAGATGCGCAACACCGCATACCACGAGGGCGGCCATGCCATGGTGGCGGCGGCGCTGCACCACACCGACCCGGTGACCAAGGTGACGATTTTGCCGCGAGGTCAGGCGCTCGGCTACACAGCCGTCATGCCGACTCAGGATCGGTACTCCGAATCCCGTGAAGAGCTGCTTGACCAGATGGCTTACGCCATGGGCGGTCGTACCGCAGAAGAGGTCGTCTTCCGCGACCCCACCACCGGTGCATCCAACGACATCGAGAAGGCCACGGAAATCGCCCGCAAGATGGTGATGGAATTTGGTCTGAGCTCCAAGCTCGGTTCGGTGAAATGGGGGGCGGCCAACCCGGATCAGGAATCCACGGAAGGCTTTGCGCACAAGTACTCCAACAAGACCGCAGAGGTCATTGATGACGAGGTGCATGACCTTATCGAGACGGCTCACACCGAGGCATGGAACATCATCAACGAGAACCGTGACGTGCTCGACGAGCTGGTGCGCCAGCTACTCGAGAAGGAGACGCTGGACGAGAAGGAACTGGCTGAGGTCTTTAAGAACCTACGCAAGGCGCCGGAGCGTAATCTGTGGCTCTCCGATCCTGCCCGTCCCGACTCCGATCTGCCGCCGGTACCGATTCCGGAGAAGCTCAAACGCTCGATGGGCGATCAGTGACCATGACTGACTCCAATGAATCAGTCGCATCAAAGAGAGGCATGTCGGACTCCGGCACGCCTCTCGGCGTTTTGGCGCGCGTGGTGCTCAGCGCTGATGATTCCGATGCCGTCCGGAGCGTGGCCGATGCGGGCAAGACTCGTACCGCCGATCGGCAGCAACATGCAGCGGCGCTGATGCAAACACTGATGCAATCGGTGTCGGACGGTACTGCGCATGCCGATATCGTGTTGCGCGACGACAGTGGCGCATCGTTCACCTTTACAGACGTGCCGCTGAGCGTGGACTCGTCCGAGCATGAGCAAGAGCAGCGCGTGCCTACGTCCGTAGCCTCATACACTGCGGTGGTGTCGATGCGCAGTCAGATGCCCAATGCGGAGCGACTGTTCCAGATTCTGTCCGTCTCGCTCGACGCGGTGCCAGGCAACCAGCTCGAAGGCATCTCGCCGCTCTACCACGTCATCAACGTGGACGAAGCAGACGGCATGGCCGCGGTGGTGCAGTTGAGCACCCACTGTGACGCCCAGGCCATGCAGCGTTTACTGGATACGTTGGCACGCAGCCATGAGGGCGCCGTGGCGATGACTTTGGTGCAGCTGCAAGGACAGGCGGAGGGCACCGTCGTTCAGCGGAGTGAACCGTACCACGATGCTGCCGCTGCGACCGACGCTGCGGTGCTTGCGCCTTGGTTCGACATGGATCCGGACGCGCGACTAGACGATGACCCTGTCTCTTACCTGCTGGCCATGGCGCCGAATGCAGGATTGGTGGGCATGCTGTCGCAAAATTGGATATTGGGGGAGACACAATGAAAGCGCAACGTACACCATGGTGGTATTACCCCGTGTCGATGCTGGCTGGCTTGGTACTCGGTATAGGAGCTGCCAGAGTTTCTGAATCGACGTCTGTGCAACTGGTGGGTGCACCCTGGTTTATCGCCGGGGCCATGGCGGTTCTTGGCATCATCGCGCTAGTGCTGGCGCTGCAGGTGCACCGGTATGTCACCGCCAAGCCGGAAGAACGAAAGAGCTGGATCGACCCTGACAAGGCAGTGTTTACGCTTGTGCTGTGCAAGTCTCTGGGGGTCGCCGGGGCACTGCTTGCCGGTTGGTATCTGGGACAGATACTGCTGCTGGCAGTGCACGCCGAAGCGCCGTTGTACCGTACCATCGTCATTCAGTGCGCAGTCACCGCCGTGGTCTGTCTGGCGGACATGGCCATCGGCATCGTCGGCGAATGGCTCTGCCAGCTGCCGCCTATCGATGGCCCCGAGCACCCGAAGACCATGCGCTCCAAGCGTGCTTCCCGTTCGATTGCCCAGCCTGCCGCCCACTGCTCAAAGTCATTGCAAGACAAGCGGTAGGCGGTTGCTCTGGGGCGCAGGTGTGCCGGTGTTCCAGAGCAGCGGAACGGTCACAATCCAGAACGGTCGGTTAGTCCAGAACGGTCAGTCCTTGTGCTGGGGCAGGCGAATCATGGCCTCCTGGTTCATGGCGGCCACCAGTCGGCCGTCTTGGGAATATACTTTCGCGGTGCCGATTGCGCGTCCGTGCCCAGCAACCGGAGCATCCTGGACGTAGAGGTGCCACTCATTCATGTTGATGTCGTCGTACCACCACATGGCGTGGTCGATGGACGCATAGAAGATTCCCGGTGTGGAGATGGACAGGCCCGCGCGGCGCAAATCCGGCTCCATCATGATTTGGTCGCATTCAAATGCCAGCAGCGCCCGGTGCATGGTCTGCGAGGCCTCAATAGGAGAGGCGAGGCGGGTCCATACCATTTGTTGGCCGCTGTCGGCGTCATGGCTCTGCTTGTCTGGAGCCAGCATCACTGTGCTGCCGATGTGACGGATGTCGAACGGTGACTGTTCTGCGTAATACCTGGCAAACGGCACTTTTGCCGCATAGGGTGCCATGAGTTCCTGTGCACTGGTCAGGCTCTCGGGATCGGGCAATTGCTCGGGCATGGCATCGTGGAACTCGACACCGCGTTGACCGGTCTGCTGGAAGCTGGCCATGGCGGTGAACAGCGTGGCATCCTGCTGTGTGGCTGTGATACGGCGCGTGGAGAAGGACTTGCCGTCACGCAACGTCTCTACATCAAACAGGGTGTCTTGGTCGAGGCGACCGGTGGTGAGAAAATACTCATGAATCGAGTTCGGCACCTTGCCGTCTTCCACGGTTTTGGCTGCGGCCATCACTGCCTGTGCGCTCAGTTGACCGCCATAGATGCGCTCAGTAGGGTAGTAGAGGCTGGATCCTGTCATGTATGAATGGGTACGGTCCTGACTGGGCTCACCCAGCGTGAGTGCTTCGACGGTGCTGCGCACTACGTCTTGCATGGTTTGATCAGCCATCATGCTCCTTCTGCAAAATATCGTGTTATGAATTCTAGCAACAGATGCCGCCCTGTTGATTGCAGCCTGGGCGCTCCATGCACGACAAGTCAAGTACGTGACGTGTCATGCCCATGGGGACGGAAGAGGATATGAGAAGCGGCACCACTGGTGAGCAATGGTGCCGCTTGCATATCAATGCGCTGGGTGCTGCAGGTGTGATCTCAACGCGTGAGCTTGCGGTGGATGCGATGGGGGTGGTTGGCCTCTTCTCCCAGACGCTTGACCTTGTCGTCCTGATAGGCTTGGAAGTTGCCTTCGAACCAGTGCCAGTGAGCCGGGTTCTCGTCGTCGCCCTCCCACGCCAGGATATGCGTGGCGATACGGTCAAGGAACCAGCGGTCGTGGCTGATCACCACAGCGCAGCCGGGGAACTCGATAAGTGCGTTTTCCAGGCTTTCCAACGTTTCCACATCCAAATCGTTGGTGGGCTCATCAAGCAGCAGCAGGTTGCCGCCCTGCTTGAGAGTCAGCGCCAGATTCAGGCGGTTACGTTCGCCGCCGGAGAGCACGCCGGTCAGCTTCTGCTGGTCGGAACCTTTGAAACCGAAACTTGCCACGTACGCACGGGTGGGTACTTCCACGCCGGCTACCTCGATGAAGTCGTTGCCGTCCGAGACTGCCTCCCACAGGTTCTTGTTCGGATCCAAGCCTTCGCGCCCCTGATCCACGTACGAGATCTTGACGGTTTCGCCGACTTTTAAGGAGCCGCTGGTCAGCTGCTCAAGTCCCACAATGGTCTTGAACAGGGTGGATTTGCCCACGCCGTTGGGACCGATGATGCCTACGATGCCGTTGCGCGGCAGAGTGAAGGAGAGGTCGTCGATGAGCACGCGATCGCCGAACGCCTTGTGGATGTGTTCAGCTTCCAGTACGTCCGAGCCCAAGCGCGGGCCGGCTGGAATCACGATCTCGGAGAAGTCAAGCTTCTTGTTGTTCTGCGCCTCGGTCTCCATCTGGTCGTAGCGTTCCAGACGTGCCTTGTTCTTGGCCTGACGCGCCTTGGGGGAGCTGCGCACCCATTCCAACTCGTTCTTGAGCCGCTTGGCCATCTTGGCGTCCTTGGCGCCTTGGATCTCCATGCGCTTCTCTTTGGTTTCCAAGTAGGTGGTGTAGTTGCCCTTGTACGGGTAGAGCTGGCCTCGATCCACCTCGCAGATCCACTCCGCCACGTTGTCCATGAAGTAGCGGTCGTGTGTGACGGCGATGACGGCGCCGGGGTAATTGTGCAGGAACTGCTCCAGCCACAGAATCGACTCGGCGTCCAAGTGGTTGGTGGGCTCGTCGAGCAGCAGCAGGTCGGGTGCTTCGAGGAGCAGGCGGCACAGAGCCACACGGCGACGTTCGCCGCCGGAGCACACGTTCACCGGGGTGTCGGGGTCGGGGCACTGCAGGGCATCCATGGCCTGTTCGAGCTGTGAGTCCAGATCCCAGCCGTTGGCGGCATCGATGTCTTCCTGCAGCTGGCCCATCTCGGCCATGAGTGCATCGTAGTCCGCGTCCGGATCGGCCATCTCTTCGCCGATCTGATTGAAGCGCGTCACCTTGTCGGCGATGTCGCCGAAGGCCATCTTGATGTTCTCTCCCACGGTCTTGCTCTCGTCCAGCGGTGGTTCCTGCTGGAGGATACCCACCGTGTAGCCCGGGGTCAGGCTCGCCTCTCCGTTGGAGACGGTCTCCTGGCCGGCCATGATCTTCAGCAGGGTGGACTTACCCATGCCGTTGGGACCCACCACGCCGATTTTCGCTCCCGGCAGGAAGCTCAGGGTGACGTTGTCGAGAATGACGCGATCGCCGTACGCCTTGCGGGCGTTGATCATCTGGTATACGAATTCAGCCAAATCTGTTCCTTAAATTCTTGTGTTTCGGTTGTTCACCGCACCTCATGGTATAGGCCGATTCTCGCATGCCAAGGCGACAGTGAAACTTATGTTCACGTCGGTTGAGAACGGTACGCTCGTGGGTGGAACCCATGGTCTATGCGATCGGTATGAATGCCGAACGTGTGAGGAGGCGCGTCGTGGAGAAAGCGGATGCTACACAGGGTGCTGAGCGCACCAGCGTTCTGGAAGCCGGGATCGACAGTGCACTCGATTATGTGCGAGAGATTCGTGCGTTCACCCGTGAGCTGGATGAGCGGCTTCAGGCCGGATTGCGTCCGTATGGACTGTCGTGCGTGCAGGGGGATGCGTTGATGGCCATATCGCAGCTGCAGCCGTGCGCCCTCAAGGAGCTTTCCGAGCATTGCATAGCTGAGTCGGGGCATCCGAGTCGTCTGGTGGCACGGATGAAGGAACGCGGATTGGTGCACGTGGAACGTTCTCGAGAAGATGCGCGCACCATGCAGATCAGTTTGACGCCGTTGGGTGAGGACATGGCCAGGAAGGCGTTCGCGGTGAGGGACGATATTGCCTCCTGTCTCTCTGTGGACGCAGCGCAGATGGAGATGGGGCTGGAGCATGTGCGGCAGCTGAGGCGCGACTTGAAACGCGGGTGACGGAACTGCGCCAGGTACTCATTGTCTGCTCGGCGGCGTTTGACTGGGCGGGGCAGAGTATGCGGATCTGGGCTCCGTCGTGTGTGCAAGAGGGAAGATGCGGGTGGGAGGATTCTTGTCAGAAAGATGACATGTCATGTATTGTTGCTAGCGTATTGCGTGACATGTCATGTATTTTAGGGCGGTTCTTGCAGCCGCAGCCGCGCGTCGACCATTCATGGGCATCGCGCGCGGTCACCACGATATACGGAGAAGGAACAATGAACATACTCGTCATTCAAGGATCGCCGGACCACGACAGCTTCAGCAGCGAACTGGCTCAGGCATATACGGAACAGGCCCGGAAGCAGGGGCACAGCGTCGAAACCATTGATCTGAGCCAGGAGCCGGACTTCGACCCGGTGCTGCGCTTCGGCTACCGCAGGCACATGGACGACGAGACGCTGCCCGATCGCTGGCAGGAGCAGATCGCGCGCGCCGACCACCTGTCGTTCTTCTTCCCGGTGTGGTGGGCCGCCGAACCGGCGGTGCTCAAAGGCTGGGTGGATCGCGTCTTCATGCCGCGATTTGCGTATAGCCGAGGATCCGGAGGGCTGCTCGGCGGTCGTACTGCCTCGATCGTGACCAGCTGCCAAGGCCCCGCGTTCTTCTACCGGTTGCCGCTGAACGTGATCTCGCGGTGGAAGCGTCTCATTCTTGGGTTCTGCGGCATCAAACTTAAAGACGCGTACGTGCTGGGCTCGCTTGACTCGGATAAGGACACCGCGCAATACCGCGAGGCCTTCAAGAGCAAAGTGTGCGCCTCGGTACCGGCGGCGCGTTAGGTACAGACATATTCAGTGAACTCCATGCCAGACAGCTCGGTGCGAAGGCCTGCTGCGCGACACGCTCCCGGGAACAACGACGGCCGGTGCTATGTTGAACGTATTGACAGTGCGTTTACAGTTCGGCGGGCGGCGTCCCGAACCGGTTCGGAGCTTGGCGGAAGAGGTGTGCATGGCTTGGAATTGCAGCGATATGGCAGATTGGGAAGCGCCGCATATCGGCGCGTCGCCCAAGGTTGACTGCGTGCCGAGCCCGGTGGACGGTTCGCCGGGGATCGCAGACTCTCAAACGCGAGTGCCAGGCGAGGCGCTCGCCATAGAGAATCCGCTCGGCTCCACCATGGCGCGGGTGCCGGCCCTGTTGGAAAAGACCTCTGGGGTGGTGCTGCAGGGAAGGCGTCTGCGTTCGTTTGCCTACACCACCGATGCTGCGGTGATTCGCAACACCAACGCCGATGCCATTCTGGCGGTTTACCCGTTCACCGGGCAGCCGGTCATCGCCCAGGCGTTGCTCACTGTGGCCCAGGCGCCGATGTTCGTCGGAGTGGGTGGTGGCACCACCACCGGGTCTCGCGTGGTGGAGCTTGCCGTATTTGCCGAGATGCAGGGCGTGGCCGGCGTGGTGCTCAACGCCCCGGCGCCTCCTGAGACCGTGCGCGAGGTGGCCATGTCGGTGAACATACCGGTGATGGCGACCGTGCTGGACTGCGACGATGACGTGGTGCTCAAAGTCGAGGCCGGAGCGAAGATACTGAATGTGGCGGCAGGCAGGCGCACGCCGCAGGTGGTGGAGCGCATCAAGGAACGGTTCCCCGAAGTGCCGTTGGTGGCAAGCTCCGGAGGGTCGGAGGAATCCATCAGGGCGACCATCGCAGCCGGGGCCAACGCGCTGTCGTGGACGCCGCCGAGCGCGCAGGAGCTGCAAAAGTCAATGATGGCGCAGTATCGCAACGGGGAAACGGCTCATCAGCAGACTCAGCCAAGCGTTGTGCCACAGGAGAAATAAGAGCGAATTCACACCGTTGGTTGTGGGGGCTGGCTGTTACAATGGCACTTCCACAGGAAGCCGGGAAGATAGACAAGTACGGCTTCATTTTTTGAAAGGCTATTGTGCCGAACCGTTACTCGAACGAGGCAGACAACGCTGCCGTTTTTCCGGAAGATGTAGAAGATACCCGTCAGTCGCGCAGCACCGGACGCGCCGCTGATGTCAACCGACACCATGAGGATGTTGACGAACAGCAACCCCCCACCTTTGCCCAGCTCGGTGTGCCAGGGCCGCTGGTGAGCGTTTTGGCACGCGATGGCAAGACCCGAGCGTTCCCCATTCAGGCCGACACGTTGGAGGATTCGCTGGCTGGACGCGACATTCTTGGGCGAGGCGAGACCGGTTCCGGTAAAACCCTTGCCTTCACCATTCCGCTCGTGGCCCGGCTTTCCGGTGAGATGGGCACGTTCGATGAGCTGGATGCCGCAGAAGATGGGCGTGAAGACGACTTCGATGTCGAGCGCGATGCGCGAGGCAATCGCAGCGCCCACACGCAAGCGCGCGACCAGCGTCGTGTCAATGGCCGGGTTCCGGCTCCGCGCGCCATGGTACTGGCACCCACCCGTGAACTGGTGAACCAGATTGACGAAGTGATTACACCGCTGGCCGCCGCCTACCGGATGAGCACCGCCACTATCTACGGTGGCGTCAAATACAGCCGGCAGATTGCGCAGCTGCGTGCGGGGGCTGACATTATCGTGGCATGCCCGGGTCGTCTTGAGGATTTGCTCAAGCAAGGCGAGCTCACCTTGGACAGCGTTGAAGTCTCCGTGCTTGACGAGGCCGATGAAATGGCTGACATGGGCTTCTTGCCGGCCGTCTCCCGTCTGCTTGAACAGGTGCGGCCCAACGGTCAGCGCATGCTCTTCTCCGCCACGCTTGACCACGGTGTCGATAAGGTCGTCAAGCGATTCCTTCATCATGCAAAGGTGCACGAGGTCGATTCCGCCACTTCGCAGGTGGATACCATGACCCACCATGTCTTCGAGGTTTCCCAAGGCAACAAATACGAGGTGATTCGCGAGCTGGCCAGCGGTCTGGGCAAGCGCATTCTCTTCACGCGTACCAAATATCAGGCCAAGAACATGGCTGCCAAGCTTGTCAAGGAAGGCATCCCCGCAGTTGATTTGCAGGGTAACCTTTCCCAGAACCAGCGCGATCGCCACCTGGCGGCCTTCACGTCCGGTGAAGTGCGTGTGCTGGTTGCCACCGATGTCGCGGCCCGCGGTATCGACGTCAGCGACGTGACATTGGTGGTGCAGACCGAGCCGCCGGAGGACCCGAAGTCGTTCCTGCACCGTTCCGGCCGTACCGCGCGTGCCGGTGAGTCCGGAGATGTGGTCACGTTGGTGCTGCCGCAGCAGCGCCGCGATGCCCGCCAGATGCTCCACCGTGCAGGTATCAAAGCCAAGAGCCATGAGATTGTTCCCGGGGCAGCTGAACTTGAGAAGCTGGTAGGGGAGCACGCACCGCTGGTCGAAGGCTGGACGCTTACCGTGCCGGTAGTCAACAAGAAGGCCGGTCGTACCGGACGTGGCGGTAGGAACCGCAACGCTTCGCGCGGTGCCAACGGGCGTCGTGGCGAGGGGCGGCGCGATGGTCGTTCCATGCGTGAATCACGTGAGGGGCGTGACGGTAGGAACCGGGACGAGTACCGTGGTGAGCGGCGTTCTCGTGACAGGTTTGACGACAATCAGCCGTTCGAAGGTCGCAGCAACCGCAAGGATCAGCGCGATCGCCGGGAACGCAGCGGTTATCAGGATCGCGGTGGTCATGGTGGTCGCAGGAGCGAAGGTTTTGAAGAGCGTGGTGGTTCGCGTCGCGGACGTGAGTCAGGCCGCGACCGTCGCTATGATGGCGGACGAGATGGCGGCAACCCGCGTTATGGTGAACGTTCCGGGCGCGATAATGGTGGAAGGTCGTCTGGCCGTTCCCGCAGCAACGGCGATGGCTCTCGTCAAGCCAATGGATTCCGTAAGGGCAAGGGTAAAGGCAAACGTAATTCCACGCCCTTCCGCAGAGCCCGCTAATCGCTAGCGCGCAATGCAGTGAGCTGTGGCATATATCGCCATCTGGCAACGATATATGCCTCAGTTCACTGTATCTGCTTGAGTCTCCGG
Source organism: Bifidobacterium sp. ESL1133 (assembly GCF_058107325.1). Classification (NCBI taxonomy): domain Bacteria; kingdom Bacillati; phylum Actinomycetota; class Actinomycetes; order Bifidobacteriales; family Bifidobacteriaceae; genus Bifidobacterium; species Bifidobacterium sp. ESL1133. The sequence goes on along the minus strand of NZ_JBYLUI010000002.1, from coordinate 219,848 downwards.
TGTTCAGATGTCGTCATGCCGGAACCGCATGCCGCAGCTGGCAGGAGAGCACACCGTTCACCGGTACATCTACTTTTTCAATACTTCGGCCACATAGTCGCCATATCCTTGTGCGGCCATCTGTTCCACTGGCACAAACCGCAATGAGGCGGAATTCATGCAGTACCGCAAACCGCCCCGCTCGGCCGGTCCGTCGTTGAACACGTGACCCAAATGAATCTGCGTGGCAGCGGTGCGAATCTCCGTGCGCGGCCTGCCGGCAATAGAGTCGTCGTGGTGTTCGGTGAGTGACGAACCGTCGATGGGCTTGGAGAAGGCGGGCCAACCGCAGCCGGCGTCGAACTTGTCGTTGGAGAGGAACAGTGGCTCTCCGCTTACCACGTCCACATAGATGCCGGGCTCGAACGTCTGGTCGTACTCGTTGTCGAATGGACGTTCGGTGGCGGCATGCTGCGTGACGGCATACTGTTCGCAATCGAGGGCGAACACCTGATCGATGTCCTGCTGGCGGCGGCGTACATTCATGATCTTCGGCAGTGAGATATGACAGTATCCGCCGGGATTCTTATCCAGGTAATCCTGATGGTACCCCTCGGCCGGGTAGAAGTTGCGCAGAGGCTCGACCAGCACTGCACTATCTCTCTGTTCGAGGTATTCGAGGCGTTGCTTTGCTTCGTTGAAGACGGACTGCTGCGAGTCGTCGGTGAAGAACATGCCGCTGCGGTACTGGCGGCCGGTGTCGTTGCCTTGCTGATCGATCGAGAATGGGTCAATGACATCAAGGAACAGCAAAGCAAGGGTATGCAGCGTAACCTGAGAGGGGTCGAAAGTTACCTTGACTGTTTCCGCGGCGTCGGTGGTGCCGTCGCACACCTGCTCGTAGCTGGGTGATTCCACACGAGACTGCGCGTACCCTACCTGGGTGTCTGTGACCCCGTCCACGCCTTGCAGGTAGCGTTCCAGACCCCAGAAGCATCCGCCGGCAAAGTAGGCCGTCTCGGTGTCATTCGCGTGGTGCGCGGAACCATCGGAGGGCGAACCGGTTTCCGGTGCACTGGGTGTCTGTGTGGTTCGTACTTGTGTGTCGCTTACTTGTGTGGCGTCTGCCTGTGTGGACTGTATTGGTGCATCGCGGGTTGATGTATCGTTCTGTTGCGCGTCTTGCTGGGTATTCTCACTGCTCATAGGGCACTCCTTTGTTGGATTATGCCCTTAAGTATGTCACTTGCCGCAGCCCGAGGCCGGGGGATTCTCCTCCAGGCAATGGTGCCGAACCATGGACTGCGGCGTTTTGGCTACTCCAGGTTGGACTGAGTGCCGGCCGTGCCTGCGGTTGATTCCTGCTCACTTTGAGCTTGATCAAGTTTGGCGCGGACGTCGGCGAGCAGCGACTGGGCACGCTTGGCCAGTGCCTCGCCCACTTCCCACTGGCGCATCGACTTGTCGAGGCTCAATCCACCGGCCTCCAATGTCTGCACGGCCTGGATGAGGCGATCACGAGCCTCCTCGTAGGGCAGATTCGCGATTTCATCCTTCTCATCATCCGTTAGGCTGGAAGCGGCTTGAGCTGGGGCCTGCTTCGCTTTCGTTGACTTTGCTGCAGATGTTTTCTTAGAGGATTTCGAGGGCTTGCGTTCGCTGTCGGCGGTTGTGGCTGCGGCTTCGGTATCGCTGAAGAGTTCGTTGTCGGTGATGCTGTCGGCGGTGTTGTCGGTCATGGTTTCTCCTTTAAGTATGTGGTTGAACAGGTTGGTTGAATGAGCTGGTCGGTGCGTGCTCGCTGGCTGGTGTGGTCAGTCGTGTTCGTTGATGGCAGTGGCCTGAGCCACCACGTTGCCGTGTTTGAGCGTTAAGGTCAGCGAATCGCCGAGGTTCACGCGATCGGCGCTGTCAAGTACATGACCGTCTTGGCTCTGCACCACGGCATACCCACGGTTGAGTGTGGATTGTGGGCTCAGAGCGTTCAAGCTGGAGTAGAGTTTTTCGACAGTCAACTCCCCGTCGTCAACAATACGCGTCAGCCCTATGTGCATGCGTTGGACGGCTTGCTCAACGAATCGTTCATGCGGTTCGAGCATGGTTTGCGGTCGGGTCAGGCTTGGCCTACTGGCATACCCTTCGATGAGCCGGGTCTCGTTCTCCACGCGTGCGTTGACGCGCATCCGCATCTGCGAGATGGCGCTTGATACCAGTTGCCACTGTTCGCGTACGTCGGGTACCACTTTCTTGGCGGCATCGGTGGGAGTGGATGCGCGCAGGTCTGCGGCCAGGTCGATGAGGGTCCAGTCGTCTTCATGGCCCACGGCGGAGATGATGGGTGTGGTGCACGCCGCGGTGGTGCGCACCACGGTTTCGTCCGAGAAACCGATAAGATCCTCGAAGCTGCCGCCGCCTCTCGCCACGATGATGACATCCACGTTCGGATCGCTGTCGAGCTTGCGGATGGCGGCACTGACCTCGGCCGGGCACTGGGCACCCTGCACATGGGCGTGCACCACGTTGAACTCAACCGCCGGCCAGCGCAGGTTCACATTGGTGATGACGTCACCTTCCGCCCTGGCCTGGGGGGCGCAGATGAGGCCGATGCATTTGGGAAACTCGGGTAGGGGGACCTTGTTTTCGGCATCGAACAACCCTTCGCCTTTGAGTTTTTTGCGCAGCTTGTCAATCTGTGTCTTCAGGTCGCCGGCACCGATGCGGCGTATGTCGTCGGCCACGAAGCTCAATCGGGTGGCTTTTACCCAGATGTCCGGTCTTCCGTGAATCACCACACGGTCACCTTGGTGGAACTGCTTGGCCATGGCGACGAATTTGCTGAATCCCATGACCGATATGGAAATCTCTTCGAAGCTGTCGCGCAAAGTGATGTAACCGGAGCTGGGGCGTCGCATGTTGATTTCGACGATTTGCCCTTCGATCCAGGCGCCGGGCCATTTGGTGACGGCATTATGGAATTTCTGGCTGAGCACGCTCACCGGCCACGGGTTTTCGGCTGTGGTGTCTCTGGCCAAGCGGGGAAGCTGGTCCAAGGTTCTGGGGGTGTTTGAATCGAGGCTTGGCTGCGCCGTGGTGTTGGCGGTCCCGGCCGCCGGAGGTACATTCGTCTCGTAGGTCATGCCTCCACAATCCTCTGTGCAACGGACAAGTTGACTCATGGTTGATATGGTGCGTGAACAGTGTGGTGAACGCCTCATGTGACCGGTTTTTGCACATGAAATTCGACACTTTCACACGACATGCCGTAAGCTAAATTTCTGTCATGGCTGTGAGCCGCGCCATAGTGCCAAAAATACTATATCTGGGTGGTTGGTAAGCAAAAATACCCATATCTCGTGGTGATGAGGTGCACTATAGTGATGGAGGTAACACACCAATATCGCCTGAAATCCTTGCGGAAAAGGGCGAACAACGAGCATGGAGTGGGGTAGACATGGAGTCTCAGGTTCTTGAAACGCCGGTGGCGTCGCGAGTCGCATCGAAGACGGTTCTGGTGGAGAAGCGTGATGGGCGAGTTGTGGAGTTCGACCCGCTCAACATCATGGCTGCCGTAAAGTCGGCCTTCAAGGATTTGGATAAGGAGTTCGGCCCGCAAGAGGAGCAGCTGACTCGAGACCTGGCATACCAGGTCTCCAGCGAAATCAAGGGGCGTTATACCGGCCCGGCCAAAATTGAGGATATTCAGGGTCTTGTGGAGCACGGACTGGTGGAAGATCACCTCTACGACGTGGCTCGCGCCTACACCAACTATCGTTTGAACAAAGACATTGACCGGGCCAAGGCCACTGATATCAACGAGGCGGTCAATCGTCTGGTCAACAAAGACGAGACGCTGGTGCGTGAGAACGCGAACAAGGATTCCAACGTCTACGCCACTCAGCGAGACCTGCTTGCGGGTGCGGTTTCCAAAGCTTCGGCGTTCTCCATGCTGCCGGACGCGGTTTCCAACGCTCATATGAAGGGCGACATTCACTTCCATGATGCTGACTATTCGCCTTTTACGGCGATGAGCAACTGCTCGCTGCCCAACTTCGGTGACATGCTCAAGAATGGTTTTGAATTGGGCAACGCCATGATGGACAGCCCCAAATCCATCGGTACCGCTGCTACTCAGATCACCCAGATCATCAAGGACATCGCCGGCGACCAGTACGGTGGGCAGACGGTGAACCGTGCTGACGAGATGCTTGCGCCTTACGCACAGAAGGATTATGACAAGCACCTGCGTATGGCGCACGCCTTGATTCCCGATTCCATGTCCCAAGCTGTCGCGCAAGACATGGTGGACGGGCTTAAGGCTCAGGAGGCCGCCAATCTGCACTTCGAGAACCGCGAGCCGTTGCCACAGGATGAGCCGTTCCATAAGGACGCTCCTAGGCTTGAGCAGATTCGTGAGATCTATGCCAAGATCATGACCCGCAAGGCCATCTATGACGCCATGCAGACCATGGAGTACCAGATTAACTCCAACCGCGTCTCCAATGGGCAAACGCCGTTCGTCACCGTTGGGTTTGGCTTGGGCACCTCGTGGTTCTCCCGCGAGATTCAGCGTGCCATCTTCCTCAACCGCATTCGCGGACTGGGCAAAGACCGCCACACCGCCATCTTCCCCAAGTTGGTGTTCACCGTCAAGCGCGGGCTCAACTCCGCCGTCGGCGACCCGAACTACGACATGAAGCAGCTGGCGTTGGAATGCTCCACCAAGCGCATGTACCCCGACATTGTCTTCTACGAGAACATCGTCAAGATCACCGGTTCCTTCAAGGCGCCGATGGGCTGCCGTTCCTTCCTTCAGGGCTGGATTAACCCTCAAACCGGGGAAGACGAAGAGGACGGGCGTATGAACCTGGGCGTCGTCACCGTCAATGTTCCGCGCATTGCGCTGGAATCAAGGGGTGACAAGAATCGGTTCTGGAAACTGTTCGATGAACGCATGAAGGTGGCTCATGAAGCGTTGCAATTCCGCATCATGCGCTGCAAGCAGGCTACACCGGTCAATGCCCCCACGCTCTTCCGCTATGGTGCTTTTGGGCGGTTGGGGCCGGACGACAACGTCGATGAGCTGTTCAAGAACTCGCGCTCCACAGTATCGCTGGGGTATATTGGCCTGTATGAAGCCACTGCCGTGTTCTATGGCAAAGACTGGATGACCGACCACACATGGGATCCGGATGGCAAGGAATTTGCGCTTTCCATCGTGCGCCGCATGAACGAGCTGTGCAAGGATTGGGAGCGTGAGGAAGGCTATCACTATTCCGTGTATTCCACACCTGCCGAATCGCTTACCGACCGGTTCAATCGCATGGATCGTGAAAAGTTCGGGAATGTGGCCGGTGTGACGGATCATGACTTCTACACCAACTCCTTCCACTATCCCGTCTGGCTGCAGCCCACCCCCATGGAGAAGCTCGACTATGAGAAGGACTTCCCTTACCTGGCCTCCGGTGGCTTCATCAACTATTGCGAGTTCCCGTCCATGCAATCCAACCCCAAGGCGCTGGAATCAGTGTGGGACTATGCCCACAACATCGGTATCGGGTATCTGGGCACGAACACCCCCATCGACCACTGCTTCATCTGCGGGTTCGAGGGCGACTTCGCGCCGACCGAAGAAGGTTTCAAATGCCCCGAGTGCGGCAACACCGACCCTGACCAGTGCAACGTCACCAAGCGCACCTGCGGTTACTTGGGCAACCCGGTGCAGCGGCCGATGGTGCACGGGCGACACGAGGAAATCGCCCACAGGGTCAAACATATGAGTGGAGAGACCGGTCACGTGGTGCTCGCCGACGGCAGCAACCGTGAGTGGTATGAGGAAACGAAGTAGTGGCGCTGCGTGATTTTGCTGCGACCGACGAGCACAGGGGGCCCTCGATTCCCAGCCCCCTGGTCAACAACCCGAAAGCGGGGCAGTGGCGCAGTGAGCAGATGAGTCGGGGGATGGTCGCCGACTACAAACGGTTTCTGATGACCGACGGCGAAGGCATACGTTGTTCGATTTATGTTTCGGGTTGCCCGTTTCACTGTGTGGAATGTTTTAACGAGTCGTTGTGGAACTTCCAAGCCGGCCATCCCTATACGCAAGATTTGGAAGAGCGCATCATCGCCGACTTGCGCAACGATTTCGTGCAAGGCATCACTTTCCTCGGTGGGGAGCCGCTGCTCAACACCGGCATGTTGTTGCAATTGGCGCGCCGCATACGCCGCGAATTCGGACACGACAAAGATATCTGGTGCTGGACGGGGTACACGTGGGAAGAACTGATGCGTCCCGGGGAGAGCGAAGACAAGCTCGAACTGCTGCAGGAAGTGGACGTGCTGGTCGATGGGCGCTACTTGAAGGACGAGCACGACTCGCTGCTGCAGTTCCGAGGCTCTCGTAACCAGCGTATCCTCGATGTGCCTCAGTCGCTGCAGAGAGGCCATGCGGTGTCTTGGAGCAGGCTCCATGATCAGGAGCGGTTCATTCCTGAAGTGTACGGCAAGGATCGTGCCTCGGGCGAAGGGTCTGCGAGCTGAACCACCGTACTGCCAGCAACGGTGCCGCGGTGAGGTGCGTGGGTACGGGCAGTGGTGCTAGATGTGGTGCTGTGGCGTTGGCCGCGGTGCCGGCCGCGGTGCGGCAGCCTTGGTTGTGATGCCGCAGTGCGGTGCGTGGCATCGAAGGTGTCGAAAGTGTAGCATGTGTCACATTTTGAGTGCGGCATCAAAGCAATGCATGTCAACGCCTGTCTGTCAAGAGATGGGTGTCACACAATCCAATTCTGTGATGTTAATCACTCGAAGTATGTCATTTTTGGGCAGGTCTGTGAGCTAACCTACATGGTAACAAGTTTCGGTTCCGCGTTTCGGCGACAATACGCTGAAATGTAAGCCCACGTTGAGCAAGAGGTGCACCAATGGCTGAAGCGAGAGAAGCGGCAGAAGCAGGCGGCAACGACGCCCCGCTCAGAGTCGGGCTCGACATAGGCTCGACCACGGTGAAGGCTGTCGTGCTGGACGGCAGCGACGACCTCAATCAATCCCTGTTTTCGGACTACCGCAGGCACAATGCCAATGTGCGGGCTACGGTCACCGGTCTGTTGCAAGACGTACGTGAGCAGCTTGAGGCCCAGGGTGAAGGAGACAGGCCGGTGCGACTGGCCATCACCGGCTCTGGCGGACTGGGACTGGCCGACGACCTCAACGTGCCGTTCGTGCAGGAAGTCATCGCCGAGACCCGGGCGATCGACGAGGTGCACCCCGAAGCCGACGTCATCATTGAGCTGGGTGGCGAGGACGCAAAGATCACCTATTTGAAGCCCACTCCGGAACAGCGTATGAACGGTTCGTGCGCGGGCGGCACCGGTGCCTTCATCGACCAGATGTCCACGTTGCTTGACACTGATGCCTCTGGTCTGAACGATATGGCCAAGGAATACCAGGTGTTGTATCCCATCGCCTCAAGGTGCGGCGTCTTTGCCAAATCCGACCTGCAGCCGCTCATCAACGACGGTGCCAAAAAGCCTGACTTGGCGGCGTCCATCTTCACTGCCGTAGCCACTCAGACCATCGGCGGATTGGCTTCGGGGCGTCCCATCCATGGCAATGTGGTATTCCTGGGCGGTCCGCTGTTCTTCCTCTCTGAGCTGCGCGAAGCCTTCGCCAGAGCGCTCGAAGGTAAGGTCGACCACTTCATCAATCCTGAGAACGCCCACCTGTATGTGGCCTATGGTTCCGCTCTCATTGCCGGAGACGACCCGGAAGAAGACGATTCGAACGAGGGCAAGACGTTTGCCGACCGCACCTGTGCTGACATTCTTAGCGATTTGGAGTCGCTCAAGAACCGACAGGTCAACACCGCCACCATGCCCCCATTGTTCAAGAGCGAAGAGGAGCGTAATAATTTCAATGAGCGCCATCATCGTGAACAGGTGAAGGTGGGAACGCTCGAAGGTGCCAGTGGACCTCATTTTCTGGGTATCGACGCGGGAAGCACCACCATCAAGGCGACATTGGTGAACGATGACCGTGAGATTGTCTGGTCGTCCTACGCAACCAACGAAGGCAACCCGTTGGATGCGGCCATTGAAATCGTGCGCAAAATACAGCGTGAACTGCCTGCCGAAGCTTATATCGCCCGTAGTTGTGCCACCGGATATGGCGAAGGCCTGATCACCACTGGTCTGCACCTGGACGAGGGTGTGGTGGAAACCATGGCGCACTATCGCGGTGCTGAAATCGTGAGTCCGGGCGTCACTTCCGTCATCGACATCGGCGGCCAGGATATGAAGTACTTGGCCATCAACGATGGGGTGATTGACTCCATCTCGGTCAATGAGGCCTGCTCGTCGGGCTGCGGCTCGTTCCTGCAAACCTTTGCACAATCCATGGGACTGACTATTCAGGAGTTCACGCAGGCCGCGCTTAATTCCGACCATCCGGTCGATCTGGGGTCGCGCTGTACCGTGTTTATGAACTCTTCGGTCAAGCAGGCGCAGAAGGAAGGCGCCAGTGTGGAGAACATTGCGGCCGGCCTGTGCTATTCCGTGGTGCGCAACGCCCTGTACAAGGTCATCAAGCTGCGCGACTCCGGTCAGCTGGGGGATACCATCGAAGTGCAAGGCGGTACGTTCCTCAACGATGCGGTGCTGCGTGCGTTCGAGCTGCTCACCGAGCGTGAGGTGACCCGGCCGAACATCGCCGGACTGATGGGAGCCTACGGTGCCGCCCTCACCGCGCGTATGCACTACGCTGACGCCTACGATTCCGGGGAGTCTCAATCGCACACCGTTTCCGCTCTCATCTCGGGTGAGGAACTCGACAACCTGTCGATGACCTCCGAGCGAGACGTGTGCAAACTGTGTCAGAACCGCTGCAAACTCACCATCACCACCTTCCAGGACGGTTCGCGCTATGTGACCGGCAACCGGTGCGAGCGGGGCGGCGACTCGAACAAGCAGCGCAGCGACCGGCCGAATCTCTACGACTACAAATACAAGCGCGCCTTTGCCTACCGCCGGCTTACGGACAAGAAGGCCACGCGCGGCGAAATCGGCATTCCGCGCGTGCTCAACATCTACGAAAACTACCCCTTCTGGTTCACGCTGCTTACCTCATTGGGGTTCAAAGTACGCATCTCCGGACGCAGCACACACGAGATGTTCCAGACCGGCATCGAATCCATTGCCTCGGAGAACATCTGCTATCCGGCGAAGATGGTGCACGGCCACATCAAGTGGCTGCTTGACCACAATGTGAACACCATCTTCTATCCGTGCGTCTCCTACGAGGAAGACCTGGTAGAGAACGCTGACAACCATTACAACTGCCCGGTGGTCGCCAACTACCCGGTGGTGGTGGGTGCCAACATGCCCGAGCTGCGCGAGGAGGGCGTGCGTTACATGCGCCCCTACTTCAATCTGGCCGATCATGAGCTGATGGTGGATCGCATCGTCGAAGAGTTCGCCTGGGCTCACGTGACCCGTGAGGAAGCGCAGAAAGCCGTCACCGCAGCCTATGGTGAAGACAAGATTTTCAAGCACGATGTGCAGCAGGAGGGTCTGCGCGCGCTGGCGTACATGAAGGAACACGACTGCCGTGGCATCGTGCTGGCAGGCCGCCCCTACCACGTTGATCCGGAGATCAACCATGGTATTCCCGAGACGATTTGTTCGCTGGGCATGGTGGTGCTTTCCGAGGATTCGATCAGTGCATTGCAACCCGGCGAGGATTTGCACTTGAGTGAGTTCCTCGCCGAGGGCGAGTCTGACCCGCGGGCCAAGACCGAGGGCGGTTTCCGCAAGGTCGGGGATCGCAAGGTTACCAAGATGCCGTTGCGAGTCACCAATCAATGGGCCTATCATTCCCGACTGTATGCTGCGGCGAATTTCGTAGCCTCATACCCGGGATTGGAATTGGTGCAACTCAACTCGTTCGGTTGTGGCCTTGATGCCATCACCACCGACCAGGTCAGCGAGATTCTGGCGGACAAGGCCGACGTGTACACGCTGCTCAAAATCGATGAAGTCAGCAATTTGGGTGCTGCCAAGATTCGACTGCGCTCGCTCAAGGCCGCAGTGGAGGAGCGTGAAGCGAACAAGGCAAGACTGGCAAAGGAGGCTGAGGCTGCCGTGAATAGCGATGCAAAGCGTGTGGGTTCGGAGCCGAACCAGGTGCCCGGCGACAATGTTCAAGACGAGCGTCAAGACGATGTGGCCGCCCGTCAGGTGCAGTTGAGCGAGGCCGAAGAGCTCCTCGCACAAGCCAAACAGCAGTTGCAGGAGGCTCAGGAGGCTCTCAAGCAGGCGCAGGCTCTGTCACAGTCCGATGGTGTGCAGCAGACCCACACAGCGGATGCTGATGCCCCGCAAGCTTCCGCTTCCGCACAGCCGGCTTCCGGCGAGTTCCGTAAAACAGGCTCCCAAGCCCCCACGCCCGGTCGTCAGGCCCTGCTTGACTCGGTGATGAAAGCCAATCCCAAACTCACCGAAGCGGTCAAGGAAGCGTCACGCCGCGCCAATGCAGGCGATGCGTCGCCGCAGGCTGGTACGGCAGACCAGAATTCCCGCAATGCCCAGGTCGGGCAGGGGGCGGCCCAGGGAGATGGTGCTCGTAGTGATAACACACCAAGAAAGGCCGAAAAAGGCACCATCAGTGCCTATGCCGAGAAGCGCAAATTCGAAAAGAACATGAGGCGCGACTACACCATCGTCTGCCCGCAGATGAGCCCGGTGCACATGAGTCTGGTGGAGGCTGTGATTCGCTCCGGCGGCTACAAGTTCGATGTGCTCAAGACCGCCGACCATGACGATGTGGAGTTGGGGCTCAAGTATGTGAACAACGATGCCTGCTATCCGGCCATTATGGTGGTCGGTCAACTTGTGGACGCCATCGTCAAGGGCAAGTACGATCCCGACAAGGTGTGCCTGGCCATCACACAGACCGGCGGCATGTGCCGAGCCACCAACTACTTCGGTCTCATCCGCAAGGCGCTCATCGACGCCGGGTACCCGCAAGTACCGGTCATCGCCATTTCCACGCAGGGCATCGAGGACAACCCCGGCTTTACCGCCACTCCACAGTTGCTGTGGCGTGCGGTCAAGGCGCTGGTGATCGGCGACCTGCTGATGAAGTGCCATTACCGTGTGCGGCCCTATGAGGTCGAACCGGGCAGTGCCAACGCTCTCTATGAGATGTGGGATAAGATCGTTCGCCAGACCATCGAGCATCACGGGTACTCCAAGCTTGCGGCGCAAAAGATCGGCAAGGGGTATCTGCCTTATCAACAGCTCGTCAAGGAGATTGTCCGGAGTTTCGACGCGTTGCCGTTGCGCGACATACCGCGCAAGCCGCGCGTGGGCGTGGTAGGAGAGATTCTCGTCAAATACCATCCCGATGCCAACAACCATCTGGTTGATGTGATCGAGGCGCAGGGCTGCGAGGCCGTGGTGCCTGGCATCATGGAATTCATGACCACCGGCCCGTACATCGCGGACTGGAAGGAACACCACTTGGGTATGGGCGGCAACCAGAAAGCCAACGCGACCATGCGCTGGGCTCTGGACCGCATCAATGCTCCGGTGCGTCGTGCCATTGCGCTCGCTCACGGCAAATTCAGCCAAGATACGCCTATGCCCGAGCTGGTGCAGATGGCCAGCGAGGTCACATCCATCGGCGTGCAGGCCGGTGAGGGGTGGCTGCTTACGGGAGAGATTCTGGAGCTCATCAAGTCCGGCTGCCCGAACGTGGTGTGCGCTCAACCGTTCGCCTGCCTGCCCAACCATGTGACCGGTCGTGGCATGTTCGGCAAGATTCGCCGACTTCACCCCGAGGCCAATATTGTCTCCATCGACTATGACCCCGGTGCTTCCGAGGCCAATCAGCTCAACCGCATCAAGCTCATGATCGCTGCGGCCAAGAAGAACGAGCAGCAGATGGCTGCCGTCGACTGATTTGGTGAAAGCCGGTTTGGTGTTGAGTGTTCGGTGGTGAACGTCTGGTATTGAGTGCTCAGCGTTGAACGTTTGGCAGTGAGCGAATGGGTCGGCGGATGTTGATGTCATTCGGCGTCAACTCGCGCCGGCCTCTCCTACGTGCGTCAGCGGTAGCCGTCCCACATCGGTGAGGGGAGGAGCTGGGGTTCGTAGGTGTCCCACATCTGTCTCAGGTCGCTGCCCGGAGTGTGCAGCCAGCGCAACTGCAGGCCGTCCATCATACTGAATCCGGCGATGAGCAGCCGGTCTGTGTCCACCCCCTCGGGAGCGTTCCAGGATATGTCTCGCATGACGCTGAATCCGAGCTGCTCGCGGTTCATGAAGTATTCGTGTGCCGGGTGATCGGGATCCACGGCCTCGGCGTTGAGCGTGGAAAACATCTGCACATGGTGAGGCCGTTCGGCGTTCAGGTCGATGATCGATCTGAACATGCGGCTTATCGAAGGGGCATTCACGTGAGTCAGCGCTCGCAGGATCTCCATGGAGGTGTCGTCATACCCTTCGCACAGTGCCGCGGTGAGAAGGTTCTCTTTGCTGCCAAAATGGTACAGCACACCGGCTTTGGTGATACCCACGCCGTCGGCGATGGCCTGCAAGGATGCTCCGTAATAGCCGCGTTTGCCGAATTCGTTGACGGCGATGTTGATAATGGCCGTTCTGGTGCTTGTGGCGGGTGTCGATGGGCGTACGTTGCTGGGCGACATGATGGCTGGCATTCCTTGGTCATTGGAGCGGAACCGATCTTACAGTTACTTATTATCTTCTGATATCTCGACGAATTTCTGACGAAACGGTGATATGAAAAGGTGGGTTGCCCCGGCGAACCCGAAGCAACCCACCTGGTGTGAGGTTAAGGCCGTCTGCCTTACTTCACCTTGCGAATGAACATGATGACCACCGTGCCGATGAGCAGGAACACCACGGCGGCCGGGAAGACGGCCTTGTAGCCGCCGGCGATGCCGATGATGGTGGTGGTGAACCACGGGGCGAGCGCCTGGCCGACGGTGTTGGCCAGGTTGAGGATACCCAGGTCCTTGCCGGCCTCGGCCTGGCTCGGCAGCACGTCCACGTTCAGCGCCTGGTCGACGGACATGTAGCAGCCGTTGCCCAGGCCCGCCAGTGCGGCGTAGAGGTACATGCCGGTGGTGGAGGGGAAGAACCACGGCATCGCGATGCCGACCGCCACCAGCAGGCAGCCGACGGCCACCATGACCTTGCGGCGCTGCAGGAAGTCGGAGAGCGGCCCGGAAAGCACCGAGGCTAGGATGGTGGTGACCAGCGTGATGATGGACATCACCTGTGTGGCCGTGCCGGCGGCCTTGACGGACAGACCGACGTACTTCTCAAGGATGAGCAGCTGATAGCCCGAAATCATGAAGCAGCCGATGACGAAGGCGAGGCGGCCCAGGAGCGCCAGGTAGAAGTCGCCTGCGTTCTTGGTCGGCGGGATGAAGGAGCGCAGGATATCGCCTGCGGAAGTCGCCTTCGTGTTGTGCTCCGCGGACTGCTCGCGAGGCCAGATGATGACGGTGAGCAGTCCGGAGAAGAGGAAGACGAGGGTGCCGATGGTCAGGCCGGTGTTGAGGCTGGTCAGGAAGAAGCCGCCGACGAAGTAGCCCAGCTGCATGCCCACGATCTGGCCCGCGCCGTAGATGGCCGAGAAAGTTCCGCGCACACCCTCGGGGATACGGTCGGACAGCACGGCCACCGCGGGGGCGATGAGGCAGTTGATGCCGACCTGAACGATGCACCAGCCGGTCACGATGAGGGCGAGCGAGCTGGCGTGGGCGGTCAGGAAGTAGCCCGCGGCGCCGATGACGCCGCCGATGACGATCCACGGGGTGCGCTTGCCGATACGGAACTTCGAAATATCGGAGAACGTGCCGAAAATGATGTTGGCAAACAGCGCGAAGATCGAGCTGATGGAGTTCATCGAGCCGATGGCTTGCTCGGCCACGATGTTGGGGTTGTTTGAAAAAGCCTGGGGCAGAAGCACGCCTGAACCCATGGCGAAGGGCAGTGCCCACAGAATCGAGACCATGGCAAAGCCTATGCCGAAGCGGGCTTTGTTGGTGAGTGGTTTACCTGTGTCGGGGGCGAGATCTTTCTCGCCGATCGTTGTTACTGCATCCATGCGGGCCTCCCTGCAATGATGTGTCCGGCATCGTTACCGTACGGTCGGTTAATACTGTAGCATGTGCGGTGTGCCCTTGCATCGCATTTGATAAAATTAATAAAGATTAGTGTTTTTTACGTATGTAAAAATTGTCCGTGTTTTAGGTCTGCAGGAGCCTACAGCGCGGCATATCGTTGCAATGGAGGGGATAATATGGATCGTGCAAACAGTGACGGGGAACGTGCATGCCAGTCCGCCGGTAGCACGGATATCGCCGCAGAAGAACTGAGCGTCCCTGGCAACGAAGCGACCGGGGTCCTGGAGCATGCGCCGCGACCCAAACACATGCTGCGCACTTTGGGTGCCAGCCTGCGCGAATACCGGACAAGCAGTATTCTGACCCCTGCATTCGTCATCGTTGAAAGCATCCTTGAAATTCTCATCCCCACCGTCATGGCCCAACTCATCGACCAAGGTGTCTCCGGTGGCTCCATGCCGGCAGTGTGGAAGTTCGGTCTGATGCTTGTGCTCTGCTCGCTCGTCTCCCTGTTCGCCGGCTTCATGTCGGGCCGTTACGCTGCCATAGCATCGTCCGGATTCGCCAAAAACCTGCGTCACGACCTGTTCGCCAAAGTGCAGTCCTTCGGCTTCACCAACATCGACCGTTTCTCCACGGGCTCCATCATCACCCGTCTGACCACCGACGTCACTAATTTGCAGAACGCCTTCCAAGTGATTATCCGCATCGGTGTGAGGGCTCCCATGATGGTCGTAGTGGCCTGGATATTCGCCTTCCGCATCAGTCATTCCATCTCCATGGTATTCCTTGTCATCATCCCGCTGCTGGGTATCGGCCTCACCGCCCTTGCGCTGTCGGTCAACTCCACGTTCGAAAAGGTGTTCCGTACCTACGACCATCTCAACAATGTGGTGGATGAGAACCTTCAGGGGATCCGAGTGGTCAAGTCCTACAACCGAGAGGCGCATGAGACCGGCAAGTTCACACGTATCTCTTCGGCGATATACCGCTACTACTGCAAGGCCGAGCATGTGATGGCCTTCAATTGGCCCATACTCAACACTTGTATCTACGGTTCCATGCTGATCATCTCCTGGATGGGCGCCAAGCAGATAGTGGCTTCCGGCAACAATCCGGCGATGGGCCTGACCACTGGCGATCTGACGGCGCTGGTCACCTATGCCATGCAGATTCTTATGGCGCTCAACATGGTATCCATGATTGTGGTGATGGTCGTCATCTCCATGGCCTCCGCACAGCGTGTGTGCCAGGTGCTGCTTGAGGTGAGCGACGTGCGTGACCCGCAACAGCCTCTCGACGTGGTTCCCAGTGGGGACGTCGAGTTCAAAGATGTGACGTTCCGCTACTCGGACGGCAGCGGTGCTCCGGTGCTGGACGACATCAACGTCACCATTCCCGCCGGATCTACTGTGGGCATCGTAGGTGGCACCGGTTCGGCGAAGTCCAGCATGGTGCAGCTTATACCGCGTCTGTATGACGTAAGTCAAGGCAAGCTGAGCGTAGGAGGCCATGACGTGCGCGACTATCGGCTCGAAGCGCTACGTGACGCAGTGGCCATGGTGCTGCAGAAAAACGTGCTGTTCTCCGGAACCATCGCCGAAAACATACGCTGGGGTGACAAGAACGCCAGCGACGAAGACGTGCGTCGTGTATGCAAGCTGGCACAGGCCGACGGCTTTATCAATGAGTTCCCCCTCGGCTACGACACCTATATCGAAGAGGGTGGTTCGAACGTTTCGGGCGGACAGCGCCAACGTCTGTGCATCGCGCGTGCCTTGCTGAAGAAGCCGAAGATACTGATTCTCGACGATTCCACTAGTGCGGTCGACACCAAAACCGACCAGCTGATCCGCAGCGCGTTCAACACCGAGATTCCCGACACCACCACCATCATCATCGCCCAGCGTCTCGCCTCTGTGCAGGATGCCGACGAGATACTGGTCATGGACGCTGGACGCATCGTGGACAGGGGACGGCATGAGGAACTGCTGAACACTTGCGAGTCCTACCGTTCCATGTACGAATCGCAAACCAAATCCCAAGAGCAGGAAGGGCAGAGCAATGAGTAAACGTGCACGCAACAAGAACGCGGTTGCCGCAGCCGGCCTGCCCAAAGTGGAACGTGCGCCCAAAGGAACGTTGAAGCGCATCATGAGCTACATCATGCACTACCGGTGGCGTGTGGCGGTCATCGTAGTGTGCATCCTGGTGTGCGCCTGCACCCAATCGTTGCCGTCCCTGGTCCTGCAGCCGCTTATCGACAACTGCATCATGCCGTTCGTAGGGTCCGAAAACCCTGATTGGAAACCGCTGATCGACATGACACTGGTGGTGGGCGGCATCTACTTCGTCGGCATGATCTGCTCGTTCATCTGGAACTACATGGTGGTTGACGTTGAGCAAGGTGTGCTCAAAACGATTCGCGACCAGATGTTCGGCCACCAACAGCACCTGCCCATCAGGTACTTCGACACCCACGAGCACGGCGATATGATGAGCCGTTACACCAACGACACGGACACCTTGCGTCAGGCCATCTCCCAATCCTTGCCGGAGATTCTCATCTCCATCGCTTCCGCGGCGGCGGCCCTGGCGGCCATGCTGTGGCTTTCCGTGCCGCTCACCGTGTTCACGCTTGTGTTTATAGCGTTGCTGTTGCTTGTGGTGCGGGTCTTGGTCAGTCGTTCCGGTCTGTACTTTGTGCGCCAGCAGGAAACCATAGGCGACGTGAATGCGTTCGTCGAGGAAAGCGTCAACGGGCAGAAGGTCATCAAGGTTTTCAACCACGAACATGACACGGCAAAAACCTTTGACGAGAAGAACGAAGAGTTGTTCCAGGCTTCATCAGAAGCAAACATCTATGCCAACGTCACCATGCCGGTCATCGGGAACATGGGCAATCTGCTCTATGTGCTTCTTGCCATTGTGGGCGGCATCGCAGGTATCTCCGGCTGGTTCAACTTTGGTTTGTCGGGATCCGGGCCATTTACGCTCGGTGCCATCGTTTCATTCCTGACCCTCTCCAAAGCTCTCATCAATCCGGTCAGTCAAATCTCGTCCCAGTTCAACATGATCATGATGGCGCTGGCCGGTGCCTCACGTATCTTCGCGCTCATCGACGAACCGGAAGAAAGCGATGAGGGAACCGTGAGACTCACTCGTGTGAACGTGGCTGAAGACGGCGTGACCATGACTCCTTCGCAGGGCGAGAACGGCAGCTGGGCTTGGGAGCGAGAAGCCGGCGACGACGGCAAACGTTCCATGCAGGCCGCAGAAAAACTCACCGGTGCCGCCAGAGACGTGGCCATGAAAGCGCACGAACGTGCCATCACCTCGCCGGACGGACGGTACACGCTGCTGCGCGGAGATGTGCGATTCACCAACGTTTCCTTTGGGTACACTCCCGACAAAACCGTGCTGCACGACATCACCTGGTTTGCCAAACCCGGACAGAAAGTCGCGTTGGTCGGTGCCACCGGAGCCGGAAAAACCACTATCACCAACCTTATCAACCGCTTCTATGACATTCAGGAAGGGCAGATACTCTACGACGGTATTGATGTCAAGCACATCAAAAAAGCCGATCTACGCCGTTCCTTGGGCATTGTGCTCCAAGATGTGAATCTTTTCACCGGTACGGTGCTCGACAACATACGCTACGGCAGGCTTGACGCGACCGACGAAGAATGCATGGCCGCTGCCAAACTCACCAATGCCGACGCGTTCATCCGCATGCTGCCCCAAGGCTACCAAACCATGCTTGAAGGGGACGGTAGCGGTCTGTCCCAAGGTCAGCGCCAACTCATCTCCATTGCGCGCGCTGCCGTAGCCGACCCGCCTGCAATGATCCTGGACGAAGCCACCAGCTCCATCGACACCCGCACAGAAGAAGTGGTGCAGCAAGGCATGGACGCGCTCATGAAAGGGCGCACTGTCTTCGTCATCGCCCACCGCCTTTCCACGGTGCGTAACTCAGACGTCATCATGGTGCTCGACCACGGCAATATCCTCGAACGTGGCACGCACGATGAGCTCATCGCACAGGGAGGGGAGTACTACCAGCTGTATACGGGGAAACTTGAATTGGAATAGCGTTCCTATGCTTTGACCAGCCGGGATATGGCGGTGATTGCTTCGTCCATCTTCTCCTGGGCGACCGGCCCTCCTTGCTGGGCGGCTTTGGTGACGCAACTGTTGAGATGGTCTTCGAGCAGCAGCATGGACACGGAGTTGAGCGCCGAAGTGGCCGCGGAAATCTGAGTAAGCACATCGATGCAGTACGTGTCGTTCTCGATCATCGACTCGATGGCCTGAACCTGACCCTTGATACGGCGCATGCGCGTTACAAGCTTCTGTTTGTCCTGCACATAGCCGTGGGTGGTGTCGCCGGATTCGGTTTCGGATTGTTCGGCGGCGGACGTGTGGCTCTGCTTGTTCATGGGTCTCATGATAACTCGGCTCCTGCCCGCTTCCGCTTGGGTTGGCCCATCCGGGCAACCCAAGCGGAAGCGCTGTGCAGCAGGCTACCAGCGCACGGAGATGCGTTGATGGATGTGGCCGCCTCGCTCAATCTCGTCGAGCATGGCGATGGCGTAGTCGGCATAGCTGATGGTGCTCTCACCGCGAGCGTCGGTGGTGTATTCCTCTCCGGTCAGCTCATAGCTTCCGGTGCGCTCGCCGTCGGCCAGGAACTGCGCCGCAGGGCTGATGTAAGTCCAGCGTACGTCGTCGCGCCTGCGCAACACTTCGAGCGCCTTGCCCATCACTTCCGGAATCGGTTTGATGTCCTCAGGGAAGGAGTCGCAGAGCTGTTCGGTGTGCTCCGGGTTGGTGTAGAGGCTTCCTGCTCCTCCTACGACGAGCAAGCGGGTGGGGGAGTCTGCGAGCAGCTCGCTGAGATAGTGCAGCGAGGTGCGGTGTTGGTCGTAGTTACTCGGATCGGAAGTGCCGAACGCGTCCACGACGGCATCGAAACCGTTGAGGTCGTCCACGTGCAGGTTGAAGAGATCCTTGCTGATGACGTGCTGCGCTTTGGTTTTACTGTCTCCACGTACGATGGCAGTGACGTCGTGGCCACGGCTGACGGCTTCCGAGACGATGGCGCGACCGGCTTTGCCGTTAGCGCCGATGACTGCGATGCGAGCCATTGTAGGTCCTTTCATAAGGACTTCGTTTGAACGTGAGGTGTGCGCCTGCCTGTTGGTTTCGAGGTGGCGGTTCCGTTGTCAATCGAAGCGTTGTTCTGGTTGTGCGTTGCACGTTGTACGTGCCTGTCTTAGACAACGTTATTTTTTGTCGTTACTTCCCTATTCTCGCTGTAAGCGGTTGCGCACTGAGCATAAAAAGCGGTCTGGGCAAGGTGCGGAATGTTATGTCAGGGCTTGTAAAACCTTGCATGGTGAGGTTTGAACGGGGTAAGGCAGTGTGTATTGCAATTCACATCTGCCGATGCCGTCCGTTACGATGAGGCGGACAAGAACCCGCACACCCACGTGAAGACGGTGAGGCTTATGCTTCAAATCCAACACATCAGCAAACAATACAAAACCGGTGATTTCATCCAGCGTGCTCTGGATGATGTGAGCCTGAATCTGCGGGACAGCGAGTTCGTAGCCATTCTGGGCCCTTCAGGTTCAGGCAAGACCACGCTGCTGAACATCATCGGAGGGCTCGATCGCTACGACGGTGGTGACCTGGTGATTAACGGCACGTCCACCAAAAGATACAATGACCGCGACTGGGACTCCTACCGTAACCACACTGTGGGTTTTGTGTTCCAAAGCTACAATCTCATCGGGCACCAGTCCATTCTTTCCAATGTGGAGCTGGCGCTCACCATCTCCGGGGTGGGGCGTGAGAACAGGCGAGAACGTGCGCGTAAAGCGCTGGAAGAAGTGGGGCTTGGCGATCACGTCAACAAGCTACCCAACCAGCTTTCCGGCGGTCAGATGCAGCGTGTGGCCATCGCCCGCGCGCTGGTAAACGATCCTGACATCATTTTGGCCGACGAACCGACCGGTGCGCTTGATTCCGAAACCTCCGTGCAGATTATGGATCTGCTCAAGAGCGTGGCCAAGACACGCTTGGTGGTGATGGTTACCCATAACCCTGAGCTGGCCGAGCAGTACGCCACGCGCATCGTGCGTCTCCAGGACGGCACGATTCGTGGAGACTCAGATCCGTACGAGCCTGAGCATGAGGGTGAGGACGTTCCGGCGGTACATCGCAATCTAGGGCGTGCCTCCATGTCTCTGGCCACATCAATCGCTTTGAGTTTCAACAATCTCAAAACCAAAAAAGGGCGTACGTTCCTTACCTCGTTCGCGGGCTCCATCGGTATCATCGGCATTGCGCTCATTCTTTCTGTTTCCACTGGCGTCAACCGCTACATCGACGACATCCAGCGTGAAACCATGACGTCGTACCCGCTGTCCATCGATGCCAAATCGTTTGATCTGAACAGCATCATGGATTCGGCGAGCGAACTGGACGATACCGAATCCGGCAAGAGAAGCTCAGACGCACACAATGACGGAGTGTATGCCGACGACTCTGCCATCAAAGGTGCTTCGAGCCTGACCAACAGCATCACCGAGAACAACCTGAGTGCGTTCAAAAAGTATTTGGACAATCCTGACAGCGAGATACGGCAGTATGTGGGTGCCAACGGAATCCAATACTCGTATGACGCAAAATTCTCCGTCTATTCTCAAGATCCCACCGGCGCGTGGGTGAGTGCCGATGGCGTGAATATCAATAAAGGCCCCCTTACCGGTGCTTCCGCGATCTCCGGACTCTCGGCTTCGGGAGGCATGGACTCGTTGCAATCCACGCAGATGTCCATGCTCACTGGCAAAAGTCAGAACACCAACGCCAAGCCCGGCTCGTTCAACGAGATCATGCCAGGTGCCAAGGATGACCATGCGCTCAGCCCGGTGGTTACCGACAACTATCAGGTGCTTTCTGGCTCTTGGCCAAAGAAAGCCGACCAAGTGGTGCTGGTGCTTGACCAGAACAACAAGGTTCCGCTGTCCACGCTCTACGAGCTGGGTCTGCTGCCGAGCAGCGACTACAACGACATGATGATGAAGCTCAACAATGGCGAGAAAGTCGATCCGAACGTCGGCAAGATCGACTACGGAAAAGCCATGAAACATCGGCTTTCCGTAGTGCCGGCCAGCAGTCAGTACGTGGAAGGCCCCGACGGCATCTACCGGTTCGTGGGTGGGGATGAAGCTCAGGTGACGGCATTGGCGGCCAAGGCTCAGCAGCTGGATATCGTCGGCGTGGTGCGTCCTGTGGATGGCGCCAAGACCACGCCGCTTTCCCCGGGCGTAGGCTACACGCGCATGCTTACCAATGAGCTCATCGATCAGGCGGCATCCAGCCCTGTCGTCAAGGCTCAGCAGTCCCAGTCGGACCGCAACGTGCTCACCGGCGGTGCGTTTACTCCAACCGACTCCTACAAGGACAACCTTTCCGCCTTCGGTCTGATAGGTAAGGATGCGCCAAGTTCCATCAAGATCTATGTCGACAGTTTCGAAGACAAGAACTCGGTTGTGGATGCCATCGACCACTACAACAGCGGGGTGAAAGAGAAAGCCGACAAGATCGTCTACACCGATTACGTGGGGTTGATGATGGACTCGGTGACCACCATCATCAACGTCATCACCTATGTGCTTATTGCCTTCGTGGGTGTGTCCTTGGTGGTCTCCTCCATCATGATCGGCATCATCACCTACATCTCTGTGCTTGAACGCACCAAGGAAATCGGCATACTGCGTGCCATGGGCGCTTCCAAACGCAACGTCTCGCAGGTCTTCAACGCGGAGACCGGCATTATCGGTCTGCTTTCGGGCGTGCTGGGCATTGTGGTGACATTACTGCTCATCGTGCCCGCCAACGCGCTCATGCACTATTTCATGGGTACCGCGAAAGTCAATGCCGCTCTGCCATTGGGAGGTGCTATCGCATTGATCGTGCTGTCGGTGGTGCTCACGCTCATCGGTGGCATCATCCCCTCACGCAAGGCGGCCAAACAGGATCCCGCCACCGCGCTGCGCACCGAGTGAGATGCTGTGCGAGTAAGGCGGTGCAGTGCGAGGAGAGTGGTGTTCAGCTGGTGGAGCCGTCACCCTCATGCATCCGAAGTGGTGGCGGTGTTTGCGGGCGGAACCCTCGGCTCACTTGCACGACTGGCGCTTGAATCGTTGCCTGCAGCTACGGGAACGTGGCCGTGGGTGACGTTGCTCATCAATCTGGCTGGTTCTTTGCTGTTGGGTATGCTGACCGGCTGGTTTGCGCGTGTGGGAGAAGATGGGTGGAAACGTGTGGCGCGGCTTGGTTTGGGCACCGGGCTTATCGGCGGGTTCACCACCTACAGCACCTTCGCTCTGGAATCTTGGACGCGCTTGGTCGATGGTGCGGCGGCTCTCTCGATTGGGTACGCGGTGCTGAGTGTGGCGGCGGGTCTGTTGACGGCTGCTTTCGGCCTATGGGTCGGGCATCTGCTTGCGGTTCGGTCCGAAGTGCGGCGCTCACCGGGCTCAGACGATAGCGATGGCCGACGAGACCTCGGGGTCGGAGACGGGAATAGGAGCTGAAATGAACGGTGTCATGGTTGCGGCCGCTCTGCTTGGCGGTGTGGGTGCAGTAGCGCGTATGGAAGTCGACGCTCTGGTCAACCGGCTCGTGGCTGGTCTACGCTGCCGGTATGGGGGATTCCCGCTCGGTACCGTCGTTGTCAATGCCACCGCGTGCCTGCTCATCGGTGCGGTGACCGGTTTTGCGTCGGCTGGCCTGTTGAGCGGCGAAGCCCGTTATCTGCTGGCATCCGGGTTCCTGGGCGGCTATTCCACATTCAGCACAGCCAGTGTGGAAGGGGCGAAGCTGCTGATTGCCGGCCACCCCTGGCAGGCAACGGTTCATGCCGGTGGCATGTTGGTGCTGAGCATGGCGGCGCTCGCCGCAGGTTTTGCGCTGACTGGAGCGTTTTAGCTCTTATGCTCCGATTTCGCCGCACCCGAAATTTGCCGTTCATGTGTGAGCTAGCTTATACTGGAGGCAACGGGCGAGCAGTGTAGCCCCCATTCAGTCGGCGCAATAGCCGGCCCTACCAGAGGAGGTCCTCATGGAGATTGTCATTACAGGTCGTCATATGCAGGCAACGCAGAAGTTCCGCGACGTGGCCGAGAGCAAGATGAACCGCGTGAGCGCCATCGCCCCTGATACCCAGCGAGTGCAGATTGTGGTAATGCGCGAAGGTAACCCGCGTCAGGCAGATACCGCCAAGCGTGTGGAGATTACCATGACCGCAGGTAGCACAGTGGTGCGTGCCGAAGCCTCGAGCGCCGACGAATACAGTGCATTGGACATGGCGCTTGACAAACTGACCGTGCGTTTGCGCCGTGTGCGTGACCGTCGCAAGGACCATCGCCGCGGATACAACGAGCAGATTCCGGTGGACATGGGAGTCGTGCCGGAGCCTCAAGCGCCGCAGTCTTCTTCGGATTCAGACGACGAGTTGCAGAGCTCTGAAGAATCGGTGGACGTGGATTTGCAGCCAGGGGAGTCCATTGAGGTGCAGATGGGAGACACTCCCATTGTCATCCGTCGCAAGCTCCATATCGCCGAGCCGATGAGCATTGACGAGGCGCTGTATGAGATGGAACTGTTGGGGCATGACTTCTTCCTCTTCGTCAACAAGGAGACCGACAGGCCTTCTGTGGTATATCGTCGCCACGGGTGGAGCTACGGTGTCTTTGAGATTGATACCAAGGAGCGTGTGAGCAAAGCCGGCGCTCGATGACTTTCAAAGATCCTGATTCAAGGTAAGCAACCAGTGCACATGGTCGCGGTTCGGGAGCCTGTCGTAAGGCAGACTCCCGTTTTCTATGCGCATATGCAACGAAATGTTTAAAATCTGCGCCGCAGCGTAATATATGAGGCAGACTATGCCGGGCTCAGCAGGGCTCGGTCTGCTCGTTGTGAAAACGAACCCAAGGGAGTAATAGTGGTAGATCTCGTTGATAAGGCCCTTCGCATGGGCGAAGGCCACCAGATCAAGAAGCTTGAGAACGTGGCGAAGGCCGTCAATGCGTGTGAGGAAGATATCTCCGCGCTCAACGATGAGGAGCTGCAAGGGCAGACGGCCAAATTCAAGCAGCGTATCGACAATGGTGAGAAGCTTGACAAGCTTATGCCTGAGGCATTTGCCACGGTGCGTGAGGTTTCCAAGCGCACGCTCGGTCAGCGTCACTTCGACGTCCAGCTCATGGGTGGTGCGGCTCTGCACTGGGGCAACATCGCAGAGATGAAGACCGGTGAAGGCAAGACCTTGGTGGCCACGCTGCCGTCCTACCTCAACGCGTTGAGTGGTGAGGGCGTGCACGTCGTCACCGTCAACGACTACCTGGCCAGCTATCAGAGCGAACTGATGGGGCGCATCTTCCGCTTCCTGAAGATGGACGTGGGCTGCATCATCACCGATCAGAAGCCCGCCGAGCGCCGCAAGCAATACAACGCCGACATCACCTACGGCACCAACAACGAGTTCGGCTTCGACTATCTGCGCGACAACATGGCGTGGGAGAAGAGCGAACTGGTGCAGCGCGGCCACCACTTCGCCATCGTCGATGAGGTCGACTCCATTCTTATCGATGAGGCGCGTACTCCTCTGATCATCTCCGGTCCTGCCGAGGGAGACGTGACGCGCTGGTACAACCAGTTCGCCAAGCTCGTCACCAGACTCACCCGCGACGAAGACTACGAGGTGGATGAGAAGAAGAAGGTCGTCGGCATTCTCGATCCGGGTATCTCCAAGGTGGAGGACTTCCTGGGCATTGACAACCTCTACGAACCCGACAATACCGCGCTCATCGGCTATCTGAACAACGCCATCAAGGCCAAGGAACTCTTCCTGCGGGACAAGGACTACGTGGTCACGCACGGCGAAGTGCTCATCGTGGACGAGCACACCGGCCGCATCCTCTCGGGCCGTCGCTACAACGAGGGTCTGCATCAGGCCATCGAGGCCAAGGAGCACGTGGAAGTCAAGGCCGAGAACCAGACCTTCGCCACCATCACGTTGCAGAACTACTTCCGCATGTACGACAAGCTTTCGGGCATGACCGGTACCGCCGAAACCGAGGCCGCAGAGTTCATGAACACCTACAAGCTAGGTGTGCTGCCGATTCCGACCAACCGTCCGATGGTGCGTAAAGACAAGGACGACCTGATCTACCGCACCAAGAAGGAAAAGCTGACCGCCATTGTCAAGGATGTGGCGCGGCGGCACAAGAAGGGCCAGCCGGTTCTGCTCGGCACCGCTTCGGTGGAATCCTCCGAGGTGGTCTCCGCTCTGCTCGACGTGGCGAAGATTCCGCACCAGGTGCTCAACGCCAAGCACCACGAGGCAGAGGCCGGCGTGGTGGCAGTGGCCGGCCGCAAGGGTGCCGTCACCGTGGCTACCAACATGGCTGGCCGAGGCACCGACATCATGCTCGGCGGCAACGTCGAATTCCTGGCCGATCAGAAGCTCAAGGCCGAGGGCTATTCACCTGACGATACGCCAGAAGAGTATGAGAAGCGTTGGGCCGGTACGTTGGCTCAGGCCAAGGAGCAGGCCAAGGATGAGCATGAAGAGGTTACCGAGCTTGGCGGCCTGTACGTGCTCGGCACCGAGCGCCACGAGTCCCGTCGTATCGATAATCAGCTGCGTGGCCGCTCCGGCCGTCAGGGTGACCCGGGCGAGTCCCGCTTCTACTTAAGCCTTGAGGACGACCTCATGCGCCTCTTCAACACCCAGCTGGTGGCGCGCGTCATGGCCAAGGGTCTGCCCGAGGGGGAGCCGATTGAGGCGAAGAGCGTTTCCAAGGGCGTGCGTACCGCGCAGAAGTCTGTGGAATCCCGCAACTTCGAAATGCGTAAGAACGTGCTCAAGTACGACGATGTGATGAACAAGCAGCGCAAGGTCATCTATGCCGAGCGTCAGGCCGTGTTGAGCGGCGCCGACATTCACGAGGATATCGAACGCTTCATGAAGGATACTGTTACCAGCTACGTTGATGGAGCCCGCAAGGGTTCGGACAAGCCGGCTGACTGGGATTGGGACGGTCTGTTCACCGCTCTGAAGTCCATGTATCCCGTGACTTTGGATGTTGACGAGACCAAGGAAAGCGTCGCTTCCCTTAAGGGAGACAAGGCCGCGAAATCGTTGCAGGACACGATTCTTTCCGACGCACAGCAGCAGTATGACGCCATCGAAGAGCAGGTTGGTGCTGAAGGCACGCGCGAGCTGGAACGTCGTGTCGTTCTTGCTGTGCTCGACCGCAAGTGGCGCGAACATCTCTACGAGATGGACTACCTGAAGGACGGCATCGGTCTGCGTGGTATGGGTCAGCGTGACCCGCTCGTTGAGTATCAGCGTGAGGGCTTCTCGATGTACAACGCCATGATGGAGGCCATCAAGGAAGAGACCGTGCAGTTGCTCTTCCATGTGGATGCCGAGCAGGTGGCGCGCAGCGAAGAAGAGGCTTCCGAGACGAGCGAGAGTGAATCCGAAGCAGACAACGCGGTCGAGGATGCCGAATCCGCGATTGGTGTTGACAGCGCGTCTGCCGGCGAACAGGATACCTTCACTTCTGCTCCCGCTGATCCCAACGAAGGCGATGAGCCGGGGACGTTCGAGCATGAGGAAGGAATCATCGGTATGGAGCCGATGAGCCACGCCGATGGAGAGGTGGCGCGCAGCAAGCGCCCGAAGTCCACTGAGGCAGGCACGCCATGGTCGGATGGCAAGACCTATCCGGGTACGGCCAAGAATGCTCCGTGCCCATGCGGTTCCGGACGCAAGTACAAGATGTGCCACGGCCAGAACGAGGAGTAATGCCTCTAGCTCTTGGGTGTCCCTCGTGTAATGTGCGAGTGACTTGCGGGCAGCGGATGGCATGGCGCACCAATCGATAATGGTGCTGAGATAAAGACGGCGATGTTCCTTCGGGAGCATCGCCGTCTTGCATAGGTGGGGCATGGCCGATACTTTGCCGGAATGCGGATACATGGAAATCTTCTGGCGCCATATGGCAATCGCAAGAATGAGGCGAATAGCGGTAGGTCGCCATATAAGATGTACTGCGCGGTGAGGTTTAGCTCAGAGTATAATGGAGCGTAATTGTGTTTGTGCATCATCTGCACGGGCACATGTGCTCGCGGCACCCGCCGCGCATTCGCATCTAGGAGGGCGATATGGCTGGAATCACATGGAAATCGATTCTCACCAAGCTGGTCGGTGGCGACCACCTGGACGCGGAGGAGTCACGATGGTATGTGGATGAACTCATGAAAGGCAATGCCAATCCTGCTGCGGTCGGTGCGGTGTTGTCCATGCAGCAGCAGCTTGGTCTCACCGAACAGGAGATTGACGGGGCAGCGAAGGCCATGGTGGCGCACGCGGTGCCTCTGAATGTCTCAGGAGAGACCACCGACATTGTGGGTACCGGTGGAGACGGTGCTGCCACTGTCAACCTATCCACCATGGGATCGGTGGTTGCGGCGGCTTCCGGCGTCAAAATCGTGAAGCACGGCAACCGCGCCGCCTCCTCGCAGTGCGGTGCCGCTGATGTCATTGAGCAGCTGGGTGTGCCGCTCGACCTGGAGCCTGCCCAGGTTGCGGCTGTAGGCGAGGAAGTCGGCATCACGTTCGCATTCGCCAAGACCTTCCACCCAGCCATGCGTTTCGTGGGGCCGGTGCGTTCTGCACTTGGTATTCCGTGCGTGTTCAATGTGCTGGGGCCGTTGACGAATCCAGCCAACCCGGCACACGTCGCCATCGGCTGCGCAGACGCTCAATTGAGCCCATTGATGGCGCAGGTCTATGCAGGGCGTGGACAGACAGGTATGGTCTATACCTCTGCTGAAGGCCTCGACGAGATGGCTCCCACCGGCCCTGTTTCAGTCTGGGAGATTGCCGATGGCTCAGTGAACGCAACGCAGTTCGATCCAGCCGCTGAACTGGGACTGGAACGCATTGATGTGTCTGCGCTGCGCGGTGGCAAGCCGGAAGTGAATGCCGGTATATTCCATGAGTTCCTTGACGGCAAAGACATTCCTGCTCGTCAGACGGCGTTGCTCAATGCTGCTTCGGCGATTGTGGCAGACGGGCATCAAGTGGGTGAGGGCAACTTGGCAGAGCGGTTCCGCCAAGCGTATGCCATCGCCGAGCAGACGGTAGACAGCGGTAAGGCGAAGTCGCTCCTGGAGCGCTGGGTGCAGGTAGCTGGTGGTATGCAACACTGACCGGCGCTGCCTGCGCTACACGCGTGCCCCGTCATCGTCCGCGCCGGAGCGTGTCTGGGTGAAACCACGATGTTGGATCAGTAGCCCGACCGCTCCGATAAGCGCGCATAGGCCGAATACCGTGCCGAGTGTTGCGGCATGTGCGGGGAAGAAGACAGTGGCGATAAGGCCAGCAATACCGACGATCAGCAGTGTCCAGAAGACGAGTTTTGCCGCAGGGACAGGGCCGATGGTTGGATTCGGGGGAGTGAAATCGTCGAAACTGTCCATCACGTCATCCACATCCAGCCAACTCGAACCGGTGAAGTCACGCGGACCTGCGCCCTGTGGTGCTGTATTGCGCGGCCCTGTACTGTGCGGCTCCGCTTTATTGCGCGGCCCTGTACTGTGCGGCTCCGCTTTATTGCGTATCTTCTCGTCTTTCCTCTGCTGTCTGCGTGCGTGCCGCTCAAAGCTCTTGGCGCTGCGTGAGCTGCTGATATCATTCAAATCGTCGGCATGCTCCCGCTCGAACTGCGCCCACAGTGCATCGTCTGAACTGGAACGCGAGTCGGTGCCGCCATGGTTTGGCGTATTGTTCGCCTTCGGCGTGGCCGTCTCGTCACCCTCGTTGCTATCCTTGAAGCTAGTCATAAAGCTACTGTAGTATGCCGGCCGGCCATGGCCGCGGTAAATGGGAGACAAATCCATGCTGTACTGGTTTTTCGTCAAGGGGTTGGGGCCAATTGCACGTTGGCGGATGCACCCTGTCGGTGAAGGTGTGGAGAACATTCCCAAGAATGGCGGAGGCATCATTGCCTCGAACCATTTGGCGGTGATAGACGACGCGCTCATTCCGCTCACCAGTCCGCGCATGATTCATTTCATGGGCAAGGCCGAATATTTCGAAGGCAAGGGACTTAAAGGCAAATTCATCAAGTGGTGGTTCGAATCGGTCGGGGTGTTTCCTGTTGACCGTTCAGGCGGTTCCAAATCGCTCGGTGCGTTGAACCATGCGCGCGAGATCATCGAAGACGGTCACCTGTTCGGCATCCATGCTGAGGGGACGAGAAGTCCTGATGGCAAGCTGTACCGGGGGCATACCGGAGCTGCGAAACTGGCATTGGAGACCGGATGCCCCATAATACCGACCGCTGTGATCGGCAGCCGTGAGATTCAGGCTCCCGGGCAGGTTGTTCCGAGCAGCGGTTATACCCGCGTGGTGTATGGTGAGCCTATTGAGGTTGCCAAGCGCAAGCCTGAAGAGATTACGCATGATGACCTACGAGGCTTGACCGACGAACTCATGAGACGCATCGCCAAACTGAGCGGCCAGGAGTATGTGGACGAGTATGCGCAAACCGTCAAGGCTCGACTGAATCAAGCCACCAGTCACAGCAGCAGGCGCTCTTTGGACCGGTAGGTGCTGCTTAGACTGTGTTGGAAGGCAGCACGACCAGACAGATACGGTCACAACACGAAATAAACGCCGCAGCACGGGAAGAATGCTGCGGCGTCTGTGTATTCACAAGGCTCGTGTGTATTACAAGGCTCGTGCCTCACACAGCGTTGCCTCACACGACGGTAAGTGTGATGACAGTGGCGTTGCCGTCCTTGTCGTGCACCGGCACTTGCTGGCCGGGGTCAGGTGACTGCAAACGCACGGTGTGCGTGATGTCGCCCAAGGGCGAGGAGATTTTCACGCCCAGTCCCATCGACTGCAGTATCTTCGATGCCTCGTCCTCGTTCTTGCCCTTCACGTCCGGTACGGTAACCATTTGCGGCCCCTTGGAGACCTTGACGTTGACCGAGTCGCCCCAGTGCAGCTGTGTGCCCTTGGGAACCGATGCGGAAATCACCGTGCCGGCGGCAACCGTATCGTTGTACTCCTCGCTGTAGTTGGCGTTGAGCTTGGCATCGTCGAACGCGGACTGTGCTTCGTCCTTGGTGCGTCCCGTCACGTCCGGCATGCTTACCGGCATAGGGCCTTTTGAGAGCACTACAGTGATTTTGGCATTGTGCTTGAGCGTGGTGCCGGGAGCAGGGTCAATGCTGGAGACGACACCTTCGGGCAAGGTCTGCGAATAAGCATCTTTGGCCGTGTCATGCTCGATGTTGGTGAATCCGGCGTCACGCAGCGCCTTGATCGGATCTTTGGTCTGAGTTGCTGTGATGTCCTGCGGAATGGTCGACTGCCTCACGCCTTTGGAGACGGTGACGGTGAGCTGGGCGCCGTTGCGCTTGCTGAGTTTGGAGTTCACCGAGTCGGGCGAGGTGGAGATGATCTTGCCCTTGTCTACGGTATCGCTGAAGTCCTGAGTGACTTTGTAGGGAATCCCGGCGACTTTGAGCGTGCTCTCATATCGGCTCCACTGCACGTTCTTGATGGGGCATACCCCTTCTCCGCACTGCAGATCGTCTGGCTTGGGAATCGCCCAGTAGCTACCTGGGCCGAGGAAGTACCACCATCCGGTGCCACCCCCGGCCAACGCCACCACTGCGAGCGCGGCAAGAATGCTGATCCATATAGTGCGACGGCGTTTGCTGCCGGTTTTATTTTTGGCTGTTGCCGGTGCGGCGCCATGCGCATCGTTGGCTTGCGCCGGCGATTGGGATGCTTGTTTCCCTTTGCCTTTACCGGGAATCTGCGAGGTGATCTGGGCGGTTTGCATCGCGGTGAACGATTGGGTGAGCGACTCTGTGCCGCTGTTGCTGGCTGCGCTGCGTGCCTGTGCAGGCTGTGGGGGAGCGGGAACCGCCGGGGGAACGCGGAAGTTCCACGCATCGGCGTCGAGTTCGGCTGCAAGCGCCTGCAACTCCTGCATGGCGGCGTCGGCGTCATTGGGGCGCTGGTGTAGGTCGCGTACGGTGAGATGGGAGACGAAGTCCGAGATTTTCTGGTCGATGCCCGGGCAGGTCTCGCTCAACGGCGGCACGTCTTCATGCACATGTTTGAAGACCATGGTCACTGAGTTGTCGGAGAGGAAGGGAACCGAGCCGGAGATCATCTCCCAAGCCATGATGCCTACGGAGTACAGGTCGCCTTGTGGTGTGGCTTCGTTGTTTTCGATGATTTCGGGCGGCAGGTAGGCTGCGGTGCCCAAGAGCATACCGGTGGTGGAGACGGTGGCCTGGGACACGGCACGCGCCAGGCCGAAGTCGGTGATCTGCACACGGCCGCGGTCGTTGAGCAGGATGTTTTCGGGTTTGATGTCCCGGTGGATCACCCCCACCCGGTGTGCAGAGGCCAGTCCGTCGAGGGTCTGGGAGACGATGCGCACGGTTTCGCGCACGTCGAAGGTGCCGCGCGAGTTCATTTCCTGACGCAGGTTGACTCCGTGCACGTATTCCATCACCAAGAAACTCAGCCCATGCCATTCGCCGGTGTCGTACACCTGCACGATGTGTTGGTTGGCGATGGCCGCCGCAGAACGCGCCTCTCTGTGGAATCGTTCCACAAACTGGTCTCGTTGGGGGCCTTGCGCCAACTGGGTGTGCATCACCTTGAGCGCCACGGTGCGTTCCAACCGCTCGTCGTGGGCCTTGTAGACCGTGGCCATGCCTCCCTCGGCGATGGACTGCTCGATGCGGTACCGGTCGTCAATGAGTTGGCCCGGCGTGATGGTTTCGGCTTCAGTCATGATGTAGCGATGGTGCTCCTTGTAGGTGTGCGACGTCTCCTTATATCGTACATGCGGCTTGGTATCTCACGCTCACAGCTTGGATGACAGACGCAGTCAGTCGGTGATGGGGCAGAAGCGGTGGCAGATATCGGTTAGGGATTGGCGTGCGCTTTGCGGTAATTCCAAAGTCTGTATCGCATCATCGCTTTGCTGTATATAACGGGCGATGCGCTGCCTGGAGGAGGCGATGGCACCGGTGTCTTCGAAGATGTCTAGTGCGTCCTGGCGGTCGGCATCGGTACGCGTCTGGGCTCGGTACATGCTGAGCAGTCTGTCATGCTGAGCGTTGCGTGCGGCGTTGAGGGCATCGGCCACGAGCACGGTGCGCTTGCCTTCAATCACATCGCCCCCCACGGGTTTGCCTGTGGTCGCGCTCTCGCCGGTGATGTCGATAAGGTCGTCATACAGCTGGAATGCCAACCCCAACGGCAAACCGATACTCTGTGCCGCTCGCTGTGCCGTGTCGTCGTCCATGCCGGCGCACAGCAGACCGAGGCGTAGCGGTGCAATGGTTGTGTAGCTTGCGGTTTTCCATGCATAGACGTTGAGTGCGGACTGCACCAGTGTTTCGGGGGAGCTCAAGTCGGAGCGTTGGGCGGCTTGGTCGAGTACCTGTCCGATCTCCACGGCTCGCTGCATGTCGAGGAAAATGTCGGTGATGGTGCTCTTGTGCATGGTGTGTGCCGCGTCAGCGGCGATTCTGGCGCTCAAGGTGGAGAGCATGTTGCCCAGCATGAGTGCCAGTCCCATGCCGCTTTCCGTATCTCCTGCCGCCAGTCCCAAAGCGCGATGCGCGCTCGGCTTGCCGCGGCGTAGTGGGGAATCGTCGATGATGTCGTCATGAATGAGTGCGCTGGTCTGATATATTTCCACAGCACACGCCAAATCGAGCGTGGGATTGGCATCGGCATTGGCCCCGGTGTCACCCTTATCGGCCGTACCGCAGCTGTCCTGTACTGCAATGGAGTGCTCTGTCGTTCCGTTCGCCTCTGGCTTTTTGGATGGCAGGGGGGACATGGCTCCTGTATGGGTGAGGCCGGCACTGTCGGCGGCTTGGAGCAGCAGCAGGGCACGCAGTCGCTTGCCGCCTTCTGCTGAAGCAAACGCTTGTTCTGTTATCGATCGCAATGCCGGTTGCAACGATGCGGCCACATGAGTGTGGTTCTCGCTCATGAACTGCTCGGTGAGAGCGTTGATGCGTGTATTGATCGTTGTGGGTGATGCGGTGTTGGGCATATACGCAAGCCTAGCCCAAGGAGCGTGCGACACGGTTATCCACAATGCGACGATTATTGCCGACCTTTCGTCCACAATGCTCCAATTCGTCTCCGAGCCTGCGGCAAAGCTGCCAAGATGAAGGTCCTGTAAGAACCACGGCCGACGGAATGTCGCAGAAGGAGCGCAACATGACCGCATCACCAGTACGGAACAACACCGATAAGACACGAAATACCTGCGATGCCTGCAAATGCAAACGCACGAACAAACGGTCCGAAGCATTGGCCGAAGGGCATCGATGCGTACACCGGCACGCTGCTGAGGCAAGCACTTACGCCGGTATGAGGACGGACACGGACTGTAAGAGCGAACGGCACAGATTCGATGACAACGAAATAAGCGGATTCTTGGAAACCTTGGCACGGCAGAAACGCGAATGCGGTTTGGAAGATGCCCGTCACCGGCTGCTTGCTCAGCCGTTCAGGGAATGGTATGCCAACCTTGGCTCAGGAGGTCAGTCGTTGAGCGACCGCAGCGTATCGGCCCTGGTGGTAGGTATGAAGGAAACCCTTGCGGTACGAGATGCCCTGATTCTCTCGCTGGTGGAAGGCAGCTCCGGCACTGGGTGTTCCACCATACTCGAATACGCCATGCATCCGCATGAGCCTGCCAACGTGCGCTATCTCTACCGTCTTCTTGATGAAGCGTTCAATGACAGGACAATAGAGCCTGACACCACGTGGTGCATGGCAGGCATGTCCATGCTTGAGGAAATGACCCATCGTTTGCCCAACGGTTTCGGTGTTCAGCCACTGGCGGTGATGTCTTATGTGATGTGGTGGATGAACCTGGATGAGGCTGCGGTGTGTGCGCGCAAGGCGCTCGCCATAGATGAAGAATGCACACTGGCCAGAATTGTAGCCTTGGCGCAGGTTAAAGGTCTGCGTCCGGCATGGTGTTTGTGAATCCACTCGTGACGTACTGGTAAAATCTTGAACCGACAGGGAATAATCGTCCGCACAAGATGGTTAACTCCTATAGAGGTTTTGGGTCACGAGTACCGTGCCTGCACCTTCGCGTGCGCACATGCACTTGGTAGATTCGGTTCATGCAGGAGGAGAAGGTTGACGAAGCGGGACGAGGCAGTAACTGCTGAAGCTGATCAGGCTCAGGAAGAGTCAAGAGGGACGAACACGAAGGCCGCACCGAAGAAACGGACCACCAAGAAGACGGGTACCGCCAAGGCGGCTCCCAAGCGTACTACTCGTGCAAAGAGCGAAGGCAGCAAAGATGAAGCGATTGCCCCTGAGGTAGACACTCCCGTAGAGTCCGAGGACAACGAAGACATCGTTGACGAGCAGGTCGACGATCAGAATCTAGAGGACGACGACCTCGATTTTGACGACGCTCTTGAAGATGATGACGTCGATGATCAGGATGATGAGGACGACCTTGGCGATGATGAGCCGGAGGACGACGATGACAACGAACGGCAACCCCGTTCACGCCACGTGGATCTGCCGAAGGCCAAGGGTGCATTCGTGGTCTCGAATGACGATGACGACGACAATCTCACGCCCTCGGGCAACCCCAAGCGCCGCATCGTCACGTCGGGTGCCACAGCCGACCCAGTCAAGGACTATCTCAAGCAGATTGGTCGAGTAAGCCTGCTGAACGCCGAGCAAGAGGTGGATCTTTCGGAGCGCATCGAAGCCGGTCTGTATGCTCAGCACCTGCTGGACACCGAATCCGAGGGCATGGAGTTCAAGCGTAAGCGTGAACTCAAATGGGCGGCGAATGATGGCAAGAAGGCCAAGGATCACCTGCTGGAGGCCAACCTGCGCCTCGTGGTCTCGTTGGCCAAACGATATACCGGCAGAGGCATGCTCTTCCTCGATCTTATTCAGGAAGGAAACTTGGGTCTGATTCGAGCGGTCGAGAAATTCGACTGGAAGAAGGGCTTCAAGTTCTCCACATACGCCACATGGTGGATTCGTCAGGCCATCACCCGCGCCATGGCAGACCAGGCGCGCACCATCCGCGTGCCGGTGCACATGGTCGAGGTCATCAACAAGCTTTCCCGTGTGCAGCGCCAGATGCTCCAGGATCTGGGCCGTGAACCCACGCCCGACGAGCTGGCCCGTGAGTTGGATATGCCTGTCGAGAAAGTGCAGGAAGTGCAGAAGTACGGCCGTGAGCCAATCTCCCTGCACACTCCGCTCGGTGAGGACGGCGACTCCGAATTTGGCGATCTCATCGAAGATACCGATGCCATCGCGCCTTCGGAGGCTGTGGCCTTCTCCCTGTTGCAAGAGCAATTCAGGCAAGTGCTCGAAACGCTCTCGCCCCGAGAAGCCGGCGTCATCAAGATGCGCTATGGTCTGGAAGACGGACAGCCCAAGACGCTTGACGACATCGGTCGGGTCTATGGGGTGACGCGCGAACGCATCCGTCAGATAGAGTCGAAGACCATGTCCAAGCTGCGCCACCCCTCGCGTTCGCAGACCTTGCGGGACTTCTTGGATCAGTGACATACGCACACGCTCGTCAGTGAGGAATTTGGGTAGTAATCGATGGTAGAAGCATACAGTGCAAACGATCTTTCGGTACTCGAAGGGCTCGATGCGGTGCGCAAGCGCCCCGGCATGTACATCGGCACGACCGATAGCCAAGGACTTATGCACTGCCTGTGGGAAATCATCGATAACGCAGTGGATGAGGCTTTGGCGGGCGCGTGCACCAAAATCGTGGTGACGCTGCACGCCGACGGTTCGATCGAAGTGGCCGACAACGGCCGAGGCATTCCCGTCGATGTGGAAAAGAAAACCAAGCTTACCGGTGTGGAAGTAGTGCTTACCAAACTGCATGCCGGCGCTAAGTTCGGCAACTCCTCCTACAACGCGGCCGGCGGTCTGCACGGTGTCGGCTCCTCGGTGGTCAACGCGTTGAGTTCAAGGCTTGACGTGGAAGTGGACCGTAACGGTAGCACCTATCATATGGCCTTCCACCAAGGGCATCCCGGTGTGTACGAAGACGTGGATGCCGAGCATCGTTCTCCGTCCAACAAGTTCAAAAAGACGCGCAAAGGGCGTCCTACCGAGTTGGAGATCATTGGCAAAGTTTCCCCCAAGACCACCGGCACGCGTGTGCGGTATTGGGCAGACCCGGAAATTTTCAACAGCACGGCCAAGTTCAGCTACGACCAGCTCATCGAACGCGTGCGGCAGACCAGCTTCCTGGTGCCCGGTCTGAAAATCGTGGTGGTGGACGAGAACATCCCCGAAACCGGCGATGCTCAGATCGATGAATTCATCGAGAACGATGTGGATACCGCGCAATCAGCGGTGCGAGCGCAAACGTATCAGAGCGAAGCAGGAACGCCGGGTGAGCCGTCTTACCAGCGTGATCCGGAACTGTCTGATGAGCAGAGTGGTGAGGAACATTCCGCTGTTCAAGCTGCGATGATGCCTCCAGCGCCGTCGATCAGTGTGACCGAAGAGGAGCACGAGGTTGACGATGCTGCGGTTAACGGTTCCGTGGCTGGCGAGCCTGCAAGTGACGGTTCGGCCAATGATGGCTCTGCAACGGATAGAGCTGCGGGTGACAGCTCTGCAACGGACCGTTCAGTCGACGAAAATGTTGCTGCAACAGAGGATGCCGACGAGGTCGACGGACTTAGCGCTGGCAGCGACCAAGACGGTGATACGCAGCCGCAGCAGGCCCAGGAAGGCGACCAAGTTCTCGAACCTCGCGCTTCACATCGTAGGGTGGAAGAGTTCCTGCACACCGGTGGCGTCAAGGACTTCGTTGACTTCCTCTCGTCCGGCGAGCCAGTCTCCGACATCTGGCACATCAGCGGAGAAAGCACCTACACCGAAGAAACGCAGAGCGTGGACGACAATGGCGACCTGCATGCTCAGGAAGTAGAGCGCGGCTGCACGGTCAATATCGCGTTGCGCTGGGTCAATGACTACGACACCACCATTCGCAGCTTCGTCAACGTAGTGGAAACCCCTGGCGGCGGTATGCACGTAGACGGCTTCCTGCAAGGCCTCACCAAGCAGGTGCGCAAGGCGGTGGAAGCGAACGCGCGCAAGCTCAAAGTCAACTTGAAAGACTCCAAAACCAAGGTGGAACGCGACGACATTATGGCCGGCTTGGTGGCCGTGGTCACGGTGCGCATCGCCGAGCCGCAGTTCCAAGGCCAGACCAAGGACGTGCTCGGCACAGCTCCGGTGCGCCCCATCGTCTCGAAGATGACCGACCAGCAGTTCGGTGAGATGATCACCGGATCCAAGCGCGGGTTCAAAGAGCAGTCGGGCCGCGTGCTGGAGAAGATTGTGGGCGAAATGCACGCTCGCATCCAAGCGCGCAAAACCAAAGAGGTGACGCGCCGCAAGAATGCGCTCGAGTCCGCTTCTATGCCGGCCAAACTTTCGGATTGCCAGCCGGGTAACGACGATGTGGCAGAACTGTTCATCGTGGAGGGTGATTCCGCATTGGGCACCGCCAAGGCTGCGCGCAACTCCGGATTCCAAGCATTGCTGCCCATTCGCGGTAAGATCCTCAACGTGCAGAAGGCCAGCATGACGCAGATTCTGGCCAACAAGGAATGTTCCGCCATCATCCAGGTGATTGGTGCGGGGTCCGGCGCCGGATTCGACGTGTCGCAGATACGTTACGACAAGGTCATCATGATGACCGATGCTGATGTGGATGGTGCGCATATTCGCATCCTGTTGCTCACGCTGTTCTACCGGTTCCTGCGCCCGCTCATCGAGCATGGGCACGTCTATGCCGCCGTGCCGCCGTTGCACCGCATTGCGCTGACCGGCAAGCACAAAGGTGAATACATCTATACG
Source organism: Bifidobacterium sp. ESL1133 (assembly GCF_058107325.1). Classification (NCBI taxonomy): domain Bacteria; kingdom Bacillati; phylum Actinomycetota; class Actinomycetes; order Bifidobacteriales; family Bifidobacteriaceae; genus Bifidobacterium; species Bifidobacterium sp. ESL1133. The sequence continues at coordinate 181,680 of NZ_JBYLUI010000002.1, read as the reverse complement.
TATTCGGACGATGAGCTGGAAGGCAAGCTGCGCGACTTGGATACCAAAGGCATGACCTACAACCCGGATGTGCAACGCTACAAGGGTCTGGGTGAGATGGACGCCGACCAGCTGGCCGACACCACCATGGACCCGCGCACCCGTATGCTGCGCCGCATCACCATGCAGGAAGCCGAAGATGCCAGTGCCATCTTCACGCTGCTGATGGGTGACGACGTGCCTCCGCGCAAACAGTTCATCGTCCAGAACGCCGACGATTTCGACCGCAGCAAGATCGACACCTGATAGATGATGCTTCGCGTCCGCCGTTGCTACGCCGAAAGCGGTGCTGCTGCGGCTGCGCTGGCGACTGGCTGCCTGTATTACTCATCGGTGTATTTGCTCCGTGAGTACTTTCATGATGACTTGCAGCATATCGATATTAGAGATTGGTGGAATTTCAACGTTCTTGTTGAGGTGGTGGTTGTGTAGCCTGCGTGAAAGTACTCACGGAATGAGCTGTTCATGGTGTTGGCTCGTTCCGTAAGGACGAAAAGCAGGGTATGGCGTTACATCGATTTTGCAGATTGTTGAAATTCCAACGTTTTGGTTTTCGAGTGAAGAGAGTTTTAGCTTGATTCGTCCCTACTGAATGAAGAGGGGCTATGGGTGAGGGTGAGTTCGCACTGGTAGTGTGAGCTCACCCTCATGGTTATTTGTTCCTGGTTACTGGTTGGTTCGCTTGTTGCGCAGGCGGGTGAGCAGTGTTGCTACGGCGAGGAGTGCCAGGGCGATGATGCCGCCGATGAGTACTCCGCTTCCGCCGGTGAAAGGCATGCGGGTGATGGCACGGTGATAGGTGACCGTGATGTCCAGCGTGCGGTTGGATGTGTTCGGATTGGCCGGGTCAGTGGCGGTGAACGTGATGTTCGGGTTGCTGGTGGTGCCGTTGCTGGTGATGCCGGTGATCGCGTTCACCGTGCGCGGGTTGGTCAGGTAGCCGGCCTTGTTCGGTGTGACGGCATCGAACCCGATGGTGTCGGTGTTGTGCCAGTTGTTGTAATGCTGTGGCGGGGTGTTGGGGTAGATGATGTCGTAGAACAAGTCTTCTTTCCAGGTGCTGGTCTGCACTGTGTCTGGGGCGGCGGTGGTGCCGTCGGCGTACTTGTGGTGAACGGTGCGGGTGATGGTTTTCACTCCGGCGTCTTTCTTGATTTGGTTGTTTTTCAGGTAGATGGTGAGGGTGGTGTCGTTGTTGGGGATGCTGGTGTTGAGGGTGAAGGTGCGTGTTTTGGTGGTGTTGCTGCTTTCGGTGACGGTGACTTCAGGGGGTACGCCGACTGCGCGGTCTGCTCCGAAGAGTTTGTCGGTGTAGTTCAGGGTTTCGTGCAGGTTGGTGCCGGGTTGGTTGGTGAAGGTTTGATTGTGGGCGGTGACGGGTTGGTTGCCGGTGCAGGAGGCCCAGTCATTGTTGGCGGGGTTGCAGGTGTCGGGGACTTTCGAATATTGGATGGTGATGGTTCGGTTGGCCAGCGTGTAGAAGTAGTACACGTCGGTGGCACCCCAGCCGGTGGTGGAGCCGGCGGTGCCCGCGGTGACGATGTCGCCGTTGCTGTTGTAGGTTTTGCCGGTTTCTCCGGGGTAGGGGACGGAGAGGTTGCTGGTGGCCCAGACGGTTTTGCCGTTGTTCTTGTTGGCCAGTGCGGTCAGGCCTGCCACGCTGGAGTCCGTGCTACCCAAAGTCGTAGCGATGGTGGATCGTTGTGCCGCGGTCAACGAGCTCAGATCGGCGACGGTCAACGGCCGGTAGCCGGCTATGTCCGTCGGTGTGGTGGAAGCGGAGGCGGTGCCTTTCACTCCGGTAATGGAATTGGCTTTGCCGGTCGGGTCTCCTGCGGTGGCGGTGACGGGACTCATGAGGTTGCCGTCGAGGCCAAGATAGTGGGATTTCACTATCGTCTGTCCTGAAGCTGCAATGTTGACGGGCTGAGTGTTGGCGGTCAGGGCAGTGGTGTTACTTGGCGTGTTGATGGGGGTTCCAGAGTCGTCGAAGGATTTGAACGTCAATGTAGAAAGCGTGTATTGATCGGAGAGTGAGAATCCCGGTATCAAGGCGACGTACATGGCTCCGCGGTGCAGAATGCCGTTGTAATATTTGATGGTGGCTTGTACGTCGGCGTCTACGTTCGCATTGGGTGCTGCTGCGGCTATGTTTTTGCGGGTGCTGTCTTCGATTTGTGCGTTGGTGAGCACGGTGTCGGCATACTTAAGAGTCGTGGCGCACCGGTAGCTGCCGTCGGCTTGTCGCGAATACATGGCTATGGTCTTTCCTGTCGCGTTGGCTTGCTGTCGCAAAGCCGTTTGGTTGATATTGTCACCAGCATTTGTCCAGGTGATAGTGAATTGTAGCGCCGCTGGCTCATAAACGGAGGGGATGGCCCATCCAGGGACGCCTTGAATCTTGTTGTTGCTAGCGGACACGTAGTAGCTGCCAAGTTCGTATTTGAAGTATTTTGGTGCGATGCGCTGGTTGCTTGAGCTGATTTGGAAGTTCTGTTTGACGTCGTTTTCTGGTAGGGTGCCGAGTTGGCCTCCATTGCTGTTCATGTACAGCAGGTCTGTGTTGGTACGGATGTGTTCGTGATATTTGACGTTGTATACATTGAAGTCTTCTGAGCTGATGTTGTAGTTGAGCTGGTCAACTTGCAGTTGTGTTGCGTCCATGAGACTGGCGAGCGCGTTGATGTGGAATGTATAAGATCGTAAGGTTCCTGTCGTTGCACTATTCGCGCAACTTTGGACAGACAGAGTGTTGTCGAACGGCAGAGCGCGCATTGCTGTCGTGGTAGTCTCATAGTTGATTACCATGAGAAGCATTGCTGAGAAAGAGAAGCTGGTTGTGCCGGTTGCGGTGCTGGTTTTTGTTACCTGCAGCGTGAGGGCTTGCAGTGAATCGTCGAACTGTATGGTGCCGACCTCGTTGCCGTTGTTGTCCTGAAGAGTGATGGGTCTGCCTGCACTGGCGAAGCTTGCCTTGGCTCCGGATGGAGCGGTGGTGGTTTGTTTGATTGTGGCTAGAGTAACGGAGTTGCCGGGTACTAGATTGCTTGCGTTGATGCTGAATGAGCCTTTAGCGCCGAGACGTTGGAATTCTTGTGTGCTGAGTGTCTGATTAGCGGGCTGTACTGTGGTGGTTTCGCCTTTGAGGAGGGTGATGTCGGAACTGATGGCGTTGGCGGTGGTGCCGGTTTTGGTTTGGATGGATGTGGTGGGTTCAGTCCCTAACGTGCCAGCGTTGCTGGGGGGGGGGTAATGTTATTGCCGTTTTGGGTAGACTCTGTTGGGGCTTGTGTCTCTGCGGTGGCGGTATCCGCGTAGGTGGCTGAGCCTGCGGCGAAGGCGGTGAGCAGAGTGGCTACGGCGGCAATGCCCGCGAGTAGACGGGTGCGCGTGGACTTTGCCGCGGTGTTGGTGCTGATTTGTGGTGAAAGCATGGTCATTGGTGCCCCCGGTCTGCCGTGCATATGTTTCATGCACAGACTCTGTCTCGATGCCTGCCGTTGCGGATCATGCGGACTCTGCAACTGTTCAATATTCGTCTATGCTTGTGGCCGTGCTGAGGATGTTACTTCGAGCATGGCTGCAAGATAATGTAATGAACTTTACATACTGTGCTTGACAATATGCATATTATTTGCATAGTAATATCCATTACCGCCGGTGAGCTGCATCTATGACAGAACCTTCTTGATGCGCTTGAGACTGGCCGACTCCTTGGTGCCCAACTCCTGCGCCCACAGGGAGATATAGAACTCCTCCAACAGCCAACGGGCAGTCTGCGCCTTACTTTCTGCCTCATCCCGAGCAGGGCCTGCCGGCATGGTGTGCGCACGTTCCTGCGCTGCATCCACCACCGTTTTTGCCTCGTCAGCCTGCCAAGCCCATCGAACATCTCGATTCTTGTCGGCTTTTGCCTTAGTCAGACGCAGCAGGTCGGCATGCAGATACCGCTCGACGCGTGGCAGGGAAAGAGGAGGCGTTTTGCCGACGAAACCGGGGAACACCAATGTGGCGATATGCTCACGCACCGACTGAAGCACCGGCAGCATGGATAGCTCGGCCTTGCCCCCTGAAGCCTGATCGACTTCGGCATACCGCTTAAGCACGGCGACCACATCCTGGCCGACTGCATACACGGTGTCTTCAAACCGGTCTCGGCATCCATCAATGGCTTCTGCCAAAGCGGCATCGCTTCCCAAGTCTCCAACATTCGGCAACAGTCGTTTGACCGCCGCCAACTGCAGGTCGTCGGTAAGCTCTTTGGTGGAAGAGTAGGGGGATGAAGCCAGCATGAGCGCCTCGGCGCCGAGCCAGCGTGAGCTGATGCGCTCACTGGGCAGCGCCAGTGCTTCACGAGCTGAATCCCAAAGCATGCTGGAACGAGAACGGGTGGTGGCACCTGCCTTGTGCAACAGGTTGGCCTGCTCCACCACATGCCCTTGCCTGCCGGCGCGATCGGCCTGCTTGGCGATGCCCTGACGCGCGGAATCCTGCGCTTGCTTGGCGAATCGCTGTTGGAGTTCCGCCAAGGATTTGCCACGGCCCAATACCGAGACCTGCTGTTTTGCAGAGCGATGGCCATTGCGGCGTCGAGACGAATGGGATTTCGGTGTCTCGGCCTCTACGCTGAACGTCATGCGCAGGTATGGCGGCAGTTTCTCACGCTCCGCCTCGCCCAATGATTCGGGGCGCAGCTGCGCCTGCAGACGGCTTACCGCAGCTTGGGTGAAAGCGCGGGTGAAGTCAGGCCAGCCGTTGCTGTCTGCCGTATCTTGGGCTGGAGGCAGGTTCGGTTTCCTGTCTTCGCCGGTGCCGGGCAAAGCGGGGTACTGTTCATCGATCACGGCACGAATGGCTCGTGCCGCGTCCGGTGCCGGTACGAACTGAACGCGCAGCGCCTTGGGTAACGATTTGATGGTGCTCACAATGAGCTCGTCCAGCAGACCGGGCACATTCCACGTGAATTCCTCAGGCCGCAGACGCGAAAGCATGCCGATGGGAACGTGGACAGTGACACCGTCGGCGGGATCCGACGTGTCATACACATAGCTGAGCCGCAGATCGATCGGCGTGCCGTCCGTGCCCACAGTGTGCCATCTGTCGGGGTAATCCTCGAGGCTTACGCTGCTCTGCTCCTGCAAACGATCCACTTGGCTCGGGTCAAAGGTAAGCAGCTGCTCCGGATCGACGTTGGACGCCGTGGCTGTGCTGCTCTTACCGGAGGTGTGGCGCGAGTCGGTGCTGCGCGAGTCGGCAGCGACCGAGGGGGTGCCAGTGCGCTGCCGGTCGGCATACAATCCCTTGACCCACTTGGCCAAATCAACCACCGAAGTGACCGTGCGTGGGATGACGGCATTGTAGAAATCGAACAGATCCTCAGAACTCGCCGACCAGGCGGACTGACGTGTACGGCTGGAATCCTCCTGTGCCTCGTCGATGACGCTGCGGTTGCGCTCCACGAACCCGTCATGCGCGAACCGCTGCTCGATGTCACCCTCCACCAAACCTTGGCGGATGAGGAAATCACGAGCCTCGAGCGGGTTGATGCGACCCCACTGCACCGGCCTGTCCTGCACAATCGGCAGCCCGTACAGCAATACTTTGGAGCTGGCTATGGCACTGCCTCTGGATCCAGACCAGTGCGGTTCGGCGTAGGTGACACGGGTCAGTCCGCCGGCGAGCGGTTCGGCCCACGCCGGGTCGATCTGTGCGGACTGGCGCGCCCACAATCTGGACGTCTCCACCAATTCGGCGCTCATCACCCACGACGGCGTGGTCTTCGCGACCGCAGAGGCGGGGAACAGCGCGAACTTCGTGCCGCGCGCACCTTGATATTCGTTCTTCGACTGCTTCTTGGCACGTTTGATGGCCTTGGCTTTGGCGGCACCTTTGAGCCCGGCGAAATCGGAGGCCTTCGGCTCACGCACCACCTGCATGCCAATCATCGACAGCAGTCCGGCAAGCATCGAGGTATGAATGCCCTGCGCATCCCACGAACAGCACAGACTATGCGCCGCCTGCTGGTTGATCGGCAATGCCAACACCGTGGCGTCAGGGCGTGACAGCGGCTCGGGGACGCCAACCTTGAAATGCATGCTCCGGCACATGTCCTGCAACTGTGCGACAAGATCCTTCCACTGCCGCAAACGCAGGAAGCTGAGATATTCAGCCTTGCATATGCGGCGCAGCTCGGCATTCGAAGCCTTGCCGTCCGGGCCGAACACACGATCCCACAGGTTGAGCGCGGTGAGGAAATCACTGGTGGGGTCGGCGTAGCGGTTATGGATGCGGTCGGCTTCCTCGCGTACCTCGTCCGGGCGCTCGCGAGGATCCTGCAGGCTCAAAAAGGCGACGACCACCAGCACTGCGGCCAACGTGTTGGGGGTGGTGCGCTGGGCGGCTTCGAGAATCATGCGTCCCAGGCGCACATCGATGGGAATGCGTGCCAGCTGCCTGCCGGTGTGGGTTAACGTCACTTCGCCCTTGGTGCGCTTGATGGCCTTGAGTTCGGTGAGCTCGTTGAAACCGTCGGAGACCGAACGAGTGTCCGGCGGGTCGATGAAGCCAAAATGCGTCACATCGTCAGTGTTATGCGCCACACCTACCGAGAGCATGTGCAGCACCACCGCTCCTAGGGAAGTGCGCAGGATTTCCGGTTCAGTGAACTCGGGGCGAGATTCAAAATCCTCAGGGGAGTAGAGACGGATGGCGATGCCGTCGGCGATGCGCCCGCAACGGCCAGACCGCTGGTTGGCGCTGGCTTGGCTGATGGCCTCGACGGGCAGGCGCTGCACCTTGGCGGTCTTTGAATAGCGTGAAATGCGCGCCTGACCCGGATCCACCACGTAGCGGATGCCCGGCACGGTGAGCGAGGTTTCGGCCACGTTCGTGGCGATGACAATGCGCTGGTGACTGTGGGATTCGAAGACGCGATGCTGTTCCTTGTTGGAAAGACGGGCGTAGAGCGGCACAATCTCGATGGCATCAGGGCGGCGCATATCGCTGGAACGAGGGCCGAAGTGGTGTTGGAGCGCTCGCTCGTATTCGTGAATGTCGCGCTCGCCGGCGGCGAAGACCAGAATGTCCCTGGCACCCGGGTCATGGCTGGAATGGATGACCAGTTCGGCGCACGCCCGGGCTACTGCTCGGGGCATGTCTTCGGCGTTGGTGGCTTCACGGTCGGAGTTGCGGCCGGGTTTTGCGATGCTGTCACGTTCCTGCCCTGCTTGGGGGAGCGACCCATCGGCGAATCCGGGCACGTGCCGCATCAGTGCCGGAACGCCGCCTATGGGTTCATACACCACCTGCACCGGGTACGTGCGCCCGGATACTTCGATGACCGGTACGCTGGTGTGCAGTGCGTGCTCGAAATGCTCCTGGAACTTTTGCGAGTCAATGGTGGCCGAGGTGATGATGAGTTTCAAATCGCGCCGTTTGGGCAACAAGGCAGTGAGATAGCCGAGCAGAAAATCAATGTTGAGACTGCGCTCATGCGCCTCGTCAATGACGATGGTGTCGTAACGGTTGAGCTTGGGGTCGCGCTGAATCTGCGCCAGCAGAATGCCGTCGGTGACGATGCGCAGTCGTGTGTCCTTCGAGCTCTCATCCGTGAACCGCACCTGATAGCCGATCTCGTCGCCTAAGCGTGTACCGGTCTCCTCGCACAGGCGCTCGGCCACCGTTCGTGCCGCCAAACGGCGGGGTTGGGTATGCACGATCTGTCTGCCGTGCGTGCCTCGTCCCATTTCCATGAGCATCTTGGGAATCTGCGTGGTTTTGCCCGATCCCGTCTGCCCGGAGATGATGACCACTTGCGACTCACGCACGGCCTGCACAATGCGGTCGTGTGCGGCGCTGACCGGAAGAACCATTGGGTATTCGTATTTCATGCCTGCATTGCCTTCGTCTGTGGTGCAGCGGTCTGCGGTGATACGCTCTGCGATGATGCTGCGCGCGTTACCTCAATGATTCTGAACCCCTTGGAACTGGCATATTTGCTCACGCCGAACTCATCGCCGAGCGCCTGTGCCAGCCAGGGAATAAGCGAATCCGCCCCCAAATTGCGTTGAACCACCAAATAGGCGGCCCCGCCCGGGTTCAGACGAGGCAGCCAAGTCATAAGCAGTTCGTGCAACGCCTCTTTTCCCACGCGAATGGGCGGATTCGACCAGATAAGATCGAAGCCCGCATCAGCTGGAATCTCGTCGGCATGAACCGCGTGGATATGAGATAGCGACAAGGCCTGCGCGTTGTCTTGTGTCAGCTCAAGCGCACGATTGTTGACATCAAGCGCCCACACGTCGCACTGAGGTCGCTCCAGTCCCAGCGCTAAGGCGATCGGCCCCCAGCCGCAGCCAATGTCAAGCATCGTTCCGGTCGCCGGTAGTTCGGGAGCGTGGCGCAGCAACACCGACGTACCAAGGTCGAGACGCGAGTTGGAGAACACCCCTGCGTCGCTCGTCACCGTTACCTCGTGCCCTCGCAACGTGACCTGGAGTGTGCGGCGCTTGTGCGGTGTTTGCGGGGAAGAAGCGAAATACTGTTGTGATTGATGTCCCGGCTCCGTCGTGTGTGCCTGCTCGTGCATGCCGCCTCCCTCTGCTCCTGTGGCCGATCGACACAGCCTGTCTTGTCTGCCAAAACAATCATAATAAAACCATTGTCGAACAGCGATAGGCGAGGTGTTATTGACACAGCATGCAGCGACCCGACGGTCGTCACACCAGCAAGCGACGGAACCACATGCTCAAGGAGGTTCCGCAGAACAGCAAGAGACAGCTGAGCGCCATACGGAGCACAAGACCGGCAACGCGGCTGTGCCGTTTCAGGAGACGACTGCGCGCCGCGGCGGTTACCATGATGTGCTCGATCTGCACAGCGATGTACTGATCGACGGCCAGAGCGCCGAGACGGCCGACGAACAGGCCTGGCAAGAACGAGAATCTCGCAATGCGCTGAAACACGTGGCTGGCTTGGGTGAATTGCAAGACATCACCGAAGTGGAAGTGCGTCAAGTGCGACTGGAACGGGTCGTGCTCGTAGGCGTGTGGTCGAATGCCGAAACCACAGCCGCCAAAGCAGAGGAGTCGCTCAGGGAACTGGCCGCGCTCGCGCAAACCGCCGGCGCCCAAGTATGTGACGGTGTGCTGCAACACCGGCTCAAACCAGATGCCGCCACCTACGTGGGTGCAGGAAAAGCCAAAGAAATAGCCGGTATCGTAGCCAGAGAAGAAGCTGACACCATCGTGGTGGACGGCGACTTGGCACCGAGCCAGCGCCGTGGGCGCGAAGACGCCGCAAAGGTCAAAGTGGTGGATCGCACCGCGGTCATTCTCGATATCTTCGCCCAGCACGCCACCAGCCGTGAAGGCAAAGCGCAGGTGGAGTTGGCGCAACTCGAATACATGCTGCCCAGACTGCGTGGCTGGGGCGCCTCACTTTCACGCCAAGCCGGCGGACAGGCAGCGGGAGTGAACGGCGGCATCGGGTCCAGAGGCCCGGGCGAAACCAAAATCGAGATGGATCGACGCGTGATCCGCACAAGAATATCCAGACTCAAACGCCAGATTGCCGCCATGGCTCCAGGGCGCGAAGTCAAACGCGGTTCAAGGCGGCGCACCGGTCTGCCCACCGTAGCCGTGGTGGGGTACACCAATGCCGGCAAATCTTCGCTCACCAACCGGCTTACCGGCGCTCGCGAGCTGGTGGAGAATGCTCTGTTCGCCACGCTTGACACTGCGGTTCGCGGCGCAAAGGCTGAAGACGGGCGTTCATACACGTACGTTGACACGGTGGGCTTTGTGCGTCGTCTACCCACTCAACTGGTGGAAGCGTTCAAGTCCACGCTGGAAGAAGTGGGAGAGGCTGACGTGATTCTGCACGTTGTTGATGCCTCATACCCAGACCCGTTGGCGCAGATCCGAGCCGTAGACGAGGTGCTGGCCGGCATAGCCGGTGTTGAGCGTATACCTCGCGTACTGGCCTTCAACAAGCGTGACTTGGCGCAGCCGGGTGTGCTGGAACGACTGTCCAACCTTGAGCCGGAGTCATTCATGGTTTCCGCACGCACCGGGGAAGGTGTGGAAGAACTCAAGCAGGCGGTCGAAACGCTGCTGCCCAAGCCTGCAGTGCATGTTCAAGCGGTGCTGCCGTATGGTTCTGGAGGCTCGCTGCTGGACCAAGTGCGACGGTTCGGGGTAGTGGACCGCGTGGAATATCTGGCCGAAGGCATCGGGCTGGAAGCTCAGGTGGATGATCGGCTGGCGGCAAAGATCATGAGCGAGGCGTTGGATGAAGACGGTGATGCTGCGCGTGCAGGTACGGGTGCGGATATGGCGTGAGCCTGCGCATAAACAGGTCTGTAATGCGTAAGCTGACAGGAGAAACGCCCATGTCGTTCGTGTGATGTTAATGACAGGTGAGACTGCTATCATCTAGGACGGAACGTCGCACAGGCCGGTTTCTGCGCCTGGCGGCATGTGGTCGCATAGCCCACCACAAGTCTGGGAGACTGGACACTCCCGTGTTTGAAGAAGATAGAAGGTTCATTGTTATGGTTGATTCCACCATTAAGCCTACGAAGCTCGCTGTTATCGGTGCGGGTGCTGTTGGTTCCACTCTGGCGTTCACCGCTGCACAGCGCGGCATTGCTCGTCAGATCGTGCTTGAGGATGTCAACAAGGAACGTGTCGAGGCCGAGGTTCTCGACATGCAGCATGGCTCAAGCTTCTACCCGGCGGTTTCCATCGACGGGTCCGATGACGTGGAGATTTGCCGTGACGCGGATATGGTGGTCATCACTGCCGGCGCACGGCAGAAGCCCGGTCAGTCCCGCCTTGATTTGGCAGAGGCCACAATCGGCATCATGAAGTCGATTATTCCTGCGGTGACCAAAGTGGCACCGAACGCCATCTACATGCTCATCACCAATCCTGTAGACATTGTCACCCAGGTTTCGCTCAAGCTTTCGGGTATGCCGGCCACTCAGATGTTCGGCTCGGGCACCAACCTCGATTCCGCTCGTCTGCGTTTCCTCATCGCCCAGCAGACCGGTGTCAACGTGAAGAACGTGCACGCCTACATCGCCGGTGAACACGGTGATTCTGAAGTGCCGCTGTGGGCTTCGGCCACCATCGGTGGTGTGCCGATGTGCGACTGGAAGGAACTGCCGGGGCATGAGCCGCTCGGGGACGCCAAGCGCGAGGAGATCCACCAAGAGGTGAAGAACGCAGCATACCGCATCATCAACGGCAAGGGTGCTACGAACTATGCCATCGCCATGTCTGGTGTCGACATCATCGATGCGATCATGAACGACACGAACCGAATTCTCCCGGTATCGTCCTGGCTCAACGATTTCCACGGTATTTCGGATGTGTGTATGTCCGTGCCGACGCTGCTCAATCGTTCCGGCGTCAATTCGCAGATCAATACTCCGGTCTCCGATAAGGAGCTGGCTGCATTGAAGCGTTCTGCAGAGACGCTGAAGGAGACGGTTGCCAAGTTCGGCTTCTAGCCTCTGTGCCATGCACGGTGGATCTGCTGGTTCGCCGTGCATGGCAACTGGGCGTAGTTGCAATAGGGCGTAGTGCAAGCGTATTGCTCAATTGCATTGCGGCATGATTGAATATGGCAGAAGGTAACAGTAAGTGCCTTGCACCATCGATAGAAGGTGGTGCAAGGCACTAACTGTATGATTTTCGGTGCGGGGGCAGGAGATGACCGCTAAATTTTGCGCAGTACGGTGACGACCTTGCCCATCACGGTCGCATACGTGCCGTCGATCGGAGAGTACGCGGGATTGTGCGGCATGAGCCACACATGGCCATGATCCTTCTGGAAGGTTTTCACCGTCGCTTCGCCGTCCAACAGCGCGGCCACGATGTCTCCGTTGGAAGCGTTGGGCTGCTCTCTCACTACCACGAAGTCTCCGTCGCATATGGCTGCGTCAATCATCGAATCGCCATGCACCTCGAGCATGAACAGATTGCCGTTGCCTGTGAGGCGCTCCGGAAGCCTCATGACATCTTCAATGTGCTGCTCGGCGGTGATGGGGACGCCGGCGGCTATCCGGCCGACCAATGGCACGTCCCGGGACTCGGCGATGGACTCCTGCTCGTCTGCAAATGAAGGGAATGGGATGATGGTGGCTGATTGGGCGGTGCTGGACGGTGTATTGCCGGCATCGGTAGACATGTCCGCTCGTACTGTGCGTTGTTCAAGACCGTTGATGTCATGTGATGAGGCATTGCCGTCTGCGCTTGCAGCGGTGCCGTTTTCGGGCATATCGCTTCCCGGGATGCCCTCTGGTGCGCTGCTGTTATTCTGCGAGCGTGAAGAGGAAGTGTCCACCAACTCGATGGCACGGCCCTTATTGGCATTCATACGCAGTAGGCCCTTGTCTTGCAACACTTGCAACTGATGCTTGACGGACGAGGTGCTTTTTAGGCCGACTTCATCGCCGATTTCCCTGAATGAGGGGGCGAAGCCATACCTGTTGACGTGCCGGCGAATGGCATGGAGAACCTTGAGCTGACGATCGGTCAGCATATCGGTGCGCTTGCCGCTATGGTGCTCGCGCGCCTCTGGGCGCGGGGTGAAGGGGATAGTGCTCACGATGGTCCTTTCCTGTCTTATTCGAGCATAGCGTAGGTGATGTAAAAAATCAAACAGATGTTCGAATATGAAGTTGCAATAATCGAACATGTGTGCAACTATAGAACATACGTTCGATAGTACAAATGTTCGAAAGGCTGCATGATGTCACACTCTTATGGAAGTCCATCGCATGGTTCAACCGCTGCTCATGCCTCTTCGCGATCTGGACATGTTGTTCGCAGCGCTGCCGGATCGGTAGATTGTCAAATGGCACCGGTCTATACGGTTGAGCATGAGGAACGAGAAGAGGATGCGTGGACCGGTTTGCTCTTCGCGGTCATGGCTGTGCTGTTGGTGTGTGCTGCGGTGTTTGGTTGGAGTCAGGCCATGAAGATGCGCCCCTCGGTTCCTGACGAAACTTCGGCTGTAGTGAGCTACACCGTTTCTCAGGGCGATACGTTGTGGAAATACGCCGAGCGAGCCACTCCTGAGGGTGGTGATGTCACGCAGACGGTGAGTGAGCTGATGCACATCAATCAGCTTGACTCGCCTTCACTTGAGCCTGGGCAGCGATTATTGGTGCCGTCAATGGGATGAAGCGCGGATATATGATTGTGCGATTGCGTGATTGTGTGTTCGTGTGCTCGTGTAATCGTGCAATCGCGCGATGTCTGAGGTCTGGCTGGTTTGGCAGGCAATGGGCACTTTGTGTCTGAGGGAAGATTGGCATGTGTGAGTTTGCTGTCCTATTGACACGCGTGCTGTTGAGTTGATTGGCTCAAGTGAATCAATGGATGTCTTGGGTTTGAGTCGTTGTGGAGCTGTGCGCTTCTCGCACCGTGCCGGTAGTGTGGAATGCATGCACTGCCCGTTTTGCCAGAACTCAGATACCAAGGTCGTTGATACTCGTATCAGCGAGGATGGTCATGCCATACGCCGTCGTCGCGAATGCCCGCACTGTGGCAAACGGTTCACGACGGTGGAGACCACGATGCTGTTGGTCACCAAGCGTTCCGGAAACGTGGAGCCGTTCGACAGAGCCAAGGTGATCTCTGGAGTTCGTAAGGCATGCCAAGGCAGACCCATAGCCGAGGAAGACCTGAAACAGCTGGGGCAAAAAGTGGAGGAAGACCTCCGTTCGCAAGGATTGGCGCAAGTTAAATCCGATGAGATAGGCAAAGCCATACTCAAGCCATTGAGGGAATTGGACCTTGTGGCATATCTTCGCTTTGCCAGTGTGTACAGCAACTTTGACGGTCTCGATGACTTCCAAGAAGCCATCGACGATCTGCGTCAGGACTGACAGCGTCGCGGCATTGGGACCGCGGCATCAGGACTGACATATCGGAAATTAACAACAACAAGGCACGTCCCGGGCGTAGCGTGCTCATGACGAAGCAGCATGGGTCGTCTGTGCAGTTAATTTTGGGTCGCGTGCATGGGTTCTAATCTCGAGAGTTCTCTTCGGTCTGCATGGTCACCAGTCGCTGTGTGGGGCGGGTCATGGCCACATACAAGTCAGCTGCAGCCGAAAGACGTGACGGTGCTTCTTCTTCAATGCCGGCGGGCTGTACCAGCACGACTGCGTCGTATTCAAGTCCCTTGACGGTTTGGGCATCGCATATATGAATCTGTTCGTTCTTCAGCTGCTGCTGGTTGATGGCACTGGCTTCTGTGAGCGCCGTATGTATGGTCTCCAGCAAAGCGGATGGTGCAATAACGGCCACGCGCCCTGTGCCGTCATCGGCGATGTACTGCTCACTCAGCTGCGCCACCACATCCGGCAGTTCGGCAATGAGGCTCGTTTCGTCTCGGTAGTTGTGCTGCTCGGCGGCATCGGGCACGTGCCGAACCGCCTGTGTGGTGGAGATATACAGCCCCTCACGGCGAGCGAACGTACTGGCCTGTTCGGAAATTTCCTGTGGATTGCGGTAGTTGATGGTCAGCTCGTTGAGATCCCAGCCATCCTGTCCGAAAATCGCGTTCATGCTCGACTCCCACCGGCGGGTGCCGCCGAGTGCGGAAGTCTGCGCAACGTCGCCTACGATCGTGAACGAGCGAGAAGGGCAGCGGCGCACCAGCATGCGCCAATCCATGGCAGTGAGTTCCTGGGCTTCGTCCACCACCACATGCCCATATGTCCATTCCCGGTCAGCGCCTGCCTTCTGTGCCAGCTCCTCGTCGTCCAAACCGTTGATGTTGTCCAACAGCATGCTTGAGGTCACAATGCCTGACCCAATGCCGGACTGGGCAAGCGTATCCTTGGCGAACTGTTCCTCTTCGCGTCGCTTTGCGTCGCGTGCAGCTTGGGCGGCGGCCTGTTTGGGGTCGGGACCCAATAATTCCATTGCCTCATCAAGCAGGGGAATGTCGGAGATGGTGAATGGCGAGCCCTTGGGACGGGTGAGCAGCTGTATCTCATGCTCGGAAAGCCAAGGGGCGAATCGTCGTAGCTGTTCGGGTTTGGCAAACATCTGATCGACGAGCCAGGTTCCGGTCATCGGCAACCATGCCAGGTTCAATGTGCGGCGTACGCGGTCGTCGAGTTTGATCTGGCCGTCAACGTCCGCTATCTCGTCGTGCCCCGGTTCGTAGTCAAGCTGTTCGATATACCGGTGGCGCAGCGCATGCAAAGCGCTGCGTACAAAGGTCTCTCGCGCTTGGTTGTGCGGCTTGCGGGTGCGCTTGGCGTCTCCTAGAGCCTGTTCCAGGTCGGCGCGAGTCATGCGCACTGTAAAGCCGTTGACGGTGACGCTGGGGAGTTGTTCCGGAATGCGTTCGCGCGCGGCTACCGCGTTGGCGATGGCGGAGGCCATGTGTTTGCGGCCCTTGATCCTGGCGACTTCAGGACTGTCTCGAACGGTGGTCTGAATGCCGGGTATGAGGTCGCTCAACGTGCGTGAAACCACGCCGGTTTCTCCCAGTGAGGGCAGCACCTGATCGATGTAATGCAGGAATGCATTGCTGGGGCCGACGACGAGCACGCCGGAGCTTTGCAGTTTGCGTCGGTAGGTGTACAGCAGGTATGCGGCCCGGTGGAGCGCTACTGCGGTTTTGCCGGTTCCCGGTCCGCCTTGCACTACCACGGCGCCTTCTAATGGGCTGCGGATGATGCGGTCCTGCTCGCCTTGAATGGTGGCTACGATGTCGGTCATCTTGCCGGTACGTTTGGAGTTGAGTGAGGCAAGTAGTGCGCCTTCGCCGGTCAGGGTGCCGGAGCGTTGGGCGTCGCCGACCTGTGTGGAGTGCACGTCGAGCACCTCGTCTTCGATGCTGACCACGTCGCGGAATTTCAATGTGATATGGCGGCGCATCACCGTGTTGCCGTGTGCGGCTGGCGTGGCCTCGTAGAACGGCCTTGCGGCTTCGGCCCTCCAGTCGGTGAGCAGAGGCTCATGGGTTTCGCTGGACAGGCCGATGCGACCGATGTAGCGCTGCTGCCCATCGGTGTTGTCAATGCGGCCGAACACCAGTCGGTCTTCCACGGCGCGCAAGGCCGTGAGCTGGTCTTCGTACATGGTCGCGAATGAGTCCCGTTCGGTGCGCATGGTGGGCGACCCGTGGGATCCGGCTGCTCGTACGGCATCGAGGCGTGTGCGTGTCTGCTCGCGCAATGAGTCGAGTCGTGCGTAGGCTCGGGTGACGGCCTGCTGCTCGATGTTCATTTGTGACGAGTAATTCGACATGTCTGTTCCTTTACGGTACCTGTGGTTGCCGGTGTGTCGGAGCGTTGCGGATGATGCTCTGATGGGCTTGTGTACGGAGGTTTGTTTGCGATGACGTGTGCAAAATCCGGGCAATCAAATATATCGCCTACGCCCTACGTGTGAGCGAGGGTCTGCGCTGGGCTAAGAGGGGTGTGGGAATTTTTCTGAGATATGGCAAAAAATTGAGAAATGGCAAAAATCTGAGAAATGGCAAAAAATTGTAATGAAATGGCACAGAATGGGGAGAGGTGGGGTAAAGTGGTGAGAAGTTGTTCGGATTATTGTCACAGCGGGTGAGGGGGTGCACGGTGGATCAGCTGCGAAACAGCCAGAAATCAGGCGATTCTTCGCAAGATTATGCGAACTCAGTTCAGTCCGCCCCCACCGGCTCCATGATGAATGCCGAGTCCGTGCAGCAGCTTCAGGCTGGCGACACGCCGAACGCGGTCGAATCTGATTTCATGCCGTTGCTCCTTGGTACCTACACCCCAAAAATCGACGCCAAAGGGCGTATGGCTCTTCCTGCCAAACTGCGTGCCCAACTCGGTGAAGGCATGATGATGGCACGAGGCCAGGAACGCTGCGTGTATCTGCTGCCGCAAGCCGAGTTCCGACGCATCGCCATGCGCATTCAACGAACTTCGATGGGCAACAAGGCCGCTCGTGATTATCTGCGTGTGTTCCTTTCCGGCGCCGTCGACCAAAGCCCCGACAAGCAGGGCCGCGTGCTCGTACCGCCGATGCTGCGTGACTATGCCTCATTGGGAGACGACATCGTGGTGATTGGTGTGGGCACCCGTGCGGAAATCTGGAACAGGCAGTCCTGGGAGCAGTACCTGGCCGATAAGGAACAGGGATATTCGGACATCGCCGACGACGTACTACCAGACATGGGGTGGTGAACGCATGACAGATACTTCAGCCATTCATGCTCCGGTACTCCTCGAAGCATGTGTTGACCTCATAGCTCCGGCTCTGAACGAACCCGGCAGTGTGGTGGTGGACTGCACGCTCGGACTGGCCGGACACGCCTCCCACTTCCTGCAGGCCGCACCGCAAGCGCGGCTTATCGGCATCGACCGTGATACGGAAGCGCTGGCGTTGGCAAGCGAACGTATGGAACAGTTGGGTTTGTCCGACCGATTCACTGCGGTGCACGCGCCGTTCGACGACTTCGATGCCGTGCTGCAGGACCTCGGTGTGAGCACCGTGAACGCGGTGTTCATGGATCTGGGGCTGTCAAGCTTGCAAATCGATGAGACGGAACGTGGATTCTCCTATTCGCACGACGCGCCGCTGGACATGCGCATGGATACCAGTCAGGAACTGACCGCACAGACGGTGCTCGAACAGTACGATGCCGACGCGTTGACGCGCATCTTCCGCGACTACGGCCAGGAACGTTTCTCCCGCCCCATTGCCAAAGCCATCGTCCATGACCGTCAGGAACACCCCTTCACATCCTCCAAGCAGTTGAGCGAACTCATAGACCGTGTGATTCCGCGCGCCCACCGTGCCAAAGGCAATCCCGGCAAACGAGTGTTCCAAGCGCTCCGCATCGAAGTGAACGGCGAGCTCGACAAGCTTAAACGCACCTTGCCTCAGATTGCGTTGCACTTGGCGCCCCATGGTCGGCTGGTGGTGGAGTCCTACCACTCGTTGGAAGACAAAACCGTGAAGCGTTTCATGGCGCAGGGGCTGAATGTTGACGCCCCGGCAGACCTGCCGGTGGTGCCGCAAGAAGCCAAACCGTTCTTTGCCGAACTCACTCGTGGGGCAGTGAAAGCCGACGCTGAAGAATTGCAGCGCAACTCGCGAGCGGCCTCGGTGAGGTTGAGGGGAGTGGAATTGGTCAGACCGATTCCCGAACGATGGCAAGACGCATTCAGGCAAGCAACACAGGAAGGGGAACGGTAAATGGCGGCACCAGCACGATCGGCGCGTTCATCGGCGGCCCCCTCACGTCATGCAACCAGAGGGCAGTCCGCCCCCACACGCCCACAACTGCATGTTGTGCGTGGAGGCGCGGATAAGGCGCGCCAGGAGCATGAGCGTGGTACAGACTTGCTGCAGTGGGCCAAGGGACGTACCGTGAGCGTCGTCAACATGGTGATTGCAGTGGCGTTCCTGTGCTTCTCGTTGTTCGGCTCGTTGGTTCTGCGCACGCAAATGGAACAAAATTCGTTCTCGCAATCCCAAGCCAGGGATAACATCAGCAAACTCAGTCAAGACGTGCAGGACGACCAGGCTCAGCTTGACCGGCTGGAAGCCAGTTTGCCGGACAAGGCCCAGCAGATGGGCATGGTGCCGCAGCAAGGTTCGATTTCTGTCGACTTAAGCGGCGCTGCTCAAGCTGCAGCACCGGCAGACGGAACCCAGGGCGAAGGCCAGCAGCCACAACAAGCGCCGCAACCCGCTCAGGATGCGGGCAATGGCGGGCAGTCGGGTCAAGGGGACGCGCAGCAGGCCGGGAAGGCGAGGTAATGTTCGCCTTCTTCAACTCGTTGAAAACCAAGAAATTCGCCAAACGAAGCCTGTCTGTCGCTCTGGTGCTTGCAGTGCTGGCGGCATTCTGTTTGGGCGAACTCGTCAGCATCCAGTTGATCAACGGCAAATCCATGGCTGCGGCAGCCGCCAAGGGCAGAACACTCACCGTTCCCATCCACAGCCGCCGCGGCAAGATTCTCGATACCAACGGCGCGGTGTTGGCGCAAAGTCTGGAACGGTATACCATCGTGGCCGACCCCGTGGCTTCGCAGGAGTTCAAGCCCACCGATTGCACCAAGGCAACGAAAAGCTACTGCCAATCCATCGACGGCAAACCGGTGGGTGTGGACGGAGCGGCGGCGGTCGCCAGACTTATAGCCCCGGTGCTGGGCATGTCGGCAATGGACTTGGGAGCCAAGCTCAGCGTGCAGAGCCGTTACCTTATTCTGGCCAAGGATGTGGCTCCCGAAGTCAAACGCTCCATCGACAAACTCAACCTTGCCGGTGCAGTGTACGGAGAACTCAGCGAAGACAGGGTCTACACCAACGGCACCATGATGGGAGCGCTGCTGGGCGGTGTGGACGACAAGGAGCAGGGCGCCTCGGGTATCGAGCAGATGGAGAACAAGCTGCTCGACGGTACGGACGGGTACAAGCAATACCAGCAAGGCAACGGTGGCGAAGAGATCCCCGGCACCATGACCAAGTCCAAGGACGCCAAAGACGGCAGCGACGTGCATCTGACGATCGATTCCGATGTGGACTGGTACGTCAAGAAAGTGCTGACCGACGGCAAGCAGCAGTACAACGCTGATTGGGGTATTGCCGCAGTCGAGGATGTCAAAACGCATCAGATCATCGCCCTCGACGATTCCGATCAGATCGTGGCCGGTTCCCCTGATGCCAAACTCAATGTCTCACGCGCTGTCAACCAGACGTTCGAACCCGGATCCATCGGCAAGGTGTTCTCTCTTGCCGGCATGCTGCAGCTGGGCTTGCATCAGCTGACGGATCAGTTCACCGTGCCCGACCACATTGACAAGAAGGGTCAGGTTTTCAAAGATTCCACCGACCATGGTCTGGAACATTGGACACTGGCCGGCATTCTCCAGGAATCCTCCAACGTCGGCATGGTGATGGCCTCGGACAAGTATACGGACGCCGACCGCTACGACTTCCTCACCAAATTCGGCATCGGTGAATCCAGTGGGCTGAACCTGCCCGGAGAATCGCGGGGCACGCTCACCAACCCGCAGAGCTGGGACGGGCGAACGCGAGATACGGTGCTGTTCGGACAGGGATACGCCACCAATATCCTGCAGCTGACGAATGCCATCACCACGGTGGCCGACGGCGGTGTGTTCCATAAGCAGCAACTGGTCAAATCGGTCACCAATCCCGATGGTCATGTGGAGTCTTCGTCAACGGACGAAGGCACTCGGGTCATTGACAAGCAGGTCAGTGAACAGTTGCTCAATGCTATGGAATCCGCGGCCGATCACTATCAGAAGTTCGCCTCGGTACAGGGCTACCGCATCGCAGCAAAGAGTGGTACCGCTGAGGTGCGTGGCAACGACGGCAAACTCAGCTCAATCGTCAGCGATTGGGCGGGCGTCATTCCTGCGGACAATCCTAGGTTCGTGGTCACTGTGGTGCTCAAGAACCCGCAGGGTGCTTACGGCGGCATGACTGCGGGCCCGTTGTTCAAGCAGATAGCTGAGTTTTTGATGCAAAAGTACGAGGTGCCGACGTCTACGCCGCGCACCGACGCCATTCCCACGGAATGGTGAACCTGATGGAAGGGAGCGCATGCCATGAGTGCGGTGAATGAGGCCATGGGCCAACACCTGACATTGGGAGCGGTGGCGAACCATTGCGGTTTTGATTTGGTGCCGCCGCAGGCAGGGAATGTGACGGTTACTTCTTTGGCGGATAAGCCCGGAGACGTCAAACCGGGCGCGCTTTATATTCCGCGCACCGGCTACAGCGAAGCCGACTTGGTCTTGGCTGAGCAGCGTGGCGCATATGGTGTCTTATTGCCTCCTGAGGATCGAACCGAACTCACTGTTCCCCGGCTCAACGCCAAGCCAAGTGCCGCGCAGATTGGAAACATTGCCTCAGACATCGCCGGTTCGCCGTCAAGCATCCTTGCCGTGTTCGCAATATGTGGGGATGATCCCGATGAGACACAGGCCCAAGTGGTGCGTCTGGCCGACTTCCTCCATGACTTGGGCAATCCGGTAGGAGTGTTGAGCGCGGCCGGTTCTTCGTCCCTTGAGAGAACCTTGAACATGGAGTACCCGTTGAGTATCTTAGGAGTACAACACATGTTGTCGGTGTGCTTGGAAGACAGTGCAACGGCGGTGGTGATCTCTGCGGATGCGCAGACTTTGGCGGCCGACGCCTTGCAAGGTGTGAGTGTCGACGTGCTTGGCACGGGTCTTAAACTCGTCGATGTCACGCCGCGGGAGCTGGTTTCGGCGGTGTGTGCCCGTTATGGGTTCAGCGTCGGTGAGGGCTTCAAACTCACGCAGGTGGGTGAGGAGGCGAGCTGGATGGCCTCCCAGGCACCGACGTCGAGCGGCGTGGATTCGCTGCGTAGTCGCCGCAGGCTTGCGTTGGCGATCGCCATGGCGTTGAGCGCTGGAGTGAGGCGCGGCAACATACGCAGCGCGTTGCGCGTGGCGCAGGAGATGCGGTAGGAAGTTTCGGGGAAAGAGGTTCGGCCATGATGGCGATGAGCGTGGAGCAGATCGCTCGCAGCGTTGACGGTACGGTGGTGCCGCCTGAACATGGCGAGGTGCCTGCGGGAGCTGTGGCCACGACGGTGGTCGCGGACTCTCGGCAGATAGCTCCGGGTACGGTATTTGTGGCCATTGCCGGGGAACGGGTGGATGGTCATGACTATGTGCCGGGCGCAGGGGCCAAAGGTGCTGTGGCGGCGTTGGTGAGCCGGGCAGTGCCGGGAGCTGACGTGACTCAGATTGTGGTGGGTGGCGAACCCCCGCAGCAGGCTGTGGATGGGGAGTCGGTACGCGCGCGTACCGCCGAGTATGAGATTGAACATGAACCCACCGTGCGTGCGCTCGGGCGTTTGGCACGAACGAATCTTGAACTCAGGCGTGAGCTGCCGGGGGCGTTCTCGATCATCGGCATCACCGGATCGGTCGGCAAGACGACCACGAAAGACATGCTCAACGCTCTGTTGGAGCCTGAAGGACCCACGGTTGCGCCCGTCGGCTCGTTCAATAACGCTATCGGTCTGCCACTCACCGCGTTGCAGGTAGGAAGCGACACACGGTTCCTGATTGCCGAGATGGGAGCCAACCATGTTGGTGAAATCGCGAATCTGGTGAGCATTGCCCCTCCTGATGTCTCGGTGGTGCTCAAGGTCGGCGTGGCGCACGTCGGCGAATTTGGTTCTGTGGAACGCATCGCACAGGCAAAAAGTGAAATCGTGCAGGGATTGCGCCCTGGTGGGGTGGTGGTGCTTAACGCCGAAGATGAGCGCGTGGCGGCTATGAGTGCCCTTGCTCCGGGTGATGTGCTGTGGTTTGAGGTCGGTGCGGATAAGGATTCGGAACGCACTCGCGCCGCTGGAAGTACGGTCTGGGCAAGAGACGTAGCCACTGATGAACTCGACCGAGCTAGCTTTACCCTGCATACTGCGCAAGGACAGGTACCCGTATCGCTTGGCATACCGGGGGCGCATAACGTTGCCAACGCACTTGCGGCAGCCGCGGTGGCTCTGTATTTCGAGGTTCCGTTTGCTGCCATAGCGCAACGCCTGCATGCGTTGGCACACATCAGCCCACACCGTATGGCACTGTCTCATGTAGATTTGCCGGGCGCTTCATTTACGTTGATTGACGATTCGTACAATGCCAATCCTGACTCGGTACACGCCGGTCTCACCGGTCTGATGCGTTGGAGAGGTGAGTGCGAGAACCCTTACCGTATCGCGGTGTTGGGAGCCATGCTCGAGCTGGGCGAGGATGAAATTGACCTGCATGAGCGCGTGGGGCGGGACGCTGTGCAGATGGGAGTCGACGCCTTGGTGGCAGTGGGAAGCCAGAGCGATGAGCACTTTGATTCCTTGGCATCGAGCTTGGCGAATGGAGCCTCGGCGCTGGCTGCGGCACCGTCTGAACGCCGGAGTACCCCCGTTGTGGTGAAATTAGTGCATAGTGCACAGCAGGCCGATCGGGTGGTAGCACGATTGGCCGCAGCCCATCCGGGCACTGTGGTGCTGCTCAAAGGTTCGCATTTTTCTGGGTTGAGCGCCCTGGCGGAACAGTGGCAGCCATACGGCACCCCGTGGGAGCGCCGCGGCACGGCAACGGAACGAGTGTGAAGAAAATGGAGTTGGAGCGTTGATTTCCCTCATCTTAGGCATCGCGGTGTCACTGCTGGTGGTCATTGTTGGCACCCCGCTGCTCATACGCTTGGTGCACCGTATGAACTACGGCCAATACATTCGCCAGGACGGCCCCAAGTCACATCAGGTCAAGCGTGGCACTCCCACCATGGGCGGCCTTGTCATCATCTTGGCGGTCCTCGCCGGTTGGGGGGCTTCCGCACTCTACCGTTTCTTTGCCCGCGGTCAAGCACCTTCTTGGTCCGCTGTGCTGGTGCTCTACGCCATGGTCTCCATGGGTCTGTTGGGCTTTATCGACGACTTTGCCAAGGTGCGCAAAAAGCAGAACCTCGGACTTTCGGTAAAAGCCAAGTTCATCGGCCAGTTCATCTTCGCCACCATCTACGCGGTGTTGGCGCTTATTCTGCCCACCCAGTCCGGGTTCCCCAGCGCTCAGGCGGGTATGAGCTTCATCGAGAAGCCGTTCTTCAGTTTCGAGTTCGCCGGCAAGGCTGTGGCCATCATCATCTTCGTGATCTGGGTGAACTTCCTGATGACCGCTTGGACCAACGCCGTCAACCTGACCGATGGGTTGGATGGTCTTGCCGCCGGTTCCTCAATGATTTC
This sequence comes from Bifidobacterium sp. ESL1133, assembly GCF_058107325.1. NCBI lineage: Bacteria > Bacillati > Actinomycetota > Actinomycetes > Bifidobacteriales > Bifidobacteriaceae > Bifidobacterium > Bifidobacterium sp. ESL1133. The sequence goes on along the minus strand of NZ_JBYLUI010000002.1, from coordinate 157,866 downwards.
GCTCTTCGGCTACGCACTCATTGCCTTCTGGCAGAGCTACCATTTGAAGGGAGCCGGTCATCCCGGCTATGCGTATGCCGTCTCTGATCCGCTTGACCTGACCATCATCGCCGCCTGTGCGGCCGCCGCCTGCTTCGGGTTCCTGTGGTACAACTCCAACCCGGCTACCATCTTTATGGGAGACACCGGTTCGTTGGCCCTGGGCGGCCTGTTTGCGGCTCTTTCCATCGCCACACACACTGAGTTCCTGGCCGTGATCATGGGCGGTCTGTACGTGGTGGAAGCCATGAGCGACGTGATTCAGGTGGGATGCTTCAAGCTCACGCATAAGCGTGTGTTCAAGATGGCACCCATTCATCATCATTTCGAACTCAAGGGGTGGAACGAGTCGAAGGTCGTGGTGCGCTTCTGGATGGTGGAATTCATCTTCATGCTCATTGCTGTGGTTATCTTCTATGGGGACTGGGTGTCAAAATCCGGCCCGTTGATTTTCTAACGGTCGGAATTCATATATAACAGGTAAACACATAGAGCGGATACGAGGCGAACTCATGAATTTTTCTTCGATGACGGTACTGATCGCCGGTCTCGGCGTCTCCGGTCGCGCTGCGCGCAGTGTGCTGCTTGGTCGTGCCAAACGAGTGATCACCGTGGATGAGAGCAACAGCCGAGCCAATCTGCACTCGTTCATCGAAGTGGATTGGAATACGATTGACTTGGTGGTGGTATCCCCGGTATTCACTCCGCGAGAGGCGTTCATACTGCATGCGCAGAGCCGTGGAATACCGGTCATCAGCGAAGTAGAACTGGCGTGGCTGCTCAGAGCGGACACCACCAGGACCGGTGTTCCGGCACCGTGGATCGGCATCACCGGAACCAACGGCAAAACCACCACCACACAGATGGTGTCGTCCATGATGGAAGCCCAAGGTCTTGTGGCTCCAGCCGTGGGCAACATCGGCAAGGCGGTGAGCCTGTCTGCGGCAGACCCGGGAGTCGACGCACTGTGCGTGGAGTTGAGTTCGTTCCAGATGCATTTCACCGACTCGTTGGAACTCGACTGCGCCGCCATCACGAACATCGCCGCCGATCATCTCGATTGGCATGGTGGGATGAGCCAGTACGCCGCAGACAAAGCCAAAGTGTTCCAGCATGTCAAGCGAGTACTGGTGTTCAACGCGGATGACGAACGAGTCAGCCAAGCCGCCCAAGCCGCCGTGGTAGCCCCCGGGTGCAAAAAGGTGGGCTTCACATTAGGGCGCCCTGCTGAAGGGCAAATTGGCGTGAGTGGCGGAAAGATTGTGGATCGCAGCGGTTTGTCAGGTGAACCGCATTCTGTGAAGGATGATATTCCCGAGAGTCTTGCCGCTCGACTGGGGCAACGGTACGGAAACGACGACAACGATGAGGACTACGCCATCGCTTCCGTCACGGATTTCCCTGGCCTGTGCGAGCCGGATGGGACGGTCTATCCTCATCTGCTTGCCGACGCATTGACCGCACTGGCGCTGGCCTTGGGAGCGGGCGCGAATGTGGATGCCTGCCTCGAAGCGCTGCGCCGATTCGCTCCGGGAGATCACCGCATCGAGACGGTGGCGCAGCTGGACACGCTCTTGGGGGCCACCATCAGCTTCGTCGACGATTCCAAAGCCACCAACGCCAGCGCGGCTGCGGCTTCGCTCAAATCATATCCGGAACATTCCGTGGTATGGATTGCCGGTGGATTGCCTAAGGGAGGCGAGTTCGGCGACCTGGTGCGTGAGGTTGCCGACCGGCTCAAGGCGGTTGTGGTGATCGGTGTCGACCAGCAACCCATGAGGGATGCGTTGGAGGCTCAAGTGCCCAGGCTTCCGGTCACGTATATCAGTCCGGACGAGCCTAGCGATAGCGTCATGAATCACGCCGTGCAGGCTGCTGGACAGTATGCGCTTGGTTTGGGCATACGTCCAGGGACGGCGAGCGCCACTGTGCTGATGGCGCCGGCGTGTGCCTCCATGGATCAGTTCGCGTCGTATGCGCAGCGTGGAGAGCGTTTCTGCGCTGCGGCGAAGCATTGGGTGTATACGCATGAGTGAGCGCTTTGCCGGGCTCGGTCGTCGTTCCGCCAGTGTGCGTGGGGGAAAGGCCAAAGCTGAGGATGCTGAGCCCAGAAATACGGTGGATGGTGCAGACAGTACGCAGAAGGCAGACGGTGACGCGTACGCCGCATATACCGGCTGGCGCAGTCTGATCAACCCTATCTGGTGTTATTACGGATTCATGCTCATTGTGGCCGCGCTGACGGTATTCGGTCTGGTCATGGTGTTCTCGAGTTCCTCCGTACGCATGATTTCCGTTGGTGCCTCACCGTGGAAGCAGGCGCTCAACCAGCTTGTATTTTGTGTGCTGGGAGTGGTGCTTGCTGTGGTGGCCGCGCGTATCAAGGCGCGCAATTACCGTCGTCGGGGCATGTTGTTCGTGATGTTTGCCATAGGCCTGCAGTTGCTCACCATGTCTCCCTTGGGTGTGAGCCGCAACGGCAACACCGGTTGGATTGCATTGGGGCCGTTGACTTTGCAGCCGGCTGAGGTGATGAAGCTGGCGTTGTGCATGTGGCTGCCGGCGGCCATGCGTGACTCGAACAGACGCAGCAAAAAGCTGGGCATACGTGCCTATCTGCTTCCGGTGGTCGTTTTTGTTATATGTTTGGGTGCCGTCATGATGGGTAAGGATCTCGGTACGGCGATGATTCTGATCTTCATTGGTGCCGTGGCGTTCCTTATCGGCGGTTTCCCGGGCAAGTGGCTGGCCGGTGCCAGTCTGGTCATCATAGTGTTGGTGGCTGCGTTCGTGCTCAACAGCCCCAACCGCAAGCAGCGTATCCTCGCGGCCTATCAGGATTGCAATTCGGATTCGGCGCTTGATGTGTGCTACCAGTCGGTGCATTCCAAATACGCAATGGCCTCGGGCGGGTTGTTCGGCGTAGGTATCGGTAATTCGCGTGAGAAGTGGAATTACCTGCCCGAAGCGCACAATGACTTCATCTTCGCCATCATCGGGGAGGAAACCGGGTTCATCGGTGCGGCGATCGTGGTGCTGCTGTTCGTGGCGTTGGCATGGTGCATGTTCGTTCTGGCTTTGCAGAGCAGCAACCGTTACACGGCCATGGTGCTCATTTGCGAGGCGGTGTGGATTGTGGGACAGGCGATGGTCAACATCATGGTCGTGGTCGGCTTGCTGCCGGTGATGGGAGTGCCGTTGCCTTTCGTCTCGGCAGGAGGTTCCTCGCTGGTGATGTGTCTGATTGCTGCCGGTGTGGCTGTCAGCATGATGCGTGAGCAAAAGCAGGTGAAGGCCAACGTTGCCGCACGCAGCGTGTAGCACGATGCTGTTCGAGTATGGGCGGACATGGTGTTTGCGCCGCCAGCGTGCCGGTGGCGGGCATAGGCCATAATGGAAGTCGGTATAGGTTCACAGGCAGCGGTTCTCCCGCAGGTTCGTGGTAGTGGAGGCAGATTGATGAAGCATATTGTGCTCGCAGGTGGTGGTACGGCAGGTCATGTCAACCCGCTGTTGAGTGTGGCTGCCTCGATTGCCAAGCTTGACCCGTCGGCTCAGGTCAGTGTGATTGGCACTGCGGTTGGTCTGGAGCATGATCTTGTGCCTGCTGCCGGCTTTGAGCTCGACGTGGTAGATAAGTTGCCTTTCCCTCGTCGGCTCAACAAGGCGGCACTGCGTTTTCCCTCGCTGTGGCGCAGGGAGCAAGCGCAGGTTCGTGCCATTCTGGAACGGCGTCAGGCCGATGTGGTGGTTGGCTTCGGCGGCTATGCGTCTGCGCCTGCCTACACGGTGGCCCATAAGATGGGTCTGCCGATTGCGGTGCATGAACAGAATGCCAGAGCAGGCATGGCGAACAAGCTGGGCAGCAGATGGGCTTCCTTTATCGGTACGGCATATGTGGGCACCGGCCTGAAGCCGGCAAAGGGTGCACGGATGCAACGCGTAGGTTTGCCACTGCGTCCGGCCATCGCAGCACTGTGCGAATCGTTTGAACGCGATAGACATGCTGCAAGGGTAGAGGCTGCGCAGGCTTTGGGCTTGGATCCGACTCGTCCGGTGGTTGTGGTGACCGGAGGGTCGCTGGGAGCGTTGAGCGTCAACCGTGCGGTGGCTGCGGCGGCACCCGAACTGTTGGATGTGGCGCAGGTGGTCCACTTGACCGGCAAAGGCAAAGCTGATGAGGTGCGCGCTGCGGTGAGTGGCGTTCTCGGGGAAGGCGTGGTCAACGATCTTGACTCAGCTCATGCCGGGCTCGGTGATTATCATGTGGCACCATACCTTGAGCGTATTGATTTGGCGTTTGCCTGTGCGGATTTGGTGATATGCCGTTCCGGAGCCGGATCGGTCAGTGAACTGACGGCGCTCGGGCTTCCTGCCGTGTATGTGCCGTTGCCTATCGGCAATGGTGAACAGCGGTTCAATGCTGAACCGGTGGTGCAGGCCGGTGGCGGTCTGATGGTGTCCAATGAGGCATTCACTGCCGCTTGGGTGAAGCAACATGTTCCCGGCCTATTGGCTGATGCGCAAGCTTTGCAGGCCATGGGGAGGCAGGCTTGGGGGTACGGCATTCGCAATGCTGCCGATGTCATGGCACAGGAGGTACTCCGTTTGGCAGGTGAGACTGGTGCCGTAACGCCTGAACGCATCACACTGGTCCCTGCTCGTCAAGGGTTTGACCGGAAAACCGGGCTGGAAGATTTGGGGCATACCCATTTCATCGGTATCGGCGGCTCTGGCATGAGCGTGCTGGCCGAGATGCTGCACGAGCGTGGCGTCGAGGTAAGCGGTTCCGACCGTGGAGCCAGCGCAAAGACCAAACGTCTACAGGATCTCGGCATCACGGTGCAGTTCGGCCAGCAGGCCGAGCATGTCTCCGGTGCTCGCACCGTCGTCTATTCCAGCGCCATCAAACCTGACAATCCGGAGATTGTGGCGGCGGCTCAAGCCGGGGCGCACATCGTGCATCGCAGCGATATCCTGGCGTTGCTGATGGACGGTAAACGTGCGGTGAGTGTGGCCGGTGCTCACGGTAAGACCACAACCAGCTCCATGCTGGCGCACATGCTTACCCATGCAGGTCAGGGCGGTCTGTCCGACCCGAGTTATGCGATCGGCGGTTCAATCCAGTCCTTGGACGGCGAGGCCATTGACGGCGGTCATGCCGGCACAGGCGACGTGATGGTGGCTGAATCGGATGAGTCGGACGGCAGCTTCGAAAAGTACCGTCCGGATATCGCCCTGATAACCAATGCGGAAGCTGACCATCTGGATTTTTACGGTGACGCTGATCGCTATCGCAAAGCATTCGTGGAGTATGCCGGTCATGCCAAACGCAATGTGGTGATGTCGGTGGACGATGAAGGTGCTCGGGTATTGCTGCGTTCCCTGCCCCGCGAGGTGATTTCGAAGACCATCGCCTACACCACCGAGTCGGCAACCAGCGCACAGACGTTGCTGGGCGGCATAACGAGCAACGACGAGAACAATGATACAGGCTTGACGGTAGTTCATATCCTCTCGGACCAAGAGCAGGATGGCACCGGCCGGGAACGGTTCACCGTGGAGCTTCCGGCAGGCTTTGCCGGTTGTGACGGTGATGACGAGAGGCGCGTCGTGGTTGACCTGCAGGTGCCCGGGGCACACAATGCGCGCAATGCCACAGGGGCGATTATCTGCGCTGCGTTGCTGGGCATGGACGTTGACGCTGCGGCACAGTCGCTGTCTGGTTTCATGGGGGCTTCTCGACGATTCGAATCCAAAGGGCGCGCTTATGGAGCAGAAGTGGTCGATGATTACGCCCATCATCCCACTGAGATCCATGCCTTGCTCACCGCAGCACGCCGCAGGTACCCGCACGCCGCCATTCGCGTGCTGTTCCAACCACATCTGTTCTCGCGTACCGCGTTCTTCACCCAAGAGTTTGCCAGTGCGCTGCGTTTGGCCGACGATGTCATCGTCACTTCGATTTTCCCTGCTCGCGAGCAATCGGCTGATTTCCCCGGTGTGAGCGCGCAAACCTTGGTGGATGAGGTGCAACGGCAACAATCCGAACAGCACGGCGACCATAGTGCATCTGCTGCAGGCTCGCACGCTATAAGTCAGTACGTTGCCGGTACGGAACCTGAACGCGACAAGACAACGGCAAGCACTGCCGGCAAGACGAATATCGCGATGGTCGCCGACATGCGTGAAGGTGCCAAAATGCTCGCCTTGCGGGCTCAGCCAGGAGATGTGCTGCTCACAGTGGGAGCCGGGGACGTTACCGACATGGGGTCGGTCATGCTGGCGGTTCTCCAATCGCGTGAACAAGGCGGTGGCGTTGCCGCAGAGAAGGAGCTTCACGAAGAAGCAGAAGATTCCCAAGAATCAAAACGTCAACACGAGGCAAAACGTCGCGAAGAGATGCACCATACGGGTGAGCGTGGGGGAGTGCGCTAATGGCGCGCAAGCACCAGCGAACGGCGTCACAGGCGCGTGTGGCACAATCTCGCCTGCAGGAGAGCGGAGTCGGTCGAGATCAGCGCCGTAGTGCAACCTCGAAAGGTACCGGCAAATCCAAGGGTGAGCGTTCTTCTCGTACGCGCGACTCGGATTCTGTTGCACTTGTGGTGGGGGATTCCTCGTCACGGTCTTCTCAGCCTGCACAGTCCCGTCGTTCTCGCTCAAGTCGTTCGCATTCCTCGTCTTCGAACAGTTCACCAGCCCGGTTGAGCGCTTCGGCACAAGGTCGCTCCAGAACCATCGACTACGGTGAAAGCCAAGGGTTCCCAGACGTTCGTGCCCTTGACGGCGAAGATTTGGTGGCTAAGACCCTCAGCCAGACCTCAGGTCCCTTGGGAGTGGTGTCGCGTCCCAAAGTGGTGGATTTCAACGCTCGTCTCAAGGAGCGCAAGCAGGCGAACCGTAGGCGTGTGATGGTGCGCGTATTTGCCGTACTGGGTGTGCTGGCTGCAATTGCCGCCATGGTGTGGCTGCTCCTGTTTTCACCGGTGTTCATACTTGAGCCTCAAGAAGTCAGTATCGCTGGCAACAATGCTTGGGTAAGCGAGCGTCAGATTACCGCCATCACCAGCAAGCAGACGGGAAAATCGCTGTTTTTGGTGTCGACGGATGATATCGCCGCGCAACTCGATGGTATTCCTGGAGTGACCAAAGCCCAAGTGGACAAGCATTACCCGAAGAGTTTGAGTGTGGAGGTCCATGCCCAGGAGCCTGCTGCGCTGCTCAAAACGCCTGATGGCAAGTCCACGGCTGTGGACGGAGAGGCGCGCGTACTGAATTCGGTCGTCAACACACCCGTTGAAGGTATTCCCGTCATCGAAACCGGCAGTGTGGATGAAGGATTGAAGAATCGTGCAGTGCAGCAGGCATTGAAGATTCTCAACCAGATGCCCAAGCAGATGCGCCAGCGAGTTTCAAAGGTTACGGCACAAACGCAGGATTCCGTCACTACGGAAATTGACAACGGTGGGCGTGTGATTGTGTGGGGTGATGCCTCGCAGATCAAGCTCAAGCTGGCAGTGGTCGATAAAATCGTGAACGATCCGACCAAAATAGGGGACAAGCATCAGGTTGATGTGTCGGCACCGTTGCGTCCGATTATCAAGTAGGGCATGCATATGAGTGCGGTTGGTGGCAGTCTCTCCTCCCAGCCGCGTTGCACATGGTGATCAAGTAGACCCCGTGTATAAGGTGCAGTTGGGGCGATCTCGTCTCCCGGCTGTGGCTATGTCTGGTTATCAGGTAGACCGTGTATAAAGTGCGGTTAGTGGGCGCCGTCTCCCAGCCGCCGTTGCATCTGGTTATCAAGTTGACTCGCATACAAGGTGCAGCCGGTAGATGTTTTGTCTCCCAGTTGCGGTTGTGGCCGATCATCAAGAGTCCCGTATGTAAGGTGCGGTAATGGCAATCCTTCTCCCTGCTGCAGTTGCGCCAGATTATCAAGCGTCCCGCGTATAAGGCGGTCCATATGAAAGGCCTATGAGACTGCCTATATGGAAATTACCCTTATGAGACTGCTTATACGAGGGCAGTCTCATAATGCTGCGATGCGTGCCAGAGAACTCGAACGCTTTTATTCTCCGCCTTTGAAACCAAGCTGACGCCACGCCTCGTAGATGGCGATCGACGCACAGTTCGTCAGATTGAGCGAGCGCAGGCTCGGGCGCATGGGCAGACGCACCTGCTCGGCCACATGTGGACCGGCCATAATGTCCATCGGGTCGGGAATGTCGCCCGGCTCAGGCCCGAAGAGCAGGATGTCGTCCGGCCTATATTCGACCTCTGTGTAGTTTTTGGTGGCGTGCGCGGTGAATGCGATGATGCGTGAGTTCGGCATGGAGTTCACCAAGTCGTCAAAGTCAGGGTGCAGCACCACGTGCGCCATGTCGTGGTAATCCAGCCCGGCTCGGCGCAGTTTGGTGTCGCGCAGGTTGAAGCCGAGCGGTTCGACCAGATGCAGGATTGTGCCGGTCACGGCGCACAGACGAATGGCGGAACCGGTGTTGCCCGGGATACGGGGGGAGTAGTAGCACAGGTGAGGGGTGACTGTGGGGGTGGCGGCGGCCTCATGGGCGCTCATCATTGCGTCGGTCACATTGATCGGGTTGCCATGTGCGTCGGTGACCAGCTCGTCGGGCCCGTAGTTCGACTTGCGATAGCCGTATTCGTACATATCGCTTACCTTGGCTTGCGGGTCGGCTTGTGATCCTGCCGCAGAATCTGTCTGTGAATGCGTGGTGGCATCGACCTGTTTGCTGTGCGTCGGTTGTACGGCGGAATCTGCTTGTCCACTGTGTGTCGGTTGCATGGAGGTGCCGGCTTGTTCGGCATATTTCGGTTGTATGGTGGCACCCGTCTGTTGGCCGCATTTCGATTGTATGGTGCTACCGGTCTGTTTGTCGCGTTTTGACGGCATGGTATTCTCCGTCTGCCCGTTGTGCGTCGGTTGCATGGAGATGTCGGTCTGTTCGGCATATTTCGGTTGTATGGCGGTGTCCGTCTGCCCGTCTTGTTTTGAGTGCTGTTCGTTCATGTGCTCAAGTGTCATATCCCCAAAATATCGCCGTGAACCGACAGACTAACGGGTGGATTTACGAACGAACGCAACCAAACCGTCGCTGAGCTCCACTGAGCGTCGTTTCTGTTGCGTTTGTTGGTGAGGTTGCAGCGTTTCCGTCGCTGAAGTGCCACTGAACGTCGGTTTGGTTGCGTTTGTAGGTCGTGTCGCAACATTTCCGTCTCTGATATCGTCTCAGCGTCGTTTCTGTTGCGTTGTTGGTGCTGCTGCGATGCTTCCGTCGTTGGACGTCGATGAGTGTAGACGAGTGTTGTTGGGTGACGGTTTGGTTACGTTTGTTGGTGGTGTCGCAACGTTTCCGTCACTGAGTGCTGCTGAGCGTCGTTTCTGTTGCGTTTGTTGGTGAGGTTGCAGCGTTTCCGTCGTTGAGCGCTGCTGAGTGTCGGTTTGGTTGCGTTTGTTGATGGTGGCGCAGCGTTTCCGTCGCTAGGAGGGTATCAGCGACGGAAACGCTGCTGCATCATGAGGAGTGAAGATTGGTGTGGCGGTTGCTATGTTGTGGGGCTGGTGTGATCATTGGTGAATTGTGAGATATGACGGTTAATAGCTAGTGGGTCGTGGGATGTGGCGGTTGGTGTTGTGATTGTCGCGTTGTGAGGTGTGACGGTTGGTGGACTGTGTGGTGGTTGGTGGATTGTGTGGTGGTTGCTGGTTAGTGGGTCGTGGTGGGTTGTAATGCGTAAGGCGTGGTGGTTGGCGTTGTGATTGTTGCGTTGTTGGTGTGACGTTTAGTGGGTTGTGAAGTGTTGTGATTGCCGGGTTATGAGGCGTGGTGGTTGGTGGGGGCGTGGGGTTTGCTGGGTTGTGAGTCGTGGATGAGGTTTGGCAGTTGATGCGTTGGTAAGTGCGGTGATGGGGGTGCGCGACCGAGATGGCGGAGTCTGCGCTATTGGACAGATAGCGCTGTTAGCAATTGCACAATATGCCGGCTCTTGTTTGATGTTGTTTGGTGACGACTTACGGCACAATAGGGGTGTGCCCCAGACCAAACCTCAACGAACGCCCCAATCAGTGACTGAGCCACAGCTATCTACTAAATCAGTGGCCCAGCCCCAACCGGCAGCCAAATCAGTGACCAAACCTCAACGAACGGTACCACCGTCATCATTGCGCCACATTCGCACCGGTCTGTTCGCTTGGTGGCAGGAGCATGCGCGTGACCTGCCATGGCGCTTCGGCCGCACAACACCGTGGGGCGTGCTGGTCTCGGAGGTGATGAGTCAGCAGACCCAGATGAGCCGTGTGGTGCCCTACTGGCAGGCATGGATGGAAGTATGGCCCACACCGCAGGCGCTCGCCAAGGCCAGCACAGCCGAAGTGATCACCGCGTGGGGCAAGCTTGGGTATCCGCGTCGTGCGCTGCGATTGCAGGAGTGCGCCCGCGTGGTGAGCGACCAGTATGGCGGGGAGTTGCCGCAGACCTATGACGAACTGGTTTCACTGCCGGGCATCGGCGATTACACAGCCAGCGCAGTGTTGAGTTTCGCGTTCCACCGCAAAGCGGCTGTGGTAGACACCAACATTCGTCGCGTGCTTTCTCGCGTATTCCTGGGCGAGGAATCCTTGGGTGGTTCCGCCACGCCGCGGGAACGGAAACTGGCACAGGAAGTGCTGCCTCGAGATAGGCAGGCAGCCGAGCACGATGATGTTGTGAAAGGTGCTTCACACGGCATGAAGCACCGGCCGAGTTCGTGTACCAGCAATGAGCCGGAAGGCATCGCTAAGCCAGAAGGTACCGTTGACATTACGGAAGATACCTCATATGCAGTGAAGCACCGGCCGAGTTTGTGTACCGGTAATGAGCCGGAAGGCATCGCTAACATTACGGACGACGCCGCGTGCGGTTCGGCCGTCCCCGCGAGCGTGACCTGGAATCAGGCAATCATGGAACTTGGCGCACTGGTGTGCACGGCGAAAAGCCCGATGTGCCAAGAGTGCCCTATCGCCGACTCGTGTGCGTTCCTGGCCGCTGGCAGACCGCACTTGGGGGAGAAACGAACCCGCCCGAGGCAGCGTTTCCAAGGCACTAATCGGCAGGTGCGCGGGAAGATACTCGATGCGCTGAGAGGTTTGGAACAGACGAACGGCACATTGCCTCGCACCAGTGTGGAAGCGCTGTGGGACGACCGGGTGCAGCTCGACCAGTGTGTCGCCTCGCTTGACGAAGACGGCCTTATCGTGATTCATCCGGACCGTTCGCTCAGCCTGCCACGCTGAATTCGTACGCAGCGCTAGACTGGGCAACATGGTTTCGCAATCCCAACATCCTCACCGTCCTCGTTCCAAAGGTCGTGGTAGTTCAATGGCCTCATCGGCAGGTTCCTCCGCACGCACCGGGCAAGAGGGGAAGCGTAAGGGAACGGCGCCCGCGGCGAAGCAGTCCGGTGCTGCGAACCGCTCGGATACGGCAACGCGAAGCATGAACGCCGTGTATTGGCGCCGTCGCATTGTGGTTGTGATAGCGCTTGTGGCGGTGTTGGCAGTGGTGGCGTGGAGTGTATACAGCTTGGGGCGTGGCGTGGTTGCTGCCTCGGCAGTGGCTGACGGGCGCAGGACTTCGACGCTGATACGCGACGCCGTACCCACACCGGATGGTGGTGGCTCGGCTGCGCAGACTTCCGCTCAGGTCAACTCGTCCAAGGCGCCGAAATATTGCAATGCCGACCATGTCACGCTTGAGCTGCAGGCGGATGTGCAGAGCGCACCGTTGGCCGGGTCGGTGAAATTTAATGCCACCGTGCGTCACAAGGGTTCCGGCAGTTGCCTGGTTGACGCGTCCGATGCTTCGCGAGTGCTGACCATCACCTCGGGTGACGACACCGTTTGGCAGTCGAACGTATGCCCGTCAGCTCCGCGCAAGCTGCTCATGGCGAGCGTGTCAGATATGAGCACCGATACTCAGGCCATCGTGTGGAATGCCGACCGCACCGGCACGCAATGCAAGGATGACAGCGTGCTGCCGCGAGTGGACCGTGGCACGTACGTGGCGCAGCTCAGTCTCAAGGACCATCCGCAGATAGTGAGCAACAAGGTTACCGTCAGCATCATTTGAGTTGATTTGAGTTGGGGACCAGGGTAGGTATTGGCCTATCGCAGGATATGTGCTCTGCGCTAGGCAAAAGGACGTTACAGTGCTTGATTGCTGATTACTGATTGTTATTGCCGACACGCTTATTGCGTGTCGTTTCACATCCATGTTCTGCTGCTGGAGAACTGTGTAGTTGAGTTCATAGAAGAATAAACAACAGCGATACCCATGGAGTGAAAACATGAGTAAAACGCAAAGGTGTAGCGCCTGCTGTTCTGTCTTGTGATAACCAATGATGATGAGGTGTACATGGTCAACACGGTGGAGTTGGAACACGTAGATTTTGGATATAAAAAGGATGCTCTGATCTACCGTGATTTGAATCTGTCTTTCGGTGTCGGCTTATATGGTCTGCTTGGGTCGAACGGTGCGGGGAAAACAACGTTGATGAACCTGATTGCCACACTGTCACAGCCTTCAACAGGTGTGGTATCCATCGTGGGCAATACGACAGGGGAGCGCCGCTCAAGGGCGGAAGCCAGAGCACATGTTGGCTATTTGCCGCAGCATTTTGAGATGATGAACGGTTCGACACTGCTGCATAATGTGCGTTATGCCGCCTGGACCCGCGGTTTGAGCGTATCGCAGTCTGATAGGGCCGCACGCCGCGTTATTGCCGAGGTGGGATTGAACGATGAAATCAACAAGAACGTGCGTCAGCTTTCTGGTGGTATGCGCCAGAGGGCGGGCATGGCATGTGCAATGGTGAACCGACCTGACGTGTTGATTTTGGATGAGCCGACGGTGGGACTTGACCCGATACAGCGAGTTGCCGTAAGAGATTTGTTTGACGCTTATGCACAGGAACATACGGTGATTATCAGCACTCACTTGGTTGAGGACCTTGCCGCAATCGCCGGTCGTGTTCTGGTGATCGATCATGGGCGCGTGCTCATGGAAGGTTCCGTGGACGATTTGGCGATGTACGGCAGCGACGACGATGCCACGATGACGGTCTGGGAATCAGGCTATCGCAACCTGATGGAATCCTCACAGGCGCATATATAGATAACGGGGCGCAGTACCGAGACACCGCCCGTATTGAGAAACGGAAGAGAATGGCAACGAAGGCAGCACACGCGCATAGCGGTTCGCGCATGGGAACCGTCCGAACCATGATATGGACGCTGACTCCGGTCAGTGTGATGACGTTGTTAGCTGCAATGCTTGTGTACCCATTGGCATTGTGGCTTTCGTATCGCAGCATGCCGAGTCTGTCGAATCTCACCTTTCAACTGTCGTTTGCGCACATTGTTCCCGATATTGTCGCAGGCATGTTCGCTGCATGGTTCAGCTCTAGAATCTCAAGCAATGGCAGTGTGATCGGTGCCCCTTGGATTGCCGGTGCCCCTCTGCGTCACAATGCCGTGCCGATGCTCAAGATAGTGTTCCTTGCGGGAGTGTTCTTTGCTGTCTCTGTCGTGCCTATGGTGATGACGTGTGAGGAGATAGGCACCTTCTCTGACATTCCTTGGGCGTTGATTGCGTCCGGTTGCCTTGTAGTGATGAGCATGGCGGCAATGGGATACGTGGTCGGGAGACTGACCGGCAGTCGGTGGTCGACGGTGATTGTTGGTGTCATCGTGGTTGTTGTGGATTGGGTTGGCGTGTTTCTACTGCAATACCCTTTTACCGACTCTGGCGTACAGGCGTCTTCTTGGGGTGACAGCAAGGCGCTCGTGTTCCCGATTCTTCCCGGCACGGTAGGGGAGCCTGGCATGAGGTTGTCTTCGGCTGCTCTGATGTGGCAAATGTTGTTCCGTGTGGCTCTTATCGCCATCTGCGTTGCAGCGTGTGTGTGGTATGAGTCATCATGGCGTGAGGGAATTGCTGTTAAAGCTGTCGCATTGGCATCATTCTTGGTGGTTATAGCACTGGTGTCCGTGGCAGTCAGCTCGTTTGGTCCGAAGGTGTGGCGCAGGGCGGAACCATTTACACCGGTATGCGAAAGCGGTGCCAAAGCCAAGATTGCCGTCTGCTCATATCCAAGCGATGCACTCAAACGCAAGCAGTATATGAAGTATGTCGATTCCGTTGCCCAATGGGGCATGGGAAGTGACGTACATGATGATTTTGTTGTGTTGTTGGGCAATGCGTTCGTGCCGGCGACGCGTGGCGGGCAATGGAACGTGGATGGCCGCGGAAACGACATGATTCGCCGACTGGGCTCCAACGTAATCCGATTGGATTCGGACGCTGACGGTCCAGCATCCAATTTCAGCGAGTTCACCAAGCAGTATACCGATGCCATGAATGCCGGTGCTGCTGACAAAGACGCTCCATCGGCGCATGAGCAGCAAGGCACAGACAAGGAGACTCTGGACACTGCGGATCGTATATGTGATTACATCAATGCGGTTCTACCTCAGCGAATGTCTGATTTGGCGGCATATGAGGCCACCGGGGAGTCCACACGAACCTATATCGAGGGATATAGCGGCAAAGACAAAGTACATACCGTTCTGGCCGAGGTGGATGATAGCGGGTTCCGAGCGTTCTACCAGCGTCATCATCAGCAGATTCAACAGCGCACCTTGACGGCTGAAGATGTGCTGCATGACAATATCGCTCAAGAAGTGAAAGATTGATCTATAATCATGGCAAAACATCGTAGACAGCAGGATCGAATGGCGACATTTCCTTTCGCTAATGCACCGCTATGGTTGCAGGGGAGGCATGCTGTTTCCGCGCTGTTTGCGCTGGGTATGGCAATACTGGTTCCGGTACTCAGCATTCTGCTGGGTAAGCGTGATGCCAATCGTTTCCTGGCGTTCGCTGATCAAGTCTGTCTGCCAGCCCTCGGCACGGCGCATAAAGCATTGCGCGGGAATATGGCGAGCGCGTACGTCGGATGTCCTCCGGCAACCCGCGAACAGGCGTTGGTGGTTCCTGTGGCCGAGGTTTTGGCAGTGGTGTTCATGGTGATGAGTTTGGTGTTGCTGTCCTCTTCAATGACCATCTGGGAGAGGTTTACCCAGCGCAGGTTGTGGCTGTATTACATGGCTGCGGCTGTTGCCGCGCAAGCGGTCGCGGTACTGTTCATATGGTGGCTGGGCGGGGCGGCAAGTACATCTTCTCATCGGGAAGCTGTGACGGTGGCATGCGTCAACATCATTATTGACATGGCTCTCATGATACTGGGGATGGCAGCAGCGGGCAGGTTCTACGGATTGGCTGTAGGAACCGTGCTTGTTATTGTCAATATTGCGACGCAGAAACTGCAAGCGAAAACCGGCTTTATGCTGCGCCTGTACACCACTCACGATACCGCTGGGACCGTTTCAGCTCGTGTCATCTTCTGTGTGGCGCTTCTGCTTGCCGTAGTTGCTTCGTTGTTGTGGTCGTTGAGGCGTGGTCAGGGAATCCAAGAGTAATGCTTACACGGTTCTTTACCTTGCAAGAGTACAGGATGGATTAGCGCTTATACCAACTTCGCGCCTTTGTCAAGCCGGATGGGTAAACTGTCGCGATACATGGGGTGTGTCATATTGCGGGCATGCTGCACATGCGAAAGGCCCGCAGAATCTCGCGGTTGTGCAGGCCTTTCGCGCAAGAATTGATTTGATTCAAGCAAGCGATAAGGAACGTCCATTTTGGCTGAACAGAAGCTCAAGACGAACACCACACAAGTCATCGCACGCGCCGACGAGAAGGACATCGCCGCGCACCTGGCCTCGGACCGTGTGAACTTCGGCTCCATCAAAGAGCCCATCGACCCGCCCTACCTCCTCGGGGTTCAGACCGACAGCTTCGACTGGCTCGTCGGCAACGAGCGCTGGAAGAAGCGCGTGGAGAAGGATTTGAAGGACGGCACCAACGTGGTGGCGCACACCTCCGGCCTCGACGAGGTCTTCGAGGAGATTTCCCCGATTGAGAACTTTGCGCAGACCATGAGCCTGACCTTCTCGGAGCCGTACTTCGAGGAGCCGCGCCACACGGTGCAGGAGTGCAAGGAGAAGGACTACACCTACTCCGCTCCGCTCTATGTCAACGCTGAGTTCGAGAACGGTGAGACTGGCGAGATCAAGAGCCAGACCGTCTTCATGGGCGACTTCCCTCTGCAAACCCCTCACGGAACCTTCATCATCGGCGGCACCGAGCGCGTCATCGTCTCGCAGCTCGTGCGTTCCCCGGGCGTCTACTTCAGCCGCGAGGCCGACCGTACGTCCGACAAGGAAGTCTTCGGCGCGAAGATTATCCCAAGCCGTGGTGCCTGGCTTGAGTTCGAGATCGACAAGCGCGACGTGCTCGGCGTGCGCGTGGATCGCAAGCGCAAGCAGTCCGCCATTGTCTTCCTCATGGCCATCGGCATGACCAAGCCTGAGATCAAGAAGGCGTTCAAGGACTACCCGCTGGTGCTTGATGCGCTCGAGAAGGAGCCCATCGAAACTCAGGACGAGGCTCTTGTTGACCTGTACCGCAAGATTCGCCCTGCGGACACTCCGACTGCAGAGGCCGGCCGTCAGCTGCTCGACTCCTTCTACTTCAACACCAAGCGTTATGACTTGGCGCGCGTGGGCCGTTACAAGATCAGCCGCAAGTTGGGTCTGGAAACTGAGGGAGCTGACCGTTCCCTGAGCCAAGACGACATCGTTGCCACCATCAAGTACTTGGTGGCTTTGCACGCCGGCGACAAGACCTTCCCGGGCAAGCGCGATGGCGAAGACGTGGATCTGCGCGTGGAAGTGGACGATATCGATCACTTCGGCAACCGCCGCATCCGCCAGGTGGGCGAACTGGTGCAGAACCAGCTGCGCACCGGCCTGAGCCGTATGGAGCGTGTGGTGCGCGAGCGCATGACCACTCAGGACGCCGAGGCCATCACACCGCAGTCGCTGATTAACATCCGCCCGGTGAACGCCACCATCAAGGAGTTCTTCGGCACCTCTCAGCTCAGCCAGTTCATGGATCAGAACAACCCGCTGTCCGGTGTGACCAACAAGCGCCGTCTCTCCGCTCTGGGCCCCGGCGGCCTGTCGCGTGACCGTGCCTCCATGGAAGTGCGAGACGTGCACCCCTCCCACTTCGGACGTATGTGCCCCATCGAGTCTCCTGAAGGCCCGAACATCGGCCTCATCGGCTCGCTGGCAACGTTCGGCCGTGTCAACCCGTTCGGCTTCATCGAGACCCCGTACCGCAAGGTCGTTGACGGCCACGTCACCGACGAGATTGAGTACATGACCGCCGACCGTGAGTCTGAGCACGTCATCGCTCAGTCCAACCAGGAGCTGGACGAGAACGGCAACTTCGTGGATAAGACCGCCCTGGTGCGTTCCGCCACCGAAGAAGCGGTCGATGTGCCGATCAGCTCCGTGGACTACATGGACGTTTCCCCGCGTCAGATGGTTTCCGTGGGTGCTTCGCTCATTCCGTTCCTTGAGCACGACGAGGGACACCGAGCGCTCATGGGTACCAACATGCAGCGTCAGGCCGTGCCGCTCGTCAAGTCCGAGCGCCCCTTGGTGGGTACCGGTGCCGAATGGCGTACCGCAGTGGATTCCGGCGACACGATTCTGGCCGAGAAGGCTGGCGTGGTCACCTATGTTTCCGCCGACATCATCCGTGTGATGAACGACGACGGCACCACCTCGAGCTACAAGCTGGAGAAGTTCCAGCGTTCCAACCAGACCACCTCCTACAACCAGGTGCCGCTCATCAAGGACGGCGAACGTGTTGAGGTCGGCACGGTGCTGGCTGATGGCCCGGCCACCGAGAAGGGTGAGCTCGCCTTGGGCAAGAATGCGCTGGTCGCCTTCATGCCTTGGAATGGCTACAACTACGAGGACGCCGTGATTATCTCCCAGCGTCTCGTGCAGGACGATACGCTCTCCTCGATCCACATCGAGGAATACGAGATTGACTCCCGTGACACCAAGCTCGGGCCTGAGGAGATCACTCGCGACCTGCCCAACGTGGGCGAGGACGCGGTGGCGAACCTCGACGATCGCGGCATCATCCGCATCGGCGCCGAGGTAGAGGCCGGAGACATTCTGGTTGGCAAGGTAACCCCGAAGGGCGAGACCGAGCTGACCCCAGAGGAGCGCCTGCTGCGCGCCATCTTCGGCGAGAAGAGCCGCGAGGTGCGCGACACCTCTCTGCGTGTGCCTCACGGCGAGTCCGGCACGGTCATCTCCATCAAGGAAGTGACTCGTGAGGATGCCGAGGAGGACGGCGACGAGCTGCCCAGCGGTGTCAACCAGATGATTCGCGTCTACATCGCCCAGCACCGTAAGATCACGGTGGGCGACAAGCTTTCCGGCCGTCACGGCAACAAGGGCTGCATCTCGCGCATCCTGCCCGAAGAGGATATGCCGTTCATGGCGGACGGCACCCCGGTCGACATCATGCTCAACCCCTTGGGCGTGCCGAGCCGAATGAACCTGGGACAGGTGCTCGAGCTGCACTTGGGCTGGATCGCCCACGCAGGCTGGAATATCCAGCTCGATCCAGACCTTGAGGCCGAGTGGAAGAAGCACGTACCGCAAGGCGCCGAGTCCGGCGAGCCGGGCACTCCGGTGGCCACTCCCGTCTTCGACGGTGTGCGTCCCGACGTGATTCAGGGACTGCTCAAGTCCACGCTGCCCAACGCCGACGGCGACAAGCTCGTGGGCGAGGACGGCAAGGCGCAGCTCTTCGACGGCCGCACCGGAGAGCCGTTCCCCAAGCCGATTTCCGTGGGCTACATGTACATGCTCAAGCTGCACCACTTGGTGGACGACAAGATTCACGCTCGTTCCACCGGTCCGTACTCCATGATCACCCAGCAGCCGCTGGGCGGCAAGGCTCAGTTCGGCGGCCAGCGCTTCGGCGAGATGGAGGTGTGGGCACTTGAAGCCTACGGTGCCTCCTACACGCTGCACGAGATGATGACCACCAAGTCCGACGACGTGGACGGTCGCGTGCGTGCTTACGGCGCCATCGTCAAGGGCGATAACCTGCCGCCGGCAGGCATCCCTGAGTCGTTCAAGGTGCTGTTGAAGGAAATGCAGTCGCTGTCGCTGAACGTCGAGGTGCTCAACGCCGAAGGCGTGGCCATCGACATGAAGGACAGTGACGACGACCCCTCGTCGGCCTCCGAAGATCTCGGCTTCAACATCGGCGCCCGCCCGGACACCTCCGCCAAGGAGGATCAGGTCGCGCCTCAGCCGGAATACCAGTAACCCGATTACCGGCCGGCACTGCTAGGGCGGTGCCGGCGGACTTTCGAATAGACAACGAAACACGTATCAATTCATAGACAGGACACAAGAGTGCTGGACGTCAACGCATTTGACAAATTGAGAATCGGATTGGCCACCACCGAGGACATTCACAACTGGAGCTTCGGCGAGGTCAAGAAGCCGGAAACCATTAATTACCGTACCCTGAAACCCGAGAAGGACGGCCTTTTCGGCGAGCAGATCTTCGGACCCACCCGCGACTGGGAGTGCGCCTGCGGCAAGTACAAGCGCGTGCGCTTCAAGGGCATCGTGTGCGAACGCTGCGGTGTGGAAGTCACACGCTCGCGCGTACGCCGTGAGCGTATGGGCCACATCGAGCTGGCCGCCCCCGTCACCCACATCTGGTTCTTCAAGGGTGTGCCGAGCCGTCTTGGTTACTTGCTCGACATTGCTCCCAAGGACTTGGAGAAGGTCATCTACTTCGCCGCCTACATGGTCACCGGAGTCAACGAGGAGCAGCGTCACCAAGACATGCCCGACCTGCAGGACGAGTTCGACACCGAAATCGCCAACATCCTGCGTCGTCGTGACAACGAGATCGAAGAGCGCGCCAAGAAGGTCGAGTCCGACATGGCCGAGCTTGAGTCCGAAGGTGAAGCCAAGGGCAGCGCCAAGGCCAAGCTGCGCAACTCCGCCGAGCGCGAGATGAAGGCTATTCGCGAGCGCTACGACAACCAGGTGCAGCGTCTGAACGCCGTATTCGACCGTTTCAAGACGCTCAAGGCCGGCGATATGGAAGGCGATGTGGATCTCTGGCAGGAGATGCAGGATCGCTACGGCGACTACTTCACCGGTTCCATGGGTGCCGAGGCCATCAAGAAGCGCCTGCAGGACTTCGACCTCGAGGCCGCAGCCAAGCAGCTTCGCGAAGAGATCGACAATGGTTCGGGCCAGCGCAAGGCGCGCGCCCTGAAGCGCCTGAAGGTAGTCAACGCCTTCCTGTCCACGAGCAACAAGCCCGAGGCCATGGTGCTTGACGCCATTCCGGTCATTCCGCCGGATCTGCGCCCGATGGTGCAGTTGGACGGCGGCCGTTTCGCCACCTCCGATCTCAACGACCTGTATCGTCGCGTCATCAACCGTAACAACCGTTTGAAGCGCCTCATTGAGCTCGGTGCCCCCGAGATCATGCTCAACAACGAGAAGCGCATGCTCCAGGAGGCAGTCGATTCGCTCTTCGACAACGGTCGTCGTGGTCGCCCCGTCACCGGTGCCTCCAACCGCCCGCTCAAGTCCTTGTCCGACATGCTCAAGGGCAAGCAGGGTCGTTTCCGTCAGAACCTGCTCGGTAAGCGCGTGGATTACTCCGGTCGTTCCGTGATCGTGGTCGGTCCTGAACTGCGTATGCACCAGTGCGGTCTGCCCAAGCCCATGGCTCTGGAGCTGTTCAAGCCCTTCGTCATCAAGCGTTTGGTGGACGAGAACTATGCGCAGAACATGAAGAGCGCCAAGCGTCTCGTGGATCGCGCTGACGGTTCGGTGTGGGACGTGCTCGAGGACGTCATCGCCGAGCACCCGGTGCTGCTCAACCGTGCACCTACGCTGCACCGTCTGGGTATCCAGGCGTTCGAGCCGATTCTGGTGGAAGGCAAGGCCATCCACCTGCCGCCGCTGGCATGCGCCGCCTTCAACGCCGATTTCGACGGCGATCAGATGGCAGTCCACCTTCCGCTGAGCGTCGAGGCGCAGGCCGAGGCACGCTCGCTGATGATGGCTTCCGACAACATCTTGAAGCCCGCTGACGGTCACACCGTCACCATGCCTTCTCAGGATATGATTCTGGGTCTGTACTACTTGTCCACCGTCATCGACGGTGCCAAGGGTCAAGGCCGCGTGCTCGGTTCCGTCGAGGAGCTGCGCATGGCTGTGGATCGTCACGACGTGGACGTGCAGGCCAAGGTGCTGGTGCGCTTGCCTCAGGACTTCGTGCTGCCGACCGACTGGGAGCCGAGCGAGATCGAGGTGGCCGATCCGCAGGACGGTGCTGCCAAGACGGTGAAGGAAGAGCGTTTCGCCGACGGTTCGGTGCTCTTCGCCACCTCGTACGGTCAGCTGGAATTCAACGGCACCCTGCCCACCGACTACCCGTTCGTCACCGAAAAGGTAGCCAAGGGCAAGCTGTCCAACATCGTTGACGACATCGCCACCCGCTATTCCACCGCACAGGTTGCCGCCACACTCGACGCGCTCAAGGATCTGGGCTTCACCCGGGCACCTTGGTCGGGCGTGACCATGTCGTTCTCCGACATCATGGAGCCCAAGGAACGCTTGGACATCATCGACGAGTACGAGGCGCAGGCCGACAAGGTCAACGACCAGTACGACATGGGTCTGCTTACGGAGGAGGAGCGCCGTCAGGAGCTCATCAACCTGTGGACCGAGTGCACCGACAAGGTCGCCGACAAGATGCGCGACAACTTCACGGACAACAACAACGTGAACATCATGGTGCAGTCCGGAGCTCGAGGCAACTGGATGCAGATTCGCCAGATCTCCGGCATGCGAGGCCTGGTGGCCAACCCGAAGGGCGAGATTATTCCTCGACCGGTCAAGTCCAACTACCGTGAAGGCCTGTCGGTGCTGGAGTACTTCATCTCCCAGCACGGTGCCCGCAAGGGTCTGGCGGATACGGCACTGCGTACTGCAGAGTCCGGCTACCTCACCCGTCGTCTGGTGGACGTCTCTCAGGACGTCATCGTGCGCGAAGAGGATTGCGGTACCAAGCATGGCCTGCCGCTCAAGATCGCGGAACGCGATGACGAGGGCAACCTGCAGCTCATCAAGGCCGCCGACGGTGGCCCGTACTCCCGCTTGCTGGCCAAGGACGTCATCGATCCTGCCGACGGCGAGACCGTGCTCTATCAGCGCGGCGACGCCTTGTCAATGGACGCTCTGAACGATATGGTGGCTCACGGGGTCGAAGAAGTCATGGCTCGTTCCGTGCTCACCTGCGAGTCCAAGCGCGGCGTGTGCGCCAAGTGCTACGGCTGGTCGCTGGCCACCAACCACTTGGTGGACGTCGGTGAGGCCGTCGGCATCGTGGCGGCCCAGTCCATCGGCGAGCCTGGTACCCAGCTGACGCTTCGTTCCTTCCACTCCGGCGGTGTGGCTTCGGCATCCGATATCACCCAGGGTCTGCCTCGTGTCACCGAGTTGTTCGAGGCTCGTACACCTAAGGGTGAGGCTCCGATCTCCGAGTTTGCCGGCACCGTGAAGGTGGAGGACACCGATCACGGCCGTCAGGTCACGCTCAATCCCGACGACGCCAACGTGGAGCCGATCACCTACCCGGTGACTCGTCGCGCTCCGCTGATGGTGCAGGACGGACAGCATGTCGAGCCCGGCACGCAGCTCATCGAGGGCTCCGTGGATCCCAAGAAGATCCTGCGCATTCTCGGTCCCCGTGCCGCACAGGTCGCCATCGTGGAGGGCGTGCACGACGTGTACCGCTCCCAGGGTGTGGATATCCACGACAAGCACATCGAGGTCATCGTGCACCAGATGCTGCGCCGCGTCACTGTCATCGATTCCGGCGACACCACGCTGCTGCCCGGTGAACTGGTGGATCAGGCGCGCTTCAAGGAAGCGAACATGGCATCCGTGCAGTCCAGTGGCAAGCCTGCGGCAGGTCGTCCCGAACTTTTGGGCATCACCAAGGCTTCGCTGGCTACCGACTCTTGGCTCTCTGCGGCGTCCTTCCAGGAGACCACGCGCGTGCTTACCGAAGCGGCGCTGGAGCAGAAGTCCGACGAGCTCAAGGGCTTGAAGGAGAACGTCATCATTGGCAAGCTCATCCCTGCCGGTACTGGTTTGGCGCGCTACCGCAACGCCAAGGTGGAGCCCGACAAGGCGATTCGCGACACCATCTACCCGAACTTCGGTCTGGGCGGCGACGGCGACGGCGGCTTCGCAGAAGGCGGCTCCGGCGATGTGGACTTCTCCACCATCGACTTCGGTGACCTGAACCTGGGCGACGACTTCAACCCCGACGATTTCCTCGATGACCAAGGCGGACAGGGCGACTTGGACGACTTCAACACAGGAGATGCTTTGGGTGACACCAGCATGGGACTAGGTTCCCAGTTCGGCGCGGATTCGCCGTTCGGCACCATGCCGATGAACGGCTTGGGCGACATGCCAGGTATGGACGCTCAAGGCGATACCAACGCGTGAGATAGTCGCGTGAAACCGTAACAGCGGTTGTTGAAGGCCCCGACGGAATGTTTCGTCGGGGCCTTCTCGCGTTTGCGCCGGCAGTGAGCGGGCATGGTGAATCGTAGACTGAACGTATGGCAGCGAGTACACGGCAGGAAACGGCAGACGATGCGCATGAGCGGCGGCACAGCAAGTCGGAGCATGTTGATGCCGCTCAGGCGGTGCACGAGGTGCGGGCGCTGTTGAACGGTGACGAAGCGGCGTTGCTTGTGGTCGGGGCTCCGGGAGCAGGCAAAACGCGATTCGCTTTGGACGCACTGCTGGCGGCATGGGATGTCAACGAGCCGGCAGAACGGTCTGGGGGAGCATTCGGCGATGCTGTGATGACGGTGTCGGACAGGAAAATCGCCGATGAGCTCTCCGACGAGGTCATCGTGCGGCGGGGTGCCGTATCTACCGCCAGGCCGGTAACCACACTGTCCGCGGTGGCGTTCCGTGTGCTCACTGGTGTGTGTGCACAAGATCAACGTCCGCTGCCAAAACTGCTCAACGGCGCCGAGCAGGACGCCATGCTCAAAACTGTGGTGGCAGTGCACGTGAGGCACGCGCAAGCGGGGGAGCTATGCAGCACCTGCATGCTGCTGCGCAGCTACTTCGCCACGTCTGACTGGGCCGGCATGGTAGTGGCCGATGCCGCCGAGCCGCCTGCACGGACCGTTTCCCAAGGGGTGGGTTCCAGCGATGCGTTGTTCGCACGCGGCATTGATGACGCGTTCGTCATGCAATTGCGCGATATGCTGGCTCGCGTGGATGAACTGGGAGTGGACCGTGATCGTGAAGCCTCGGTGATTGCCGCGCTCGGAGAGGCTGAGGAACACAGTGTGCGCACCGAACGGCTCGATGTGCAATGGCGTTTGGCATTCGCACTGCGCGAGGAATATGCGCAGATGGTGGTGCAAGAGTATGAGGGGGAGTTTCGTCTGGACGCCTCACGGCTGCTCGTGGAGGGTGCGCAGGCGGTACAACACGCTGACGCAGCGCTGCTGCCCGGTCTGCTGGTGGTCGATGACGCTCAAGATATGACCCTTGCAGGGTTCTCGTTTCTGGAGACCTTGGCTGCGAGCGGCGTGAAGCTGGTGTTGGTGGGCAATCCCGACGAGGCGGTGCAGACGTTCAGAGGCGCATACCCTGAATACTTGTTTGCACGGGCGCAGCAAGATCCAATTGGAGCGAAACCGCTGATATTGGACGGCCTGAACAGGGGAACGTCGTCCACCTATCGCGATGTGGTGGCCTCTCGCGTGTCATTGTCCATTTCCAGCAGCGAAGACGAATCCACACCATTGCCGCAACGTCCCGGTAAATTACCAAGGCTTGAGGGCAGTCTGCCCATTGCGCCGGTCGACGAGGAAGCGGCATCTGCCGGTGCGTCAAGCAGCGTAGGCTCGGCTCTCTACCGTTCCGCCAGAGAAGAGATGGATGATGTGGTGTGGCGCATCAAGCGGCGGCATATGGATGGCGGTGCCGATTCATCATGGAACAGTATGGTGGTCATCGCCCATGACAATGCCACGGTTCGTGCGTTCGGGGAACGGCTGCGACAAGACGGTGTGCCGGTTCGCTATTCTGCGGTCACCAAGCCGTTGAAGGACGAAGCGGTGGTGCAGGGGCTGTTCGCGCTGCTGGAACTTGCCGACATGCGTCGCGCAGGTACCATGCGTGACTTGCGGCGCGGTGCGCGCTCGGTGCGTGCTCGAGTGGAGACGCTGTTGGAAAGCCCGCTTATGGAAGGAGCCGGAACGCAACACGCAGACTCGACTCCCTCCCTTCCCGCACGGCTGGCACCGGTGGAATCGGCGATGCGCGCCCTGGAATCGTTGGCGCAGGTCTTGCGCTCCGGCGACACCAAGGCGCGGGACGTTGATGAAACCGGTCAGGAGGCAAATGCGGAACATGGGGAGGATATCAACGCTTCGTTGCCGCGTTTGATAACGGATTGGGAACGAATACGCGAGAGTGTGACGGAGCATGATGAGGCGACCTCCATACACGTAGACGACAGTGTGGTGAATGGCACTGTGGTGGACGGCACCGGTGTAAACGAGACGGACGAAGGAATGGCGTTCTGTACGGATGCCATGTATGTCATGCTTGCCTTGGGGCAGCATGAGGACGAGGTGCTGGAAGCTGTTCATGCAGTGGGAGCGGGAAACACGCATGTCGGCGCGTTCGAACACATGTGGCGTGTGGTGGGCACGGTGGCGCACAAGCTCGCCGCCCTGCCGGAAAACACTCCTGAGTACGCCTTGGGTGTGGCCTGGGATGCGTGCGGTGTGGCCGGCAGGTGGCAGCGCATCGCACTGGGGCGCCGTGCCGCGGGGCGCGTGGCCAACGATCGCCTTGACACTGTGATGAGGCTGTTCGACTATGCTTCGGGCAGCGGTGCGAATCAAAGCGTGCCTGACTTCATTGCTGCGGTGCGTGCCATGCGCATCGAGGCCGATTCGCTTGCCAAAGTGGCTCCTGTAGATCAAGCGGTGACACTTGCCACGCCGGCCGGTGTGGCGGGCCGCCATTGGCCGCATGTGTGGATGGTGCAGATGCAACAAGGCGTATGGCCGAATCTGGCTCCACGAAACACGTTGTTTGGCGGCGAGGAACTGGCCAACATGGTACTGCATGGCAGTCTGAGCAGTGCATGGCAGCAGCAGGTGACCGGTCGAGACCCTGAGCTGCTGCGTGTGCTCGCTTCGGAACAGAAAAGCCTGCTGGTGTCGCTGAGCAGAGCCAGCTCGGATGTGAGCCTCAGCGCCGTGCTCAACGATGAGATGGTTCCCTCGGATTTTCTCTACGATTATCTGCCGGAACGGTTTGACCGCAATCGTGACGCCGACGCCAAGACCAGAGCGTATACCACGGCAGCGAGTGCCGGCAGGTTCGCTGGCCTCGATGCCGATCCGAGAGGGTTGGTGGCCGCCGGTCGTGTGGAGTTGGCTCGTAACCATACCAACCTGTCCGCATTGCTTACCGCTTCGGCACCGGCACCGGCAGCGGACTGTGCATCGGTGCCTGTGGTTCCGGTCGCCACGCCGGTGGATGCTGCTGCCACCGGCACGATTGCGCAGCAGGAGCCTGTCGGGCGTGCCGCTGCTGGCACCGACGCGGCATACGCGTTGGCGTTGCTTTCCAGCCGAGGCGTGACCGCAGCTGATCCGCAGTCATGGGCATATCTGAATCGCCATGCCGGCAGTGCCGCAGCAGGCAGCAAGTCTGCCGAGAGACAAGAGTCATCCAAGACGCCGGTACAGTTGTCGCCTTCTCAAGTGGACAGTATCTGGGGGTGTCCGGTGTGCTGGTTGCTTGAAAACCAGTTCGCCGGCCCCCGGTCGTCCAATCCTGCCACCAGCTTCGGCTCGATTATCCACGCGGTGGCCGAGCAGGCCAGCAATGAAGGGCTGGATGCCGCCGATTTTATGGAGGGAAGTGCTTGCGAACTGCGTGTGGAGACAGTGCATGAGCGCATGATGAGCATGTACCTCGCGCTGCGGTCCGACCCCTCGCTCATCGCCGATCCCGCAAGCCGATATCAGGCCATGGTCAAGGATGATGCAGCCGAACAAACCCTGCGCAACATCGCCACCTATTTCGTCATGTCGAACGAACCGGAATATTTGGGAGCCAACGGTGCACGCTTCGAGGCGGGCAAGCTGAACCGTGCGCGTTGCGAGATGCCGTTCGCCGCCACGCTATCGCTTGACGACATCCTGCCGTTATACAACAGCGTTCCCAATGTGGAAACGCTGAACCGCACCGAACTTGCCGCCATCATGGGAGCACTGGTGGGAGGCTGGCCTGAAGGCATGCATGAAGAACTGAGCGTGCGCTTGGCCGGATCGATAGACCGAGTGGAATGGAGGTCAAGGCCAAACGGTGAACAGACGGTGCGCGTCATCGACTATAAAACCGGGCACAAGCACAGCGTGAGGCAGATGGGCAACGACTTGCAGCTGGTCTGCTACCAGCTGGGTTTGGCATTCCAGGATCCACAGCATGGGGTGCAGGCTGACCAGGGTGACGGTTCTGCGACACGCGTGGTTCTGCAGGCTGCTGATTCCGGCAATGGGGAAACTCCTCACTTGGCGCCGGGTGCGGAAAGTGCGACGATACGAGTGGCGCAGTCCATGCTGTTCGACGTGCAGGAAAGCTGGGCTCCGGCACACAGCTATTCGCCGGAAGGCGCTTTCCAACCCTCGCTGTTGCGTGACGGACACTTGAACGACAGCCCGTTCACGCCGCGTGACCATTACCCCAAGTCCAGCAAACTGCTGGATGAACCCATGCTGGAAGACGAGCCGCCGCAAGGGGTGTCGGTTCAGGCTTGGCGAGGCTTCCTCAATCTGCGTGGCACCCAGGCGCCGTGGGCGCTCACCATGATCGCGCGCGTGTTCTACGCGGCTGCAGCGGTGCGTTCCAGCACCATCGAAGCCCGTCCGCAAGCCGACCATGTGCAATTCTGCCGTATGCTGACGGTATGTCCGGCCTGCGCCGGCGAAGTGGACACCGTATTCGAGACAAGGAGGGCATCGTGAGCGACGCACAGCCAACGTTCACCGACAGTCCCGAGCAGGCTGCCGTCATCAACGCCCCCTGCGAGCAGGATATGCTCGTGGTCGCCGGAGCGGGATCGGGCAAGACCTACACCATGACACGGCGCATCATCAATCTCATCTCCCGGGGAGTGCCGCAGGAGAAGATACTGGGCCTGACTTTCACCAAAAAGGCGGCATCGGAACTGCTCGGCCGAGTTTCGGCTGCCGTGTCCAGCAGCGGCGCCGGGAGTAACCATGATGCTGGAGCGAACCGATTCCTCAAACCTGAGGTGCTCACCTACGACGCGTTCTTCCAATCCATCGTACGCCGTTGGGGTCTGCTTGTCGGCTTTGACCAGAACACCCAGCCGTTGAGCGAGGCCGGAGCCTGGCAGATGGCGGTGCAGGTCGTGGATGAGCACATGAGCGAGATCAACCCGCAAGACTTCGGTAGTTTCAGCGCGTTGGTGGGGCAAGTGCTCGAACTATCCCGGGCCATCAGCGGATCCATGATCGGCGGCGACTGCACGAGCGTCGCCGACGCCATCGGGCGCATTCGCGACTGGGACCGCGGGTTCATGCATGTCATCGACCGATTCCTGGGTGATGAACCCGTTCCCGACCAGGAGCCCAAACCGGGCAAGCTGCGTAAACGTACCAAAAAGGAGAGCGACGAAGCCTACGAGTCCCGCCGCAAGGATTGGGAACGACTTTGCCACGAGCGCACCCGGTACCGCGTGGCACAAGGCAAAAACGTGGCATCCAAACGAGAGACGCTGCTCAACCTCGTACAGGCGTATCAGAATCGAAAAACGCAACTCAACATGGCTGAATTTGGCGATTTCACTGTCGCAGCCTACGCCCTCGTCTCCAGGTTCCCCTCCATCGGGGAGCGATTGCGCCGCCAGCACACCCACGTGTTGCTCGACGAATACCAAGACACCTCCACCACTCAAGCTCAACTCATCGCCGCCATCTTCCATCCCCAAAGTGCCGAGCGCAACTATGCCGCAGGCAAGTCAGCGGTCAATGCCGTAGGCGATCCGTTCCAATCCATCTACGCATGGCGCGGTGCCAGCCCCGGAGCCTTTCGGCTGTTCATACACGATTTTGACATGGGGGAGACCTACCAGCCCTACCCGCTCAGCGTAACCAGGCGTAATGCGCACGTCGTGCTCGATGCCGCCAACAACCTGACCAAACCCTTGCGGTTGCGGCCTTCCAAACCCGGCAGTGCTGCCATGAACGAGGTTCAGGTGGCACCGTTGTCCACGCTGGAGACCGCTCCTGAAGGCACTCTTGGTGTGCTGGGTTTTGAAACGTTGGGGCAGGAGATCGATGCCGTGGCAAGATTTGCCAAGGCCGCCATCGCAAGACACACGCCAGACTCCGACGAAGCTGACGGCACAGAGTGTGACGAGCGACCGCATGTGGCTGTCCTGTTCCGATCCAAAACCACCATGCCGGCCTTTGCCGAAGGGCTCGAGCATGCCGGGCTGAGCGTATCGATGGTGGGATATTCCGCCATGCTGGAACGTCCTGATGTGCGTGACGTATTGTCATTGCTGCATGCCGCTGCCGACCATACCGACTCCGCAGCGCTCATGAGACTGCTCGCCACCCCGCGCTTCGGGGTGCGTGCACAAGACTTGAAGGCGCTCGCCGCTCTGACTTCCAAACGCAACGACGAGCGGCGTTTCCGCGCGCTGGTGGAGGCGGGGCTCGCCTCGAGCAGTATGGATGCCGGCGCGCGCAGAGAGGCATTGAAACAGCACAGGGATCATGTGCCCAACATGGTGTTCCTTGCTGACGTGCTGGCCGAGGAGCGTTTGGATGACATACTCGCTCAAGCCTCAGGGTTCACGCAATCCGGAATTGCGTCCATCTCGGCTGCCGGCCGAGTGTTGAGAGCGGTGCAGAACGTGGTCAACTATCCGCTGCCGCACATCGTGCGCACGGCCATCGAATCCCTGCAGCTTGACATCGATACCGTGGTGGCGCAGACGGTACGAGAGCCCCAAGGTCCGGTCGATCCGGCTCAAGCGCATGTGGCTTTCGATGCGCTGTCATCGCTGGTGGATACCTATACCAGCGAGATTGCCGAAGGGCAGTCACCGTCCCTGCACGGTTTTGTGGGGTGGGTGGATTCGCTCAGCGCCATTCCCGATGCATCAACCGCTTCAGCCTGCGGACCTGCGGATGTGGTGCTGATGACCATCCACCAGTCCAAAGGATTGGAATGGGATGCGGTGGCTGTGGTCGGCCTTAAACGCAACGGGTTTCCCAGCAACCAAGGGGATTCCTTGTCCATTGCGGTGGATGAAGAACATATGGGCGGTATGCGCGAGGGGGAGTGGGAACCGCCGCAGTACGTCGAACAATCCAAGACGTGGTTGGACAATCCTGCCGCCGTGCCGGTACCGGTGCGCGTCGATGCTGATATTCTCCCGGTTTTTTGGCCGCATATCCCGGATATGGCTGTGGATGAGCTGAGCGAAGTGCAACGGCGTGATGTGGTGCACGACGTGGCAGGCGAGGCCGAAGAAGGGGAAGGGCTCACTCCCGCTGAGGAATTCGGTCGACGGTTGCATAACGACGAGCGGCGTCTCGCCTATGTGGCACTTACTCGGGCACGTCACGACGTGTTGCTGACCTACAGCCGTCGTTCCTCGCCAGAACGCTACCTTGAGGAGGGTGCAAGCGGCCGTGGTGCGGCAGCGGCGTCGAACTTCTGGGACGAGATGCTTGACTCGCTGGTGGGACGTGACGACGCATGCGTCGCCGCAGACATGGTGGAACAGGCTGGGCCGTCTGCCTCCAGTGATGCTTCCAACGCCAGCGTCATTCCTGCCGAGGGTCGTACGTTGCTCGAGTTGGGGGCCGTTCCTCCCGATGGGCTTTTCGTCGGCGAGCACGCCGAGCAATACTGCCAGGCGGTGGTGGTGCAAGCCTGGACCAGTGTGATCGAGGATCATCGGCAGCAAGCGTCGTTACCGTGGCCGGCTGCCATGAGCGAACCGGTGGCGCGCATGCTTCAGGACGCTTCGGACGAAGTGCGTGAAGCGGCCGGCATCGGGGTTCCAGCGTCTCAGTCCGCCGATTCGTTGCTGGAACGGGCGCGCATGCTGCTGGATGATCCCGACCTCATGCCTGAAAACGAAGTGGAGGATTTCGATGCTGGTGTTCGGGCGCGCGGCGAGCGGCTGCTTGCAGGACGGCGTCAGAATGTCACGTCGCTGCAGGCACGTACCGGTCATATGAGCGAGCATGAATCGCGGGAGTACTGGCGCGCCCTGGTGCGTCCCATTCCGCGGGTTTCCTCTCCGGCGGCCGAGGCGGGCACCTTGTTCCACGCTTGGGCTGAAGCGTTTATCAATGCGTACGATGCCGATGTCTCAGGTGGTGCCGACGCTCTTGCATCAGTTGACGGCACCGGTTTGGCCGGAGGGGCAGCAGCACAAAGCCGTGCCTCATTGCTGGCTGAGTTGGCATTGCGTGAGGCTGACGGCGAGCGGCTCACCCATGGGAAGGAACAGCATCTGGCTGTGTGGGAGCGCCGTCTGGCACAGTCACGCTGGGCGCATCGTCGTCCTTTCGCTGCCGAGCAGCAGATTGTAGTGGCGTTGCCTGGGGATCAAGGGCATGAAACCGAGCCCATCATCGTCAACGGCAAGCTCGATGCCGTGTTCTACGGTGGACTCGACGAACATGACCCGTCCAAGCGTTTCACAGTAGTGGATTGGAAAACCGGACGTAAACCCGTAGACCCTGATGACACGGCGCGCAAGCTTGCCCAGCTCGACATGTATCGTCTTCTGCTGAGCGCGATGGAAGGTGTGTCTCTCGACTCCATAGACGCTACGCTGTATTACGTAAGTGAAGCTGACGAGACGGTGCGCGAGATACATGCCCGGCCCAAGGGCATCCAAGAGATTATGGACGAGCTGGATCCAGACACCGTGCATGGTTCAGACAACGACTGAAGACCGGTGGCGGTAATGACTGGTTTGGCTGTAGCGCAGTCAGACAGGGGTTAAGAGAAGGTAGCGATGAGCACGAACATACTGTACGAACCCATGGTGTGGAGCGACGTGGAAGCGGTGATCGACGAGTTCGACGCCATGTGGGGCGAGTGCAGCGCGGCTGGCGACGATCCGGAGGTCTCGCGTCTGTTGTCGGCTCACTTCGTCCTGCACTATCTGGAACATGCGTCCCAGGCCGAAGTGGCCTATCAGCATGGTGAATTCATGGGTGTGCTGATGACTGCGATGCGCGGCCGACGAGCGTGGTTCCCTCAGGTGGGCGAAGCCATGAAACAGATCGACAGCCAGCTCAACGCCACCAAGCTGGGCGCGGCCTCGCTCGCTGAGGCGGAACGGGAATTTCAGATTGAGCGAGACATGGAGCGTCAAGCGGACACGGAACACACCACCGGCGCCGAGATCACGCTGTTCCTGGTGGCAGAAGCCGCGCGCGGCAAGGGTGTGGGCGGCACCTTGTGGAGACGCGCCATGTCTGGCATGGACAGCGCGAACGTGCAACGATTCTATCTGCACACCGATTCCAGCTGCGACGTGGACTTCTACCGGGTTCATGGCATGCAGTGCCTGTCCAAGCGGGATCTGGGAGATCCGGCAGCCCAGAAGGTGTCCAAACCGGTCGAAAGCAGGTTCCTGTACGCAGGCACGCCGCAACGGGCCGCACAACCTTCTCAACCCTCGTCCAAAGCCACACAGCAGTAACTGTTTGGCAACGCTTTCGGTACCATAATGACCATCACATTGACGATGACAATACGTCAACATAGCGGGTGAAAGGCAACCCACAACCAGGCAGCACATGAGCAAGCATTATCCATCACACTCATCAACCAAACAACCGTCATCCTTACAGACCGGCGCATCCGCGCAACCCGGCAGCGGCGCGCGGCAGGGCGGGGACCTCTCTGCGCAGCCTAAAACGCAGTCCCCATACGCCCGGCTGTTCGCCATTCCCGGAGTCAAGGCATTCAGCCTTTCCGGAGCCTTGGCACGCCTGCCCATGTCCATGATGAGCCTGGGCATTGTACTGGCGCTCAACCACATGTACAACAACTGGACCATCGCAGGGACCATGAGCGCCGTCTACATTCTTGCCGTAGCCGCGGTCACACCCTTCTACGCACGCCTGTTTGACCGGTTTGGACAGCGCAAGGTCGGCGGTCCGGCATTGGCGGGTTCGGTGATCATGATGCTGGTCTTCTCGTTCGCCGCGCTCGCCAAAGTGCCGATCGCAGTGCTGTTCGTGCTGGCTATACTCATGGGATTCACCCAGTTCTCATTTGGCGCTCTGGTGCGCACCCGTTGGGCTTACGCGTTACGCGGGCAGAAGGACGGAACGCTGTTGAACGCGGCATACGCGTTGGAATCGGGCATCGACGAGATGGTGTTCATTCTCGGCCCCATCCTCGCCGCATTCCTGGCCACTTCGGTGCACCCGGTGTCTCAGCTGTTCGTCCCGGCAGTGGCTTGCGCCATCGGGGGAACGGTGTTCTTCTCACTCAAAAACACCCAGCCGCCGGTGTTGGAATCGGTATCGGTGCAAGCTCGCACAGCCGGGGGAGCTGCGGAGTTCAGCAACCAGAAGGGGTGCAGCGACACTTCGGACGCGCCGAGCCTCGAGCAGCTTCACGGCACCGCCAAACCCAAGAGCGTGCTGCGCTATGCCGGCGTCATCCCGCTGCTTGCCGTGTTCGTGATTTTCAACATGAGTTTCAACGAATTCGACGTTTCCGTCACTGCCATGATGAAGGCCATGGGGCGCGAGCAACTGCTCGGCCTGCAGCTGGCCATGTTTGCGCTCGGCTCGTGCATCGGCGCGTTCGCGTTCGGTTCCGCCAAGCTCAAAGGCTCCAACTGGAAACGCATGGTGGTGTTCACCGCCCTGCTTTCGCTCGGGTATGTGCTGTGCCGGTTGTCGATGGACAACCTGCTGTTGCTCGGCTTGTGCTCGGTGCTTTCCGGTCTGTGCGTCTCGCCCATATTCGCTACCGGAAATCTCATCATCAAAGATATCGTTCCTTCTTCTTCGCTTACCGAAGGGCTCTCATGGGTCAGTACCGCCGGCTCGGTGGGAGGCTCGTTCGGATCGACCCTGGCCGGTATGGTGCTCGACGCATACAGCCCGCACGTCGGTCTGCTGATGCCCATCGTCACCACGCTGGGAGCTATGCTGCTCGCCATACTCGGCTTGTTGCTGGCACGGCGCCGCACGCGCTAGGGGAGTCCAAGCGGCGCTTGTGCAGTCGGTGTGGCGGGCTGTGGCGCGTGGCAGCCGTATGACCGTCACGCGGTTCGTTCCTTCAACTATGCTTGGGGTAGCCAAGTCACACAGCATTTCCAAGGAGGGCATATGAGCAATATTCGAGTTTCCGTGGTGGGAGCCGGCGGGCGTATGGGTTCCAGTGTGGTGCAGGCCGTGCAGGCGGCGCCGGACATGGACTTGAGTCTAGAGCTGGGGGAGGGGGATGTGATGAGCGCCATCACCCCCGACAACACCGACGTGACCGTTGAGTTCAGCGTGCCGAGTGCCACGATGGACAACGTGCTGGCTTTGGTGGCGCAGGGTGTGAATGTGGTGGTGGGCACCACCGGCTGGGATGACGGCAAGCTGGCACAGGTGCGTCAGGCGTTGCAATCTTCCGGTACACCCGGCCAGTCTGTGTTTATTGCCCCGAACTTCGCTATTTCCGCGGTGCTGGCGGATCTGTTCGCAGCCAAGGCAGCCCCGTACTTCACCTCGGCCGAGGTGATTGAGCTGCATCATCCCGACAAAGTGGACGCTCCCTCCGGCACTGCGTTGCATACGGCTCGTGCCATTGCTCAAGCCAGGCGTGATGCAGGCAGCGAACCTATGCCCGACGGCACACAGGGGGAGTGCGCTTCACGAGGCCAGGTGGTGGACGACGTGCATGTGCACGCTGTTCGTCTTCAGGGGCTCAACGCTCACGAAGAGGTGCTGCTGGGCAACACCGGCGAGCAGCTCACCATACGCGCCGACAGTTTCGACCGCGCCTCCTTCATGCCCGGTGTCCTGCTCGCCGTGCGCAAGGTGCACGCCGGCGCAGCCCCGGGACTGAATGTCGGTCTCGATGTGTTCCTGGATCTATGACGGCCATACTTTACGTTGCGTCCCACCTGCGAAGTACCTTTGAACCATGAGTGAATCGTCTGTACACCGTCTCGATCCCGCTCCGTTCGGAAGGGTCATTCCCGCCATGGTCACCCCCATGAAGAGTGACAGCTCGGTTGACTTTGACGAACTGCAGGCTTTGGCGCAACATCTGGTATCCAGCGGAGCCGACGGTCTATTGGTCAACGGCACCACCGGGGAATCGCCGGTCACGCACATGGATGAGAAGGTCGACATCGTTCGCGCGGTCAAAGACGTGGTCGATGTGCCCGTCATCTCCGGTGCCGGTTCCAACGACACGGCTCACACGGTTCGCATGGTCGAGCAGACCCAGGATGCCGGAGCCGATGCCCTGCTGGTCGTGGCGCCGTATTATTCGCGGCCCTGCCAGGAGGGACTGTTCCGTCACTATGAGGCGGTCAACGCTTCTGCCGGCAAACCTGTTATCGTCTACGATGTTCCCAGCCGCACAGGAGTGCACATCGAACTCGATACGTACCGTCGTCTGGCCGGTCTGGACCATGTCGAAGCGGTCAAGGATGCCACCGGAGATGTGGCAGGGGCGTTGCGCAAGCGGGCAGAAACCGGTTTGACCTGGTATTCGGGAGATGACGGCCTTTACCTACCGTTCCTGTCCATCGGCGCCGTCGGTGTCATTTCGGTCACCGCTCACGTGGCGGCAGGCCCCATGGCTCAACTTGCCCAAGCGTTCGACGCTGGAGATATACGTCAAGCCCAGGAATTGGCGCAGCGGTTGGCGCCGTTGGTGGAAGCGGTCAACGGGACCGGATTCCAAGGCGTCATGGCCAAAGCCGCTCTGCATGAGCGTGGCTGGCTTGATGAGCCCATGATGCGCCTGCCCAACGTGGCTCCCGGGGATTCTGAATTCGCCCGTGCCCGTGCCGGTATGGAACGCTCCGCGACACTCACAGACTGTTAACCTGCGCAACACAAGCTGCACAACCCGTCGTCTGCCCGAGGGGCGGACATTAACCAGAAGAAAAATTAACCAACTATGACAACAACACAAGATCAATCCGCATCAACCGTGTCTCGCCGTCGCGGCAGCCGGTCAGCAAAGGCTCGCGTTGAAAGCGATGCAGTAGAGCAGTCCCAGGGTGCCGAACGCACCGAGGGTGGCAAGGCAGAGACCTCTTCTCGCTCTCGCCGTTCAGATTCCGGGCGTTCCAACGCACGTCGCTCCGACTCGCGTGGCAACTCCCGCAATGCCGGCCGCGGTGGCAATCGTGGTGGGCGTGGCGGTAACCGCAATACCTCCACCCGTCGCGATCCGCGTAGCACCACCCCTCAGGGTGAGCGTCTTATCGCCCCGCCGAAGTACCGCAAGGGCTCCATGCGCATCGTGCCGTTGGGCGGACTGGGTGAGATCGGCCGCAACATGAATGTGATCGAATACAACGGTCACCTGCTGCTCATCGACTGCGGTGTTCTCTTCCCCGAGGAGGAGCAGCCCGGCGTCGACCTCATTCTGCCTGATTTCAGCTATATCAAGGATCGTCTTGACGATGTGGAAGCGCTCATCCTCACCCACGGTCATGAGGACCACATCGGAGGCGTGCCCTACCTGCTCAAGATGCGTCCGGATATCCCGCTCATCGGTTCGAAGCTGACGTTGGGCTTCGTCAAAGCCAAGTGCGAAGAGCACCACCTCAACCCGCGCACCGTCGAGGTTGCCGGGCGCGACAAGCTTAAGGTCGGCCCGTTCAACCTTGAGTTCGTCACTGTGACGCACTCCATCCCGGATGCTCTGGCCGTGTGCATCAAGACTCCGGCTGGCACCATCATCGACACCGGTGATTTCAAGCTTGACCAGCTGCCCATCGATCACCGCATCACCGATCTGGTGGAGTTCGGCCGCCTGGGCGAGCAGGGCGTCGATCTGCTCATGGCAGACTCCACCAACGCCGAGGTTCCCGGATTCGTGCGTCCTGAGACCACTATCGGCCCCGAGCTGGAGCGTGCGTTCGGCGAGGCCAAGCGCAAGATTATCGTCGCCAGCTTCTCCAGCCATGTGCACCGCGTGCAGCAGGTGGTCGACGCCGCGCACAAGGTCGGCCGTAAGGTCGTCTTTGTCGGCCGTTCCATGGTGCGCAATATGGCCATTGCAGCGGACTTGGGCTATTTGCACCTGCCTGAGGGTACGGTGGTGGACCTGAAGAAAGCCAAAGACATTCAGGACGACAAGATCGTCTACATGTGCACCGGTTCCCAAGGCGAGCCCATGGCCGCGCTCGGCCGCATCGCCGACGGCAGCCACCGCGACATCACCATCAACGAGTTTGATACGGTGGTGTTGGCCAGCTCCCTCATCCCGGGCAACGAGCATGGCGTGTACAAGGTCATCAACAAGCTGGTGCAGAAGGGTGCGCGCGTCATCAACCGCGACAACGCCAAGATTCACGTCTCCGGTCACTGTGACGAGGGCGAGCTGCTCTACTTCTACAACATCGTCAAGCCGCGCTGCGCCATGCCGATTCACGGCGAGAACCGCCACTTGGTGGCCAACGGCCTGATTGCCGTAAAGACCGGTGTGGATCCGAACAACGTGGTGCTGGCAGAGGACGGCGACGTGGTCGATCTCTATCACGGTCAGGCGGCCGTGGTCGGTTCCGTGCCGTGCGGCTATGTGTATGTAGACGGTGATTCAGTCGGTGAGATTACCGATGATGAGCTTGAGAAACGCCGCATCCTGGGCACTGAGGGCTTTGTCTCCTGCTTCGCCGTGGTCGACACCGAATCCGCGAACGTGGTCTCGGGCCCGAAGGTGTACTTGAACGCCATGGCAGAGGATGAGCGCGACTTCGACAAGGTGCGCAGTCAGATCACCCAAGATCTGGAAGATGCGATGCTTTCCGGCACTCACGATGTCAAGACGCTCCAGCAGGTGATGCGCAAGACGGTCACCAGCTGGGTCACCCGTCAGCTGCACCGCAAGCCCATGGTGGTGCCGGTGGTCGCCGACATCGCTCACGATGTGGTCGACCCCACTCCGGTGAGCCGCTAAGCTTCACCGCGTAGCACGATAAGAGCAAACAGGGTGTACAGGCAAACCGCTTGTACACCCTGTTGTTTTGCGCGTGCCATGAACCGGATATGTTACGCTCAGCCAGACGCCTCATTGCTCAGCGTGTAAAAAGTTGCAATCCCTGCTCGCTGAGCTCATAGCTGATGGGCCTTAGTCCCTGTTGCTGTACTAATGCCTTGCTCATCAAATGCTGCATGGCTTGCGCAATCTTGTGGCGACCTTTTGCAAGGTGTGTTTGGATCTCAGCCCTGGTCACCCGATTCGTACGAGTGTCAAACAGTGCGGTTTGCAGCAGCATATAGAGAATATCGAGTTCCAGTTGGTCAAGTTCGAGCTGGGAGCGTTGAGTTTCCAGCGCCCATTGCGCATAGTCCAAAGCGTGTTTGCGCTCGTCAAGGTCTTGTTTCAACGTGTCTTGAGCGTTGAGCATGAAGCCGAACATCTGGTTGACGAACACTGTAGCGTCGAAGCAATTCAACGGGTCTTCCGTGCGTTCGAAAGCAGCATAGTAGCTGCTCTTTTCCGCGTTGATGATAGGGCTGAGCGACAGCGAGGTAAGGGGAGAGAGCTCCTGACTGAGTTGCAAAGCCAAGAGGAAACGTCCTGTTCTGCCGTTGCCGTCATAGAACGGGTGGATGTATTCGAAGATGAAGTGGCTCATCGCGGCTTTGATGAGCGGTGGTACATCGCTATGATGCATGAAACCCAGCAGTGCGGTCAGGCGTGCTGATATTGGTGCTTCTCCTGACA
Organism: Bifidobacterium sp. ESL1133; assembly: GCF_058107325.1. Lineage (NCBI taxonomy): Bacteria > Bacillati > Actinomycetota > Actinomycetes > Bifidobacteriales > Bifidobacteriaceae > Bifidobacterium > Bifidobacterium sp. ESL1133. The sequence continues at coordinate 118,730 of NZ_JBYLUI010000002.1, read as the reverse complement.
TGCCGCGGTGTATGGTCTTGCCTGACGCCTCATTGGCGATATACACCGGTCCTTGGCGAAACAGCAGTCCGTCTGGTTGGTCGCCTTCGCTCAGCTCTCCTGCGGTGACGCGATCATATATATCGCGAATGTCGTGTAGGTTTTCGGGAAGCGTCACGTTTGCTTTGGTGAGGTTGATGTAGAGACTGGCGAGCTCGGAGAAGCGTTTGTTGCTGTGCGGCGTGCCATGATCCGAGACTGATTGCATGGCATCTCTAATCTCTTTGCGTGTGGAACGCACGCTTTCAATCTCGTTGGTATTCTGCATTTCATCGACTAGCAGCTGTACCAGATAAGCACGTTGCGCGATGCCGGGGAGGTGGTTCCACAGCTCATTGATGGCGGAATCGTTGGAACGGATGCGATCCATGCGTTGCACGAGCTGAGCGGGAAGCATGGTGAACACTTCGTAATTGCCGAGCTGGACTCCGGAACGTATGGCGCCCCAACTGTTGATGCGCTGTTCGTATTCCTGTTGTGCAATGTCTGCCGGTTTAGCGTGACTTTGTGACGCATAGAGTGTTGTACGTATCGTTTTGTAACCGTTCATCCCACCTGCCTTGCGTCTCTAAGTGTCAATATCGTCAATATTAGCAGTTAAACACCATTTGTACCAAGTGTAAACGTCAAAAATAGCAAAAATAGTATTTAGATTTCTATTTCAGTGACGATATCGTTCATTAAAGGCAGTTTTGGCATTATTATGATGTCATGTTGGTCAAGATGGTGCATCGCTGCAGGCATAACGTTGTGGCAGCGATGCAATGCAAGCCGTGAGGAGCCGCCGCAGCCTGAGTCTGCGCCGGATCCTGCCGTGGCGTGCGCTGCCAGTGATACGATGTTGCACGTCAGGCTGCCTTGCAGATTGGTAAGTAAGGTCATGAAGCGAAGCGCCGTAGTTATGGATCGATACTGTTCAAGGAGAATGCATGCCAGGTTCGAATCTCACCCGCACAGAAGCACAGGAGCGCAAAGCCGTCGTTACCGGTCAGGTCAAGTACCGGGTCAGTCTTGATTTGACGCAAGGACCTAAGAATTTCGCTTCCACCTCGACCATCGAGTTCGACGCTCAGGCCGGTAAGCCGACGTTTGTGGATCTTATCGCCGACGAAGTGAGCAGCATCGAGTTCAATGGTGAGAGCCTGGACCCGGCCGCCTGCTTCCGTGACCGTCGCATCGAGCTGCCGGCTTTGCTGGAACACAACACACTCACCGTAGTCTCCTCATGCCAGTATTCCACTACCGGCGAGGGCCTGCACCGTTCCGTGGATCCCACCGACGGCAACATCTACCTTTATTCCCAGTTCGAAGTGCCGGATGCGCGCCGCGTCTACGCCGTGTTCGACCAGCCGGATATCAAGGCTACGTTCGACTTCGACGTCAAGGCACCGGCCTCGTGGATCGTCACTTCCAACATGCCGGTCAAGGCCTGTGAAGACCTTGATGACATGACCGCAGAAGGCACGATGGGCAGCCATCCCGCCGAATCCACCAAGCACTGGGTTTTCGAAACCACGCCCACCATGAGCTCCTACCTCACGGCCATTTGCGCCGGTCCGTACGCGGAGTGGCACACCGAATACGCCAATGAAGACGGCCGCACGGTCACCATGGCCCAGTATTGCCGCCAGTCCTTGGCAGATGACTTTGCCAAAGACGTGGACTACCTCTTCGACATCACCAAGAAGGGCTTCGCCTTCTACGCCAAGACCTGGGGCGTGCCCTACCCGTACGCCAAGTACGACCAGATCTACGTTCCCGAGTACAACGCCGGCGCCATGGAGAACATCGGCATGGTCACCATCCGCGACTCATACGTCTTCGGCTCCAAGGTCACCGACGCGCTCGCCGAGCGCCGCGTGGTGACCGTGCTGCACGAGCTGGCCCACATGTGGTTCGGCGACCTCGTCACCATGAAGTGGTGGAACGACCTGTGGCTCAACGAGTCCTTCGCCGAATTCATGTCGTCGTTGAGTACTGCGGAAGCCACTGAATGGAAAGATTCGTGGGCCACGTTCACCTCCGGCGAGAAGAGCTGGGCGCTCGACCAAGACCAGCTGCCCACCACACATCCCATCACCGCGCCGATCAACGATCTGCACGACACCGAAGTGAACTTCGACGGCATCACCTACGCCAAGGGCGGTTCTGTCCTCAAGCAGCTCGTAGCCTACGTGGGCCGAGACAAATTCTTCAAGGGCATCAACAGCTACCTGAACAAGTACCAGTATTCCAATGCCACTCTGGCGGACCTGCTCGCAGAACTCGAAGCGGCTTCCGGCCGCGATTTGAAGGCATGGAGCAAGCAGTGGCTTGAAGAGGCGGGCATCAACACCATTGAAGCCAAGGTGAATTGCGCTGACGACGGTACCATCGAGGCCTTCACCCTCGTGCAAAGCGCTCCGTCCGACCATCCCGTCCTGCGCAGCCAGCGTATGGGCATCGGCTTCTACAACCTCGACAGCGCCACCGGTCAGGTGGTGCGCACCGAAAACTTCGAGCTCGACGTTGACGGCGAGACCACCGAAGTGAGCGAGGCCATCGGCAAAACACGCCCCGACTTCATCCTGCTCAACGATGAAGACCTGACCTACGCCAAGCTGCGCTTCGACGACGCCTCGCGCGAGTTCGCCGCAGAGAACCTCTACAAGTTCAGCGATGCGCTGGCCCGCGCCGTCATCTGGCTGGCGTTCTGGGACATGACTCGCGACGGCGAATTCAACGCCGAGCGTTTTGTGGACATGAGCTTGAAGATGCTCTCCACCGAGCATGAGTCCACCACCTTCCGCTACGCACTGCGCTCGCTGAAGACCACCGTCAAACGGTATGTGCCTGCGGCGCGTCGTGATGCGGTGAGAGAGCATGTGGCTCAAGGGTTGTGGGATTTGGCGAATGCTGCCGAGCCGGGCAGTGATGAGCAGTTCCAGCTTGTGGGTGCTTATCTCGAGTATGGCGAAGAGGGCGATGCCCCGTTCATCTCCAACGTTAAGGGTCTGCTGGGCGGCTCACTCAAGCTCAAGGGTCTGGAGGTCGACAATGATCTGCGCTGGCTGCTCATCCAGGCATTGGCTGGTGTCGGTGCCATAGATGAGGGCAGCATTGAAGCCGAGCTGAAGGATCGGGACACCACTGCGAACCGCGAGTTTGCGTATGGCGCCAAGGCCATGCAGCCTTCTGTCGAGGCTAAGGATTGGGCGTGGCAAGAGTCTATCTACAACACCGATCTGACCAATGCCCAGTTGAAGTCTGCGGTGCTTGGCTTTAGCGCCACGGCCACCGGCAAGCTGGCGGAACCTTATATCGCCAAGTACTTCGAGACTGCCGACTGGATTTGGGAGCATCGTACCTTCCATATGGCTGAGACGCTGCTCGAAAGTCTTTATCCTGTCTACGCAGATGCCGAGGAGCTGGTGCGTGCAGGCGAGGAGTGGCTGGAATCCCATGGTGATGCCGACCGTGCTCTGCGTGGCATCATCATCGAGAATCTTGAGGGGTCGCGTCGCGCGCTCAAGGTGAACAAGGCCAACGCCTAGTGTTCTGTTCGCAGCAATGAACTGCGGCATAGAAAGCGGGGTGTCAACGACTGTTGCCGTTGACACCCCGCTTGTCGTGTTATGTGGATGATGGTTTACGCCAAGGCTCCTCGTTCGTAATACTCCATTGAGGCCACTGGTCCGTCCACTCTGAACGTGCCGTCCTTGTAGATGATTGTTGTGACCGCTGTGTTGCCCATGTCTGCCAGACTGATTGATGGGTCGATGCTGGCGAAGAACTGACGTATGCTGGTGCCTGAACTGATCACCAGCACATTGCCTCCGCCTTGCTCGCTCACATTGCGTGCGATGCGCACGATGGCATCATGCATGCGCTGCTGCACTTGTTCGGCACTTTCGGCACGGTCCTCATCGTCCAAATCGGTGTGCAGCACATTCTCCTGATCCAAATCGTGGAGCACGTCCTGCAAATCGATATTGAGCCGCTCGCCCTTGGACTCGAGAGCCTCGGCGAAGCTCGCGAATCCAAGACGGTCGGCGATGGCCTGCAAGGTGTCGGGAATGGAACGTCCCTCGAAGCTGCCGAAGTTGTCTTCTCTTAGGTCAGGGTCGATTCCAATCTCGACATCCTCATTGCCGGACGTGTCCAAGGCTATGCGAGCAGTGTTGTAGTGTCGGGTCAGATTGCCGCAGTATGCCGCAGTGAAGCGGATGCCCTTCAGGCCTGCACCGAACTGTCGGACGATGTCGCGACCTTCCCGTGTGAGTGGGAAATCCGACCATCCTTGCATCAGCTGCATGGCATTGGACGTGGTTTTGCTGTGGCGGGTCAAATAAATGGTAACCGGTTTTTGGCTGGTTTCGCTCATGCTTCCACCTCGGCGTTCTTGCGGCTGGTGCGGATCTTCTTCTCTTCTGCGATGGTAACGCACAGCTGCAAGATGAACGCGCAGACAATGGCCACATAGAGCACACCGAAGGTATCTCCCCAGCCGTGCAGCACATGGCCAAAGAGGTTGAGACCGGCGGCTTTGGTGTCGGCGATGCGGGAGAGCAGCACCTTGGCGGTCGAATCACCCAGCAGGTAGGCGAAGGCGCCCAACAGGCCTCCGGCGAGGGCTGCGGCCTTCTTGGGTACCTGGGCGAGCAGCGAGATGCCGATGAGCACCTGCGGGCCGAACGCGAACATGCCGAGGAAGAAGATGGAGACGAGGATGGCCGTGGGGGTCTTGCCGAACTGGTAGAAGGCCAGCGGAATGGGCATGGCGGCGATGCAGATTACCGAGACGAGACCAGGGCGGCCGCCCAAGGCGTCAGACAGGGCGCCCCAGATCAGGCATCCGACCATGGAACCCATGCCGAAGTAGAAGATCGCGTTGGCGCCGGTCTGGGTGCTGAAGCCCAGCTGTTCGGTGACGCGCAACGAGGACCAGTTGTCGATGCCAACGCGCACCACGTAGGCGAACACGTCGGAGAAGCACAGAATCCATACCCATGGGTTCTTCAGCAGGTAGCGCTTGAAGATCTGCCAGGTCGATTCGTCGGTGGACGAGACATCCTCGACCTTGGCTGGTTCGTCGAAGATGGTTTCCGCGGATTCCCAGCCGAGGTCTTCGGGGCGGTTCCTGCCCACGAAGAAGCAGACGATGCCGGCGATCAGCGCCACGATTGACGGGACGATGAACATGCCTGCTACGTTGCCGCCGAAGAATGTGTTGGCGCACCACAGGGAGAAGATGCCGGCCAAGCCGCCACCGATGTTGTGTGAGGCGCTCCAGGTGCCGTAGTAGCGCCCGTAGTTCTTCTTGGTGGTCCAGTTCATGATCACACCGGAGCAGCAGGGGCCGGCACCGCACTGGAAGACGCCGTTGAGCGCCCACAGCACCATCAGCCAGCCCATCGGCACGTTGCTCATCGTGAGCATGAAGCCGAAGAGCATCACGACGATCGAAGCGCCGATGAGCATGATGGACGCGGCCTTCTTGTTGTCTTTGTCGGTGACGATATAGCCGACGATGATTTTGCCGATGCCATAGGCCAGAGAGAATACGAAGCCTATGGTACCCAGCTGTTCGGTGGTGAAACCGAGCTGCTGCTTGAGCAGTGGCTGTGCGGCCTTGAGATTATCCCTCACAAAGTACATGACGCTGTAGAGCATCACCACGATGATGAATGGCTTCATAAACTCTTTGAACCATGCTTTGCGCTGTGCTGATACAGGTATTCCTGCTTTGGGGATGTGCTTATCGAACGCCAGATTGAATGCATTTCCAGACAATGAACGTCCTCCTTGTGTCTCTTATCTGCGGTGATGAGATGGCAATATGCTGCACATACTGGATTGAAACAGCCATGGCGGGGCAGCGTTGTAGCGCTTTGACGCGCGGGCTACGGTGCCCGAGCATTGCATATCCAAGCCAAATATTTCAGCACATTGCTCTCAATAATAGCGCTTGCACTGGCAATGTCAAATCACTGATCCGGCAAGCCCTAACGACTTGGCTGGTAAGTATGTGACCGAGTGATGGTCATCGTTGTGGAGATGTCAGAAATGCCAATAAAGAGAAGGGTTCTGTGGGTCTCGTTGTTGTTTGCGTAACTGGCTGCTGTAGTGCGTCTGGGTTGGCTGCCGGCTCGATGCATGCGCAGTTCATCGGCTCTTAAAATAGCGCTGAAGTTGAGACTCGCGTATGAATATATCAGTGATCATGGCTCCCAACACAATTCCAGCGAACAGCGCGACAGGAGTGCGGGCAGCACCCAGCAGAACGGTGAACCTGCTGGAAGGCGCCATGCTCGCCACAAGGGCGATGATGCTGATTGCGCTTATCGTGCCCAATCCCGCCCACACAGCGGTTTCGAACGCGATGCCGAGCACCTGCTCGTGTTTGCGCTGACCGATGTGCAGCGCTCCGGCATATTCGAGTTTTCGGCGTTGCACCGATACCGCTCCCAAAGCCAAGCCTATGATGAGACCGGCCCAGGGCATCCATGCGGTCATGCGCGACCGGTATGCGGCCGTGGCGTCGTAATGCGGGTCCATGCCTTTGTTGAGCGAGGTGACACCGGCGTGCGACTGCTTGGTCTGGCTGACGTGAGTGGTGGAATACAGCAAATCGTCGGTTTGCTCGGTGAGCGGCCACTGTTTGGCCCAGCATTCCTCGAAGCTGCCGTCGCTGGTCGAAACCGGTACTATCAGAGCGTATGCGGGCCTGGTGTCGCGCCCGTCATTGGGCCATGAGAACACTCCTGCTATCTCGATGGTGCCGTGATCCGTTTCCAAGGTGCCGCCTTGCCGCAAGCCGAAATCCTTGGCGACATTGCGTGAAACCCATATGCCCGAAGCATCCGCTTGGTTGTTGGTTGGCAATGAACGGCGGGTGGGGGAGGGGCCGGAACGCTGAGAATTTGTGCGCTTTGTTGCGTTTGTGGTGTTGTCGGGCTGGGCGATCAGCTGCAGGAATCCCGGTGTCACCTCGTAGGATGCGATGTCCTTGCCTTCAGTGGCCAAAGGAGTGATTTGAGATCCGGCGCGCAAGGCTCCCGACATGCTCGGGCCATTGCCGGCTGTGGTGAGTGCGTCGCATGTCGTGCCGTCAACGGTGGCGCCGACGATGGTTCTCACATCGGCTTGCATGGCGATTTTGGCGGTGGCGTCCCGTTCCAGCTGCACCACGGAGAGTGCTTCGTATCCGCCGAGTGCCCCTCCCGTTATCAGCACGATGAGCATCATCGTTAGCGCTCGAGCTGTGCCAGAGTTCAGGTTTCTCCAGCTTTCCGACCATATTGACCCTAGGTGCATCATGATTGAGCCTCAATCTCACTCGTGGCAACAGTGGAGGGGATGGCGGAGGATTGGGCAGCCGTATGAGCAGTCTCGGCGTTCGCTGAAATTCCAGCAGTTTTGGGAGCGTAACGAGCCAAGTCGATGATCTGCTGGCAAGCGTCGCGCGTATCAGGGTCGTGGGTGGCGACCACCACTATCATGCCTTGTCCTGCCAGATTCCCCAGTACTTCATTCACGCCGTGCGCTGTGCGAGTGTCTAGCTGTGCGGTCGGCTCGTCCACCAGCAGCATGTCCGGCCGCGCGTGCACCGCCCTGGCAAGCATCAGTCGCTGCGCCTCGCCTCCCGAAAGTTCACAGAATCGCCGGTGTGCCGCATGCGCAAGACCGAACAAAGCCAAGGTTTCCAACGCTTGTGGTTCTGCCTGCTGCCGTGTCATGCCTTGCGTGAGCAACGGCAGCACCACATGGTCCAGTGCACTGCGCTCGGCCACGCCGTACGGGTTTTGAAACACCCAGCCGACCTGCGTCACTTCATCGCGCTCGATCGACCCTGCGGCAGGCGTCTCCATGTCGGCCAGCAGGGAGAGCAGCGTGGACTTGCCGCATCCGCTGGCACCGCATACTGCCGTGGTCTGCCCGGATTTGAGGGTGAAGTCGAGATGTTCGAAGAGCACGTCGGTGCTCTCGAACCGATGCCCGAGATTATGGGCTGTCACTTGCATGGCGTGTTCCTGACCGTGCTGCCGAGCGCCACTTCGCGGATACCGGTGATATCTTTGCCGTCTCGCCCCTGCAACAGGCTGGCACCCAGTTGAGAGCCGAGTATGGTGACCGGTACGGTCTTGCCTTTGGAAACGATGCAGCCATGCCCGTCTTTGATGCCCGTCACTGCGGCCGCGGGCACGCGCAGTGCCGTGACCGGTTGGTCGAGCGCGACCGTGGCATCAAACCCGTTGGGCAGCTCGCTTTCTGCGATGCTTTTGAACTCGTCGGTATTGCTGATGCTGCGGCAGAATTCCGAGTCATTGGTGCCGGTTGCTCCGGCCGGCAGCGTCACGCTCTGCCCGAACGCGCTCAGTGTGCGCGGCTGTCCGCTGGCTTTGCCGCCTTTGATGTTCAGCGCGCTGATGCCTCCCGGTATTTCGCCGATGGCGCTTCCTTCCTGTACGGCTGCCCCTTCGGCAGCTTGCCAGCCTGTGACTGTGACATTCGAAGCGGGAATCCACACCACCTCTTCCATGTTCAGTGAGCCGTCGCTGCTGTTGCCGGATGCGCTCATGAGCTGTTTCCAGCCGGTGGCGGTAGTGGCAGTGTAGGTAGCAGAACCGGGGGAGGATCGGTATCCGAGCCGGGAGAGCTCATTGTTCACCGCTTTGGCATCGCCTCCCTCGTCGCCCACATTGAGCGAACGGTAGAGCGGCATATCGGTATGCATGGCGACCACGGTTCGCCCGTTGACTCCCAGCGCCGGCTTGCCGGTTTGCATGATGTTCGGAGCATAGTTCTTGGTGACCGTACCGGATGTGTTAATCATGATTTGCCGTTTGTCCGAAAGCGTGGGAATCAAGGTTACTTGGGTGGTACCGTCATACTGTTCCTGGCTTGCCGGTGCGCTGGTCACCGCTTTGGCGGGAGCAAGAATGCCGGGTGTGGAGTCACGCAACATCAGCGCACTTGCGCCAGCGGTCAACGTCACCGCCATGATGACGATGAGAACCACCCAGGGGAGCGGAACGGTACGTCGCTGGGAGTTGCTGTTGCGTTTCATACGCTGTCCTGCCTATTCGATGGTGAATCCGCCTTCGTCGGCGAAGCCGATAACGGAGTTGTTGGCGAGCATGCATTCGCGGATTTTGGGGTCTCGCTCATTGAAAGATTTCTCTGATTTGTTTTGCTCTTTACTGAAGTCCGATGCACTGTAGCTTTGCGGTACCAGGTTTTCGCGGTGGAAGCAATCGACAATACCGGTTGCTGGGTCTTGGTACAGGTTTGGATTACCGACTTGCATGCGGTAGATAGTGTCGATAACATCCATACGAGATTCACGACATTCTTGCTGTGTATCGAGGAAATCGTGTTCTTTTTGCTTTGACGAAGGCTGCTTATACATAGCCTCCATATACAAACCGTTGGGGAATTTCTTAAGTTTGATGGATCGGTACCCTTTGTCTGCCATGCACTGTTTATAGCTAGACCATGCTTGTTCGTACTGAGATACGGATACTTTGCCCGCGTCCTTGGCTTGCACCAGCACTTCGCGCTGATAATCAGACATTTGTGCCTCATTGAGCATTTGATCTATAAAACTTGGGATTGATGATGCCATCTTCGCGTTGCTTCCCGCAGAGGGGAATGTAGGAGCATTGTCTTCCCCTACATTCCCCTCTCCAGAGTCCTTCGAGGAAGAAGATGATCCAGCGTCACTGTGCTGCATGTCAGTGTTGGCTCCGCAGGCGCTGATCGCGCATAACGTAATGCCTACCAACGCAGTAATAAGTGAGTTCTGTATTCGTCTCTTCGTCGTCATGAAAGATCCTAACGTAATAGCGGTTTACCAAGCATAAGCGCTATCGTTGTGGTTAGTCGCTGACCCTCTGGCATGGGCGTTAGCGAACTGATGAGGAGCCCGAGCTGAATGCATGGTCGCACAAAGACCATCTTGACAGGCTTGAGCATTTGCGCCGGCGTTTCTTCTTGACCATGCGCTTGCGGTAGATTCGGTCCAAGTGTAGTTGTAGTAGCCGCTGATGAATGAATTGTCAACATTAGTGGCGGATGCTGCTGGAACACCAACAGCGAGAGATAGGGCACCTGCAAGTGCAGTTGTGCACAGTGCGCTGATTGTTTTCTTTTTAGCCATAGTAGTTATCCTTAGCTATTAATAGTTGGGTACTGCTCAATGGTCGTCTTAAGAAACTGCATTTAAGACTATGCCAGTATGACGTAGTGTGAGTATCGAATAGAGATTTGTCTCACACTTTGGGCGCTTTGTTTGTGGAACGTGCATATGCATTGAAAACAAGGGCATGCGACCTTCCACAAGTCGGTGCTAGGCAGGCTTCTCGCTAGTATGAGAGATACCTTATTTTAAGCGGCAGGAGGGTGTGTTATGCCGAGGATGTTCGGAACGGATGGGGTTCGTGGATTGGCGAACCGTGATTTGACAGCTAAGCTGGCGTTGGATCTGGGAGACGCGGCAGTGCGCGTGCTCGGCGATGCGTCCGGCACCGAAGTCGAACACAAAGAGGGACGTCGTCGCGCCTTGGTGGGCCGTGACACTCGTGTTTCCGGAGATTTCCTCGCCTCTGCGCTGTCCGCGGGCATGAGTGCCGGTGGATTCGACGTGATCGACGCCGGCATCATTCCCACCCCCGGAGTGGCGTACCTTACCAGCGCGCTCAACGTGGACATGAGTGCGGTCATCTCTGCCTCCCACAACCCCATGCCCGACAACGGCATCAAGTTCTTCGCGCGCGGCGGCTACAAGCTGCCCGATACCAAAGAGGATGAGATCGAGGCCGTGCTTGGCCAGGACTGGGATCGTCCCACCGGAGCAGGCGTGGGCCGTGTGAGTCGCAATGCGGACACCGCCACGAATATGTACATCAACCATCTGGTCTCCACCATCGCACCGGTGGCGCCGGACAAGACTCAGCCAAAGCCGCTCAAGGGCCTGAAGATCGTGGCCGACTGCGCCAACGGTGCGGCATCGGTCGTAGCTCCCGAAGCGTTGCGCCGCGCCGGTGCTGAAGTACTGGTCATCAACGCCAGCCCAGATGGCTACAACATCAACGACAAAGCCGGCTCCACCCACCCCGAGCAGCTGCAGGCCATGGTACGTGCCACCGATGCTGTGATGGGTGTGGCATTCGACGGCGATGCCGACCGCTGCCTGGCAGTGGACGAGGACGGCAATCTTGTCAACGGCGACCAGGTGATGGGTATTCTGGCACGAGGCAAGCAGCGTGACGGCAAGCTCAACCACAACACGCTTGTGGTTACGGTCATGAGCAACCTGGGCCTCAAACTGGCGCTCAAGGAGATGGGCATCGCCACCGTGGAGACCGGTGTGGGAGACCGCTATGTGCTCGAAGAGATGCTGCGCGGTGACTATTCGCTGGGCGGGGAGCAGTCCGGCCATGTCATCAACCGCGAGTTCGCCACCACCGGTGACGGTACCCTCACCGCGTTGACGCTGTGCCTGGAGGTCGTCAAGTCCGGTCGCTCTCTCAAAGAGTTGGCCTCCGATTTCCCGCAGCTGCCGCAGCGGCTTATCAACGTGCCCAACGTCGATAAGAACGCCGCCAAAACCAATGCCGCAGTGCAAGCGGCCATTGAGCAAGAAGAGCGGACCTTGGGGGAGACGGGTCGCGTGTTGTTGCGTCCCAGCGGCACTGAGCCGTTGGTGCGTGTGATGACCGAGGCAGCCACACAGGATCAGGCAGACGAGGTGTGCGAGCGTCTCGCAGCCGTAGTAGCACAGGAGTTGGCACTGTAGTATGATTTCCAACGATTCGAATGTAAATCCGGCGCTCAACCGTGCCGTGGAGCAGCTCATCTCCAGCGGCGGCAGGGAGAAAATCATGCCGATCGTGCAGATGGGGGAGCCGGTGCTGCGTCAGCGCGCCATGCCTTACGACGGTCAACTTACCGATGAGACGTTCGCCAAGCTCATCTCCACCATGCGGACCACCATGCTCGACGCGCCCGGCGTAGGCTTAGCTGCCCCGCAGATAGGACTCGGTCTGGCATTCGCCGTGGTAGAGGACCACGTGCGCGACGATGCCGAAGACCCGCGGGAAATAGCCGAATTCCCGTTCCATGTCATCGTCAACCCCACCTACACTCCTATCGGCACGCAGTCGCGCAGCTTCTATGAGGGGTGCCTGAGTTTCGAGGGATACCAGGCGGTACGCAAGCGCTGGCTCGACATCATCGCACGTTGGCAGGATGTGGACGGCAATCCGCATGAGGAGCATCTGCACGGTTGGCCGGCTCGCATCTTCCAGCACGAAACCGACCATCTGAGCGGTGAGGTATACATTGACCGCGCCGAGATTCGCTCGCTTTCCTCCGACGATAACCTCTCCGACTATTGGGCGGACGATCCGGTTCCAGTGGAGGCGGCGCGACAGCTTGGATTCAGCGTAGCCTGACCGTCGGCGTCTGACGAGTCGAACACAAGCGAAGCGATACGCCAAGTAAATGTCAAACAAAATATGCCGGTGGGTGACGGTTCATACGTCACCTACCGGCATATTGCATTGATGAGAGGCTACTGTTCAAAGGGATATTGCAATCCCCAGATGCCGCGTATGCAGTCCATGAGCTGCATGATGCGCAGCGTGTCTTTATGAGGCATTTCAGGGCATTCGTCACGCCCATCCAAGATGGTGTTGGCGGCGCTTGCCACCTCGTACTCGTAGCCGTTGATTTGCTCCGGCACATCGTAATGCTTGCGCAGCGTGTGGTCGGTGCCGTACACGTCGATGCCTTCGGGGTTGTTGATGTTGTGGCATACCAGGTAGCCGTCGGTGCCCCAGATGGTTCCCGTGCGGTCGGAAGCTGCAAGCATCGAGGCCTGTGCTGTGGCCATCACTCCGTCGTCATAATGCAGGGTAATGTTTTCCTGCGCGTCCACGCCGGTAGGCCAAGGCTGCATGGAGGTTTCAATGTGATTGATGTGGCGGTTGTGGTCTGCATTGCCGCCAATAGCCATGTCAAGGAAGTTCAGCGGGTATACGCCCACGTCGAGCAGTGCGCCGCCTGCCAGCTGCGGATCGGTCATGCGCGGCTTATGGGAGACCGGATAGCACAGGTTGGCGTTCGCTGCCTGCACCGTGCCGATAGCCTCCGATGCGATGATGTCGGAGATGATGGCGCGCGAGGGCATGTAGCGTGTCCATATCGCTTCGGTGCACAACAGCCCGGTCTCTTTCGCGCAGGCCAGCAGGCGTTCGGCCTGTTCGGCGTTGGCGGTGAACGACTTTTCCATGAGCACGTTCTTGCCGGCGCGCAGGCATTGTATGCCTTGCTCCTCATGGAGGGCTACCGGTGTGGCCACGTAGACCAAGTCCACTTTCGGGTCGTCCAGCAGTGCCTCGTAGGACCCGTAGGCGTGGGGGATGTTGTGCTGTGCGGCGAACTCTTCGGCGCGCGTTTGCTCTCGCGAAGCCACGGCATAGGGGCGAATCAGGTTGGAATATCGAGGATCTTGAGCCATGGCGCTGAGCGTGGTTGCCATGGTGTGGGCAATCCTGCCTGCGCCGAGAATAGCCACGTTCACCGGTGTCCCTTCGCGCTGCGCTTGTGACTGTGCTCGTGTGCCATTGATACTGCTCATCGTGATCCTTCGTCCGCTATGCCTGACGGTTTTCTTCCAGTGTAGGCGCCGGTCTAGGCGCCGGTCTAGGCGCCGGCATGCATGCCGGAAATGTGTTCCAGAGCGGCGATGGCCTGCTCAGGGTCGTCAGGCAGTTCCACTCCCGCCTCCTGCGCCTTGCGGTCATCGCGACGGCGCCACCATGAGGAGAGCACCGAACCGGAGATGTTGTGCCAAACGCTGAAGAAGGTGGAAGGAATGGCAGTGATGGGTGTGGCGGCAAAGGAGGTGAGGGCCAAAGTCGCGCCTAGGCCGGAATCCTGCATACCCACTTCGAAGGTGATGGCCTTCTGCTGTGCGTAGCCGAATCCCTTGGGGTAGACCTTGTACATCAGGCGGGAGAATCCGTAACCGAGGCCGTACCCGCACAGGTTGTGCAGGATGACGACCGGGATGGCGAGCATGGTGGAGGCGCTGAACAGACCTGCGTGGTTGGCGGCTACCACGATGCCGATGATGAGCAGGATGGCGGTTTGCGAGACGATGGGCAATACTTCAGTGACTTTGGCGATGTGCTCTTTGAAGATGGTGTGGCACAGCACGCCGAGCGCCACGGGAATGAGTACGACTTCCACGGCGGTTCGGAACAGCGACTGCCAGGGAATGGCCACATAGTGGGATGCGAGCAGTTGCATCAGCGCCGGGATGGCGAAGGGCGCGAGCAGTGTGGAAACCAGTCCGATCGACACGTCGAGTGCCACGTCACCTCGCGACAGGAAGCTCATCACGTTGGATGAAGTGCCCGAGGGGCAGCAGCCAACGAGAATCACGCCGACGGCGAGCGGGCCGTCGAGGTGGAAGATCCAGCACAGCAGCACCGCCAAGAGCGGCATGATGATGTAGTGCGCCAGCGTGCCGACGATGACCATGAGCGGCTGCTTGAAAATGCGGGTGAAGTCGTCGAGGGAGAGCGTCAAGCCCATGCCGAAGAGCACAATGCCCAGCAGAATGCTGGTGTAGCCTTTGGCCCACATGCTTGTTTGCGGCACAACGTAGTTGAACACAGCCCACACGATGACGATGACGGTGAACCATTTGGTGATCCAACTGGCGACTTTCTTCACGGTTTCCATAACGGTTATGCCTCCCTCTCCAGCGTTTGTTCGAATGCTGGACATCTTAGGAAGGACAAAGCGCCGATGCGTCGCCTGTCTCACACTGCGACCATGTTGGTTGTTGGATGTTGGATGTTGGATGCTGGATGGACTGTATCGGATTTGTGCGGTGGTTATTGGTCGGTGCTGGTGGATGTGGTGTGTGGGGTACCGGCTGCTGCCAACGGGTATGCGTCATATGACATCGAGCAGGCTATGCGTGTTAGTTGGTGGTGATGTGGTGTTGTTTGCGTTTCAACGCCATGGTGAGGGCGGTGAGCATTATGGCGGCGACCAGTCCGATGATGGCATAACCCAGAGCGGTGGCAATGCCGCCGGTGAACGGGAGTGCGGTGATCATGCGGTGGTAGGTGACGGTGATTTCTTGAATGTTGTTGCCGCCGGCCGTGATGTCGTGGTCGATGGCGATGTTGTTGGTGTAGGTGGCAGTTGGCTGGTTGGTGTGGTAGCCGGGAATGGTGGGGCTTTCGGTGGAAAAAGTGAGGTTTCTCCTGTTGCCGCCGGTGGTCTGCCATGTCACGTTCGGGTCACTACCTGGGTAGGTCCAGTCTCCCGGCACGATGATGGTTGCGGTGTCGGGGCGTATGGTGTAGTCGCGGGTCAGGGTGATGGTTTTGCTTTGGTCGGGGCGTAGGGTGGTTCCGGTGTCATCTTGGTAGTGGACGGTGAGTGTGGCGTTCCAGGTTTCGTGTTTGGGGGTGGTTTGCTGGCAGGTGATCCAGTAGTCGGTGTGGCCTGCCGGGTAGGTGGTGTTGGCTGGCAAGGTACAGGTGGTGTCGTTGCAGGTTAGGGGCGGTGTGCCGCCGGTGATGTAGTAGCCGCTGGGTGTGTTGAAGGTCCATGCGCCGCCGGTGATGGGGTCGTCTTGCCGGCCGTTGAAGGTTTGTTGCAGGCTGGTATCTTCGATGCCGTCTTTGGTGAAATGAACGGTGGCGGATGCTGCTGGTTTGATGTAGGTGATGGTGGTGATGCTGTCGGTGGCGTTTTGTAGGTCGCTACCGTAGACGGGTGTGCCTGCCCAGTTGGTGGGGTTGTTGGGTGTGGCGATGCGTGTGCTGGGGTTCCATGTTCCGTTGGTGACTTGCACGTCGTAGCCCGGTTTGTCTGGCACGTACACGCCGGAGTAGGCGGGTTGGGTGTCACCGGCGCTGTAGTAGTTACCGTTGAGCAGATAGGAGCTGAGCTGCCCCTCAGGAATAGGCAGCGTTCCACTAAGACCAGCGCACCGCATCAAATAATCTTTGCTGTCTTCCCTGTTTACGGTGCTAGCGTCTAGTGGGCACCGGCCCCATGAGTCATGCCGGTCTACGCCTCTGAGTGCGAGCACGATCCTTCTGTATCGACTCCCCTTGGGAGCTAGTCCCTGCGTTACGCTGCTAAAGCCGAATGAGGCGACACCGTTGCTGATGGTTTCGTAGATGATGTTTTGGTTGACGTCGCTTTGGGCTGCGCTGCCGTTGGAGTAACGAAACTGCATCGTGTTTCTTGACGTATAATCACATGCAAGGTATGCGTAGGATTCAGTATATGCAGGTTTTCCACCGAGGTAAGTTCGGTTGAGCGAGCTATCGAATTCGCTATAGAATTCGAGTCGCATTTTGAAGGAGTCGGTGAGGTTGATACCGCAGGCGCCGCTGCCGCGTGTCAGCGAGCTGCTGTCTTCGGTTTGAGGTTGTGGGCTGCCGGGTTTGTTGAGTACGGTGGGTGTGCTGGCTTGCGTGGGAAGGCTGCCGTTTGTGTCGGAGGATGCCGTGGCTTGTGAAGATTCGGAATCGTTGGACGCTGCGCTGTTGCCGACTGGTTGTGCTTCGTCTTCGTTGACGTTGGTGCTGTTGTGGCTGGCAGCGGCGGAGTCGAGGAGTGGGGTGTTGCCAGCTGGTACTAGCGATTCAGAATTGCTGGGGGGGGGTGATGGTTGATGCTTGTTTTGCGTCTGTGACGGAAGTTTGCGTTGCGTTGGTTACAACGTTGCCTTCTGACGCACTGGCGTTCAGACCTGTCGGGATGAGGATGACGCAGCATATCAACAGCGCGATGGCGATTCTGGTGGCGCTGCTGCGAGTCCGCTTGCTGGTGTGGTGGCCTGTGGTGGTAGGCAAGGTCATGCGAACGATTCCTCCGTGTGTGCGCGCCCGAACCGCTCGGCGACAGTTGCTCTTGTCACTGTGCATACTTGGCGGTATTGCAGGAAGTGAAGCCGAGTATACAGTCGTAGTCCGTCATAATATACACTCACTGTGACATATGCAACAAACTCGGCTTCATTCTGATCAAGAGGCCAGTAACAGCGGTGCCTTGCTCGGTATCTCTGTGTACCGCATAATCTGCGCGTCATACCGAGCAAATCCGGTAAGTGCCTGCTCATTCACTGCTTGATCTCGGTCGTCAACAAATACCAATAGCCGAGCCTGCTTTCTCTCCTTGGCGCCACTGACATCTTCCCATGCAAACAGTATCGTCGCCAGCGCGGTTGCATTGAGTGCGGCTGGCGCTTTGGCGAATAGTGTGGGGTGACTGTCGCTGTCTTGGAACACGAAGTCAAAATGATGTGAATACAACGATTTGCCCTGAATGCTTACATCAGAGGTGTAATGGATATGCTGTTCGGTGAGTGAGGATGCCACATCTTCTGAAAAGCAGATAGGGTTTTGCGATCTCACTGTCTGTGACAATGCATCTACATGGATGAGCGCTTGTATGTAACGATTCATGGCGTCACTTGTCTGACTTGGGTGAGCCTCCAAGTTCAGAGCGCCATCATGCAGCGATGCGCCGAACTGATTGGCTATATGCTCTATGCGAGCTTTGCGCGTGGTATTCAACGTTAATCCGGAAGATATCAATCCAGATACAATATATCCGTCATCGCTGAATTCCAGACACTCATCATGGTGACGCATATAAAAATGGAGGTGATCTCCGGTATGGTCAAGCAGCGGCACGGACACTGCCTGCCAGCCGTGTACTTCTCGTGTGGAGGAGTGCTCCCGCAGCCAATGTGCGTATTCTTCAACAAGTGTCTTGCTGGTATTGCTCTGCGTCATGCTGCCGTCCCGTCGATGAGTTGTGGTGCCTTCGCTACATGAAACTGTTGAAGCAACAATAGCGTATCTTTGACGAAGTCGGGAGATGCGATGTTGACTGGGCATGCGAAGCGGTCGTTGTAGCCCTCACGATACATGTGCAAGTGCGATCCGTTCACTACGGTGCCGTCGGGATTGGTATGAGGGTGCCCCAGACCTACACAAAGTCTCATGAGTGGTGCGCCGCCTCTCTTTACCCGAGCGTTGATGGAGTGTTTGTCGCGCTCTATTGTGCCACGATACATATTGATACGGAATACGGCCTTGCTTTCTCGTCCGGTTACATCCAAGCCTTTGCCTTGTTCTCGACAGGCAGGCATGATGAATTCAGTCATTGCAGTGTCTTTTAGCTCATTGAGCAGTATCTTGGCTTCATCGTTTGTGAGCATATGTGTCATGCCGTTCCTTACCTTTGTTCCGGGCGGATGGAAAGTTGTTTTCACGCTAACTGAACTTCGGAGATTGTTGGGCGGACATTGCTCGATTGACGCGGCAACACGTGTGGAAGGTGGCCATGCTATAGTGTCAACTTGTTGCCCGGGTAGCTCAGGGGATAGAGCACCGCTCTCCTAAAGCGGGTGTCGTCAGTTCGAATCTGATCTCGGGCACGATTCGCTGGTCTGTCGCCGGTGCCCAGCGTTGTTTGTGGCAGCGCTAATGTTTCGAATAGGTTTCATACTGTGTACTAGGTGTCCACGTAGTGGGACGGTCTTCAGATTTGGCGTAGGGCTGACCATATACTGAAAAAGGTACATGCTTGATGGTGAGGGTTTGTGTCAGTTGGCGCTTTCTTGCCCTGCGACGGTTATCGCGCAGCAACTTGTGCAGTATTGGATTGGTTCTTGAATTCAGGAGTTCAAATGCTAAAAACATGGAGTAGGCGAGTGCTCGCCGCCGGTATGGCTGGAGCCATGCTGTTTTCGGTGGCGGCTTGTGGCACCAGCGGGTCGGATCAGGCCGAGGGTGCCAAAGTCGACAAGAACGCCATCATCAAGGTGGACAACACGGAGCCGCAGAGCCCGTTGGTTCCCGCCAACACGAACGAGATGGGCGGCGGCCGCGTCATCCGCAACATCTTCGAAGGATTGGTGAGCTACGACGCCAAGGGCAAGCAGCATATGGAAGTGGCCAAGTCCATCACCCCCAACGCCGACGCCACCCAGTTCACCATCAAGCTCAACGACGGCTGGAAGTTCACCAACGGTGAGAAGGTGACCGCCACGTCGTTCACCGATGCCTGGAGCTACGCTGCCAACGTGAAGAACGCGCAGAAGCAGAGCAGCCGCATGTCCGTCATCAAGGGTTATGACGAACTGCAGGATCCCAACGTGGACCCGCACGCCAAGCTTTCCGGACTCGAGGTCAAGGATCCGCTCACCTTCGTGGTTACGCTCAACAGCCCCGACTCGGTGTTCCCCATCCAGGTGTCGCACCAGTCCTTCTTCCCGCTGCCCAGCGTGGCGTATAAGGACATGGCCGCCTTCGGCAAGGCGCCCATCGGCAACGGCCCTTACAAGTTCGAATCGTGGACCCCAAGCACCGACATCAAGATCGTGCGCAACGACGACTACAAGGGCAGCCGCAAGGTGCAGAACGGCGGCGTTGACTTCCGCGTCTACACCAGCAAGGATTCCGCCTACTCCGATGTGCAGTCCGGCAACCTCGACGTGCTCATCACCGTGCCGCAGTCGGCCGTGAAGACCTTCCGTTCCGACAGTTCGGTGAAGGCCTATGAGCAGCCCGGTTCGCGTTATCAGGGCTTCATCATCCCCGAGAACCTCGAGCACTTCCGCCAGGACAAGGAGGGCAACCTGCGTCGTCAGGCCATCTCCATGGCCATCAACCGCAAGCAGATCATCGAGAAGATCTACAACAACACGAAGACCCCCTCCACCGACTTCACGTCCCCGGCGGTGCCCGAGCACTCGTCCAAGCTGAAGAACGCCGGCAACCTGGCCTACAACCCTAAGAAGGCCAAGGAGCTGTGGAAGGAAGCCGACAAGATTTCGAAGTTCACGGGAACCTTCAAGCTCTCCTACAACTCCGACGACGACAACAAGCCGTGGGTGGACGCGGTGTGCAACGGTCTGAAGGACACGCTCGGCATCGACGCGCAGGGTGACGCGTACCCCACGTTCTCCAACTTCCGTGAGCAGATCACCAACCGTTCCCTCAAGTCTGCGTTCCGTTCCGGCTGGGCGCTCGACTATCCCACTGCCGAGGACTACATGACCCCGCTCTATTCCTCCGCGTCGGCAGACGGACACGGTTCGAACGACGGTGACTACAAGAACCCGAAGTTCGACGACGCGCTCAAGCAGGCGCTCAGCCAGACCGATGTCTCCAAGCGTACGGACGACCTTGAGAAGGCGCAGGAGATCCTGCTTGAGGATATGCCCTCAATCCCGCTGTGGAACGACAATGTGGCCGCCGTGTCGTCCACCAAGGTGAGTAACGTGCAGTTCGACTACACCAGCATGCCCACCTACTACACCATCACCAAGTAGTCGTCTGGCGCGCTCGGGCGTACCGATGACGTGGTGATGCACGGCATACGAAAGGTCCCTCCTTCCGGTTTCGACTGGAAGGAGGGACCTTGTTGTTTTCGCTGGTAGCGGTGCTGCCGGTTCAGTCTGTGGCCGTCTCTGGTGCTGTCTGAACCGAATTGCAGCGCTTCAGACAGCACCCGAGACGGATACCGTATGGCTCAGGCCTGCACGTACGAATCGGAATCGCAGCGGTAACCGCAGTTCATCATCTCGCTGTTGTAGCAGATCGTGCCCTTGCCCTTGGCAGGAAGCACGATGAGACCGCCGTCGCCACGGTGGGCTGCGATGTCGTCAAGCGTGGCGCTTGCCGCTTCTTCGACATTCTGACCGCCGAAGCGCACGCGTTCGGAAACCTGGTGGGAAGCCACGGTGCGCACAAAAGCCTCGCCGATACCGGTGCCGGAAACAGCCACGGTCTCGTCGTTGGCATAGGTTCCGCAACCCGGCAGGGGAGTGTCGCCCACGCGACCGTGCATCTGGTTGGTGATGCCGCCCGTGGAGGTGGCTGCCGCCAGATGGCCTTGCGCATCGCGGGCCACAGCACCGATGGTGCCGTGCTTTTCCCACTCATCACCGTCGTTCTGCGCTTCGATGAGCGATTCCTGGCGCTGCTTGGTGATGAAATAGTCCGTCTCGCAGGTTTCGACACCCCAGGCTTCAAGCTCCTCTGCTCGGGGGTCTGCAAACAGCACATGCTTGGTCTGTTCCTTGACTGCGCGCGCGCCGTCAATCGGATTCTTGATGGTATGAGTGCCGGCCACAGCTCCCACCTCGCCGTCGCCGCCCATCAGGCAGGCGTCCATCTGCGCGATGCCATCGCTGGTCAATGCGGCGCCACGCCCTGCATTGAATTCGGGGGCATCTTCCATGACGTGGATGGCGGCAACGACCGCGTCCTCGGCACTCGCTCCGGCTTTCAGCTTGGCGTAGCCTGCGTCCAACGCGCGGTTCAGGTCTTCCTTGGCCTGTGCCTCGCGTTCGGGGGTGCGGTGCTTGCCCAGTCCACCAGCGCCTCCGTGGATGATGAGCAGCAGCCCGTCATCCTCTCCTGCGGTGATGCTCTTGACTGGTGGTGCAGCGGTGTTCGCCATGGTGTTCCTTTCCTTAACATGTTGTGTTGCCCCGTAGCATCCATGTGTCATGTCGTCTGCGTGGCGGGCGGCACGACGTGCTCGTGAGCAACGCCATACTGGTATCGTAGCGCGCGCGGTACTTCACGGCGTGGCGCGCTTTGTGGCTGCGTGGTCATGCTAGTTTTCCGTAAGTCGTTTCGGTGCAATTTGGGGTTTTGTGGCTTTCTTGCTCATTGCGTTGCTGCGGCGGGTGCGAGCATAAGTCACGACGTTGCTCCATATTTGCCGTACTTGTCTCACGTATTGGTCATTACCCGCTTCGCATTGTGGAAAGCCCTATAATGTTGCCGTTCGTTGCGCGTCGGCTGTGGCTGGCGGCCGGTTGATGCGGTATCTATCCGGAGGCGATGAATGCGACACTGATAGAGGGAAATATGACTCATACCTGGGCAAAGCGTCTCGCAGCCTCTGTGCTGGCCGGCGCCTCACTCATCTCCATGGCTGCTTGCGGTTCGACTTCCAACAAGTCCGAGGCACAGCAGTCCGACAATAACGCCATCATTTCGGTCAATAACACCGAACCGCAGAGCCCGCTTGTGCCTGCCAACACGAACGAGATGGGTGGCGGGCGCGTTCTGCGCTACCTGTTCGAAGGCTTGGTAAGCTACGATGCCAAGGGCAAGCAGCACATGGAAGCTGCTCAGTCCATCGAATCGAACGATGATGCCACACAATATACCATCAAGCTTCGTGACGACTGGAAGTTCACCAACGGTGAGAAGATGACCGCCACGTCGTTCGCCAAGGCTTGGAGCTATGCGGCGAATGTGAAAAGCGCGCAGAAGCAAGGCAGCCGTATGTCCAACATCAAGGGCTACGACGAACTGCAGAAGTCTGACGTATCTCCTGATGCCCAGCTTTCAGGCTTGGATGTAAAGGATGATTACACGCTCGTGGTGACGCTCAACAGTCCCGATTCGGTGTTTGCCACTCAGGTGGCCCACCCCGCGTTCTACCCGCTGCCGAGCGTGGCTTATAAGGATATGGCTGCTTTCGGCAAGGCTCCCATCGGTGACGGCCCGTACAAGTTCAAGTCCTGGACTCCTAACAAGAGTATTGAAGTGGTGAAGAACCCCGACTATAAGGGCAGCCGCAAGGTGCACAACGGCGGCATCGAGTACCGTGTCTACACCAGTCCCGACTCCGCTTACTCCGACGTGCAGTCCGGCAGCCTTGACCTGCTCATGGACGTGCCTCAGTCGGCCGTCAAGACCTTCCGTTCCGAGTCCAGCCTCAAGCCGTACAGCAAGCCGGGTTCGGCCTTCATGAGCATCTCCATCCCCGAGCGCATCGCGCACTTCGGGCAGGACAAGGAAGGCACGCTGCGCCGCCAGGCCATCTCCATGGCCATCAACCGTGACCAGATCATCGACAAGGTCTTCTCCGGCACCAAGACCGCCGCCACCGACTTCACGTCTCCGGCAGTGCCTGAGCATTCCAAGGACCTCAAAGGCTCCGAGAATCTGAAGTACAATCCCAAGAAGGCCAAGGAGCTGTGGAAGGAAGCCGACCAGATTTCCAAGTATGAGGATACCTTCCGTATCGGTTATGCGTCCGACGGTGGTCACAAGCCTTGGGTGGACGCCGCATGCCACCAGCTGGAGAACAATCTGGGCATCAAGGCGGAAGGTGACGCGTACCCCACGTTCAGCGACATCGTCAGCCATATGACCGACCGCACCATCAAGACCCCGTTCCTGCTCACGTGGTCGCTGGATTACCCCTCGGCCGAGGATTACATGACCCCGCTCTTCGCCTCCTATTCGGCTGACGGGCGCGGCACCAACTTGGGTGATTACAAGAGCCAGGAGTTCGACGCCGCCCTTGCCAAGGCCATGAGCGAGACCGACACCTCCAAGCGCACGGAAGACTTCAATTCGGCGCAGGAGATTCTGCTCAAGGACATGCCGGTGGTGCCCATGTGGTGCAGTGATGTTTCCGCGGTTTCCTCTCTGAAGCTGAACAACGTGGGCTTCGACTTTGCCAACGTGCCGACTTACAATACCTTTACCAAGGAGTAGTAGGTTCCACTAAGCATTGAAGTGCATGTGCCGTAAGGCATGAATTGCGGGGCGCTGACTTATGGTTGGCGCCCCGTTTGTATGTGGCGGTGGGTAGCCGATGGTAATGGTGTGAACTGTGGTGGCCGGGTGTGTGCGTGGCGGGAGCGGCAAACTTGGCGATATGGTTCAGGATGGAGGGTATATGGCGTTGAGCGGGTCTGGAAATGCCATGTCTGGTTTTGCCAAATGGGTATGTGCGTGGGTGGCGCGACTGCTGTGCATGCTTGCTGTCGCCGGTCTTGCGGCTCGGTCATTGCCGGAGGATCTTCAGGCGTTGCCTTACGTGCCGGCCTTTGTCTCCTTCACACCGTGGTTCGCTCTGGCTGCGCTGGTGGCTCTTGCTTTGGCGCTGTGGTCCAGGCGTTGGGTGTCTGCGCTGGTGGCGCTGGTGTGCGTGTGTGCTTTGGGCGCGCAGCAAGCGCCGTATTCCAACCCATCTGAGAACTTTCCTCAGGAAGCGCGGCAAGCGGTGGGCGGCAACAGTGCGAATATCCGTGACCGGTATGCGCGGGTGATGACCGCCAATGTCTATAAAGGTCATGCCGACCCTCAGGCTATTGTGGAGCTGGTAAAGGAGCAGCGGGTGGAGGTGTTGGCGCTGCAAGAGACCACGACCTCTTTTATTCGTGCGCTTCGTCAGGCGGGCATCGGCTACTACTTGCCGTATTCTCAGGTGTCTTCCTCGCAAGGGTATGGCAATGGGTTGTGGTCGGCCACGCCGCTGAGCTCGCCGGTTGATGATGAGGTGGGGTCAACGGCATCTCCCATGCCGGGCGGCACGGTCACATTCGGCGATGGCGGGGGAGCGGTGAGATTTGTCAGTGTTCATACCGTCTCGCCCAAGCCCGGGCAATGGGATCGTTGGAGGCAGTCGATTGACGATGTGTCTCGTTTGGAGGGCAAGACCGTGAACAGGTATGTGATGATGGGGGATTTCAACGCGTCGACAGACCATGCGCCATTTCGCAGGGTTATCTCCGGGCGTTTTTCTGATGCGGCTCAGCAGGCAGGGCATGGGTTGGTGCTGACATGGCCATGCGATATTGCGCATGTGCCCAAGTTCGTTGGCATTGACCATGTGGTGGTGGATCGTGGCATAACGGCCGGGCAGGTGGAGTCCAAACCTCTGCCGGGTTCCGATCATGCCGCGCTTCTTGCCACCATTGCTCTGTAGCAGGACTGTAACAGGCGCGCAATGGTGCTGCGCGGCCTTGAATCGTATGGCTGAAAGACAGAGCTGTGATAAGTGGGCATGAAGTGTGTGATGCGTCAATAAGATGGGTCACATATTAGACACTTATTAGGTAACTGTTGGGTTGTGTGAAAGTGTGATGCATGTCACCATCATTTGATTACATGTTCATGACCAAGAAACCATAAAATAAAGAGGAACGCAGCGTAACGATGCGTCGTTCGCACAACTCAAGGAGATGAGCATGACCGCAGTTGAAGAGAAAACGCTCTCCGCGGAAGACCTCAAGGCCAAGGCCTGGGATGGTTTCGCAGGCGGGAACTGGGAACAGGACATTGATGTTCGCGATTTCATTCAGAAGAACTACACGCCGTACGATGGTGACGAGTCCTTCCTCGCCGACGCCACCGATAAGACCAAGGAAATGTGGCAGTACCTTGACGACAACTATCTTGCCGTTGAGCGCAAGCAGCGCGTCTATGATGTAGACACGCACACCCCGGCCGGCATCGCCAACTTCAAGGCCGGCTACATCATGGACAAGGAGCACGACAACGTCATCGTCGGTTTGCAGACCGACGAACCCTGCAAGCGCGCCATGATGCCCAACGGTGGGTGGCGTATGGTCGAGCAGGCCATCAAGGAAGCGGGCAAAGAGCCTGACGAGGATGTCAAGACCATCTTCACCAAGTATCGCAAGACCCACAACGACGGTGTGTTCGGCGTCTACACCAAGCAGATCAAGCTGGCCCGCCACAACAAGATCCTCACCGGCCTGCCTGATTCCTACGGCCGTGGCCGCATCATCGGCGACTACCGTCGTGTGGCGCTGTACGGCGTGAACTTCCTCATCGAATGCAAGAAGCGCGACAAGGATTCGATTCCGTACCGCAACGATTTCACCGAAGCTGAGATCGAGCATTGGATTCGCTTCCGTGAGGAGCACTCCGACCAGATCAAGGCACTCAAGGAGCTCATCGAGCTGGGTCGCAGCTATGGCCTCGACCTCTCCCGCCCGGCACAGACTGCTCAGGAAGCCGTGCAGTGGACCTACATGGGCTACCTTGCCTCCGTCAAGAGCCAGGACGGCGCGGCCATGAGCTTCGGCCGCAACTCGGCCTTCTTCGACTGCTACTTCGAGCGTGACCTGAAGAACGGCACTCTTGACGAGCTGCACGCCCAGGAGATTATCGACCAGATCGTCATGAAGCTGCGCATCGTGCGCTTCCTGCGCACCGAAGACTACGATCAGATCTTCTCCGGAGACCCGTACTGGGCAACCTGGTCCGACGCTGGTTTCAGCGACGACGGCCGTCACATGGTCACCAAGACCTCGTTCCGTCTGCTCGCCACCCTCACCCTCGACCACTTGGGTCCCGGGCCTGAGCCGAACATCACCATCTTCTGGAATTCCAAGCTGCCCGAAGGCTATAAGCGCTTCTGCGCTCGCATCTCCATCGAGACCTCCGCCATTCAGTACGAGTCCGATACCGATATTCGCGGGCACTGGGGCGACGACGCAGCCATCGCATGCTGCGTTTCCCCGATGCGTGTGGGCAAGCAGATGCAGTTCTTCGGAGCCCGTGTGAACTCCGCCAAGGCCCTGCTCTACGCCATCAACGGCGGCCGCGACGAGATGACCGGTATGCAGGTCATCGACAAGGGCGTAATCGAGCCGATTACTCCCGAGGCCGACGGTACGCTGGATTATGAGAAGGTCAAGGCCAACTACGGCAAGGCTCTCGAGTGGCTCTCCGAGGTCTACATGGAAGCCCTCAACATCATCCACTACATGCACGATAAGTATGCATACGAGTCCATCGAGATGGCGCTGCATGACAAGGAAATCTACCGCACCATGGCCTGCGGCATGTCCGGCATCTCCATCGCCGCCGACTCGCTCTCCGCGCTCAAGTACGCCAAGGTGTACCCGATCACCAACGCCGAGGCCAAGGATATGGACGGTCACGAGAACGAGTACGTCGAGGGAGCGGATGACGACCTTGTGGTCGGCTACCGCACCGAAGGCGACTTCCCGGTCTACGGCAACGACGACGACCGCGCCGACGACATCGCCAAGTGGATCGCCGGTACGGTGATGGGACAGCTCAAGAGGCTGCCTGTCTACCGCAACGCGGTACCCACCCAGTCGATCCTCACCATCACCTCCAACGTGGTGTATGGCAAGGCCACCGGTTCCTTCCCGTCGGGTCACAAGAAGGGCACCCCGTATGCTCCTGGCGCCAACCCGGAGAACGGCATGGATACGCACGGCATGCTGCCTTCCATGTTCTCGGTCGGCAAGATCGACTACAACGACGCGCTGGACGGCATCTCGCTGACCAACACCATCACCCCCGACGGACTGGGACGTGACGAGGACGAGCGCATCACCAACCTGGTCGGCATCCTCGACTCGGGCAATGGCCACGGCCTGTACCACGCGAACATCAACGTGCTGCGAAAAGAGCAGCTCGAGGATGCCGTGGCACACCCCGAAAAGTACCCGCACCTCACCGTGCGTGTCTCGGGATATGCGGTCAACTTCGTCAAGCTCACCCGTGAGCAGCAGCTCGACGTGATCTCCCGCACCTTCCACCAGGGTTCGGTCACCGACTGAGATGACTACATGCGGCGGTGAACGCCGCTGAGACGCAGTGGGTGGGGTGAGGCCAAGCTTCACCCCACCCACTGCCGTATATGGCACCGTGGCAGGAGGACATGATGGTAGATACAACGATGCAAGGTGCAGCAGTGCGCGACGGCGATTCGACTCGTTTCCGCACCACCACGCCGCACATGCTCAAAACATCAAAGGTGTATGCGAAGCATGCGCTTATGGGAGGCCTTTCCGGCTTCCAGTCGCCCATAGGTCTCGATCGCCGCGACCGCTTGGCCGCGCTGAAGACAGGCGACATCGGCTTTGTGCATTCGTGGGACATCAACACCTCGGTGGACGGCCCGGGAACACGCATGACGGTGTTCATGAGCGGCTGCCCGCTGCGCTGCCAGTTCTGCCAGAACCCGGACACCTGGAAGATGCGCGACGGCAAGCCGGTGTATGTGGAGGACATGATAGAACGCATCGCGCGCTATCAGGACGTGTTCAAGTCAACCGGCGGCGGTGTCACGTTCTCCGGTGGCGAATCCATGATGCAGGCGGCGTTCGTCTCGCGCGCGGTGCGTGAGGTGAAGAAGCTCGGCGTGCACACGTGCCTCGACACCGCAGGGTTCCTAGGATCCACATGGACCGACGAGATGTTGGAAAGCGTGGACATGTTCCTGCTCGATGTCAAGTCGGGCGACGAGGCGACCTATCATGAGGTGACCGGTGCCTCGCTGGCGCCTACCATCGAATTCGGCAAGCGTGTCAACCGTCTGGGCAAGAAGATCTGGGTGCGGTTCGTGCTGGTGCCAGGCCTCACCGACGCGGTGGAAAACGTGGAGAACGTGGCGAAGATCTGTGAGGAGTTCGGCGACGCAGTGGAACACATCGACGTCCTTGGCTTCCACCAGCTTGGGCGTCCCAAGTGGCATGAGCTGGGCATTGACTACCCGTTGGAGCATTGTGAAGGCCCCAGCCGGGAGCTGAAACAGCGCGTGCAGAACCAGTTCAGAGACCATGGATTCACCGTGTACTAAAGCGACCTCACTATCTGCTGCTAGGACACCGAGACGGTAGCCGAACGAACTGCGCCTCTGATTTGCACGAAAAGATGCCTCCGCATCTGCTCGTTGGCAACGGCTGCGCGTACGATGACCACGTATTGTTTGCGACGGTCATATGACGCTAGGAGGCCTTCGGCGTGATCGATGAGCCAGGTGACGAGCCAATATTGCTGTCCGAGCCGGCAGGTGGCGTGCCCGATGTCACCGACACCTTGGAAGGGTATACACACGCCTGTGCCGCTCTGTCCAAAGCAACAGGGCCTATTGCTGTCGATGCCGAACGCGCGTACGGCTATCGCTACTCGCACCGGGACTGGTTGATCCAGTGCAAGCGAGAAGGTGCCGGCATCTTCTTGCTTGACCCTGTTGCTTTGGCCGAGGCTGGTGTTGACTGGAATGTGTTCAACGAAGCAGTCCATGGAGTCACGTGGATATTGCATGACGCGCGGCAGGATCTGCCGGGATTTGCGGAACTGGGACTGAAACCGTCTGCGCTGTTCGACACCGAAGTCGCGGCAAGACTGCTTGGACAGCGCAAATACGGGTTGGCATCAGTGGTCGAGCACTACCTTGGATTGCGGCTGGCCAAGGAGCATTCTGCCTCGGACTGGTCAACTCGTCCTCTGCCACGCGACTGGCGCAACTATGCGGCCCTCGATGTCGAGGTACTCGCCGAACTGGCTGAGCGCATGAGGCAAGACCTAGAGCAGCAAGGCAAAACGACGTGGGCCGAGGAAGAATTCGCGTACGTTCTGGAGCAGGGATTGGCTCCAAAGCCCAAGCGCGTGGATCCGTGGACCTCCATCTCGCACTTCACCTCGCTCAGTCACGATCGGCGTGCCCAGGCTGTGGCCAAATCGCTGTGGGAGGAGCGCGACCGATTGGCTCGCCGGTACGACATCGAACCCACGTTGCTGCTTGCCGACGCCGCCATCGTAGAAGCCGCGTTGAAAAAACCGCACAATGCCAGTCAGTTCCGCGCCATCCGTTCACTTAACGAGCGTGTACGCGTGCACGGGGTGGGGCGTGACCAGCGCAAAATGTTCGAACGGTATGCGCCCATTCAGCGTTCAGTGAAGCCATCGGTATGGAAGCAGGCCATCCAAGATGCGCTTGATCTGCCGCGCAGTCAGTGGCCTCAATACAGTGTTCACCCAGTCAATGCACACGGCAAAGCTCCCCGATCACTCAAGCAGTGGCGGGTCAAGCACCCAGAACGCCTGGAACGGCTTCAGTTGGCACGTGCGGTGGTGGAGCAGGTGGCTCAAGACACTCACACGTCTCAGGACATGATTCTCTCTCCTCGCATCCTGCGTTCGTTATGTTGGTGTGAGTCTGTGAGCGATGTCGATGTGGCAGGGTTCATGCTGGGGGAGGGTGCCCGACATTGGCAGGTAGACCTTGTGGCAGAGTCCGTAAGTCGAGTTATCATATGAGGGTTGCCTTTAGGGCAGAAGTAGTCGTATACACCGTCAGGAGACTAGCGTGAAAATCAGCGTCAGGAATCTCGAGCCCACCAAGGTGAAGCTCACCGTCACCGTCGACCCCGAAGAGTTCGACCCCTACATGGAGCAGGCTCGCACCGAGATTGCCAAGCAGATCAACGTTCCTGGCTTCCGCAAGGGTCATGTGCCCGGCAAGGTTGTAGAGCAGCGCGTGGGCTATCAGACCGTGGCCGGCGAGGCCGCCAACAATGGCGTACCCGAGCTGTATTCCAAGGCTTTGGAAGAGAAGAAGATTCGCCCCATGGCACAGCCCCAGCTGGATGTGCAGGAGATGCCGGAATCCGCCAAGGACGACACCAAGCTGAAGTTCGTGGCCACCGTGGAGCGTCGCCCCGACATCGAGCTGCCCAAGCTTGACGGCATGGAGATCGACGTAGCCAAGGTTGAGGTGAGCGACGAGGATGTCAATAAGCGCCTTGACGCTCTGCGCCAGCGTTTCGGTACCCTCGTGGGCGTGGACCGTCCTGCGGCCAAGGGCGACTATGCCAACATCGATCTGGATGCGCAGATTGACGGCGAGTCCGTGGATTCCCAGGAAGGCGTGAGCTACGAACTGGGCAGCGGTACTCTGCTTGATGGCATTGACGAAGCTCTGGAAGGTCTGTCCGCAGGTGAGGAGACCACCTTCGAAGGTACGCTCGAGAGCGGCGAGCACGAAGGCGAAAAGGCTCAGATTAAGGTGAAGGTGAACTCGGTCAAGGCTGAAGAGCTGCCCGAGCTGGACGATGATTTCGCTCAGGAAGCCTCTGAATTCGATACGCTCGAAGAGCTCAAGGCCGATGTGCGCAAGCAGAGTGAGCTCGACACCAAGGGGCGCCAGGCCAACGACGCGCGTGACGCGTTCCTCGCCAAGCTCAAGGAAGGCCAGGATATTCCGCTGCCCAAGGGTGTAAAGGAAGAGATGGTCAACGAGCAGCTCAAGCAGGTGAGCGCTGACCCGTCGAAGGCCACCAAAGAACAGAAGAAGGAAGCTACCGAGACTGTCGAGAAGGAACTGCTCGACCAGATTGTGCTCGATACGCTGGCGGAGCAGATGGAAGTCAAGGTCTCTCAAATGGACGTGACCAACTTCCTCGCTTCCATCGCTCAGCAGTACGGCATGGATCCCTCCGCGTTCATCAACGCCATTGTCAACAATGGGCAGCTGGGCTCCGCCGTGCAGGAAGTCGGCCGTTCCAAGGGTCTGATCGCCGGCATGCGCGCAGTGAAGTTCACCTCTGATGGTGCTGAGCTCGATTTGAGCGAGTTCCTGCAGGACGGCTCCGAAGAGGCTGCTGACGAGTCCGAGAGCGAACAGGCTGCAGCCGCAGCCGCCGCCGTTGCGGACGAACTGAGCAACGAGTCCGAAGCGGACGACGCTGAGTAGGCAAGGTTTGCGGATGCTGTGATGTGCAGCGCCTATGAGCGTTGTTGCAGATCAGCTGCGCTTTGGCGGTTGCCGGTTGTGCAGCTCGAATTGCAGTGATTATGGGAGCCCGGGTACGCCCGGGCTTCTTGCATATTGCAGGCTTGCAACAGGTTCCGGGCGAGTGACATACAACAAGCTAGCGGAATGCAACTCGTGGTTGAGCGCCGGGAGCAGGTTGTATAGTCCCCGTTCCCGCGACATGTGTGTGTTCCCTGGAAATTACAGAGCAAGAGCGGCATGGAGAAAAGAGATATGATGCGCAGTGCCACAGATTGGAAACGACGCAGCGCACTCGTGTCTGGACTAGTGGTGCTCGGTGTTGCCGTTGGTCTTTCGTCCGGTCTGCTGTCGGTCATGCTGAAATGGGTGGAACAGCTGACGCTTGGGTTCGTTGAAAGCCCGCAGACGCCAGGTCCCTCATCGGTAGCACCGTCACGGCGCATTCTTGCCGTGGTTCTAGGTGCAATATTCGCGGCAGCAGTGTGGTGGTGGTTGCGCAACCGTACTGCTGCAGTGCCGTCTGTGAAACAAGCAGTGGCGGGGGAGCATATGCCCTTTGTTCAGACCACGGTGCATGTGCTGCTGCAGATTCTCATCGTAGGTTCCGGGTCGTCGGTGGGGCGTGAGGTGGCTCCTCGCGAGTTTGGTGCGCTGCTGGGTCAACGCGTGTCAGCAGCATTGCACGTGGATAAGCGCGGAACCGAAGTCATCGTGGCATGCGCTGCGGCTGCAGGCTTGGCGGGAGTGTACAACGCGCCGATGGCCGGTACCATGTTCGCGGTAGAGATATTGCTGACCGAGATGACCGGTCGCGTGGTCGCCTTGGCACTGGGATTGTCGGCCATTTCGGCATTCGTGGCATCTCTGGTGCGCGGGCAGGAGACCTTCTATCAAGTGCTGCTTCCAAGCATGGGCAATCCTGGATGGGCCATGATCGGCTTCGCCGTGGTGTGTGGATTGTGCTGCGGAGTGCTGGGAGCTGCGTTCCGCAAAGCTTCCGGATGGGCGCAACGGCATCGTGCCGCTGGTGCACCGATACTGTGGTGCATGCCGCTTGCCGCGCTGCTCACCGGGGTAGTGGCCCTGTGGTTGCCACAAGTGATGGGTAACGGTCGCGCTGCAGCTCAACTTGCCTTCTCTACCATGACTCCGACCGCGCGTGCACAGTGGACTGGTGTTGGCGTACTGCTGGCTGTTGGTCTGGCCAAAGCAGCGTTGACAGTGCTGACAATTCGCTCTGGCGCTTCGGGTGGCGTACTGCAACCAGGCATTGCGCTGGGAGCGGTGTGCGGGGCACTGCTGGGAGTGGTGACTTTGTCGCTCATGCCTGGTCTGTCAGCCGGTCTCACAGTAGGCGCATGCGCTCTAGTGGGAGCTTCCAGCCTACTTGCTGCATCTCAGCAGGCGCCGCTTATGGCCATGTTTTTGGTGATGGAATTAACCGGTGTGCCAGTGTCGTATATGGTTCCGCTTGGGCTGGGAGCCGCGTGCGCATGGTGTGCTGCGAAGCTGGTGCATTAGCCGAACTATACGACTAATTCGATGGCTTCGAGGCTATGAGCGCAAAGTGTACGGCTGTCGCAACCGTCGGGGTAATATTGACCCACAAACATATAACTCGTTGAAGGAGATATGGTGGCAGGTTTTCTGACATCCACGCCAGCGATGGACGATGGGGATTCCGCTCCGTCCATCACGGACCCGATTTTCAACAGGCTGCTCAAGGAACGCATTATCTGGCTCGGTGACGAGGTCAAGGATGCCAATGCCAACGTGATTTGCGCGCAGATGCTGATGCTTGCAGCCGAGGACCCCAAGAAAGACATCTGGCTGTACATCAACTCTCCCGGCGGCTCCATCACCGCCGGCATGGCCATTTACGACACCATGCAGCTCATCGAACCGGACGTGGCCACCGTGGCTGTGGGTATGGCGGCTTCCATGGGTCAGTTCCTGCTGTCCAGCGGTGCGAAGGGCAAGCGGTTTGCCACTTCTCATGCACGCATCCTCATGCATCAGCCTTCCGGCGGTATCGGCGGCACGCAGACCGACGTGCGCATCAACGCCGAGCTCATCATGGATATGAAGCAGACCCTTTCGCAGCTCACCGCCGACCAGACCGGTCACACGCTGGAGGAGATTTACCGCGACAACGAGTACGACCACTGGTATACCGCCCAGCAGGCGTTGGACTATGGGTTCTTCGATAAGATCGTGACCACGCCTGGTTCAATGAGCACGGCTGGTGTTGCCGGCAAGGAAGGTGAATGAGATATGGCAAGTGAAGAAGCGCAGTTCGTCTCCCGTGCCGAGCGTCTCGCAGGCCCACGTGGTGTGGCCGGATTCGTGCCGAGCGACCGTTACGTCATGCCACAGTTCAGCGAGAAGACGCCATACGGCATGAAGACGCAGGACGCCTACTCGCGTCTGTTTGAGGATCGCATCATCTTCATGGGCGTACAGGTGGATGATACTTCCGCCGACGACATCATGGCGCAGCTGCTGGTGCTGGAAAGCCAGGATCCGAACCGTGACGTGATGATGTACATTAACTCTCCCGGTGGTTCCATGACCGCCATGACGGCCATCTACGACACGATGCAGTACATCCAGCCGGATGTGCAGACCGTATGCTTGGGGCAGGCTGCTTCTGCAGCGGCCATTCTGCTGGCTGCCGGCGCCAAGGGCAAGCGTCTTATGCTGCCCAACGCGCGCGTGCTCATCCACCAGCCTGCCATCGACCAAGGTTTCGGTAAGGCCACGGAGATTGAGATTCAGGCCAGGGAGATGCTGCGCATGCGTTCCTGGCTCGAGGAGACGCTTTCCAAGCACACCGGTCAGCCTAAAGACCGCATCGCCAAAGACATCGAGGTGGATACCTTCCTCACTGCTGACGAGGCCAAGGAATACGGCATGGTGGACGAGGTGCTGGCGCACCGCAGGTAGTGCAGCTCGGCGCAAAAGGCAGGGTTCGTTCTGCTGCGGCCGGTGCTCTCCCGATGTGGGGACGCCGGCCGCGCTTGTATGTTAGGTGCAGCGAATTGGCTGCATTTCTGAGACCAGCACCCAACGTTCTGTGTTCGGGGTATCGTTGGTTTGAGGACGACGACGATAAGGGGTCACTATGGGACGCGTGGTGAGTTACAACGAGGAAGTACCCCGCTGCACGTTCTGCGGCAAGACCGAACGGCAGGTGCGCAAGCTCGTCACCGGTCAGGCGGCCGCGATTTGCGACGAATGCATTGCTCTGTGCGTCGATATCATCTCTGAAGAGCGGCAGAACGATGCTCAAGCCAGCACGCTGTCGCTGCCGAAACCGACGCAGATCTACCGGTATTTGGACGAATATGTGGTGGGGCAGCCGCAGGCCAAGCGTACCCTGTCAGTGGCGGTCTACAACCATTACAAGCGTGTGGGCATGGAACTGCAGGAGGAAGCCGCGGCTTCCGCTTCGATGCCGAAGCGCGGTGGTGTTGAGCCTGATAGCAAGGGGACGTCCGGCATGCGCGCGGATACCTCCGCAAACGGAACCGGTGCTGCCACAGGTAGCGCTGGGAGTGTCGCCTATGGTAGCGCAGCCGGTCTGGGGACTGGTCTGCCGGCCGATGATTTTTCTCAAGTGCAGGTAGCCAAATCGAATATCCTGCTGCTTGGCCCCACCGGTGTTGGCAAAACATATTTGGCGCAAACTCTGGCGCGCGTCATGAACGTGCCGTTCGTTATCACCGATGCCACCACGCTCACCGAAGCGGGCTATGTTGGCGATGATGTGGAAACCGTGTTGCAACGCTTGTTGCAAGCCGCCGACGGTGA
This sequence comes from Bifidobacterium sp. ESL1133, assembly GCF_058107325.1. NCBI lineage: Bacteria > Bacillati > Actinomycetota > Actinomycetes > Bifidobacteriales > Bifidobacteriaceae > Bifidobacterium > Bifidobacterium sp. ESL1133. The sequence continues at coordinate 83,498 of NZ_JBYLUI010000002.1, read as the reverse complement.
CGTGGAACGGGCACAGCACGGCATCATCTACATCGATGAGATTGACAAGATAGCGCGCAAAAGCGGTGAAAACACGTCCATCACGCGCGATGTGAGCGGTGAGGGCGTGCAGCAGGCCCTACTGAAGATTCTGGAGGGCACTGTTGCCACTGTGCCGACGGAGGGCAACCGCAAGCATCGCGAACAGAACATGGTCAAAATGGACACGCGCGGTATCCTGTTCATCTGTGGGGGTGCGTTCGTGGGGCTCGACGAGATCATTAGGACTCGCATGGGGGCGCGTGAGAGCGGGTTTGGTGCTTCCTGGCATGTGCGTGATTTGGATGCGCAAGAGATTCTGACTCATGTGTGTGCCGATGACTTGGCCCAGTTCGGGCTGCTGCCAGAGTTCATCGGGCGCCTGCCGGTGGTGAGCGTGCTTGAAAAGCTTGGTGAAGCCGATTTGCGCGATATTCTCGTCAAGCCGGCGAATGCGCTGATCAAACAGTACAGCAAGCTGTTTGCGGTCGATGGTGTGGAGTTAACCTTCACGAACGGGGCGCTGGAAGCCATTGCCCATGCCGCAATGAGTGAGGGGACCGGTGCCAGAGGGCTGCGTGGCATCATCGAGAAGACGCTTGAAGACACGATGTTCAAGCTTCCGGAGATGAGTGATGTCAGCCAAGTGGTGGTGGATGAGGCTGCCGTCAACGGTGAGGGTGTTCCGAAGCTGGTTTCGGGGACTGGTTTTGACGGTGCAGCAGTGGCAGAAGGCATCGAAGCCGGGCTTGGCGATGGCGGCGATGAGGCGAATACCCAAGATATTCCTGAGGTCAGTAGACTGCGCGTGGCATAAGGCGCTGTGTGAACTGTTTTCGTTGTGGCTTGCGGGTTTAGGGTTGCGGCTTGCAGGTTCCAGTTTGTGACTTTTAGGCTGTAGTTTGCCGGTTGCGGGTTTTGGGTTTAGGGTTGCAGCTGGTGGATTTAGGGCTTCAGGTTTCGGCTGGTGACTGGTGACGGGTGGTTTTGTTGGTTTCGGCTGGTGACTGGCGGCTTCGTTGGGTTTAGTGCTGTGGTGCTGCGTATGCATTGTGACGAGGCACATTGAGATGAATCACATGTATTTGGCAACACGCGGTATTGCGCAGAGTCTGCTTTCGCAGTAGAATGGTCGAGTTGCCACAATGTGGCAGTGCGCGCCAGTAGCCCAGTGGATTAGAGCAGCTGACTACGGATCAGCAGGTCGCAGGTTCGAATCCTGTCTGGCGCACAGTGAATGTTCAGTGCTGAAGTCTCCAAATTTACTGAACTTTTCAAGTTTAGTTTAGTCTATTTTATATTTGGTTAGTCGCGTGAACCGCGTGCCGGTGCAATGGCACGTCTTGCAAGCAGAGCCGTGTTGAAGAGCGTAAATTCGTTATTTTGCTGCATACCCTGATAGTAGTTCTTAGAAAGGTACGGCCGTACCCGGACCGTATATGACAGACCGAACGTGTCTTCAGAAAGTAGGATTTTGTTGCATAACTCAAACTTCCTAAAAGGTGCATGGATGCCAAACATGACTGAAGAGCATCACAAGGTTAGCACGACACAGGGTTCCCAAGCGAACTTGGGAACCCTGGCAAAAGAGGACAGAACAACAAACTGCCCTATCAGCTGGGAGCCCGTCCCCGAAGAAGTGTTTAGCCCGCCTCAAAGTGGGAACGTCAACAAGTGCTTTACCAACCGACAAGGCTTACTATACATGATACGCTTGAGCTTGTCGAACATCCTTTCAACAAAAGGGCAATCGGCCGGTCGGCAACAGTCGACGCGACATTGGTCGCGCCGAAACGGCGTGACTGTAAAAGAAAGGCACGTAACGTGCGTAACAACTATGAGGGGCCTGGTTCGGGTTCGTTGGTTCTGCTGATGGTGGTGTTGGTGGTGACCTTGTCTGGCAAGGTGCGCCCAGATGTTGCTGATGTGGTGATATTGGCGTTGTGCTGGTACTCCATGAGAGGCGGTGACAGCGAGTTGAAGTAGGGGAGATGGCTCACGAGTATTGAGTAGTGCACTCGTAGTCAAGGTATTCCGCCCGTCCTGCACTTTGTAGGACGGGCTTTCTCATGGATTGTTGACGTGCTTGGCGGGTGTGGGTGGTTGGGTGCGGTGGTGTTGTTGCACCCAACCACTCTTTATGGTTCCGTCATCGCCTTGGGTTGAGAGAGGTTGCGGCTGGTGACGGAAGTCTGGTTGGTTGATGGGATGATGGGTACGTTTCGGTCAGTTTGTTGCGGTATGGTGACCGAAATGTACCGATTTGCGGAGTTATAGGGTTGGGTTAGTTGGTGGCGATGTGGTGTTGTTTGTGTTTCAACACTAGGGTGACGGTGAGCAGCACTGCGGCGATGATGGCACCGATGAACGCTACTGTGGCTGCGGTGGCGGTGCCGCCGGTGAACGGGAGCGCGGTGACGGTGCGGTGGTAGGTGACGGTGACTTCTTTGGTGTCGTTGCCGCCGTCTGCGATGGTGTTGAGCCAGACTCCGGTTTGGCATGTGACGGTTGGCTGGTTGGTGTGGTAGTTGGGGATGGTGGGGCTGTCGATTGTGAATATGAGGATTTTTCTGGTTTCATCGACGGTGCCCCAGATGACGGTGGGGTCGTTGCCGGGGTAGGTCCAGCCGGTGTCGGTGATGGAGGTTCCGGTGTCTGGTCTGGTGGTGTAGTCGCGGGTGATGGTGACGGTTTTGGTTTGGTCCGGGTGCAGGGTGTTGCCTTGGTCGTCTTTGTAGTGGACGATGAGGGTGGCGTTCCAGGATTCGTGTTTGGGAACGGTTTTCCAGCAGGTGATCCAGTAGTCGGTGTGGCCTGCTGGATACGCGGTGTTGGCGGGTAGGGTGCACGATGTGTCGGTACATGTTAGCGGTGGTGTACCCGAGTCAATGTAATAACCGTTGGGCACGTTCAACGCTTTGTTTGCGGTGGTGATGGCATCTCCTCGGTATCCGTTGAACACTTGTTGTAGGCTGGTGTCTTCGACTCCGTTTTTGGTGTAGTGGACGGTCAGTGATGCTGCGGGTCTGGTGTAGATGACGGTGGTGACGGCATCGGTGGCTGTTTGCAGGTTTGTGCCGTACACGGGGGTGCCGGCGCTGTTGACTGGCTGCGGCATGGCGACGGTGCGGCTGTTGGGATCCCAGCTGCCGTTGGATACTGATACGTCGTAGCCGTTGATGTCTGGTACGTAGACGCGGTTGTAAGCGGGCATGCCGGCCGAACCGCCACCACCGTTCAGCCGATACTGGTCGAATGCTGTTGCAGCAGGACACTGGACGCTCACAATAGGAGCTCGCAATATTAAATGAGCGCTATTGCCTTCGTAGTCATAGCATTTGCGCGGTCTACCACTGCTTGTGCAGTATGTATTGGGTTGAAGTTGTGCGGTACCAGTGGCACGTGATTGAACATCGAGGGTCGAGGGCGACTGGTCTTCAGTGTCGGGCGGTGTGCCAAGGGTCGGGTCATCGGGATCAAGCGACTGATGCCCACCGTTGCAAGCGATATCGTTTGAGGGACGGCCGTTGCTGCATATTGTTCCACTCCATGAGGGAACCGTGACGTTGCCGGTGTAGTAGACGCTGCCGTTGTATGAGCATTTGTAGGGCTGCGTGGTATTGACCTGAGTGTCGATGGCGGAGAAGGAAATATTGGGACCGTCTGTGTGGGCGTCGTAGAAGATGGTTTGCGACGAATCACCTTGAGTGGCCCCACCGGTGGAATAACGGAACTGAATGGTGTTGGTGGCGGTGACAGCGCAGAACGTTCCCCATCGGTTTACTTGGCTTTTGACACTTCCGCCGAGCGAGCTTGAACTGCCGGGTTTAATGGGTTGAAAGCCAGGGCGGCCAGGACTGCCTGTACTGGGGGAAGGGTCATTGCCCATGGAAACGGTGAAGCCGCTGTCCTCCACGCAATTGACGGTGCCTCGAGTCAAAGGGTTACTTGCATCATCAGATTGTGCGTCTACGTTGGCGGTACCTATGTCTGCAAGCGCAGACGCACCGGCATCGAACTTTGCTGCGCTGGAACCTAATAGTTTACTTTGCTGGGGGGGGGTAATATTTGATGCCTGTGAGGCTGTATCGCTGGAAAGTGATGCAATGCTGGACTCCGCGTCGCCAGCTGCGGTGGCGGTGCCTTCCGTTGCGACGGCGCTGAGACCGGTAGGAATGAGAGTGACAAGGCATACGAGTGCCGCGATGATGATTCTGGTGGCATTGCCGCGGGTTGGCTTGCTGGCGTGGCGGCCTGTGGTGGTAGGCAAGGTCATGCGAACGATTCCTCCATGTGTGTGCGCCCGAACCGCTCGGCGCCAACTGTGCTTTTCTGCGCGTACGCCGGCACTGCTGGTAGGGCAAAGCCAACGCATACTTGCTAAACATTGTATATAATAACTGTGACATAACTAACAACCGTTATGTTTGGGAGTATATGTCATGACGAATGCATGATGCGACAACATTGCAAGGTTGACTTGCATTCCGGCCAGTCAAGTCCTACGAATTTTGAGCATCTTCTTGTCAACACGGCGTATTGTGGCACGCCGCTGCTGTCAGTGTTCCAGTGTTGACCAGTGCCGGCTGAGTGCCTGCCCGCACTAGCGCAGCGTGGCGATGGCCAGGCCGGTACCGGTGGGGGTGAGGGCGGTATCGAACCGATCGTCGTTCTCCAACTGTTTGAGCAGATCAGTGGTGATGCGCGCCTTGTCATGGTCGTTGGGGTTGAGCATGTCGGTGAGCAGCAGGAAGCCGTTGTCTCGCAGCAGTGTCGCTGCTTGCTTGACGGTCGGCTCGTAGTTCGCGGGGTCTCCGGACACCACGATGATGTCATAATTGTTGGGGTTCAAGCGCGGCAGAAACTCGGCAGGGGACGTGCTCACCGCGCGCAGGCTCACGCCGGGATATGCGGCCGCATCGAAGTGCTGACGTGCGTCATCGGCACCGTGCGGCGACGAATCGACCACGGTCAGCTGACCTTCGCGGTTAAACCCGGCAGCCAACGCCATGGCTTCGGGCGTGGAATCGGTGCCCACACTGATTGCCGATGAAGCGTGAAGCACACGTGTCATGAAGGTAAGCAGTTGTGCCTGGGCGGCGCTGTGCGCAAGCTGCTCGGCAGGTGAGGGCTGGGGAAGAGGGGACTGTGCGCCTGTTGACTTTGAGGGCGAGGCGCTGCTGGTGGAGCTGGTGCTGCTGATCTTGGTAGACGGCTGTATACCGGTGTTTGTCTTGGTCTCGCTGCCTGTACCGGAATCTTGCTGGGGTTGGCCGTGCTGCGGTTGATTTGGCTGGTCGGCAACAGTTTGATTGCAGTGGATGGCATGCTGTTCGGCAGCTTGCCACACGGTGGCTACGGTGGAGGGCAACGAGTTCTTCATATCAACCCACTGTAGTACATGCCCTGGCAGGGAAGCTATTGCTGGCAGCTGTTGGTGAGCGACACGAGTTTCCACATCTCCTCGCCTACGTCGATGCCTTGCGGACAGGCACGGCTGCACGAGCGCACCTGAGCACATGCTGCAACTCCGTCACTAGACGAGATGGCATCGATGCGCTCCTGCTTTGCCTCGTCGCGGGAATCGTTGATGAACCGTCCTGCTGAAACGAGGGCCGCCGGGCCAAGAAACGCTTCGCCACCGGCATATACCGGGCAGCTGCCCTCACAGATACCGCAGGAGATACACGTGGTCAGCTTCTCGTAGCGGGCCAGCTGTTCGGGATTCTGGAGGTATTCGAACATGTCCACGTCGCCATTGGGTTTGGTTTTCAGCGTTCCTGCAGCCTGAAGGTACGGTTTGAGACTGGCGATCTGCGTCATCATGGTGTCGATGTCCACAATGAGGTCGCGCTGCACCGTGAACCCGGGGAGTGGAGCGATCTCGATGACGCCAAGGTCGGTATTGGGTGATGATTGAGCGGCGTTCTCAGCATTGGTGGCACTGGCAGTGCCGGCATCGTCAGCTGTGCCGGATGCGGCAGCGGTGTGCGATGATGGAGCCGCGTTGGTGCGACGGAACGCGGGTTGCTCAGGTTTGGCGCAGGACATCACGGTTGCTGTGCACAACAGTGTTGGGGAGCCGTTGACTGCAACCGCGTCTGAACCGCAGATGCCATGCCCGCACGAATAACGGAAAGCCAAGGTCGGGTCGAGCGTACGTTTGACGGTGAGCAGACAATCCAGCAGCGTGGTGTCCGGACTGACCTGCAACTCGTAGTCTTGGCTCCACCGTTTGCCGCGAGGGCGGTTTGGAGTCCTGCTAGAACCAAAGGGGTTGCTGGACTTGCGCTCGCCGAACGGGCTGCTGGACTTGCGAGCCGCGGTTTGTGCACGTGGCGAGAACCTGCTGACGCGCAAGGTCACTGTGGCAAGTTCGCTGCTGGTCTGTGTCATCGCTCCTCGTCTCCTTTGAGTTCATTCGCGTGTTCGCGCCGTGGCTGACGCTCACATGTACCCCGGTATCTCCATTATCACGCACTACACGATTTTACCGGTGCAAAGTGTCACTTTCGGCGGTGTTCGTCGTTCGGGCACACTGCACCTGTATGTTTCGTACGGTGTTGCCGTGCAGTGCGCTGTAGGTCAGGTTTAGTGTGTTTCTGCCGTCAGTATGAGCGCCGTTGCGGAGGCATGTCAATGATGTGAACCGGTTGCCAAGTCACGGATCCAGAAGCGTCCGTCATGGAGTGTGACAAGAACGCTTCGTCGTTGCGTTGCGGGAAGTCGTTGCGGCTGAACGATCCACGTGATTCATGCCGCGCCCGTGACGCATGGAGCATGGTGAGAGCCAGAGAACTAAGATGTTCGACTTCCATGATGGCCGTGACCTCTTGGTTGAATGCGGCAGTGTCGCTGTGGGCGTGCAGCTGTCTGACTTGGGGGATGATGTCGTGCTCCACGAGGTGTATGGCTTCGGCAATGGTGCTCTCATCGCAGCGTACGGCCAGCGCGCGTTCCGTGATGGAGCCGAGTTGGGCGAGCAGCGCATACGGGTTGGTATCGCTGCGGTCGAGTGACTCTGGTGCGGACGGGCTTGCATGTGCGCTTGCTGTTGCTGCTGCTGATGTTTCCGATACTTCGGAGATGTCTTGCTTGAACATCGCTTCGATGCTCTGCCGTCGCGCCTCGGCAGTGTGTTCGCACAACCCAGTTTGGTTGAGTGTTCCGCTGCTGTCTTGATGCTCGGAAACGGTTGGTACGGTGAGTATTCGTTCGGCGATGGCCGTACCGGCGCGTGTGCCGAACAGGCAGGCATCGAGCAGCGAATTGCCGCCCAGACGGTTGGCGCCATGCACGGAGACGCAAGAGCATTCCCCGGCCGCATACAACCCAGTGATCAGTCGGCGTTCATCGTGCTCCCACCGGTATACCTCGCCGTCGGTGGTGATGGGGATGCCGCCCATGGTGTAGTGCGCGGTGGGTTTGACGGGCACCCAGTCGTGGGTAGGGTCCAGACCTGCATACCGGGTGATGGTATCGAGCACTTGGGGCAGTGCCTCATGCATGCGCTCAGTGCCGATGCTCGTAAGATCCAACCATACGCAGTCGCTCGGGCCATCGGGTTCCTTGGGGTCCGGCACGCCCCGACCTGCATCGACTTCGGCTATTATGGACCTGCTTACCACGTCTCTTGCGGCAAGGTCTCGGTGTTCGGGCGCGTATCGTGCCATGAACGCCTCACCATCGGCGTTGCGCAGCACACCGCCCTCGCCGCGTACCGCCTCGGAAAGCAATATCCCAGTGTGTGCCAGCCCGGTTGGGTGGAATTGGATGAATTCGATGTCTTCCAACTGCAGTCCGGCATTTACCGCCAGTGCCATGCCGTCTCCAGTCAAGTCCCAAGAGTTAGACGTGGTCTGGAACAGGCGGCCTGCTCCTCCGGTGGCGAGCACCACGTTGTACGCGTTGAGCGCATGCGTCTGCCCGGTATGTGTGTCGAGAGCGACCACGCCTTCTACGGCATTGCTGTCTTCGCTGAGCACCAGGTCGGTGACGTACCATTCTTCGGCGAACTCCACACCGAGCCCTTGCGCCTGCTGCCACAGAGAATAGAGGATCTGGTGTCCCACACGGTCGGCGGCATAGGCTGCGCGCTTTACAGGCCGGCCTCCGAACTCGGCGGTGTGGCCGCCAAACCTGCGTTGGGCGATGTGTCCGTCCTCGGTTCGGGAGAATGCCACCCCGTCATGCTCAAGACTGATGACGGTGCGGGGTGCCTCCTGAGCCAACAGTTGCGCGGCATCCTGATCCACCAGCCAGTCGCCGCCTTTGACGGTGTCGTAATAGTGCCAATGCCAGTCATCATGTTCTGAGTTGCCCAGACTTGCGGCGATGCCGCCTTCCGCTGCCCCGGTATGCGAACGCAGCGCCTGAAGTTTGGAGACAACGAGAATGCGCGGAGTGCTGCCGGCACCGTTGTTGTCGTTGCCGCTGTTGTTGTCGGTGCTGGTGTGCTGCGTGCCGGTCGTTGTGCGACGTACCATGGCCAACGCCGCCGACAATCCTGCGGCTCCGGCTCCTACGATGACGGCGTCGTACATGGGATACACGTGGTGCTCGTTCATGGTTTGATTGTCGCACAAGCCCTGCCGTGCCGCTAATGCGGCGGTGTTGAATGTGGCGTTGGGTGTGGTACGCAATGTGTTGCCGCTGGTGACTGGGGTGGTGGTGTTGACGATGCCGGAGTGGACAATGGAAGCGATGTCTGGATCGTTTAATGCCAAAGTGTATGACGTGGTGCGCAGCATACCCGCCGGTCGGGTGGCCACGTACGGCCAGGTTGCGGCCGCCGCAGGCAATCCGCGCAACGCGCGTTTCGTGGGGTTCGCGTTGCATGCCAACCCCGAACCAGGTGTCATTCCCTGCCATCGGGTCGTGTTCCGTGACGGTTCGCTGGCACCGGGATTCGCTTTCGGCGGTCCCATGCGGCAGCGCGCTCTTTTGGAAGAGGAAGGTGTGCGATTCATGCCAAGTCCTTCCGATCGGGAGAACGCCGGGGAGGACGGCTGGGTGGTTGACCTTGAACAGTGCCAGTGGCAAGGCTGACCACTCCTAAGGTCATGGTGACCAGACCTTCCAATTCCATCGCTCCCAGCGTTTGACCGAGCTTTGCTATGGTCCATGGCTCGTTTTGGGAACCAGACCCGCCGGCAGTGGACGCGTTGAGCGCGTTGAGCAAATTGTCGGGAGTGGCGGCGATCCGGGTGTTCCGGCACCTACGGTACGCACGTATGATCGCTTGATGGCATTCGCTGAGCGAAGCATGGTCGATTGGATCATGTGCTTCTGAACCGGCGGTGGCTGATTGAGCGACGGCGGATGACGTAATCATTGCGACCTCGCCATCCGGCACTGTGGTGCATGGTATTGCGTTTATGTGCGGGAGGCCGGACGGTGCATGACTTTCGTGACGGATACCTGTCTCATGGACCGAGGTGAGCAGCATGGCACGATTGTCTCTGATGAGATGATTGCACCCCGTGTTTTCCGGAGTGTTGATGTTTCCGGGCACAGCATAGACCTCGCGTCCCAGGTCGGCAGCCCACAAGGCTGTGTTGAGTGCGCCGGAGCGGGTGCGTGCCTGTGCCACGACCACACTGGAAGACAGCGCCGCGATGATGCGGTTGCGCAGTAGGAACCGTCTGGCTTCAGGAATCGTATCGGGGCATAGTTCGCTGATGAGTGCGCCCCGTTGTTCGCGCATGCGTTGAAACAAGTCGGTGTTGCGCCTCGGACCCATATGCTTCAATCCTCCCGCAAATACCGCAACCGTGCGGCCGGAATGCTCGGGGCCGAGCCTGGACATGCTCTCCAACGCACCCCAGTGTGCTGCGGCATCGACCCCATACGCGCCACCGGAAACGACGAGGTGCCCATTCTCAGCTGTATTCTCGGCGATGGTACGCGCCACATACCGACCATAATCGTTGGTACCGCGCGAACCTACCACAGCGACCGGTTGCGAACAGCTGACTAAAGCATAGGGGTCTCCCAATCCCCATAAGCACAACGGAGTAGCCCACTCTTTGCGGGTGGAAAGATCGTCCAACTGTGAGGGCCAGCATGGGGAAGTGGGGCCTATGATCCATTGCTCGCCCCCGTTGGTGAAGTAATCGATCAGAGTGCTCTCGTCGTTGCTGGGCAAAGCATTAAGGCGCAGATGCCAACGTTGCAGGGCTCGATGGAATGCTTGCATGCCACGAGCGTTAACCTTGCGTCCCCAACGCGCTGTACCTGTTGCAAATACCTCGTCAAGTTTAGCTTGACTGGCTTTGCAACCGGCGCTGTCGCTCTTGGTTTCGTGGATGAGCCGCAAGGCCGCAATGGCACCCTGTGCGCCCTTGATGGTCGCGAACATGAGTGCGTCGGCGCCGTCGATGCAAAAGGTGAGCGTCGCGCGAGCCAGCGTGTCCTCATCGGGTACGTGGCTGGCGGTAGCTATCTCTGCTGCAGATTCGGTGTGTTGGCGTGTATCGGTCATGTCACTGCTCCTTGGTGCGTAAGGTGATGCTCTGCCACACCTCGTCCGGACCGGGAGAGGACAATCCGGCCAGGTCCGACAGCGTCCATGCAAGGCGCATGGCGCGGTTGGCGCCGCGCAAGGTCAGGCGGTTGGCGCTCAATGCCCGGTCGATGATGCCCATCGCCTTGTCGGAAGTATTGGCGCGCAGCCATGTTCCCGAAGCTTGGGCGTTGCATACCCAACGATGCTTTCTGAAACGATCCTTGGCTGCCATTCTCGCGCGAGTTACTTTCGCTCGTATGGAATCGCTTGATTCCTGCTCCTTGTTTGCTTGGACGATATGTTCCACTGGAGGTACCTCCATCTGGATGTCGATGCGGTCCAAGATGGGCCCGGACAGTCTGGCGAAGTACCGCACCCGTTCGCGTTCTCGGCAGGTGCAGCGCTCGCCGGTGCCGTACCCGTAACCGCATGGGCATGGATTGGCGGCCATGATGAGCTGGAATCGGGCCGGATAGTACGTTGTGCCTCGCGATCGGGAAAGTGCCACATATCCGGATTCCAAAGGTTCTCGCAAAGTCTGCAGCGATCTGGGGGAGAACTCTGGTGCCTCGTCCATGAACAGCACACCGCAGTGCGACCGGGTGATGGCTCCCGGCAACGCCACACCAGTCCCTCCACCTGCGAGTGCTGCCGTCGAAGCAGTGTGGTGCGGGGCTTCGAACGGCGGTATATCACTGATACCATGAGAGGCCAACGTGCCGCACAGGGAACGAATCGACGCTACCTCCAACTGCTCCCGCTCGTCCAACGGGCACATGATGCTTGGGAAGCGCGAGGCAAGCATCGTCTTGCCGGATCCCGGCGGACCGGTCATCAGCACATGATGGCCGCCGGCAGCCGCCACGGTTAATGCCCATTTGGTATGTTCTTGACCCACCACATCGGCCATGTCTCCCGCATCGGGCATATGTCCGCTTTCAGGTCCCACATCGTTGACGGTATGACGCTCGTCCGCAATGGTGTATCGTGCATCGCCTCCCATCATCTCGATGAGTTCTCCCACATGTCTCACGCCCCGTACCCGAAGTCCGTCTACCAGCGCAGCTTCATCCACGTTGCCACTGGGCACGATGAGATCGGTGATACCATGCTCCTTGGCGAACAACGCTATGGGCAGCACTCCGGTGACCGGCAACACCGTGCCGTCCAGATTGAGTTCGCCCAACACCACTGTCCGAGCCAAACAGTCGGCGGGAATCGCCCCGGATGCGCTCAGCACGCTCACTGCTATGGCCATGTCGTGGGAAGAACCGCGCTTGGGCATCGAAGCGGGGGAGAGATTGACGGTGACCCTAGTCTGCGGCCATGAGAATCCGCTGGCCTGGCAGGCGGATTTGACCCGTTCCCTCGCTTCGCTCAAGGATGCGTCGGGCAGACCGATGACGGAAAAATATGGCAGTCCGGGGGAGACGAACGCCTGCATGTGAATGGTGAATGCCTTGAGTCCGACCAACCCGACTGACATCGCGGTGCCAATGACCATCAGAACGCCTCCTGAATGTGACGTACTGTCACCTCGTCTTGGACCAGCAGCGCCAGAGCGTCGAACCTGATGCTGGTGTGGCGCACATGTCTGCCTTCCTCACTCAGCCACAGCATGGCCGCTCGTCGCAGATTGATCTGCTTGCTGCGGGTGATGGCCTCTTGTGGTGTGCCGAAGCGCAGGGAACGCCGCGTCTTCACCTCCACGAAGACGATGACGTCCTCAGGGCTGAGCATGACGATGTCGATTTCACCGAACCGGGTGTGCCAGTTGCGAGTGAGTACCTGCCAATCGCGTTGCTTGAGCCACGCGGCAGCATACTGTTCGCCCAGTGCTCCTAGCTGGTGGCTGGACAGTGTCGGGTCAAGCAGCTGTAATGCCAGAGAATCGGCTTCACTGAGATGGTGGGGAGTGCGGAACCGCAAGGATGTTCCGCTGTAGAGAGGCGGTGGCGTGTACCGCGTGGGATGGTTGCCAGGCAAAGCATGCCTTGCTGGCCGTATCGATGGATGAGTCGTAGATGCTGTGGTATGTGTCATGCATCCAGAGAACCACAATGGCGACTGCGAACAAAGGATTTTAGAGCGATGTGGACGAAACCTTAGCCTTCCGGCGTGTCTGTGGATAACCGGAGAGGCAACGGCGGAACATGTGGAGAAGGCAGTGGAGGAAGCATCACCGCCCTTGCATGCTGCCGACTCCCGCCTCATTGCGGCACAGCGCTGACAAGGTCCGCGCTCAACTGCATGCAAAGGCGGGAGCCAATACATACATTTTGTTGAGTGCGGACCTTCGTGATAACGACGTGCTGCTGGCGGCGCTGCGCAGATGTTGCGCAGATGTTGCACAGATGATACACAACGGTACGCAACTGCAGCCCGTGTTTGTATGTCCGTATAGGCGCGACTATCTGTGCCGTGCTTATTTGACCAGGCCGGTAAGCTCTCCCAAGTCAAGTTCGAAGCTCACGCCACGATCTTCAAAGTGCGGCTGTTGGCGCGTATGCTCCATGGCGTGGCGCACGAACTCGCCGGCCACTTGGGCTGCCTGTTCAAGCGGCTTGCCGGCCAGCACAGCCCCGCACACCGCCGAGGCGAATGCATCTCCGGTGCCATGAATCATGTAGGGCAGCTTTTCGTGCACCAATTCATGCTTGACTACACGTCCGCTCTCACGTCGTCCCACATAGTTGCGCAATGTACCGTCACCGCGGTCGATGCCCTTGAGCACCACATTCTTGGCACCGAGGTCAAGCAAAGCACCCAGCCAATCGTCCACTTGTGCTTCGTCCAGATTCTGCCCCGGGTAGTCACGCCCGGTCAGCAGCGCCGCCTCGGTCAGGTTGGGCATAAGCACGTCGGCGCCGTCCGCCAGTGTGCCGGTCGCCTCGCACATCTCCTGCGTATAGGTCGGGTACATCTGCCCGCCGTCGCCCATCACCGGATCCACCAGTCGCAGCGCCTTGGGGTATTCCCGGTACAGGCGTTTGATGAGATCCACCTGCTCGGCCGACCCCAGGAACCCGCTATATACGCCGTCCAGATCGACATCCTCCTGCTGCCAGGCATCCAGATAGTCGTTGAGGATGCTGGTGGTGTCGTGGAAGGTGTACACCGAATATTTGGTGTGCGCGGAGAACAGCGCCGTGGGGACGGGGCACACATCGCAACCGGCGGCGGAAAGAATCGGGATGGCGGCGGTCAGGGAACATTTGCCGTAGCCGCACATGTCGTGCACTGCGGCTACACGCGGGATATAGTCGGGGTTTCGGTCGTACAGGGTGTCGGTCATCTTTTTGCCTTTCATAGGGAATGCCGCCGCTTATTGCATAACTCACACGCCGGTACTGCCGACTCTAGTTCCCGGTAGCGCCAACTGTTGGCCTATGCTCATCCTTTGGGATGACGGGGCTGTTTTGGGCTTCAGCGCAATTTCGTTCCAACGCATGATGTCGCCGCCGTCACCGGACACGTAGAATTTCATATCATAAACGAAAGCAACCAATGAGATGGAGCTCTACGATGAACGATTCCAACAACACCATGCCGTCCGAGTTCACCGGCGCCTCGGTCGTCGATGCCGCCGCGGCACCCGGGGTGCAGCCTCCGGCCTATGGTCCGGCAGGAACCGAGCGCGCCTACGCTGTCCAGGCAATCGACCTGGTCAAGGATTACGGCAAAGGTGAGAACCTGGTGCACGCGTTGCGCCATGTCAACGTCGGGTTCGAGCAAGGCAAGTTCACCGCCATCATGGGTCCCTCCGGTTCCGGCAAATCCACCCTCATGCACACCCTCGCCGGCCTAGACTCAGCCACGTCCGGCCGTGTGCTGCTCGGCAGGCACGACATCACCCGCATGAACGATAACGGCCTCACCAAGTTGCGCCGCACCGAAATCGGCTTCATCTTCCAAAGCTTCAACCTGCTGCCCATGTTCACCGCGGAACAGAACATTATGATGCCATTGACCTTGGCAGGAGCCAAAGCCGACAAGAACTGGTACCGCATGCTCGTCAAAACGCTTGGCCTGGGGGAGCGGCTCAAGCACCGTCCCACCGAGCTGTCCGGCGGCCAGCAACAGCGCGTGGCCATCGCGCGTGCCCTTATCACCAAGCCTCAGGTGGTGTTCGCCGACGAGCCGACCGGCAACCTCGATTCGGTATCCAGCGCCGAGGTGCTCAGCTTCCTCAAACGCTCGGTAAGCGAGCTGGGACAGACCATCGTCATGGTCACCCACGACGCAGTGGCCGCGTCCTATGCCGACCGTGCCATCGTCTTCGCCGACGGTCAGATCGTGGCCGACGTGCACCAGCCGAACGCCGAGCAGATGAGCGATCTGCTCATGCAGGAACGCGAACAGGCCACGCGGCGCATGCAGGAATCCGAACCGGTCGTGTCTCAGGCGTTCTGATGCGCCAGACTCGCACATCCCAGTCAACAAGGTGACGGTTTAACTTCTCAAGGAAACACATATGTGGTCAATCACTCTCAAACTTATGAAAAAAAGCGGGAAAATGCTTATTCCCGCAGGCATCGCCATTCTCATCGGCACGGCGTTCATCGCTTCCACCTTCCTCTTCGGCAACGCCATGGAACGGTCGCTGACCGACCAGCTCACCGCGTCATTCGGCAAAGCCAACTACGTGATGGGTCTCGACTCCGACACCCAGGATGCTCAGATGTCCGGTGACAGCTCGGTCGCCTCGCCCACAGTCGGGGAACTGCACCTCGACCAGATGCGTTCGGTGAACGGCGTGAAGGCAGCGGAAGCGTCGGTCAGCGCGCCGTTCTCCATTACCGGCGATCATACGACCATGACCTACGCCGTGGCAACGTCACCGGATGCCACGCTGCTGCCGGTCGACATTGCTCAAGGTACCCAACCCAGCAAGGACAACGAAATCGCATTGCCTGACTCCCTGGCCAGTGAGCTGAAGGCAAGCGTCGGCAGTACGATCTCCCTGAACACCCAATCCAACAGCAGCAATGTGATGACGGCTCCTACCAGTGCGAAGCTGCCGGCGAAACTTACGCTGCACGTGGTGGGACTGACGCACGACACGCAGTCCGCGTACGCTTCGTACGGTGGTGCATCCGTGCTGTCCAAGAACGTCTTCGCGCTGATGAATGGTGTCAAGGACTACAGCCAAGTCTCGGTATCCAGTAGCACGGTGCTGTTCCACATTGACGAGCAGGCCGCAGATACCGCAGTTCCCGCCCTGCGCAAGATGATGCCGCAGCATTACCAGCTTGACACCCGTCAGAAGATTGGCGACGATCAGATGAAGGCGCTGAGCTCGGGCGGCACACAGATCATCACCACCTTCCTGCTTGTCTTCGGAATCCTGGCCATGTTCGTGGCCGCGCTCGTCATTGCCAATACCTTCCAGGTGATGGTGGCTCAGCGACGCCGCACACTGGCGCTGCTGCGAGCCATCGGCGCGCAAAAGGGACAGTTGTACCGTTCGGTGCTCACCGAAGCGGGTCTGCTGGGCGTTATCTCCTCGCTGCTTGGCATAGGGGCGGGCATTGGCTTGATGGCATTGATGGCCAAAACCAATATTCTCAATGGTGATGGAGCGCCCGTACATGTGGTCATCACCCCTGCGGTGATCTGGGTGCCGTTGCTCTTCGGCGTGATCATTACCGTGCTCGCCTCCCTGTCTTCGGCTCGTTCCGCCACCAATGTCACACCTTTGGAAGCACTGCGACCATATGAAGCCATGGAAACCAAAACCGCAGGACGAGTACGAGGCATTGCCGGCACCCTCATGGTGGCGTTGGGAGCGTTGCTGTGCTACTTAGGTGCTCATAGCATGACCACTCTGCTCAAATCCGATGATGCCAACAGCGGCAATGGGTATGACACATCGCTGCTGCAAGCCATTGGCGGATGTGCGCTTATCTTCCTGGGGCTGGTAATCACCGCCACGTTCTGGTTGCCGGTGCTCATGCGCGGTATTGGTGCGGTGGTGTCTCACATCGGCCCCAGCGCCAACATCGCCAACTCGAACATTCAGAAGAACCCGAAGCGCGTGGCAGCCACCGGTGTGGCTCTGCTCATTGGCGTCACCTTGGTTTCCACCATCGCCACAGGTGCAGCCAGCGGCAAAGCGACCGTGGACAGTACGCTTGATGAGCACTACAGCGTCGACATGACCGCTTCCGGATCCGGGCTGAACAAGGCCACTGCAGACAAACTCTCTGCAGTGCAAGGCGTGAAGGATACGCTGTATGCACCCACGGCAGTGGCGAGCATTAAGGGCACAGACGGCGACGAGAAGTCGGTGACCGTCATCGGTGTGGACTCGATGCAAAGCCTGCATAAAGTGCTGCACGCCAAACTTGACGGCATGACCTTGGACTCCAATGCAGTGCTGCTGTCGAAAGTCGACGGTGTCAGCGGCAAAGAACTCGACTTCGGCAACCGCGTGACATTGCTGCAGCAGAACGGTGGAAATCAGCCCGACCAGCAAGGCCAGGAAGCGACCTCGCAGCCCGAAGAACGTAAGCTGACGCTCAACACTCAGCAGGTTGACTTCCGTAAAGTGGGCGAGGAATCATTCACCGGATTCGTGGACATATCGCACTTTACCAACGGAGACCTGAACACGGACGGGCATATTCTGCTCGGCAGCGTGGCCAGCGGTTCACAGAACATGAAAGTGTTCACACGACTGCAGGAACAGGCCGCCAACTTTGAAGGAGTGACCTTGACCGGCCCGGCGGCAGCCCGGCAGCAGTGGGATCAGGCCATTGACCAAATCATGGCGGTCTTGGTGGGGTTGCTTGCCGTAGCGGTGCTTATCGCCCTCATCGGTGTGGCCAACACGCTCAGCCTCTCGGTCATTGAACGCACTCGCGAGTCGGCCACGCTGCGTGCACTGGGTATGACTCGCGGCCAGCTTAAACGCTCGCTGGCAGTAGAAGCCCTGCTGATCGCGGTGGTGAACGGCATCCTGGGCATTGCCTTGGGCACCGGGTTTGGCTGGTTGGGATCCTACATGGTCTTCAGCTTCTACGGCAATGTGATATATTCCTTCAACTGGTCGTATACCATCGTGCTGCTGGTCATCGCCGTTGTGGCTGCACTGGGAGCCAGTATTTTCCCGGCGCGGCGTGCGGTGAAGACGCCACCGGTGGAGGCGCTCGCCGAAGCCTGACCTTAGCATTGCCGCTGAAGCGACAGTATGCGAAGGAAGAATGAGGGTGTGCCCCTTCCTACCAATCGGTGGGGAAGGGGCACACCCTCATTTCGTTACCGAAGATGCCTGCTATGGTTGTCTGTTGTCTGTTGTCTGTTGTCTGTTGTCTGTTGTCTGTTGTCTGTTGCTGGTTGCCTTCGGTCCTCGTTGCCCGCAGACTTCTTATATCTGGTGGAGCCCTACACCAAGTGGTTGTCGTAGGCGAACACCACGGCCTGCACACGGTTGCGGGCGTGAATCTTGGACAGCACATGAGCCACATGGGTTTTGACGGTAGGCATGCTGATGAACAGCTTGTCGGAAATCTCCTGATTTGACAGGCCGTGCGCCACCTCGATGAGCACTTCGCGCTCTCGGTCGGTCAGGTCGTCAAGTTCGGGGTCGGTGAAGAACACGGGTGTGGCTGCCGCATCCGGTGAAGTCATGCCAGCGGCCGAGGATCCTTCACCTTCCGAGCCGACGGTCGGGGAATTGACGGCGTTGTTGTTAGTCTCTATGGAGGTGCGCTGCGAGAGCGAGGGGCTTGACACGTGGCCTGCACCGGATGAGGTTTCACTCATCTTCTCAATAAGACGTTTCGTGGCGCTCGGCGCAATGATGGCATTGCCTTGGTAGACGGTTCGGATCGAACTGAGCAGCGTCTCCGGCTCGGTGTCCTTCAGCAGGAATCCGGATGCCCCGGCGTTGATGGCGCTCATCACATACTCGTCCAAATCAAAAGTGGTGAGAATGATGACACGCACTGTCCGCCCAGCCGCCTCGGCGGTGTCGGTGATGCGCCTGGTGGCTTCGATGCCGTCCATGCCGGGCATACGCACATCCATGAGCACTACGTCAGGTTGCAGCTCGGCGCTGGTAGCCACCGCTTCGTCGCCGTTGGAGGCTTGACTGACCACGGCCATGTCATCCTGGGAATCGATCACCATCGCGAACCCGGCACGTACCAGCTCCTGATCGTCCGCTATGAGCACTCGGATGGATGATGTTTCGTTCATGCCTTCACTCTAACAACCCGGCTCGGCAAAGGTTCGGTTCAGACACCCAGCGATTGCGTGGCATTAGGTTGTACCGGATGCAGCTTCGGCTCGCGTGATTGGGCGCCATCGGGACTTTCCTCGTTCTGCCGGAGTACCTGGAGCAGATGCCGCATATGTTCCAACGCCTGCCGTCCCTGCTCTCCGATTGCCTTGAACGCTGCGGCGATCTGGGATGACTGTGCCACAGAAAGACCGCTTCCTTCAAGGGCACCCGTCCGCTGAGCCTCAATGCTGTCGAGCAATCGCAGCCCCTCATCGGTCTGGGCGATGACCCCGCCCAAAGCCCGGCTGACATCGGCCTGTATCTCTGAGCTGATACGTTCGCGTTCTACGTTGGCCGCCAGCACATTCTGCTTGTCCCGCTCAGCCTCCAACGCTTCGGCATGGCTGCGTAGCACGATGGAGTTGGTGCCGCGCAGACGCACCCACAGCGCCGCGGCGATGACGATGATGCATATCGCATACCCGGTGAGCGCGATGGGCAGTATGAACATCCATGCTCCCCTGTAAACGGAGTGCGGCAGGGAGGGGGCGGCCATGAGCCAGCGCCATGTCGTCGTGTATCCGATGGTCATCGTCCAGGCTTTGCCGGCGAACGCCGCGCATAGTGCCAATGCCATGACGTTCGACCATACGGCCGCACGCCTTGGACCGTACAAACAAGCTGAATACAGCAGCACGAGGGAGAGCATGATGTCGGTAAAGGGGACTGAAGGGAAGAAGACGATATGCACCAGGGTGACGGTTGCGGCGAAGACGGCGCCGGATTGCGGGAACCGACGCCGCAACGCCAATGGTATTCCCATGAACAGCGCAGCCAGAAAAGCGGTGGCATGCGAAGAAGGACGGTCGATGATGGTCATCGAATCGTAGTTCATGGTCATGGAGAAACCGATTTCCGGCCATGCGGTCAGCACTGTGACGAGTATTGCGGTGAGGGTGATGTCGACGCTCAGATAATGCCGTTCGGCCCAATGTGAGAACCGTTCCACCACATTGATGTGTTCCTGCTCCGGAATGCGCTGCGAAGTCGCGACTGCAGCGAAGCCTGCCGGGGCGGGCGTGGCAGCGGCAGGCTGAATCTGGGATTGGGATGCCGAGGTACGCTGGGTGTTTTGGTCGCGTGACAATATAACCGGTCGGAGGCGAGGCTGTGTATCGGTGGAGGACTTGCGTGCGCAGTCATACGGGATGGTGGCGATAAGCGAGAATCCTCCGCCGATACATGGGCCGGAAGTCACCGTGCCCCCCAATGCCTCGATGCGCTCGCGCATGCCCAACAGTCCATATCCCGGTTTATGCCGGTCAAGGGCAGCTGCGGCGCCGCGCCCGTCATCGTGAATCGTGAACTGTACCTGCGCCTCGTCCCAATGCTCCTCAATGGTAACGTGCACGTTCGGTCCTGCATATTTGCGTATGTTGGTCAGGGCTTCCTGCACGACGCGGAACGCCGCGGTGCCGGCCGGCCCGTTCAACAGATCCGGGTTCGGTGTACCGGTCGTGGTGCGTTCGATGGAATCCGACGATGACCGGCGCGCCTCCTCCACGAGTGCGTCGATGTCCCCGTAATCGTGGTGCTGCACTTCGCCGAACACCCCGAATAAGCCGCCCATGCTGCGCAGAGCCCGGTCTGATTCCTCGCGAATCGTCTCCATCGTGGTGCGTGCCACGCGCACATCATGGGCACCCGCATACCGGCCGCCATCCGACTGGACGATGACGATGGACAGGGTGTGCGCCACCACGTCGTGCATGTCTCTGGCGATGCGGGCACGCTCGGCCAGACGGGCGATGTGCTGTTCTTCGAGGTCGCGTTCGGTGATGGCCGCGTTGCGTTCGCGCAATATGGCCACGGTTCGGTGCCGGGCGCGCTGCCAATAACCGGTGATGCAGGCGGCCAGCATGAATATGACGATGATGGCGAAGGTCTCCAACAAGCCGACGACCCCTAAACCGGCGCATCCCGGTTTTGAAGCATCGCTGGCTGCGGCCTCGCAGACGCCTCCGCCGACGATGGTGGGGATGCCGTAGGTGCTCAGCAAGGGGCCGAGACTGAGCGTCGAGTTGATGACTATGGCCTCGGCCAGGCTCATTACAACGGACAGAGCCATGAACTGCTTGGCGTGCTTGGCTTCGCCATATACCACCACGGAGTACAGTATGATCATCGCGGCGAGGTCGGTGATCACCAGCATGGGGCCGAACAGGAGCTGCGCGATGGCTAATCCGACGAAGGTCAGTGCACTGGCTTCGGGGTTGCTGCGCCGCCAGACGAGCGGTATGGCCAACAGCACCGTCCACATCCACACAGCGTTTCCGGAATTGTGGAACAACAGCCCGGGAATGCCGTCTCGCGTGTCGGAGGTCATGGTCGCAGATGCACACAATGCCACGGCCAGCAGTATGTCGCTGAACTTGGTGTGGCGGCGCACCCAAGTGACCATACGTTGAACCATGCTTGCTCCCTTCCGTATCTACCCAGTCTAATAGAAGGCCATGTTGCGGTTGGGCGGACACGGCGACATGCCGATACCGCGTGTAATGGCGCGGTGTACAAAGCGAACGCGATGTCCGCCCAAACAGTGCCTGCGCGGTGGTGTAGGGTAGCCATAACCGCCGGTCGTGACTGCATCCGGCAGGCAAACCGGATGAGGGGGAGACCATGACATTGCTGAACGAATACTATGTGCCTGGGCTGCACATCGAAGACCACTCTTCTGTCGTGCCGCTCGACTGGAACGGTACGATCCCAGGGTCGGGCTTTGGTGGCGGTGCCGGTGAGACGTTGCACCTGTTCTACCGTGTCGTCACGGCTCCGGAACATGTACATGACGACCTGCCGCTGTTGGTCTTCCTTCAGGGAGGGCCCGGGGGAGCAGGGCCGCGGCCACTCACACCTTCTAGCGAAGGATGGATATCGCAAGCCGTCAAGCATTTTCGGGTGGTGCTGCCGGACCAGCGTGGCACCGGCCGTTCCTCGCGAATCGACTCCAACGTCATCAACGCGATTGGTTCGGCGAAGGAGCAGGAAAGCTATATCAAACATTTCCTGGCCGATTCCATCATTCGAGACTTCGAACACATACGTCTCACCGAATTCGGCGGGCGGCGCTGGGCGACGTTAGGTCAGAGTTATGGCGGTTTCCTCACCTTGGCGTACCTTTCGGCCTTCCCGCAAGGCGTTTCCGTCAGCTTCACCACCGGCGGTATTCCGCACGTCCCTGCCAGTGCGCGCGAAGTATATGAGCATACGTTCCCACGTATGGAACGTAAAACGCGACAGTTCTACGAGCGCTACCCTATGGACGAGGAACGTGTGGCAGTGGTGGCCGAGCGGTTATCGGATCGAGCCAACCCGGTGATATTGCCTAACGGAGACCCGCTCAGCGTGGAACGATTCCAGACTCTGGGTGGTGACTTTGGTATGAAGCCCAGCTTTGAACGCCTTCATTGGATTCTCGATTCGGCTTTCCAAGCCGCAGATGGGTCAGCGAGCAGAGAGTCCCCGCTTTCTGACCAATTCCTTGAATCGGTTATGCAAGCCACCTCGTCCACGCCCCTGTACTGGCCATTGCAGGAAGCCATATACGCCGACGGAGAACTAGACGCACCCACCGGATGGGCAGCTCAGCAAGTGCGCGATACCATGCCTCAATTCGGTGGTGCCCGCAGGCCGCTACTGTTCACCGGAGAATCCATATTCCCTTGGATGTTCGAGCAGGAACGTGCGCTCAGACCGTATCGTGGTGCAGTCGAACTGCTTATGCAAGACACTCATTTCGGCAAACTCTACGACCTCGACCAGCTGCAACGCAACGAGGTGCCGCTCCAAGCGGCCGTGTACTTCGACGACATGTATGTGGACTCCGGCCTTCAGCTCGACACCCTCTCCAAAGTCGGTCGCTCGCACGCATGGGTCACCAACGAATTCGAGCATGACGGTGTACACGGAGGGCAGGTGTTCTCTCACCTGTACAACGAGGCACTCAATCGTGGGGATCTCGAGATGCTGTTCGCGTAGTCGGAGCACCTCGTATGGTGATTTTGCCCTGGTATACGCAGTCGTGAATCACACGTCAGATTCTTGATACCATGGTCACCAGCAACAGTAAGAACATCTACAGCACAAGGAGCAGCAATGACAGTAGACCTCAGTAACATCACCATTGGATTCATCGGATTCGGCAACATGGCTCAAGGCATCGCCAAAGGACTGATCAACGGCGACGTGTTGCGCGGCGATCAAATCGTAGCCAACTCGGCACACTTCGATTCGGTGCAGCGCTCCTGCCAAGCCATTGGCGCCCGGCCCATGCACAATGCGCAAGAGACCGTAGCAGCTGCCGACGTGGTTGTCGTGGCAGTCAAGCCATACCAGATCGAGTCGGCGCTCGCCGAAGTGATTGACGAGTTGCGAGACCCAGACAAGTGCGTCGTATCCGTGGCGGCCGGGCGCAACCTGGACTATTTCAAAGGACTGTTGGGCAGTGGGGCACATGTGCAGTGCATGATTCCCAATACTCCCATTGAAGCAGGGCAAGGTGTGCTGGTTACTGAGATCGACAACACGTTGAGCGACAAGCAGCAGGAATTGTTTCAAGCGCTGTTTTCGCCCATTGCGCTTATCGAACGCCTTGACTCGGATCATATGGACATCGGTTCTTCGGTGGCTGGCTGCGCTCCGGCGTTTACCGCCATGTATATCGAGGCTCTGGCTGACGCAGGTGTGAAATACGGTTTGCAACGTCAGGCAGCGTACCGCTTGGCAGCCAAGATGGTGGAAGGTGTGGGTGCCTTGTATCTGCAGACCGGTGTCAATCCAGGAGCGATGAAAGACGCCGTATGCTCTCCTGGAGGCACCACCATCAAAGGTGTCACCCAATTGGAGAAGTCCGGGTTCCGAGGTGCGGTTATCTCTGGCGTGGATGCCATTCAGAACGGCTGAACGACTGGCGGTGTGATATGAGGATGTTGCTTGCTTCAACGCTACCGGCGGTACTGAGCGCCTATATGAGCAGTGACCTGAGGAAGATGGGTTCCCCGTCTCGCACCATGGTGTACATTCCCTCCGCGGATCGCGGTGGAATCATTGCCGAATCGCTACTTCGGCCAATGGCTGTGAAACACTTGAAAGCGTCTGGTTTTCGTGTGCACCTGCTTGACGTGGCGCGGGCCGGCAGGGAAGAAGTTCAGGAAACGATTCGCCGTGCCGAGGCCATATGTGTGGGTGGGGGCATGACGTTTTACTTGCTTGACCTCCTGCGGCGCAGCGGTGCGGCGGATGCCATCGTTGAGGCCACTGCTCAAGGTGCTCTGTACCTCGGTGTCTCTGCCGGCGCTGTGGTGGCAAGCCCTGATATCAGCTATATTGCACGTATGGATATGCCATGCAAGCAGGAGGAGTGCCGTCAGAGAAAAGGACTTGGTCTGACCTCAATAAGTGTAGTGCCGCACTGGGGAGGAGTGCTGCAAGGTAGGGCTGCAGAGGATATTACCGCACGATTCCGCGATACCCTTGACGTGCGGCCGATCACCAACAAGGAAGTCATCTCCGTAGATGGGGACGCGGTGTATCGGCTATCGGTATAGCGAGCTGAGACACGGGAAGCAGAAAAGCCGTCCTCTGTCGGCGACAGGGAGCGGCTTTTTCGGTTTGTGCGGCTTTGTTGCGCGATGTGGTGATTTAAAGCTGATGCGGGCTCACATCAACCTCATCAAGCGGAATAATATGAGTATGGTACTTGATTTTATAGCCGATATAGAGCACCAGCACCAGCGGAATGCCGATGTAGGTCACGCCGATCTGCTGCCAATCCCAATGTACGAACGCGTCGATGTTCTGTCCGCATATCACCACGATGCACAATATCAGCGCGACAATAGGGCCGATCGGGAACAGCTTGGCGTGATATTTCAGCTCGGAAAGCTGGTGCCCCTGACGCACGAACGCACGTCGGAAACGTAAGTGGCTGATGGCGATGCCCACCCAAGCGATGAACCCGAGCAGTCCGGAGGCCGCCACTAGCCACATGTAGATCTGCTCGCCGAAGATCGAGGTGGCGAACGCAGCGAGAGCCACAATCGTAGTGGCAACGAGAGAAGCCAGAGGAATGCCGCGTCTGGTGGTCTTGGCGAAGAACTTGGGAGCCTGCCCATCCTGTGCCAACGAGTAGAGCATGCGCGTGGAGACATACATGCCCGAGTTGGCGGCGCTGATCACAGCGGTGAGCACGATGGCGTTCATCAGGCTGGCCGCGAATGCCAGTCCGGCGCGTTTGAATACCAAGGTGAATGGTGACATCGCCACGTCGCCGTCCGCTGCCGCGAGCAGATTCGGGCTGGTGTAGGGAACGAGCGCAGCGATGACGAAGATGGCGAGGATATAGAACAGCAGGATCCGCCAGAACACGCTGTTGATTGCCTTGGGCACGGTGGTATGCGGGTCGTCAGACTCGCCTGCCGTCACTCCTATCATCTCCGTGCCTTGGAAGGAGAAGCCTGCGACGAGGAACACGGAGAGGATGGCGGGGAATCCGCCCACGAACGGCGCATCCTTGATGGTGAAGTTGGCAAGGCCTGCGGCAGGGTGGAACATGATGCCGAAGATCATGGCGAAGCCGAGTACCAGGAAGATGAGCACCGTGACGATTTTGATCATCGAAAGCCAGTATTCGGTCTCGCCGAATGTGGAGACGCTCACCGCATTGATCAGGAAGACGACCGTCAGTATGACGGCGCTCCAGATCCATGAAGGGGAATTCGGCAGCCAGTATTTGATCAGCAGCGACGCGGTGGAGATTTCGACGGCCACGGTGATGGCCCAGTTGAACCAATAGGCCCACCCCATGGCAAAACCGAGTGCCGGATCCACATATTTGGCGTTATAGGTGGCGAATGATCCGGAGACCGGCTGGTTGGTCGCCAATTCACCGAGGCTGGTCATCAGAAAGTAGACCATGATGCCCATGGCGGCATAGGCCACAAGCGCACCGCCGGGGCCTGCAGTGGAGATGGTGGAACCGGACGTCATGAACAAACCGGTGCCGATGCATCCGCCAAGTGCAATCATGGAAACATGACGGGTTTTGAGACCGCGTTGTACGCCGCCGTGATGTGGCGCGGCCCCTGTCTGGTTGCTTGTTGTCTCCGTATTCTGGACAGCAGCTGATTTGTCTGTGTCGCTCGGTGGTTGCGTGGTGTCTGCCCGCATGCCCCGTATCCTCTCTCCTGAGGAAGAGTCACCGTGATATTCGGCCCGATGCGGAGGAATGCGGTATGCAGGTAACACTGCTTTTGGCATCATCGCACAAAGGTTCGTTGATTCATCGATAGCGCTCCGCGGCATGGATTGCTCCTGTCGCGACAGTCCCGAACCTGTTGGATTCGGTCCCAACACCCGACGCCGGCAAACTACGGGCATTTCGGCTGGGTCCCCTTTTCCCGAAGTTCCTCGGCATCGCCGTGCCTTGCTTCGGGTACTGATGAACTCAGCGACCTCTTCTGTGATTGATAACAGGCAACATGATATGGGATTTTCAAGACATCCTGGATTTCAGGAGCGGATTGCGGATGCCGGCCGATGCTCGTCCAGTCTTGGCTACGCCGTGATGTGTGTCTGATGCCCCGGTATAATGTGTCTTGGGTCTCAATTCCTACTTTTGGGTCGCTGTTCCAATTCCAGAACGTGGACTGACGAGAAAATGTAACGCAACGATAGGTGAGAGGTACCAGCCATGTCTAATATTCAGGTGTTTGACTACGAAGATGTTCAACTTATCCCCAACAAGTGCATCGTGGACTCTCGATCGCAGTGCGATACGAGCGTGCGTTTGGGTGATTTCACGTTCAAGATGCCGGTTGTGCCCGCCAATATGCAGACCATCGTCGACGAGGGTATATGCGAGCAACTCGCTGCCGACGGGTATTTCTATATCATGCATCGATTCAATACGGCTGCGCGGTTGGCGTTTGTTGAATCCATGAACGCCAAACACCTGCTCACCTCAATCAGCGTCGGGGTTAAACCAGATGAGTTCGAATTCATCGACGAACTTGCCAGTGCCGGACTAAGCGTTGATTTCATCACGATTGACGTCGCCCATGGCTTTGCCAACAGCGTCATCTCGATGATTGAGCATATCAGGAAGCGTCTGCCTTCCACGTTTGTCATTGCCGGTAATATCGGAACTCCCGAGGCGGTGCGCGAGCTTGAGAACGCCGGAGCTGATGCCACTAAGGTCGGCATCGGTCCCGGCAGGGTGTGCATCACCAAGATCAAAACAGGCTTCGGTACCGGCGGCTGGCAGTTATCTGCGCTGAACTGGTGCTCCAAGGCCGCGCGCAAGCCCCTCATCGCCGACGGCGGCATCCGTACCCATGGTGACATTGCCAAGTCGGTGCGGTTTGGTGCCTCGATGGTGATGATCGGCTCACTGTTTGCCGGGCACAAGGAGTCCCCGGGAAAGACGAAGGTGGAGGACGGCGTCACCTACAAGGAATATTTCGGGTCCGCCTCCGAGTTCCAAAAGGGTGAACGCAAAAACGTGGAAGGCAAGAAGATCTGGGTGCGAGCCAAAGGCTCTCTGCGCGACACCTATCGTGAAATGCAGCAGGATCTCCAGTCCGCAATCTCATACGCCGGCGGCAGCGATCTGGCGTCGCTGCGCAACGTGGACTACGTTATTGTCCGAAACTCGATTTTCAACGGCGATGCCATATAGAGAATCATTGTGGTAACGAGTCATTGCCATAGGACGTGTGAGTGCCTGCTGTGCCTTGGTGCCGATACCGGAGTGGCTCAGTTCTCTTGCAGCGTCTCGGATTAATCGCTTCGAGCTGATTTCTTCGTAGGTTTTGTGCGAACTGCCACCGTCGTTCTACCTATCGGCACTATCGGGTGGGTACCTGAGTTGCGCGTAAGCGTTCATCAGAACACAACCCGCGAGATTTGATTTGACACCGAGCAGTCACCCCTACACGTAGACTTGGGATTATGTCTTTAACTATCGGAATCGTCGGGCTGCCCAACGTGGGCAAGTCCACCATGTTCAATGCTCTGACCCGTAACAACGTGCTCGCGGAGAACTATCCCTTCGCCACCATCGAGCCCAACGAGGGCATTGTCCCGCTACCCGACAAGCGTTTGCCGGTGCTTGCGGATCTGGTGCACACCGAGAAGGTCGTGCCGGCCACCGTCACGTTCGTGGACATCGCGGGCATCGTCAAGGGCGCGAGCGAGGGGGAGGGCCTGGGAAATAAGTTCCTGGCCAACATTCGCGAGGCGGACGCCATCTGCGAGGTGGTGCGTGCTTTCGAGGACGACGACATCGTGCATGTCAACGGTAAGGTCGACCCGGCGGACGACATCGAGACGATTAACACCGAGCTCATGCTGGCGGACATGCAGACCATCGAGAACGCACTGCCGCGCCTCGAAAAGGACCTGCGCGGCAAGAAGGTTTCACAGGAATATGTGGACGCGGTCAAACTCGCACAGAAGATCTTGGGCGAAGGCGAGACCATCGACCACGCGGCTGCGGCCGGCAAGATTGACAAGGCCGATATCTACGACCTGCACTTGATGACCGCCAAGCCGTTCATCTATGTGTTCAATGTGGACGATTCCGAGCTGGCCAACGACGAGCTCAAGCAGCGCCTCGCCGCCTCTGTGGCTCCGGCTCAGGCCATCTTCCTCAATGCCCAGTTCGAGGCTGATTTGACGGAGCTGGACGAGGCGGATGCCCGTGAAATGCTCTCTGATGCCGGCTTGGAGGAGTCTGGCCTCGATCAGCTGGCCCGCGTAGGGTTCGACGTGCTCGGTCTGCAGACGTATCTGACAGCGGGGGAGAAGGAAGTGCGCGCCTGGCAGATTCACCAAGGTTGGACGGCTCCGCAGGCTGCCGGCGTGATTCATTCCGACTTTGAGCGTGGGTTCATCAAGGCCGACATCGTCTCATACGATGACTTCGTGTCTGCGGGCGGTTCTATGGCTGAGATCAAGGAGGCTGGCAAGCTGCGCCAGGAAGGCCGCGACTACGTCATGCAAGACGGTGACATCGTAGAGTTCAAGTTCAACGTGTGAAAACCACTGATTGGGCTTGGGGAAGATGACATGCATAACAATCAAGGAGAGTGGCAATCGCCCGACGAAACCGTACTGCGCACTTCCGAAGAGATTGAGTCGCACTTCAACCAGCTTCTGCAAGGTGTTCATGCTGAGAAGCGAGCAGACGATTTGTTGAGCACGAAGCGGCTGGCAGGGCTGCTGTATTCTATGGGGCGCACCTTCGACGGGTTGCAGTCCAGCTTCATGGCCACCGAGGAGTTCCTGCGCACAGGCAATCCCGAAGTGGTCAATTCGCGTGCCGATTTGGCGCTGCTGCTTGATTTGAAGGATGCGTCGGCGTTCGTGTTGCACTACGACTATGCTGGCAAGCCGTTCGATTTGGATTTTCTGTGCGAAATCAACGCACACCTGACCCGCACTGCGGCCATGCAGCCGGGCTTCATTCGTAGCAGCGATGACGTACAGGTGCGAACCAAGCTCGGGGTCTACAAACCCGGTGTGCCTGATGAGCGCAAGCTCGTTGAAGTGATGGGGAAGGCTGCCGGTTCGCAGGGTAGCCTCCTTGATGCTGCAAAGCTGTTCATCAACGTCGCGAAGATGCAGCCCTTCGGTGATGGCAACAAACGTACGGCATTGCTTGCCGCCAACGGCCTTCGTGTCTCACGCAGAGCTGGTAGCGAGCTCAGCGTCCCCACCGAAGACCCGGACCGCTCGACGTTCAACGACTTGCTTTCGCAGTGGTACGTGAACGGCGACGCGCAAGTGGCCCAATGGCTGGCCGATTGGAATGATACGCAGACTGGCGAAGAGTGAGGCTGCGCGATTTTGTGGTTCATTCCCTATAGTTCTGTGTTGCTGGGGCAGAGCGTGGGGAGCGTGCCCTGTGTTGGCCGGACGGTGAAACCAACCCCGCGAGCGGCGCGGCTGGATCTCCGGACTGCCCGAAGAAGTACGTTTAGGCTTTCACATCTGCTGCAGCCTCGCGCTGAGGTGTCATACTGCGTAAGTTTGCGTTGCTGTAAGGCGGCATGGTCGTAAACGGTGCTCTGCTACTGGCAGCATGAAAGTGCGCCATCGCTCGCAAGGGAACGGTGGCGCACATTTGAAGTTAATGTGTCTAGGCTAGTGCTCAGACCTGCATCTGCATGCTCTGCGTGCGGCGAGCGCGCATGGCGCGACGCTTCAACGCGCGACGCTCGTCTTCACTCATGCCGCCCCAGACACCGTAGTCCTGGTTGGTGTCGAGCGCGCACTTCAGGCAGGCGTCAATCACCTTGCACGTACGGCAAATCGCCTTGGCTTCCTCGACCTGCTGATACGCCGAACCGGTGTTGCCGACCGGGAAGAACAGCTCCGGGTCCTTGTCCCTGCACGCTGCCTGTGCACGCCAATCAAGAGCACTACTCATGTCCACTGCCTTTCGTTGCGGCTGTTTGTAAAATCTGTCTTACTCTAGATAACCACGAAACGTTCGTTTTTTCAAGAGTTTTGTAAAAATCAGTGTGAAAGTTTCAGAACATAACGGGCTTATGTGGGAAGATTCACTGTTTGCTTTCGGCAAGTGTGCCGACTGAACCAGGCGCATGCGATCCACTGGCCAGCTCGTCGAACAGAGCATGGTTTTTTGCGTCGTCGAGCAGTACACTCGACCCCACACCACTGACTCGATAATCTGGATCGGTCCAGTAGACGCTGCCGCTTACCCCGTTCTTCCCAGTGGCATTTTTGAACGCGGACACCATACTGATGAGCGTGGCCGGGTTGGTCTTATTATCGGTTTCCACCGCGGCGAGTGCCGTGTTGGCGAGTTTGTTGAGGGTGCCGAAGTTGCTGAGTGTTTTTGCAGAGAGCGCTTTGGTCATGATGGCACCGATGACCTGCCGTTGGCGTGCGGCTCTGCCGAAATCTCCTTGGGGATCGGAGTAGCGCATGCGGGAGAAGGCGAGGGCTTGCCCGCCGTCCACATCGTGGCATCCGGCTTGCCAATCCATGCCTGAGTTCGGATCGTTGACGGTGCTGTCGTAGCATAGATGCACGCCGCCGATGGCATCGACCACGTCCTTGAGTCCACCGAACTTTACCTCTGCCACGTGTCGGATTTTTTTGCCGGTGATGTTCTCCACTTGGGACACCAGACTCTTTTTGCCGTAGATTTGCGCAACGGCGTTGAGCTTCATCAAAGTGTTATCCTCTTTGACTAACGAGTCGCGGGGGATGGAGATGAGCGAAGGGTTGCCGTGAGAGGGTTTGGTGAGTACCAGGATGGTGTCGGTACGGAACCCGGGGGTGTCGTCGGGAGTGCCGCCGATGCCGGAATTGTCGCGTTCATCGGATCCCAGGACGAGCCAGGCGGTGCCCTCGGTGTTTGTTGCGCTGGTGAGCCAGTCGTCCTTATTGATTTTGCCGTTCACCCATACCCAACCGGTGATCAGCGCGATAAGGATGACGGCAAGTAGCAGCGCGAGCAGTGTTCGCACAGGTTTGTGCCGGCGTGCGGCGGTGCGTGAGGGTCCGGTTTGCTTGGGCATAACAGGCGTTGCCCTGCGCGTACGGGAGGCAGAGGGGGCTGCTGTTCTGCCGGCATTTGTTCCGCGTTGGGCAGGTTGTGCCACAGGCTGCCGTCGTTTGGACGCTGAGCTGGTGGAGCCGGAGGAACGCCTCGGTTGGGAGGCAGGAGACGAAGTCGGTGCCGCCGAAGAGCGAGAATTCACTGAAGATGATGTTCTGGAGGATGCGGAGCTGCGTGCTGGATGGGATGTGCGACGAGTACGGGAGACATTGGGGGAGAAGGCAGGCAGTGAGCCTTCGCTGTTCTTCTGGTCGGAGTGCGTGCGGTACCCATGACCGTTGGGCGTGAAGCTTGGCGGTGTGCCTTGGCTTCCGGATGCGCCTGCTCGGTTGCCCATGTTGCTCTCCTATGTTCTCTCGGTTTCGGTGTCTCTACTGTACGAGCAGTCGTGCCATGTGCGTCTTGCGGCGCGGTGCGCATCTTCTTGATCGGTTTGTTGCCGCTACTGTGCCGCAGGTACGGCACAGATCGTCTGGTTGAGATACTGGTTGGCGATGCCGATGTACTGGCCGGTGTTGGGATCTCTGATCGACCCGTCGCTCGGATCAACGATGCCGCCGGTTGCCGGGTCGATGAGTCTGCCGCTCTGATCGGTGATGAGCCCGGTCTTGGGATCGGGTTGAGGAGCCTGCGATGTGTCGGAATCCTGTGGCGCCGACGTGCTGTCCTGTGTGCCGGAATCATTGCTGGGAGCTGCTTCTTGAGCGTTGAGCGGCTTGTTTTCCTGAAGCTTGGCCCAAACGTCATCGGCGGCGCTCGACCACACCACACGGTTCAGGTCTCTGGGGGATGGAATCACGGGCAACGTTCGCATGTACAAGTGGTCAAGCTTGATGTTCTTCAGGCTCATGCCCAGCCCCACCAGTGTGGATGCATTGGAAAGTCCTTCGGAGATACTGAGCGACTTCAGCGCGGAGTTTGCCAGACGGTAGAGCTGCGTGCCGTTGGTGAGCAGGTTCTTGGACAGTGCCTCGTTCATGAGCTCTTTGATGAGGTATTGCTGGCGAGTGGTACGCATGATGTCCGATCCGTCAGTGCCGGTGCCGTGGCGCATACGCGCGTATTGCGTGGCCTGTGTGCCGTCCAAATGATTCATGCCGTGCTTGAGGTCAAGACTGGTGTAGTTGTCCTTCATATCTACAGGGATACACACGTTGACCCCGCCGATGGCATCAATCATGTCCTTCAGTCCCTGGAAGTCGACCACAATGAAATGTTGCAGATTGAGACCGGTAAGCGAATTGACGGCGTGCAGCGTGCAGCCTGCAGCCGAGGCCAGATCGTTGCCCTTGCTCCACCCGCTGGCGAAGATCGAGTTGAACATGACGTTCGATTGTGCGGGAACTTTACCTTGTGAAGTGTCGCAGCTGGGAGCGTCCACGATGGAATCTCGCGGAATGGAAACCAGATTGATATAGGAGCGGTCAGCGCTGATCTGCACCACCATGGTGGTGTCGGCATTGTGCAGATCTATCTCGTCGCTGTTGCGGCCACCGATGGCGGTATTGCCGGCGCCCTCACGCGTGTCCTGCCCCATGAGCAGGAATTCGATGGGTTTGCCCGCATTGGGATCGACGATTTCCTCTTGTTTGCCGCCTTGCGCAATCGATTTGATGGAATTGGGGGCTGTGATGAGCGCATAGGCGCTGATGCCCACCGCTGAGACTATGAACACCAACACTGCGGTGATGGTCATGGCGACTGTGGTGCGCACGCGATGCATTGCCGTAAACCCGAAGCTGTGGCGTGGCATGTCCGGATTCCACCCGCTGACATTGGGAAGCTTCACGTTCTGTTTGCGGTGTGATGTCACGCTAAAACCTTCCTGTTGCCAACCCGGCGCCTACCCCTCAGCATCCGGAACCGACCCTAGCGCCGGCGTCGGTTTTCATTGTACGGCTTTGGGCTGAGAAACCGATTCATGTGCTCACTGCGACGCGCGCAGGTGGGGGTCGCGTACACTGGGGGTTTATGAGTTCTTCTCCACAAGGAAACGTCCAACAGATTGTGTCCGACCTGATCCTGGGTCGTTCTCGCGCGTACCGTGAAAGCGTGGACCGTGAGGTGGCTGCCGTTGTTGTGGTGGAAGACGACGTACGCTTCCTCCCGGAAACGCTCAAAGCCGTGCTGGAGCAAGATGTGATGCCCGGAACCATCGTGGTGGCGGACTGTACCGGTCAGACCAAGCATCCGGTGCACTCCGCTTTCAGCGTTCGTGTGAGAGACCTGAGCGGCAGCCGGGACGCGCTGATTGAGCAGGTGGATATGCAGATGGTGCGGGTCAGCGGCGCCCGTTCGTTCTGTGATGCGGTGAACCGGGCGTTGCAGTACGCGAACCTGGCTCGTGGCGTGCATAGCCTGTGGATGCTCCACGATGATTCGCGCCCGGCGGACAACCGCTGCCTTGCGGCCTTGACCGACACCAAGCGCAACACTCCAACGGCCTCGCTGTTGGGTGCCAAACAGCTCGACTGGAACGGCGAACACGTGCACAACGTGGGCTATTACGAAGGCCGCCACCGCTTGGAAAGCCTGGTGGTGGACGGGGAGCCGGATCAGGAACAGTACGATGGAAGAACGGACGTGTTCGCCGTATCCTTGGCCGGCGCGCTCGTGCCGTTGCAGAGCCTCAAACAGTTCAGGGGCATCAACCCCTGGTTCGGGTCGATGGGGGAGGCCGGCGACTTCTCCCGTCGTATATGCTTGGAAGGCGGCCGTGTGATCGTGGTGCCGCAGGCCAGAATCGCACACCGGCGTGCTCGTGCCGAGGGCATACGCACCAAATCCGGTCAGCCGGTCGATGAGAGCAATCCGCAGGACACCTCGCGCGAACGTTTCAAATCCATCACACGCTATGCCTACACCGACATGACAGGTTCCCTGTGGCCGCTTGCGTGGTTGGTGCATCTTGTTGTTTCGGTTGCGGGTGCGATTCGAGAATTGTTCTCCAAACGCCCGCTTGGCGCTTGGAGCGCCATCTCCATGCCTTGGTACATGCTGTCTGCGCTGTTCCCGGCACTCAGAGCACGCGGCATGGTGCGCCGCAGCAGCAAGGTCGCCATATCCAAACTGCCGATGTTGCGTGCCGACTCGAGGCAAGTGTCGCAGTGGCGTCAACGCCGCAACATGTTCGAGAGCCAGAAACATGTGGTGCTGTTGAGTCCTCTGGCCAAATCCCATCTGCGTGAGCGGCGGATAAAACGCTGGAGTGGCGCTCTGGCTGTGGCCTTGGTGGCATTCACTTCCGTGGTAGCTGCATACTGGGATGTATTCCGTTCGGTGCTTTCCGGTGCGGCACTGTACTCCGACTCAGTGGCTTCTTCCGCCGCGACGATGGGTGCACTGTTCTCTTCCGCCACCACGCCATGGGCATTTGGCGTAGGTACCGGTGCAGCGGCACCGCCCTCGCCTTGGAATCTTGTTTGGTTCGCCGCTTCACTGCTGACGCTCGGACATACCACGGCATCTCTTGCCTTACTGTTCTTTGCCTCGGCTCCATTGGCCGCGCTCTCCATGTGGGCGTTGGCGGGCATTTTCACCCGTTCCAATTTCGTACGTGCCGCCGTATCACTGCTGTGGGTGTCTTTGGCATGGGGCACAGGGCTGTTCGACTCATTGAACCTGCCGATGCTCACGGTCATGATGTTCTTGCCGGCAGCGTTCGCATTCTCCTTCAGAGCCGTGGGCCTGTACCGTACCGAAGATCCGGTCACCCCTCACTCTTCCATACAGATGGCTGCCTGCGCATCGCTGTCCTTCATACCTGTCGTATGTGCTGAGCCGCAACTGTTGCTGCCCTTGATCATCATGTTCCTGGTCTTCGTGATCATGGTCAAACGCCATCGCGCCATGCTGCTGCTCACACCTCTGCCTGCCGCATTTGCGCTCGTTCCCACTCTCGTGCACGCTGTGCGCTATGCAGGCTTGGGATTCTGGCGTGAACTGTTCGGCGATGTGGCAGGTCCGGGCGGAGCTGATGCTGCTCCCGCATCGATCAATTTTATCGGTGTGCTCACACGCGCGTTCGGTTTGCCTCATGTCGAGTCCGCACAAGACATACTGGCCCTCTCCCCGGAGACATTTGCCGTTATGGCAGCGGTGGCGGCTGTAGTGGTGATGGCGATGATCGCGTTGCTGAGACCCAAAGTGTGCAGAGCGGCACGCATGATGTGGGTTATGGTCATATGTGGTGCGGTGCTGTCGTTGGTCGCAGTGCGCGTCTCCACGGCATGGGGGAGTGCCGGTTTGGTGTCTGGCTCGGTGCTTCCCGGAGTGACGTTCATGATATTGGCGTGCCTGTCCGCCATCTGCCTGGCTTCAGGGGCCGCTGTACGCAAATACATTCCGCTGCGTCGTTCTGCCGAAGATCCATCCGGCAATATGCAGAGTTCATTGAGTGCTGCAGCTCAGATTGAGGGCTCCTCGGCAACCGCATCTGGCGGCGCGAGGATGGTGGCGGTACGTATGTGGCGTGCGGTCTTGGTGGTGGTGCTGCTCGCCGTCACTGTGATCTGGTCGTGCTTCGGATTGTGGACGCATGAACGAGACGTGCATGCCAGCGCCTCCGGTCTGCCGATGGTGGCGCGTGATTACCTGGAAAAGAACAGCGATCACCGTGTGCTCGCGCTGAGGGCGGAATCCGGGAACAAAGTGGAGTATGCCGTGATGCGTACCGGCAGGGGGGATCTCATGGACACCTCGCCGAGTTGGAATGCACAGCAGGTTTCGGGAGTGAGCGATCAGGCCGATTCCACGCTTGCCGCGGCGGCCGCCCAGCTGCTGTCCAACAGCGATGACGATGCGATTCGACAGATTGGCGCACTCGGATTCGGCGGCTTGTATGTGGTCAATGACACGTCAACTGGTGCCGAAGACGCCTCGCAGGCGCTTATAGGCAACGTGGGGGCAAGCGACGGGGTGCAGTCGGTGGTGAGTGCTGATGCAGGAACCTATTACCAAATCATCTCGGACGGCTCCAGCGCCCAGTCCGTCTCCAATCCGGGGCAGGCGAAGGCTCAAGAAAACCCCTGGCGCGATGTATGGATGTGGACGCTCATCGTGCTCGTCGTAGTGTATTTCCTGCTGGCGCTGCCCCGCGTGCGTCGCTACGGTCAGGAGCAGGCATGAAAAGGAACAAGAACGGTATGGGAGACGACGAGATGATGCTCGACTTTAGGCAGGACGATGCCGGTGAAGGTGCACCTGTGTCCCCGCAAGGTAACGATGTAATGTCCACGGCATCCTCCGGCATGGTTGGTGAGTCCATAGGCTCGACGAACGTCGACACCCCGGCAGGTGCACCACCTCTCGAACCCGCCGATGGCAATTCCGCACCGACAAAACCGTTGAGCTGGGTCGCGGCCGTGCTCACCATAATCATCGTGGTACTGGTGCTCGCCGCACTCATGTTCATGCCTAATGGCTTGGGCCCGGTGGATACGGCACAAGGTAAATCCGGACAGGCGAAAGAAGTGCGACAGACCGAACTTACCGCTTATTGCCCTGGCCGCATGTCGCTGCCCGACAACGGCAAGTACGGTGATGGGCAATTCCAGACCACTGAAGGTGATATCACTTCGTCATCGCGATATGGCGCCTTTGGCTCAGCTTACCGTGTCAGCATCGGCAAGATCAAAGACGGGACGGAAAGCGAGAGCACCGACCTTAAGGGCAGGGCCTCGGGAGACGGGCTCACAGCCAAGGCGCTTGCCGGAGATGTCAACGACGGTTCTCGCGTGTTGACCGCCAAACTGTTGGACGCCAAAGCCGGTACCGGTACCGCATCTGCAGTGGCTTCATGGGCCACACAAGGCGACTTGGCCGGAGCGTCAGCCGCAGCCTGTGTCGTGCCCGCTCTCGAACAGGACTTTTTGATTGGCTCCACCGACGAAGGGTCGACGCATCAGCTGGTCGCAGCGAATCCTTCTTCGAAGGCGACGTCGCTTGTCATTCGTGCTTGGGGAACAAAATCCGGCAATCCGATAGCACTGTCCACCGGCTCTACACTCACTGTGGGTGCTCACGGTGAAGCCAGCGTGGATTTGGCTGCTGGTGCACCGCATGAGGAAGGCCTGTATGTTTCGGTGACGAGCAAGGAAACCCCGGTGGCTGCAGTGGTACGTAGTGTTTCCATGGATGGGCTGCAATCCAAGGGTTCCGATTATGCCGTGCCGTTAGACGAAGCGAATCGCGAATCTTTGATCGCGGGCGTAAATTCGGGGGATCAGGTCAAGTTGCTGGCTACCGCTGAGCAGGCAGCTGACTTGAATGTATCATGGGTGACCGGCTCTGGTCTGGAAGACAAGCAGCATGTGCAGGTCTCCCGTGGCAAGGTAAGCATATCGGATTTGGGGCAGGCTCCTGACGGTGCGCTTGGTATCCGCGTCGAGTCCTCGGCCCCAGTGCATGTGCAGGCGGAAGTCAGCCGTACCAACGGTGCCCATGCTGACTTCGCTTACTTGCCGGCGTTGGCGCAGACTGGTCATTCGGCGTTGGCGTTGCCGTCCGGAGCGTCGGGGAATTTGACCGTGGTTAATGCTTCCGGCGAAAAGCAATCCGTGCATGTGACCGGCTACGACGGTGATGGCAAACGTGTGGGAGCCAAAGATGTCAGTCTTGCAGGTCATGCCGCGTCGAGCCTTGACCCCGCTGATGTAGGCGGTGCGGTGCTGTTCACCATGACGGGCAGTGACCATGTTGTGTGGGGCGCACGTCTGCGGTTCGACAGCGTTGACGCGGCGAATCTTGCCGACGTGGCTTTTGTGGGGCCATCCTCGCTGGAACCGCACAGCATGAAGGTGTGGGCCGAACCCAGTCAGACGGTGGTGCGCTGAACGGTCAATATTCCAGACCGCTCCAGTCCGGGTCAATATCTTCGGGACGGCGTCCGTACAGTTCGGCCAGTCCGGAGACCAGCGCATCTCGAATGGCCCACTGCAATTCCTGACGGTCAGGGTGATGCATCTGCATGGGCATGCGGTACAGCACGATGCGAGCGGGCACGCCGCGCCCGGCAGGGAAACAGTGCGATGTGAGATGTGACCGGCCTTCCCATGGCACAGGGCCGGAAGGGGGCACGTCTTCCACGGCGAACTGTACTGGAGTTGTCAGTTCGGGCCAGGCCAGGCTCAGTCTGCGAATCTGCGAGGACGCCATATCATCGAATGAGCCCGACTTGGTGCGATAGCGGGGCAGGCGCACGCCAAAAGGCGGGGTTCGCACTCCTCGTCCATGAGGGTTGCGGTAGGTGTGGGAGAGCCAAGGGGGTTGTAGCATGCTTTCATGCTATGACGAGGCTCGGGCATCTGCTGTAGCATACGGGTCTGTGTGCTGCTAGAGTGCAGTGAGTGAGTTCGGGCTCGGTGCCTGACCGGAACGGGAGCGATGATGGAGCCAGTCAACATACCGGTGTGGCAAGATGGTGATATGACGGCCGTGGCCCGGGGCATGAAAGCCATCGCCTTCGATCTTGACAATACGCTGGCTCGTTCCAAGAAGCCGATGCTGCCGGACATGGCGGCGCGTATCACCGAGCTCACCAAGCTTGTTCCGGTGGCGGTAATCACCGGTGGCAGTTTCGACTTGGCACGCAGTCAGGTGTTGGATATGCTTGGGGCCAGCGCAAACCGTGAGCATGTGCATATCATGCCGACCAGCGGTACGCGCTACTACCGTTGGGCGGATGGGCAGTGGCGATGTCAGTATTCGCTCGACCTGAGTGATGAGGCACGGAGCGCCGCTAAAGCGTCCATTGAACGGCATGCCAAAGCCCAAGGAGTTTGGGAACAGGATGTGTGGGGGGAGCGCATCGAAGATCGTGGCAGCCAGATCACCTTCTCGGCTCTGGGACAGTCGGCTCCCGTCGAGGCCAAGGAGCGCTGGGATCCCACCAACGTCAAGAAGGACCGTTTGGCAGCTGCAGTGGCCGCTGATGTGCCGGACTTGGTGGTGCGTTCTGGTGGGTCCACCAGCATTGATATCTCGGCCAAAGGGATTGATAAAGCGTATGCGGTAGGCAAGCTGTGTGACATGTTGGGCATTGGTATTGACCAGGTTGTGTTCGTCGGTGATCGCATGGATCCTGACGGCAACGATTACGCGGCTGCGCTTGCTGGTACAAGACCCATACGTGTGTCGGGTCCCGCTGACACGTTGCGTGTGTGTGACCGCATTATCTCCGTATTGGAAGATGACAATGTGCGCGGAACGAATGGCAGGTGACGTTGTGTCGGCAGGCGACACGCCGTTGGCTTCGACCTTTCGTCCACATGAGGTGTGTGCGCCGTTGTTGTTGGCGTTAGGCTGATAGATTTTGGGAGCATGATACGAGCGACAGCAATATTGCCTCTATTTTCATCTCGCCTGAGCGGTGGTACCGATGAAGAATATGGCGGGCGGCTAGCCTATGGTATTCGACGGTGTATTGCCGCACTGGTGAATGTAATCGCACCGCGTGGATGCGCTGGATGTGATGCTCCGGACGAAGTGCTGTGCCCGACATGTACTGTGCTGTTCCACGGTGTGCATCGTCGGCAGTTGGGTGTTGGAGGAGACGGAGGGATAGGCTACTGCTGCGCTCGGTACCGAGGGATGGCGAGGCGGGCCATCCTGCTGTGGAAAGATCATGGCGATCAGGAATGTGACCGGGTGTTCGGTGCGGCGTTGGCGCGTCTTGCTGTGAGGTCAGGAGTTGCGAGCAGTGGTGGTCGAGGATCACAGGCACTCCTTGTGGTGCCCGCCCCGTCTTCGAGTCGATCGATGCGGCGGCGCGGGCGTAATCATATGCTGCATGTGGCAAAGATTATGGCTCGCGAATTACAAAGAGTGGGTATCGAAGCGCAGGCGCAGTCGGTGTTGCGGATACATGGGGTGAGTGCAAAGTCGGTGGAGACCGGAGGTGCTGCCGGACGTGCCAAACGTATTCAAGGGCACATAGTGCCGGTTCCTCACGCTGATTGCCGCGGTCGGAAAGTGCTGCTGATCGACGACATCGTCACCACGGGAGCCACCATGCGTCAATGTGCCAGAGTGCTGCGTCTGGCAGGTGCATGCCAGGTGGATTGCCTGGCTCTTGCCGGCAGCGATGCCACTGTCTAGAGACTGATACTAAGCCTTGTGTGCAAATACATGAGGTTGAGGATGCTGGGCGAGTTGGCTCGTCATGATGATTATCGTGCATGGGCTACCGCCATTTCATCCCAGCGTGTGGTGCACCGCGCAGAGAGCATGTCCCTTCTCATTGACCATGTGGCA
The DNA here is from genome assembly GCF_058107325.1 of Bifidobacterium sp. ESL1133. NCBI lineage: Bacteria > Bacillati > Actinomycetota > Actinomycetes > Bifidobacteriales > Bifidobacteriaceae > Bifidobacterium > Bifidobacterium sp. ESL1133. Next base: position 42,842 of record NZ_JBYLUI010000002.1, on the reverse strand, counting down.
CCAGTGTCGTTATCGCCACGGCCGGTTCCGCGAATGCCACCGTACCCGATTCCGACATGAAAATCTCCGAACTTATGCGTTATCTGGTCGAGTGCCGCACCGAGTTCATGGGTGTCTCGTTGCGGCTCGAGGCCATCGAATGTGGTGTATTGTGCTGCGTCGGTGAGGTCGAGCAACATCACCCCGGCGCGTACGTAGCGGGCATGGTGGTCGAACCGGTTACGCAGCGCGTCGCAAGCGGCCTTGGTGATGATCAACGGGTCGTCGCTGGGATTGGTCAGGGTTGCTGTGCCTCTGATGCTTACGCGTTCCCGCTCTTCTCCATACGGGCTGCTGGAGCAGAATGCAGATACGTACGAGCATAGGCTGTGCTGCCTGCGCAGGCGACGGCAGGCCTTCTGCGCGTAAACGCTGAGTGCTTGACTCATATCGTCGAAACCGGAGATGGGGTGTGAGAACATCCTTGAGCATAGTATCTCCCCGGATCTCATGCCCATGTTGGCATCGCTTTCCTGAGTGATGCACGGCACGCCGTTGAGTTCCAGTACGGTACGTTCCAGGGTGACGGAAAACCGTCGTCGGATGGCGGCGGGGTCGCAGTTGCGCAAATCCAACGCGGTTATGATGCCGATGGCCTGCAGTTTACGGGTAATATGTCGGCCTACGCCCCACACCCGTTCTACGGGAATGCTGGCAAGTGCCTGGTCGCCGTATCGGCGTTCCACGTCGCTCCACATGGTTACCCCGTGGGATGATGGGTGGTCCTTGGCCCAATGGTTGGCGATTTTTGCCAGAGTTTTGGTAGGGGCGATGCCGATGCTGAGTGGAATGCCGACGCCGGTGAGTACGGCTTGTCGCATTGCCGTTGCTTGGGACATAGTGTGTTCGACTCCCCATTGGGGCCTCATAAAGCATTCGTCAATGGAGTAGATCTCCTGCCCAGGCAAGAAGCGATCCATCACTGACATCATGCGCGACGAAAGACTGGCGTAGAGTTCGTAGTTTGAGCTCCGAGCAACGATGCCAAGTTCTTGGGCGCGGGTGCGCAGCCTGAACCACGGTGTGCCGTTGGTGATGCCCAACTGTTTGGCTTCGCTGGATCGTGCCACCACGCATCCGTCGTTATTGGAGAGCACGACGACCGGCTTGTGTTCCAGTGATGGGTCGAACACCCTCTCGCACGAGGCGAAAAAGGAATCGGCATCGGCAAGCACATATCGGCTTGATGAGGTTTCGTAATCCGGTGAAATGGTCATCTGTTCTGTCGTTTCGCCGATGAAGGCTCAATGTTTGGATTTGGCTTGGAGGTCGGACGCATCGTGCCGGGAACAGCGGTTCGTTGCCGGTGCGTGGGGAAGGTGGACAACTGCTTGGTATGTCGTCGTTGCTGGTGGAAGTTGCCCACCACAACACCCCAAATGCGTAGTTCGCTGGCGTCGTATGAGGTGAAATCTGGATAGTTGGGGTTTTCGGCATGCAGGATGGGCTGTTGATTGCTGAGCAACAGGCGTTTGACTGTCAGCTCGTCATCCAGGACGGCAAGAACCACATCTCCGTCTTCGGGTGAGAGGGAGCGGTCTACCACCAGCAAGTCGCCATCCCAGATGCCCGCCCCCTCCATGGAATCTCCTGCCACAGTGATGATGAATGTGGTATCAGGGTGGGTGATGATCTGTTCGTCAAAGCTGAAGTCGCCTGCAAAGTAGTCTTGTGCGACCGATGGAAACCCGGCGTGTACCGATTCCAGTGCCATCGGTACCGGCGTGGGGGACAGGCGCGAGCGGAATATGGACGTCACCGAGCAGTCTCGCTCAAATGTTGTCGCCACGTTTGCGGAATGCATATCTCACCTCCTGGTATTCGAACATATGTTCGAATACCAGTATGAGTGCTCCCATAGACACCGCTACTGACGCCTACCGCTCGGCGATATGATGCTTAGGTAGGATGATCTCGAAATCGACGCCACGATTGTCGTCTACGACCCTCACATTGCCGCCGTGCAGCTGAGCCGCCCAGCGGGCGATCGACAGTCCGATGCCGGTGCCGCCGGATTCAGTGCCCATACCGTTTCGTCCTTTGACGAACCGGTGGAAAATGTCCGTGCGCTCTGACTTGGGAATCTGCTGGCCGAAATTGACTACATTGGTCACAATGGTGCCATGAATACGGTCCTCATGCGCCTGTATCAGAATCTCGGTGTGATCCTCGGAATGTTTGAAGGCGTTTGAGATCACATTGGTGAACAACTGGCGCAGACGGTCACGGTCTCCTTCAAGACTCAGCGATTGCGGCACTCGTATGTCCAGCGTATGGCTGTGTCCGGCATCGGCGATTTCCAAAGGCTCGATGGTTTCGTCCAAAAACTCCGCAAGGTTGAACTGCTCGATGTTCAGGCTTGCCGCGCCTGCCTCCATACGTGACAGGTCAAGCAGAAATGCAATAAGATCCGACAGTCGGTGGGTCTGGTTCAGAATGCTTTCCAAATTGGCTGGCGTCGGTTCCACCACGCCATCTGCAAGGTTCTCGAGCATGGCCTGCAAAGCCGAGACGGGGGTGCGTAATTCATGGCTCACATTCGCCACCATGTCTCGGCGCATCTGGTCGGCGTGCTCAAGTTCCTCTGCCATATCGTTGAATGAGTGCGCCAACTGACCGACCTCGTCCTTGCTGGTGTCGTCGGTCTTCACGCGCACGCTGTAGTCACCCTCGGCCATCGCTTCGGCGGCGTCGCGCATCTGGCGCAACGGGGCGGTCAGGCCGCGGGAGAACAGATACGTGATGCCAAGCGCCACAGCCAAGGTCAGTGGCATGGCGATCCACCCGCTCAGACCGCCTTTGAGCAGAAACCATGCCATGACGAATGCGATACCGGTGGAGGAGACGATGATGACGCTCAACTCCATTTTGAGTGAGGAGAACAGTCCGATCGGTCGTGATGTCTCGAGAATCTTTTCCGAACCGTTTTTCACGGCGTCGATGCTTGGCTTGTGCATTACGACAGATAATTCCGTGAGGGGATGGAGCGATTCGGCAACCCGCCGTTGTCTCTTCCTGACGGCAGAGAGGTGGTGTTGCCAATGGCTGCCTCAACAGCAGTGCCGGCACCTGTATCGGTATGCTCAACCGTGGCGTCCTGCGGAGGAATGAACGCATATCCCACGCCGTGGGCTGTACGAATGCAATCCGTGCCCAACTTGTGGCGTAGCGCCTTGACATGCGAGTCGACAGTGCGGGTGCTTGAGGAATCATACCAGTTCCAGATGGTCTTCAGCAGCTCTTCGCGGCGGAAAACGGTTTTGGGCTTGCGTGCCAGGGTTACCAGCAGGTCGAACTCAGTGGGGGTCAGGTGCACTTGCTCACCTCGCAAGGTCACTGCCCGCTCCTTGGGGTTGATGACGATGGATCCGAAGTTCAACTGTTGCTCCTGGGCGTGGTGCTGAGCAATAATGCCGGCCTTTTTTACACGTCTGAGCAATGCTTCGCACCGGGCGATAAGCTCGCGCGGGGAGAAAGGTTTGGTCATGTAATCGTCGGCTCCTGCGCGTAGGCCATTGACCTTGTCGGATTCTGCATCTCGCGCGGTAAGCATGAGCACCGGTACCGGTCGTTCTTCGATGATGCGTTTGGTGGCGCTGATACCGTCCAGCACCGGCAACATCACGTCCATAATCACCAGATCAGGCTTCAAGTCGCGAGCCACCTGCACCGCGCTAGCCCCATCGCCGGCTACTTGGGCCTGCCATCCTTGGGCGGCTATGCGTTGGGCTATGGCCGTGGCCAGATCCGGCTCGTCTTCGACCACCAGGATGACAGGTGCTCCAGAATCCTGCATGACGCTGCTCTCCATATGATGCCTTTCTTCTGTGTAATGTTTCCAAGAATAGCCGTACCGTGCACCTTTGGCGCTTTGTGGATGTGTATGTCTCCCCATGGGCGGCACAGTATCTGCGGTGTCGGAGCCAGTGATAGCCGTTTGTTGGTCCAAGCGGCGTGGCATAATGGCAGGAATTCAATGGTAAGCTCATGGAGGATTCATGGGGTATGAGATTGGCGATGTAGTCGTCTATCCACGTCATGGCGCTGCGAAGGTTGTGGCGTTCACGGAACATACGGTCAAAGGCATCAAACGCGACTATTTGCAGCTCTCGGTGTTGTCGTCAGACGGGCTCGTCATCGATGTGCCTGTAGACAGCGTCAAGAAGGTCGGCGTGCGTAATATCGTCGACGGCAAAGAGGTATCCAAGGTCTTCGAGATTCTGCGCACCCCGATCGTCGACAAAGAGAAGATGAACTGGTCTCGTCGATACAAGTTGAATGTCGAGAAGATATCGACCGGTGATGTCAACAAAATCGCCGAAGTGGTGCGTGATCTGGCGCAGCGCGACGTGGATGAGCATGGTCTTTCCGCAGGGGAGAAGCGCATGCTTACCCGTGCGCGCAGCATTCTGACTTCCGAGATTGCGCTTTCCGAAAGCATCGAAGAGGATGAGGCTCAGCATCTGCTGGATGTCAACTTGGGATATGTGCCGATGGAAGAGGCCGATGCCAAGCACCACAGCAAAGAGCCCGATGAACCTGCGGCCAGAACCTTGGAACGCGTGGCTGAAGAAGAGGCGGCAGAGAAGAAGTCAGCGAAAGCCAAGAAGAAGTAGAGGCCTGTGTCTTTGGGGCTGCCAAAGACACGACGGCTTAATATAAAACGAGTGGCGGTATCGTGTTCATAACGGTACCGCCACTCGCTGTATTGTTGCAGTTTCCTGTATTGTTGCAGTTTTCGACACGGCTCTTTGTGTAGGGCGCAGTGCCGGGGTGCGGCGCATCGTGCCGGCAAATTCCATCACCGGTTACGCAGGGTGTGTATACCTTTTGCCACGAGCCACAGCAGGGTGGAGATGGTGACGATAATAAAGCTTGGGGGCGCCGGGAACATCGCGGAGATGGCCAGTCCTCCCCAGATGGAAACCAAGCAGAGCACGCCCGCCACTACCATCGATGCGATGGGAGAGCCGACGATCATGTTGGCGGTGGCTGCGGGGGTGACTACCAGAGCGAAAATGAGCAGTGTGCCCACCGCAGGCACGGCAATAGTGATGACACCTGCCATGATGGACATGAACAGCACATTCATCAGCCCCACGGGCACGCCTTTGGCCTGCGCCACCTGTTCGTCGAGGGAGCTGAACAGCAGAGGACGGTAGATTACCGCCAACACGACGAGCAGCACCACATCGAATATTGCAAAGCCGATGATCTGATCGTCGCTGATGGTCAGAATGGAACCGAAGAGGATGGATTGCATCTGCTGTGAGGCCGAACTGGAGAGTCGGGCGAAGAACAATCCCAATCCGGTGGCGAACGCCAGTACGGTACCGGTGGCGATTTCTCGTTGTGAGGCACGCTTGCCCAGAGCACCGATGATGAGAGCGCCTCCTAAGGCAAACACTCCCATTCCCAGCGAGACAGGGAGTCCCAGCAATACCGCTCCAGTGGCACCAGGCAAACCGATGTGCGCCAGAGAGTGAGCTGCGAATGTGGACTTGCGCGCAATGGTGAAATAGCCCATGACTCCGGCTGCTATGGCAATGCACAGTCCGGCGATGAACGCATTGGTCATGAACGGCTCGTTGAGCACCGCCATCCAGTCGCGCTCAAAATGGAAATCGATAGCGCTCATTGCTTGCTCCTTGCATGGTGGTGATGGAATTGCGCGACTTCGGCAGGGTTGTGCGTGTCAAGCGTCATGTCCTGCGGCTCATCGGGGCTTGGAGTGACGAACATGTCGCCCTGCGGAGTCGTTACCACTTGTACGGTGGTGCCATACAAATGGGTGAGCAGGTCAGCGTCGAGCACTTCGTTCATGCGTGCGTAATGGGGGTGTCCGTCCAGCAGATAGACGGCTCCTGTGAGAATGGGCAGCAGCATGTTCAGATCGTGCGCCACTACCTGAATGGTCATGCCCAAGTCCTGGTTGAGTTTTGCCAGCACGTGTACGGTCTCGTGCTGGGCAGCCAAATCCAGATTGGCAAGCGGCTCATCGAGCATCAGCAAATCCGGTTCACCGACGATGGCCTGGGCAATGGCTACGCGTTGGCGCAAACCTCCCGACAGCTCCGCGAGACGATACTTGGCTTTGTCTCTCACTCCGGTGAACGTCATGGCCTCATACGCACGCTGTTTTTGTTCGGCAGTCAACGGGTGCAGACCGAACTGTGTGCCGTTGATTCCCAGAAAGACCGACTGCTCGGCAGTTAGGTTCGATTCGATGTCGCCGGCGTAGTTCTGCGGCACGTAGCCGATGCGTCCGTTGACGGTTCCGGGCTTGCCTCCCAGTACTTGCAGCGAACCGGTGGACAGTGGCAGCAGACCCAGTTCCGCACTCATCATTGTGGTTTTCCCGGCACCATTGGTGCCCACAATCGCAGTCACGGAACCATAGGGGATGCCAAAATTTCCATGACTCCATATGGTGCGGTCGCCGCGTTTGATGCTCGCATCCGTAAACGAGATGGCCATGTCCTCATTCTCGTTTGAGGGCGCAGTGGTGGTTGATGTTTCGGTACATGCTGCGTTCACACTGGCCTCCTGTGAGATAGTGCGGTTGTTGATTCTATGATTGCCTCAGATGCTGACCAGAGTTGGTATCTGAGCGTTATGCCTACACGTGAGTTGGACAACACGGCGTCTTGCGGTTGGAGTGCGGCTGGCATCACCCCGTCCGTTTACTTGCCGGGATCGGTTTGCCCCTCGTTGGAAGGTGCCGACGGCGCCGTTGGAGATGGGGAAGGCTGCGGTGTGGTGCTGCCCGTGCCGTCTCCCGCCGAATTCGATGCATCTCCAGCGCCACTGGTGTTGTCGGGAGAAACCGGATGATCAACAGCGGTACCGTCGAACTTTTTCAGGGCTTGGGTTACGTTGTTCATCAGATGAGTGACCCAGGTAACGAGATTCTTCTCATTCTCCGGCATCTGTTCGCTCACATCCACTACGGGTACTTCGCTGCGTCCGGCTGTTCCGGTCAGAATATTCGTAGCGTCATTGGCTTCCTGGGTGTTGTTGATCAGAAGAGCGGCTTGACGGGAGGAGAGTATGGTCTTGAACTTCTGCAGGTCCGACGGCGAAGGCTCTCCTTCAGAGGAGGAAGAACGTGCATAACCTTTTGGTGTCACGTCTTGCAAGCCCAAGTCGTCCATCAGGTAATGGGCCACTGATTCTGTGGCGACGTACGGAGTGCCGTTGTGTGCGTCCTTGAAGCTCTGCATCTTGTCTTCGAGGGTTTTTTCCTGCGACTGCCACTTCTCGTAATTGTTTTTGAAATCCGTCGCGTTTCTTGGCTCAATGGCGATAAACGTATTCTTCAGAGACAAGGCCACCGCTTGGCGTGCGATTTTGGAGAACCACAGGTGCGGGTTGCTGCCTGTCCTGGTGCCGGTCAGCTCCGAGGCGCTGACGCTGGTGGTCTTCTTGGCGATGCTTTTGCCGGCCCAGTCGTCGTATCCGGCTCCGTTGGTGAGCAATACCTGTGCCTTTTGAATCTTGGCGATGTCGGCGGTCTGAGGCTCGAAATCGTGGGCATCCCCGGAGGTGCCGTTGACAATGGACTGTACCTGCACATGCTTGCCGCCGATTTGCTCGGCGAGGGAACCCCACTGACCGATGGAGGCGACGACATCTATTTTGCCGACGGTTTTGGAACTGCTTTGGGCAGCGGCCTTCTCGTCGTTGTCAAGATCGTTGTTTCCCTTCGAGCCGCAGGCGGCCAATGAGGAGAGCATGCCGGCGGACACCAGAAGCGTCACGGCCTTGAGCAATATGCGATGTTTCATCTTGCGCCTTCCCGAGGTTCGCAGTCCCGTACCTGCTTTCGGTACGCGGATTGTAAAACGATGGTTTCCACTCTACAATACAGAAAACGATACCCGTTTCAGCGGAAGCGGTTTCACGGTTCGCCGAAGGAGTGAAGAAATGGTAGTCAATCAGCCGTTGGTGTTGGATGGCAAGGCTGCGGCCAAGGCAATCAAGGAAGATCTGCATCGGCGCGTGGATGTTTTGCGCAGTCGGGGCATCACTCCGGGACTGGGCACGGTACTGGTGGGGGATGACCCCGCTTCGCAGAAGTATGTGGCTGGCAAACACCGCGATTGTGCACAGGTGGGCATCCACTCCATTGCGGTGAACATGCCGGCGAGTGCTTCCTTGCAGGATGTCCTTGGCGAGGTCGAAGCACTCAATCGCGATCGTGCGTGTACGGGATATATTGTGCAGTTGCCTCTCCCTCGGGGCATTGACCAGCAGGCTGTGATCGAGCATATCGACCCTGCCAAGGATGCTGACGGCATGCACCCGTACAACTTGGGCCAGCTGGCGTTGCACACACAGGGAACCGGGGTGCTGGAGCAATCGGGTGCAGCGTTCCCGTTGCCGTGCACGCCCAGAGGCATCGTCACGTTGCTTGACCGGTATGGGGTGTCGTTGGATGGTAAGAACGTGTGCGTGATAGGCCGAGGCATTACTGTGGGGCGTACCATCGGCATGTTGCTCACGGGTAGGGATGTCAATGCCACGGTAACGCTCTGCCATTCTGGTACGTGCAATGTGGCGGAGCAGGTGTCGCGTGCAGATGTAGTGGTGAGCGCCACTGGTGTGGCAGGCTTCGTGAAACCGCAAGACGTTAAAGAAGGAGCCGTACTGGTTGATGTGGGCATCTCTCGTGTGTTCGACGAGCAGAGCGGCAAGTACCGCATTGCCGGTGACGTGGACCAGGCATGTTACGAACGCTCAAGTGCCTACACACCCAATCCTGGGGGAGTCGGACCGATGACGCGTGCCATGCTGCTGACCAACGTCGTGGAGATGGCGGAGAGGGATGCTGCGGCTCAGTGATGCGACACGCCCGGAATGCCAGCATAATTTTGGCTAGGGTTCCCTATATTCTTAGGGATTGTTGCAGCGTTTGTCGCTGTTTCTACAACTTAACACTGATATTATCCATCCACACATGAACAGAAACCACGTTAATGGCAGAAAACAATAACGAAGTCGCCAAGGTTGCGATCAATGACATCGGCACCGAAGAAGACTTCATCAAGGTGGTTGATTCCACCATCAAGAATTTCGATGACGGTGACCTGGTTGAGGGCACGGTCGTCAAGATTGACCATGATGAAGTGCTGCTTGACATCGGTTACAAGACCGAAGGTGTCATCCCGTCCCGTGAGCTTTCTATCAAGAAGGACGTGAGTCCTGATGAGGTCGTCGAAGTCGGGGACACCATCGAGGCGCTCGTCGTCACGAAGGAAGACAAAGAAGGTCGGCTGATCCTCTCCAAGAAGCGTGCACAGTACGAGCGCGCTTGGGGCGACATCGAGAAGATCAAGAACGATGACGGTGTGGTTGAAGGCACTGTCATTGAGGCTGTCAAGGGCGGCCTGATCGTCGATATCGGCCTGCGTGGCTTCCTGCCCGCCTCCTTGGTTGAGATGCGCCGTGTCCGCGATCTTTCTCCCTACATCGGTCAGAAGATTCAGGCCAAGATTCTCGAGCTCGACAAGAACCGCAACAATGTGGTGCTCTCCCGTCGTCAGTACCTCGAAGAGACGCAGTCCGAAGTTCGCGAGACCTTCTTGGCTCAGCTTAAGAAGGGCCAGATTCGCGAGGGTGTCATCTCCTCCATCGTCAACTTCGGCGCATTCGTCGATTTGGGCGGGGTGGACGGCCTCATCCACGTCTCCGAGCTTTCTTGGAAGCACATCGACCACCCGTCCGAGGTCGTCAAGGTTGGCGACAAGGTCACTGTCGAGGTGCTGGATGTGGATTTGGATCGCGAGCGTATCTCGCTGTCTCTCAAGGCCACCCAGGAAGATCCTTGGCAGCGCTTCGCCCGCACTCATGTGCCCGGGCAGATCGTCAAGGGCAAGGTCACCAAGATCGTGCAGTTCGGTGTGTTTGTGTCCGTCGAAGATGGCATCGAAGGCTTGGTGCACATCTCCGGGCTGGCCAACCGTCACGTCGACAACCCGGAGACCGTCGTCAAGCAGGGCGAGGAAATCTTCGTCAAGGTCATTGACGTTGATCTCGACCGCCGCCGCATCTCGCTGTCCCTGAAGCAGGCCAACGATTCCGTTGACGCCTCCTCCGAGGACTTCGATCCGGCGCTGTACGGCATGCCTGCCGACTACGACGACGAGGGCAACTACAAGTATCCTGAAGGCTTCGACCCGCAGACCAACGAGTGGATCGCTGGCTACGAGGAGCAGCGCAAGGAATGGGAGAGCCAGTACGCAGCGGCCCACGATCTGTGGGAGCAGCACAAGGAGTTCGCCATCAAGGAGAACGAGAAGGCTGAGGCTTCGGCAAGCGCCGACAACCAGGCTTCCAGCAGCGAAAGTGCTCCTGAAGAGTCCACGAACTACTCCTCTCAGGCGGCTACCGAGGGCACGCTTGCTGATTCCGATCAGCTCGCAGCTCTGCGTGAGCAGCTCATGAACGAGAAGAAGTGAGCTAGCGGCGTAGTCCGTTGATGCGGCTCGCATTGAGCAAGCCGGTCATGGAGTGGGTGGTGCAGATTGTTGCGCCACCCACTTTGCATATGCACTTGTGTCTGGGCATGGCAGGGTATGACTGCATCTATGGCAGGTTGCGGGTTGTGGTGATGGTGAGCAGTAACAACACCATATGTATCGAGTTGGCGAGGAGCCGGTATGCTGGTTGATTCTGATTTGCGCATGGTAAGGGTCGGGCTTACCGGGGGAATCGCCGCGGGGAAAAGCACCGTTGCCGCACGACTGGGCAAGCTTGGGGCTTTGCTGATTGACTATGATGTGCTTGCCAGAAAAGTTGTTGCGCCTGGGGGAGAAGCGATGCGGCGCATTGTGGAGGCGTTCGGTGAGCAGGCAGCTTTGCCGGATGGTTCCCTTAATCGTGCGTGGATGGCCGAACGCGTATTCGGGACCGGCGCCGATCGTGGTGCCGTGCAGATGCTGAACGCCATTGAGCATCCGCTGATTTATCAGCTTGCTCAGCGCGAAGAGCGGATTATGCTCAATGCGCAGCGCTCCTCTGCCGTGATGCAGACTAAAAGAAAAGCGATAGCTGGCACTTATACGGTGGTGGTGCATGATGTTCCGCTACTGGCGCAGGTGGTCAATGAGATGCCGTTTACGTTTGACTGCATAGTGAGTGTGGAAGCGCCTGAAGTGGAACGTATGAGGCGCATGGTCGTATTGCGTGGGGCGAGTGAGGAACAAGCCAGAGGGCGGGTGCGCAGTCAAGTGGGTGAACAAGAACGTAAAGCGTTGGCCGACGTCATTATTGACTCAACACAGCCACTCGAACAAATGTTCGAGTGTGTTGATATGCTGTATTCATCGTGGCAGCGAGGGGACATGGGGAGGTAAGTCGTGGGTTTCAACATCGAACGTACCAGTAAGCCGTTTGTGGTCAAGTCGCCGTACCAGCCGTCTGGTGATCAGCCTCAAGCCATTGAGGAATTGGCAACGCGCATAGAAAACGGCGAGAACGACGTCGTGCTGATGGGTGCCACAGGCACCGGTAAAACCGCCACGACTGCGTGGCTGGTGGAGCGGCTGCAGCGGCCGACGCTGATCTTGGAGCCAAACAAGACGTTGGCTGCGCAGCTATGTGCGGAGTTTCGCGAGCTGATGCCGGATAACGCCGTGAGCTATTTCGTATCGTATTACGACTACTACCAGCCTGAGGCATACATTCCTCAGACTGATACATACATTGAGAAGGACTCCAATATCAACGACGATGTGGAGCGGCTGAGGCATGCGGCCACGGCCAACCTGTTGACCCGCAACGATTGTGTGGTAGTGGCTACAGTCTCATGTATCTATGGCCTGGGTACTCCCGAAGAGTACGCCGGCCGTATGCTGATGCTGCATGAGGGGCAAGAGGTCAATCGAGACGAACTGTTGCGTACGTTCGTGTCCATGCAGTACAAGCGCAACGACATTGCGTTTACCCGCGGCACATTTCGAGTGCGTGGGGACACGGTCGAGATCATTCCGGTCTATGAGGAACTGGCTATTCGCATCGAGTTTTTCGGTGATGAGATCGACCGTATTTCCACACTGCACCCGCTGACAGGTGATGTCGTGGCTCATGAACCTTCTGTGCATATCTTCCCTGCATCACACTACATCGCAGGTCCTGAGCGCACCGAACGGGCCGTGAAATCCATCAAGGAAGAGACTGCTCAGCGTGTGTCAGAACTGAAGAAGCAAGGCAAGGAGCTCGAGGCGCAGCGTCTTTCGATGCGTACCACATACGATCTGGAGATGATTGAGCAGGTTGGTTCCTGCGCTGGCATCGAGAATTATTCCCGTCACTTCGATGGCAGAGAGCCTGGGTCGGCGCCGCATACTTTGCTGGACTTTTTCCCGGACGATTTTCTGCTGGTCATTGATGAATCGCATGTCACTGTGCCGCAGATCGGAGCCATGTTCGAGGGGGATGCCAGCCGTAAGCGCACACTGGTGGAGCATGGGTTCCGTCTTCCTTCGGCTATGGATAACCGTCCGCTCAAGTGGCCTGAATTCCTGGAACGTGTGGGGCAGACCGTCTATCTTTCCGCCACGCCCGGCGATTATGAGATGGGGCTTTCCGACGGAGTAGTGGAGCAGGTTATCCGTCCCACAGGTTTGCTCGATCCTGAGATCGAAGTGCGTCCGGTCAAAGGGCAGATTGATGATTTGCTGGGCGAAATCAAGGATCGTGTGGCCAAAAACGAGCGCGTTCTGGTCACCACGCTGACCAAGAAGATGGCGGAGGATCTGACCGATTACCTGCTGGAACGCGACATCAAAGTGGAGTATCTGCATTCGGATGTGGACACACTGCGGCGAGTTGAGTTGCTGCGCGAACTGCGCGAAGGCAAAATTGACGTCATTGTCGGCATCAACCTGCTGCGTGAGGGCCTTGATTTGCCCGAGGTCTCCTTGGTTGCCATCCTTGATGCAGACAAAGAAGGGTTCCTGCGTTCCTACCGCTCGCTCATACAGACGATTGGTCGCGCTGCAAGGAATGTTTCGGGCACAGTGCTCATGTATGCAGATGAAGTCACCGAGGCTATGGGCAAAGCAATCGATGAGACCAGCCGCCGCCGCGCCAAGCAGATTGCATACAACAAAGAGCATGGTGTGAATCCCAAACCACTGATTAAAAAGATCAGTGATGTCAATGACATGCTGGCCAAAGAGGATATTGATACCCAAGCTCTGCTTGATGGCGGTTATCGTGACGAGAAACGCGCAGGCGTCAAGCCTGTGGCTCTGACCGGCCTAGATGATGCTGATTTGCAAAAGCATCATGACGACATCATCAAGGCCGGCTTGCCTGCGCAAGATCTGGCCGATCTGATTCGTCAAATGAGTGACCAGATGCATACGGCGGCAGAACAGCTGCAGTTCGAACTTGCTGCACGTTTGCGAGATGAGATTCGTGATTTGAAGAAGGAGCTGAGGCAGATTACCGAAGCGCAGAAATAGCTGTCACAAGTGTGGATGCAGTCAGCGCCATTCCGTAAGCTTGGCGTATGTCTGAAACCCCAATGCCATTCATGGTGGTCACTTTTGTGGTGCTTGCCGTTTTCTTTGTCGTTGACTTGTTTGTTATCGGCCTCAAACCACACATTCCCTCTATGAAGGAGTGCGTTCGTCATATCGCGTTTTTCATAGTCGCATCACTGATTTTCGGTGTGCTGGTATGGTGGGTGGCCGGTTCTCAACCTGCCATTGAGTTCTACTCAGGCTGGTTGACGGAGTATTCGCTCAGCATTGACAACCTGTTTGTATTCGTCATCATCATGTCGAATTTCGCTGTGCCCAAGCGACTGCAACGCTATGTGTTGAGTGTGGGTATCGCAGTGGCCTTGGTTTTGCGAGGAATCTTTATCCTGGTGGGTTCGGCCGTCATCGCCAAGTTCACATGGGTGTTTTTCATCTTTGGGGCGTTCCTGATCTACACGGCAGTCAAACTAGTCGGCGGTAACGGTGATGACGAAGAGGAATACCATGAGAACGCGCTGATTCGGGCATTGCGTAAAGTGGTTAATATCACTAACGATTACGATGAGACTCATCTGCGTGTGGAACGTGCGGGTAAAAAGGTATGGACGCCTCTGCTCATTGTCTTCCTCGCAATCGGTACCACCGATGTCATGTTTGCATTCGATTCGATCCCCGCAATCTTCGGTCTCACCAAAGACCCATTCATTGTCTTTACGTCCAACGTGTTTGCCCTGTTGGGATTGCAGCAGCTGTACTTCATGCTTGGCGGCCTGCTTGACAAGCTTGAGTATTTGCCCTACGGGTTGGCGGTAGTTCTGGGTTTCATCGGCGTGAAACTGGTCATGGAAGCGCTGCACGGGAATACGTTGCCGTTCTTGAATGGTGGCAAGCCGATTGAACAGGTGCCGGAGATCCCTACCTGGGTATCGCTGGCTGTGATCGTTGTGGCCCTGGTGGCAGCCTCGGTGGCGAGTCTGCTGAAAATGCGTCATGATGAACGAGCTGGTGCACAAGATGAGATCGAAGCAAAGAGCGAGGTGTGATGTGAGCGCTCACATGAATTTGGGTGTCGCACGAGTGAAATGACCCTCCTCCTAGTATGCTGGAAGAAGACCCGGCATGCACGGGTCGGTACATTCATCAACAGACAGGATAGGTAATCGATGCGCAAGGCGAAGATTGTAGATACCATAGGACCCGCGACCGAATCGCTGGAGAATCTCACCAAGCTGGTGGAGAATGGCATGGACGTGGCGCGCCTCAACCGCTCGCACGGCACCCCTGAAGATCACTTGAAGGTCTACAACAACGTTCGTCAGGCATCGAAGGCCACGGGCCGTAACGTTGCCGTCTTGGTTGATTTGCAGGGACCGAAGATTCGTTGCGGTTGGTTCAAGAAGAACGCCGAGGGCGAGGACAAGGTTCAGCTTGAGGCCGGTCAGGAATTCGTCATCACCACTGACGACATCGAAGGCGACGAGCACATCACCTCCACCACTTTCAAGGGCCTGCCGGGCGACTGCCACCCAGGGGATCCGATTCTCATTGACGACGGCAAGGTTCGTCTCGAGGTCACCAAGGTCGAGGGTAACAACGTGCACACCAAGGTGATTGTGGCCGGCCCGGTGTCAAGCCACAAGGGCATCAATCTGCCGGGCGTGGCCGTGAGCCTGCCTGCGCTCACCGAGAAGGACGAGTCCGATTTGCGCTGGGCTGTGCAGACCGGTGCTGACATCATCGCCATGTCGTTTGTGCGCTTCGCCTCCGATATCGACCGTGCTCACGAGATCATGGACGAGGAAGGCCGTCGCATTCCCGTCGTTGCCAAGATCGAGAAGCCGCAGGCTGTCGAGAACCTTGAGGACATCGTGAAGGCCTTTGACGGCATCATGGTGGCTCGTGGCGACATGGCGGTGGAGATGCCGTTCGAAGAGGTGCCTCTGGTCACCAAGCGCTGCATCGAGCTTTCTCGCCAGTATGCCAAGCCGGTCATCGTGGCCACCGAGGTGCTCGGTTCCATGGTCAACTCCCCGGTGCCTTCACGCGCCGAGGCTTCTGACTGCGCCAACGCGGTGCTTGACGGTGCCGATGCCACCATGACTTCCAATGAGACCGCCGTGGGCAAGTACCCGTTTGAGACGGTGAACACCATGTCCCGCATCTCTGGCTATGCCACCGAGCACGGCTACGACCGTATCCCTGAGATCGACAACCTTGACATGTCGAGCACCGGCGCGGTGTCTTCCGCCGCCGTCGATCTGGCAGACAAGATCAACGCTAAGGCCATCGTGGCTTATACTCAGACCGGCAGCACGGTGCACCGTGTTTCCCGCGAGCGTCCGCAGGCCCCGATCTACGGTATTACCAACAACGAGCACACTTTCCACTGGCTGGCTCTGAGCTGGGGCACCGAAGCGTTCTGCACTGAGGAGAACTACCACGACAAGAGCCGCAAGGACCTCATGATCTCCACGGATCAGCTGCTGCGCGCCGCGGGCAAGGTTTCGGACGGTGATAAGATTGTGGTGCTCAGCTCTGCACAAGGTGAGCGTCAGTCCGGTCGTACCGATTCAATCTACATCCACACCGTGGGTGCTTGCGACTGAGTCACATAAACCGCAATGATTGCTTCATTGCCGAACGCTGCTAAGTAACGGCGCTTTACTGGGAATATGCGGAGTCATGCTGCAAGGTGTGGCTCCGTTTTCCGTTCGCAAAACAATACTGAGCAGTACCGAACAAAATTTACTTGATGTACTTACCGCTTCTGGCGTGTACAGTCGAACGAGCATGCTATATTAGTCAAAGTGCTTGCGGTTGTATGGCTGCGGTACAGATACAAGCCCTTGTATCCCAATTGGTAGAGGAAACAGCCTCAAAATCTGTGCAGTGTGGGTTCGAGTCCCACCAAGGGCACGCTTAGCGACGCAAGCCGATGGCTGAAAATACTCGTCGTATTTACTTTTTGCTTTACATTTGGAGATGTAAGGACGTTGATTACATATGAATGCGGAGGCGGATACTATGGAAGAGATTCTCACTGAAGAAGAGTTGAAAGCGGCTGCAGCGATGGATGCTGTAGAAGAGGAAGTTCCCGAGTTTGATCCGCAGGAATCCAAGAAACCAAGCAAGCACACTGTAGTGGTGGCGGAAGATGAATCCGTGAACCGTATGGATCTGGTCGCCATGCTTGAGGACAACGACTATGAGGTGGTCGGGGAAGCGGCGAATGGTGAAGAAGCCGTGGAACTGACCCGCAAGCACCGTCCGGACGTGGTGTGCATGGATGTGCAGATGCCGGGCATGGACGGCATTACCGCGGCCGGGACTATCTGCGATGAGAATATCGCTCCTGTAGTGCTTCTTACCGCATACTCTCAGACCGATTTGGTGCGCAAGGCAACCGGTGCCGGTGTGATGGCGTATGTCACCAAGCCTTATGAGGAGTCGAAACTGCTTCCGGCCTTGGAAGTAGCTATCGGCCGTTTTGCTGAAATCAATGATTTGCTGGACACTGTGGAACGCGGCGAAAGCGAGTTGAAAAAAGCTCAGGATGACCTCAAAGCGGCTCAAGAAAAGCTCAAGGCTGCTGAAGATTCGCTCGAGGAGCGTAAGCTCGTGGATCGTGCCAAGGGTCTGCTCATGGACAAGGCCGACTTCAGCGAGCAAGGTGCTTTCCGTTGGATTCAGAAGACATCGATGGATCAGCGCATCCCCAAGAAGCGTTTGGCAATGGCCATCATCGCCAAGTACGGTGATGCCAAGGTGTCTCCCGAGCAAGGCGAGTAACCCAACACATAAGGAGATGTGGCGTGGCAGTCGAGCAGGTCGAGAATGGTGAGACAAATGGCACGATGAGCGGTGAGGGGACGCTGCTGGTCATTGATGGGCATTCCCTTGCCTTTCGTGCCTACTACGCTCTGCCGGTGGAGAATTTTTCCAATTCAGCCGGGCAACCCACCAACGCCGTGTGGGGCTTCTTCGATATGCTCTCCCGTGTCATCAACGCTGAGCATCCAGACCATCTGGCTGTCGCGTTCGATATGTCGGGCGGCACGTTCCGCAACGACATGTTGCCGCAATACAAAGGCACCAGGGATGCCGCTCCCGAAGAGCTGCTCTCTCAGCTTCCCATCATCCAGCAGCTGCTCAAAGCGCTTGGAGTGACGTACCTTGAACGTCAGGGGTACGAAGGTGACGATATTATCGGCACGTTGGCCAGCATGGGTGAGGCTGCCGGATACAGCACGCTTGTGCTTTCCGGAGACAGGGATGCGTTCCAGCTCATTGACGAGCACATCACAGTGCTCTATCCCGGGCATCATTTTAAAGACCTGAAGCATATGACCCCCGAGGTCATTGTCGAGAAGTACAAAGTGACACCCCAGCAATACCCCGATCTGGCCGCCATGCGTGGTGAGGGTGCCGATAACATCCCAGGAGTTCCCGGAGTGGGGGACGGGTATGCCGCAAAATGGATTAACCAGTATGGCTCCTTGCAGGGGGTGCTTGATCATGCTGATGAAATCGGCGGGAAAAAAGGCGAAGCTCTGAGAGATAACATCGAGCAGGTCAAGCTCAACCGCAAAGTCAACGCTGTGGTGCGGGACATGGACTTAGGGGTCGCGGTCGACGATTTGACGTTCGGTAACGTGGATTTAGAGGCAGTGAATGACGTCATCACCAAGCTCGAGTTCGGCAGGAACTCTAAGAATCGTCTGCTCCGTGCGTTTATGGGCAGTGAAGCGCACGTGGAGCTCGAACTGGCAGATGCCTCTGCCAAGCCGGAAATGCCGGCGTTGGAAATTCCTCACGTGACGCAGATACGCAATGCAGATGAGCTTGAGGCTTGGGTGTCGCAGCATTTGGCATCCCAGGTCGTTGCGGCACAAGGTGAGAACGACCAATCTGCTCTGCCTGGGGACGGCACGGTCTCAGTAGATGCAGATGCGACCTGTGCCGAAGCGCTGGAGCATAGCTGGGTGTTGCACGCTGAAGGCAAAGCAAAGCCAGGAGACACGGCGTTGGACATGATCATGATTTTGGT
This sequence comes from Bifidobacterium sp. ESL1133, assembly GCF_058107325.1. Taxonomy (NCBI): domain Bacteria; kingdom Bacillati; phylum Actinomycetota; class Actinomycetes; order Bifidobacteriales; family Bifidobacteriaceae; genus Bifidobacterium; species Bifidobacterium sp. ESL1133. The sequence goes on along the minus strand of NZ_JBYLUI010000002.1, from coordinate 24,263 downwards.
CGCCGGCGAACTGGCCATGGTGGGCCAGAAGACGGCACAGGCATGTCACGATGTGGTGCAGCGAGTGGTTGACGATTACCGTTCGTCACTGGTGGTGCACGGATATAAAGAGCACTTGCACCTGCTGGAATGCATCGGTGTATCGCTGCCGCAGCCGGCGTTCGACACCAAGCTTGCAGGCTACTTGATACACCCTGATTTCCATCCCGAAAACCTTGATAAGGCGGCGCAGCATTTCTTGCAAATCGACGCCATGCCCGAGCCGGAGGCACAAGGTGAACTGGATTTGGACGGAGACGGGCAAGAAGATGAAGACGAGACCCGTTACGCCTTGCATGCAGCCGAAGTTCAAGCTTTGGCACAGACCTTGCAGCAGCAAATCGACACGCGTCACCAGTTCGGGCTGCTGCGCAGCATAGAAATGCCGACTTCACGTGTGCTGATGGGGCTTGAACGGGCAGGCGCCAAAGTTGATCAGGTACGATTGAACGAGCTGTTCGAACAGTTCTCGTCGCAGGCTGAGCAAGCCCAGCGCATCGCTTGGGACGCAGCCGGTCACGAAGTCAACCTGCAAAGCCCGAAGCAGCTACGGGTGGTGCTGTTCGACGAGATGGCACTGACTCCATCGCGGCGTACCAAAGGTGGATCATATACCACCAATGCCGCAACATTGCAGAATATGTATGTTAAATATGCCAATGATGAGCGTGCCAGTAACTTCCTCGGGGCACTGTTGCAGCACCGGGAGACCAACAAGCTCAAGCAGATTGTGCAGACGCTTATCGACAGTGTCAATAAGCGGGACGGGCGCATCCATACCACTTTCGAGCAGACGGTGGCAGCTACGGGACGTTTGAGCTCAGTGGACCCGAACCTGCAGAACATTCCGAACCGCAACGCCGAAGGCCGTGAGATTCGTTCCGCATTTGTGCCGGCAGAAGGGTATGAGTCACTGCTGAGCTGCGATTATTCGCAGGTCGAATTGCGCATTATGGCTGATCTGTCAGGCGATGAGGCGTTGATTGATGCATTCAAATCGGGCGCGGATTTCCACCGTTACGTGGCAAGTTTGGTATACGATTTGCCTGTAGATGAGATTTCCGGTGACCAGCGCAGCCACGTTAAAGCGATGAGCTACGGTCTGGCTTATGGTCTGAGTACGTTCGGCCTGGCTCAGCAGCTGAAAATCAGCCCAGCTGAAGCCGATGTGCTCAAAACAAAATATTTTGCCACCTTCGGCAAGGTTCACGAATATTTGGAGTCACTGGTCGAAAACGCTCGTGTGAACGGGTATACGGAGACCATGTTCGGTCGTCGCCGCTACTTCCCCGGGTTGAAATCCACCCGTCGTACAGCGCGTGACGCTGCTGAACGGGCCGCATTGAACGCGCCGATCCAAGGCACGGCGGCAGACATCATGAAGATCGCGATGATTCGTACCGATGACGCACTGCAGCAGGCAGGGGTCAAGAGCCGTGTGATCCTGCAGATCCATGACGAATTGGTGCTTGAAGTAGCACCAGGGGAGCGTGAGCAGGTAAGTGAACTGGTACGCGACGCCATGGAGCATGCGGTTGACTTGGCGGTGCCGTTGGATGTGTCTATCGGAGTCGGTGGCGACTGGCAGGCGGCTGCGCACTGACATAAGATTGGTCTGTTGCACGTTTGGACTGCAGTGCGCTGAATGTGCAGGATGCGCCTACATGGCGCGAGCGATCAGATCGGTAGAGGAGAAGACGACATGAGTATGAATCCAGACCTTCACGCGCCACAGCTCGTATCGGTAGTACGTTCTCTCGAACGTTTGTATCCGCTGCAATTCGCCGAAACGTGGGACCATCCCGGACTGGTAGTGGGTGACCCGCAAGACAGAGTCTCTACCGTCGCCTTCGCGGTCGACCCTACCATGCATGTGGTTGATAAGGCCATCGCAGCCGGAGCTGACATGCTCATATGCCACCATCCGCTCTTCTTCCGTTCCGTGCACGAGGTGTCCGCGATGAGCGTGCACGGAGCCATCGTGAGCAAACTGTACCGTAACCATTGCGCGTTATGGGTAGGGCACACGAACGCCGACGTGGCATATCGTGGTGTGGCACAAGCTGCAGCGGATGCCTTCGGACTGAATGATCAAGAACCTCTGTGCAACCAGGAAACATATGACGGCCATCATATCGGGCTTGGCCGGGTTGGTGAGTTGGCCGAACCGATGACGTTGCGGGAGTTCGCGCAGCGGGTGGCCAAGGTGTTGCCGCAAACTCCATATGGTGTGCAGGTAGGAGGTGACTTGGACGCACTAATACGACGTGTGGCGGTGCTGCCGGGATCGGGCGACTCCAATTTGGATGAGGTTCATGCCTCAGGCGCGGATGTGTATGTAACCAGTGATTTGCGCCACCACCCGGCTACGGATGCGTTGGAACAGGCCCGTTATGAGGCTGTGCTGCCTCATGGTGATGAATCGCACGGGATATATCAGGGTATGCGCCAGCCCAGACCGGCGTTGATCAACACCCCACATTCTGCCATCGAATCGTTGTGGTTCCGGTACGCATTGGAAGATGTCTCGGCAGCGATAAGGCAAGATACCGGTTTCATGCCGCATACGCTGCATATCGACGCAGTGACTGACCCATGGCAATTGGTACTTCCAGGTACGGTGGAGTAATCGCAAAATACAGGTGCGGGCTAACGGCACGCACTGGTGTGGCGTTAACCTTCTATTTTGGGAAGAGGATGCGCTACAGTAAGTAGCTGTGCTGATGCTCTGTTTATAGTGTGTGGCACATCGGGACGTAGCGCAGCTTGGTAGCGCGCCTGCTTTGGGTGCAGGATGTCGTGGGTTCAAATCCCGCCGTCCCGACCAAAAACCCTTGAAATTCCGCCCAGCTTCTACCTCTTCCAGCGGAGTCTGCCATCTGACGCTACGCGGCAGGTAAGAATGTTGCTGCTTCTGTCCGACTGTGCAGTGGCGCCTTCTGATGAGCAGAACGTGCCTCCGTGCGCGGTGCCGACGGTACCGCTCTGCGGCGCTGGAGCGGTGGGTGCCGGAGAGGGAGCAGGAGCACTTGACGGCGCTGCTGGTGTTGCGGAAGGCATTTGCACTTGCGGCGCGGGGGTGGCTGCATCTTGGTGACGCCGCTGTTCTTCTGCGTCTCGTCTCTGTTGCTCTTCCGCCTCCTTCTGCTGTTTCTCGGCCTGTTCTTTCGCGTCTTGCTCGTCATCCCAGCGTTTGGCCTTGAGCTGCGCCTCGTCAAGTTTTGACTGTGTCTTGTCGAGCTTCTTCTCAGCCTTCTTCAGGTCATGCTTGCTGGTATCCAGTTCGTCGTCGATGGCAGAATATTTATCTTTAAGCTCCCGGTATTCCCGTGAATCTTTCGGATCGCCTTGACTGCCGGCTCCGGCTACGATACCAAGAAGAAAAGCGACGATAACCGCGACGACGGATTTCCAACCAAGCTTGCGCTTATTGGGATTTGGTGGCACGGCAGTGGGTGAAGCGGCCGCTGTGGGTATTGATACTGTTGGTTGTGGTTGTGGTTGTGGTTGTGGTTGTGGTTGTGTCGAATCTGGTTCGAAAGCGATGGTGCTTGTTGTCTCAGTATCCTCATGTTGAGATGGTGCTGAATTCGCCATGATTGTTTTCCTTGAAACGTCATTGAATTAGGTATATACAACATTATATAAGAGAGGAGCATTAATGTTGCCCTGATATCTTGATATCAAGAGGTGTGACACCAATGTGTCAGCGATCAATGAAGGGGTGCAACTGAAACCGTTCGCGGTGTTCGGTATGAAGTCGGTAGAACGGCTTAATATCAACGATATTGATACTCAATAAGTGGTGAGCTCACTGCATTGTCGGCGATTGCGACGGTACGAGCATAACCCTGGGGCATCCGCTCTGCTGACAAACGTAAGAATCGAGTTTGATATGACCAACGTAGCTTCACACCAAACTTCCAACGCGCAGGGCTTACCCGACCCGTGGCCGGCGCCGACAGCATCCGGACCATTGCGCGCTGTTGTTTCGATTCCCGGCAGCAAGTCGCTTTCCAACCGCTACCTTATTCTTGCCGCAATGGGCAAAGCACCGGTTCAGATTCAAGGGCTGCTGCGCTCACGAGACACCGAACTGATGATGGAAGCGCTGCGTAGCTTGGGTGTCACTATCGAAACGAGCCAAGACGACGTCACCGCGGTGCTCGTCACCCCTCCTGCAGGTGGCCGATTTCGCGGCAACGTGACCGTCGACTGCGGTCTTGCCGGAACGGTGATGCGGTTCGTACCCGGTGTGGCGTTCTTTGCTGACGGTCCGGTGCGCTTCGATGGTGACAAGCAAGCCTACAAACGCCCCATGGGCCCGGTATTAGACGGATTGGAACAGTTGGGTGCGACCATAGAATACCAAGGAGAGCCGGGGCGCCTGCCATTCGTATTGACTCCGCCTGCACACACGGAGTCTGCAGAGTGCACCGAGCAACACGCTGACACCCAATCCAAGCCGAACGACGTTGCCATCGACTCATCCTCCTCATCCCAGTTCATCTCGGCACTGCTGCTCATGGGGTCACGGCTACAGAACGGGCTTCACCTGCGTCACACTGGTAGCAAACTGCCCAGTATGCCGCACATCAATATGACCGTGGCCGACGTGTCGCTCGCCGGCGGCGAAGTGGAAGCTCCGCAGCCTGGCGAATGGGAAGTGAAACCTCGACCGTTGCAGTTGCCGCAGGAAGTGGTGGTAGAGCCAGACCTGTCGAACGCCGCGCCGTTCTTAGGGGCTGCGTTGATTGCCGGTGGCAGTGTCCAGGTGCCGTATTGGCCGGCAAATACTACGCAGCCAGGTGGTCTGCTGCCCGCCGTGCTGCAGCTGATGGGCGCACAGGTGACATGGAACGGTCAACCCTATGCGCTTGATGAGCATTGCGGCGACAGTTCGGCCCATATTACAGGAGCTGGTACAGCAGCGGCGTACGGCACATTGCAAGTTACCGGTGATGGCGAGTTGCACGGATTAGGGGAGTTTGACCTGTCGGCAGCTGGAGAGATTGCGCCGAGCATCGCGGCCTTGGCAGCGCTCGCGGACGGCCCGACTTCGCTGGTGGGCATCGGGCATCTGCGTGGGCATGAGACGAACCGACTGGCGGCGCTTGTAATGGAAATCAAGCGCATTGGTGCGGATGCAGTTGAGCTTGAGGATGGCATCAGAGTTCTCCCGGTGCCGAGCAAGCAGCTGCACGGCGCAGTGATGGAGACGTATGCAGACCACCGCATGGCCACGTTCGCCGCGATGATCGGCCTTGCAATTCCTGGGGTGCAAGTCCGTAATGTGGCGACCACGCGCAAGACGATTCCTGATTTCACCGGTATGTGGAGTGCGATGCTGGCTGGTACCGGTTCAGCTGAGTAAACTGTCACCAGTTTCGATGCCTCGGTGGTTTCTGGGATTGGATGTGTGGGGTGTGGATCGTCTTGATGGCCAAGATGCAGGAACCTTTTTGTAAGGTATCCTATGAGGTTTGGTGAATATATACGGATTCTGTTATGCTGACAGTGTAGGATTGCGGTACGGCGCATACGCGCTTGCTGGTGAAGAGGTGTGAGATGACTCGTTTGGGCGTCAGGCGTCGCGCGGTGGCTGCGTCGGCTACGGCAGTGGCGTTGGTAGCAGTGTTGGGGATTTCTGCATTTGCTTCGGCGGATGCTGATGGTGATTCCGCGATTCGCGGGGGGGGGGAGTAATCTAACTGCCTCTTCGCGAAGTGAATTTGATAGAGCGCCGGGCGGCGCTTCTGGCGAGGGGCGCGCCGACAGCGGTGATGGTGCGGGTGATTCTGATGCGGCTGGTGCTGCAATGAGTGTTGGCGTTCGGTTGGCGATTCCTGACCATCTGGTGAACGGTGACTTTGAATATCCGTCGTATTTTCAACCGTATAATTGCCCTGTGGCGGCGGCCACTGCTATTGAGCGGCGAGGAAAAGTGTACGCATGCATCAATCCGAACAATACGGGAGCTGCGAATTATTGGAAGTGGTCCAGCTTCGGCACTGAATTTGATCCGGATCAGTTTGGTTGGGACTCCACCGAGGTCGGTACGAACACGAGTCTCGGTCCAGGCCCGCAGCTGCGCACCAACGAGGTTGAGTTGCAGTCTCAATACGGCAATAACAATACATATGCGGAGATTGTCGGTTCGCAGGCGGGTACAAGCATCTACCAGGATATTGCGACCGTGCCGGGAACGGTGTATACGTGGAGTCTCAAGCATGCGTCGACGCAGAGTTCGCATGTGGATAAGATGAGCGTGGTTATTGGTGTTCCCGGTCAGGAGGGCGCTGCGCAACCGGCTGTACGTGTGTCGGTGAACGGGGGCGGGGATGCGCTCGGCCCCGTGGGCACGGTAATCGCTACGAAGTCCCTTAACTCGAACGTCTACGACAAACAGTGGGAGACCTACACGGGTTCGTATACCATTCCAGAAGGACAGACGGTGACGCGTTTCGCGTTCAAAAGTGTGGAAGGACTTTCGTACAGTACAGGCAATGATGTGGATGATGTCAGGTTTATCGGGACTTATCCGTTGACGTATGATGCGAACGGTGGTACCGGTTCGTTGCCAGTTCAGGTTGAGGGTGTTGGCACGACGGGCTGTTATGCGAGCTATGTGGATGGTGGCTCGTTCGAGTTAGCGACTGGTGCGAAGGATTCGGATTGTTGGGATAGCTCGATGCTAGCTAAGCCGGGTGCGCGATTCTTGGGTTGGTCTGATACTCGCCAGCCGTTTATTGATAATGCATCCAAATGGTCTGATGCTCAACCTCATATGAAAACTACGATGACGATGGTTTTTCCTGGTATCACCGTGTATGCGGTGTGGGGTAGCGATAAGACGTTGTCATTTGATGTGAACACGCCTACTGGGCATGCTGCTCCTGTCGCTCCGAATGCGCAGACGATCGGGTTTAACCTTGGTGCGACCGATCAGTCTGGTTGGACGGTAGGGGATACGAGTAGGGTGCCAGGATATAAGTTCACTGGTTGGAAGACTTCTGGCACAGGTTCGGGTGTTGGTGGCTCTGGTATTGGCGGTTCGTTTGATGGGGATACAGCCTATGATTTTTCGACTCCGATGCTGTCGGATACGACGGTGTATGCCGGGTGGCAACCATTATCGGCGAATATTACGTACAATCCGAATCCTGGCGACGGTGTGGTGACAGGAACCACTGATCCTACCATTGGCGTGACTGATGGGAGCGCTGTAGTGTCATCGAGCGGGTTTAATCGTCATGGGTTTAAGTTCAACGGGTGGAACACGAAGCCTGATGGTAGCGGTGACTTGTATTGGCCTAGTCAGTCATATGAGCGGTTACCGGTCGGAGGTGTGACCTTATACGCTCAGTGGGTAGCGAATCAGTCTGTGATTCCGTTTACTGGCGGTCAGGGTATTGCTGTTTCGATGTTGGTGACGATTGTTTTGATGGTCGCAACATCTGTGTTTCGCTGGTGGCGTACCCGTCGCATGGTTCGGTGAGGTAGCAGAAGGCTAATCGTTAACGCAGCGGAACCGTCGCTTATCGAGTGTAAGCGTCGGTTCCGCTGCGTTGCGTGAGGTTGAAGCGTCTGAACCGTCGCTGAGGTGATATGAGCGTCGGTTTGGTTGCGTTTGGTGTGTGGGAAGTAGCGGAACCGTCGCTGAGTAAATGCCGGTGTTGGCTTGACTACTGTTGAGTGTGCGGGTGCGTTGTGTTGGATGTGTACGCAACATAACCGACGCTGATTGGAAGTGAGCGTCGGTTTGGTTGCGTAAGGCGAGTGGTATGCAACATAACCGTCGCTGAGGTGGTGTGAGTGTCGGTTCCGTTGCGTTTGGTGTGGTGTACGCGCCTAAACCGTCGCTGAGATGATGTGAGCGACGGTTCTGTTGCGTGGGGCGACGGTGGGGCGTGCAGCGTTGAACGTGCGGCGTTGGCCGTTGGGCGATTGCTTGGAATGCACGGAGTGTCTCGTGGAGTATGGGGGGATGAGAACACCGTTTGAGTAGTTGCGGCTTGCTGCGGAGATGACCAGGGCATGGCGAAGTATGTCTGAAAATATAACAAAGGGTGGTATGTACGTTCTTGTGCATACCACCCCAAATCAACGCCACTTTATCGGCGGCAACGCCCAGATGAGTGTAAGCCGTTCACGATGCGCAGCTTACGACCACTCTTGTTGCAGCTCATTGGCTGGGGCCTAGCTAACAAGTCGCGGCCGCCAAACCACTTGGGCATTGCGACTACTGGACATTGCGACTACAAGGCAGCCTAACTACTTGGCGAACTCGTTACCGTAGGAGTCCTTGCCCTCGGCTGCGATGGCTGCGGACTTGCGGGCGATGGCCAGCTCTTCATTCGTTGGCACGACAGCGATGATCACAGAGCTGTCGGGGGTGGAGAGGATACGGGGTTCCTTGGAACGCTTGGCGTTCTCCTCCAGGTCGATCTTCACGCCGAAGGGTGCAAGCTTCTCGCATACGCGGCGACGCACCTCGTCGTCGTTCTCGCCCACACCGGCAGTGAAGGTGATGACGTCCACGCCGCCCATCTGTGCGGTGTAGTTGCCGATGTAGCCCACGATGCGGTGGATGTAGACGTCCATGGCGAGGATGGCGTCTTCGTTTCCTTCCTTGATGAGGCGGTCGATTTCGCGCATATCGGCGAAACCGGTCATGCCGAACATGCCGGAACGCTTGTTGAAGAGCGTGTCAAGCTCGTCTACGCTCATGTGGGCGTTGCGAATCAGGTGGAAGACCACAGCCGGGTCGATGTCACCGGTGCGGCCGCCCATCATCAGGCCTTCGAGCGGGGTCAGACCCATGGAGGTATCCATCGGGCGACCGGAGATCTGTGCGGAAGCGGAGGCTCCGTTACCGATGTGCAGCACGATTTGCTTCAAACCTTCGGCGGGCTTGCCGATGAAGTCCGGCACTACAGAGCCTACGTACTCGTGGCTGGTGCCGTGCGCGCCGTAACGGCGAATCTTGTACTGATCGGCGATTTCCTTGTTGAGCGCGTAGGTGCTGGCTTCCTTGGGCAGCTGGAAGAAGAATGACGAATCGAAGACGAAGACCTGCGGCACATCGGGAAGCAGGGAAGTCATCACTTCAGCGCCGGCAGCTTCGGGACCGTTGTGCAGGGGAGCGAGCACAGCGAGATCCTTGACCTGGCCGATGGTCTTGTCGTTGACCAAAGCGGGGTTGGGGAAGATGGACCCGCCCTGCACCACGCGGTGACCCACGGCAACGATGCCGGCCTCGCTAAGGTTGGGGCCGAACTCCTCGAAGAAGCCCAGAACGCGCTTCAATCCCTGCTCGTGATCGTGAATCGGCTCTTCGAGCTCATGCTTCTCACCGTTGTATTCGTGCTTGTAGTGGCCGTCGATGGGTTCGCCGATCTTCTCGACGAGACCGGAAGCCAGGCCTTCGCCTGACTCGAGGTCCACCAGCTGATATTTGATTGAGCTGGAACCTGAATTGATGACAAGTACGGTTTTCGCCATTGCTGTCCGTCCTCCAAATAGGATTAATTGATCCGCACGGAACTTGTGCGGCTACCAAGCTTCAGCTTACTCGCCAGAGGTTACATACGGCGTGTGTGTAAGCCTGTGATGAGTGATGATAAAAATATGCGAGTCTGTATTCTCTGAAACAGAGGAACAAACAGACTCGCATAATTCAGCGTTTGCATGGCGGACTAGCCGTCATCTAACTATCACCAGGCATATGGCATCACTGGGCCTCAACGGCGGTCAGAGCCACTGTATTGATGATGTCTTCTACTAGAGCGCCGCGCGAGAGGTCGTTGACGGGCTTATTAAGGCCTTGAAGCACCGGACCGATGGCAAGAGCCCCAGAAGTACGCTGCACGGCCTTGTAAGCGATGTTGCCTGCCGCGAGCGAGGGGAAGACGAACACGTTGACATGCCCGGCCACGTCGTTGCCCTTGGCTTTGGTTGCTGCGACAGTGGGGCTCCACGCGGCATCGAATTGGATGGAGCCGACGACGGGAAGGTTCGGCGCCTTCTCCTTGACGATCTCAGTTGCCTCTTCCACCAAGTCCACGTCCGGGCCTTGTCCGGAGCCGAGCGTGGAGTAACACAGCATACCCACCTTCGGGTCGATGCCGAAGGAACGAGCTGTGTCTGCCGATTGGATGGCAATATCGGCCAGCTGTTCGGCGTTCGGGTTGAGGTTAATCGCGCAATCGGCGAAAATTGCCACATGGTCCTTGAAGCACATGAGGAATGATCCGGAGACGAGCGATGCACCCGGTTTTGTTTTGATGACTTGGAGGGCGGGGCGTACGGTGTTGGCGGTGGAATTGACGGCTCCGGAAACCAGACCGTCTGCTTTGCCGAGCACTACGAGCATGGTGCCGAAATAGCTTGGATCGCGCAGCTGGGTGCGTGCCTGCTCATCGGTCATGCCCTTCTTGGCGCGTAGCTCGCACAGTTTCTCACTCATGGGTTTGAGCACGGATTCGTCATCCATGGACTGGAACGCAGCTCGGCTCAATGAGTGCAACCCAAGCTCTTCACCGCGGACAAGAATGGTATCTTTATCGCCCACCACGATGAGGTTGGCGATATCTCGTTCCAACAGGTAATCCGCGGCCTTGATGACGCGGTCTTCCTCACCCTCCGGCAGCACGATGGTTTTCTTGTTCGCCTTGGCTCGGGCCAACAGGCTGTTCTGGAATGCGTAGGGAGTGGTAGGTGCATTGAACGGCGTGTTGAGTGCAGCTACGATTTGGCTGCTGGGAGCGTTGCTGTCAAAAGCTTGTGCCGCTTCGGTCTCTGCATTGGGGTTACTGCTGGGAAAATCGACGGCCGGAATCGTCCAGACCGGGACAGGAGAGTCCTTGAGAGCCTCTTTTGCGTCCGCTGCCTTCTCATCAGTGCAACCGGTGACGAACACTCCTGCGACTATGCTGCCCGCGTTCTGCACGCTGCGTGTGCAAGCTTCTACAGTGGCTTTGACCTGCTTTCCGTCGCGCGGAATGGTGCACACGGCGAGGAACACAGGCGCTGCCACATCGGCCGCTATATCGGCATTGAAAGTGAAGTTTTCCGGGTCGAACACCTTGGAACCGTCAGTACCCACCACCACAGTGTAGGCGGGATCTTCTGCGTCCAATGCGTCGTGGAAGGCAGCGACGATGTCACCTCTGGAACCGGCTTTGTTCTCACGAGCCACGCGTGGGCACAAAGCGCGCGCACTGTCAGGCACCTGCCAGCCACCCGCCGCTTGTAGCAGCAGTGGAGTCAGTTCATCATGTTTCTTACAAGCCACTGGGCGGAAAACAGCTGTTTTCCCTTGTGCTTTGAGTGCTCTGGTGACTCCGTACGCTACGACGTTACGTCCGTTGCCGCCCTCTGGGCTGGCGATGTAAATGACCTTGTTCGGCACTGCTGAACTCCTTTGTATGGACACCCTTGTTCCTACGGTACCCGATAGATACCGGAACTATTGTAGAACGTGCCGAAGAATAATGTGTGCGACATCTCACTGTGCTTGGTACTGGTAGTTGAGGCTTATGTGTGAGCGTGTGGCGTGTGGCGTGTGGCGTGTGGCATCGGACAATAGGACATCGGACGTACCCTGCCATATCCAGTACGCAGCAAAAGCTGCGAGAATAAAATGTGAGGGCAACGGAAAATCCGATGCCCTCACATTTTATTCAGCGTTCAGTCAGTGCTGCGTGGAGCGCAGCCTGAAGGAACAACTACTCGTTGTCGCCGGCGGTGGCTGCAGTCGCGGAGACCGCACCCTTCTTGTCGGTGTCGACGTCGGAGTAGACCCAGTCGGTGTAATCCGGGTGATCGTAGCCCTCGTCAACGGCGAACTGGAAGGCGTCCTTACGGAACTGCTCCAGCTTCTCGATGTCGGAAGCGTACTTGCTCTCGTCGACCATGCGCAGTGCCTCAGCCACGAGCTCGTAACGATCCATGTCGTTGACACGAACCATGTCGAACGGCGTGGTGGTGGAACCCTGCTCCTTGTAACCGTGAACGTTGAAGTTGTCGTGGTTCGGGCGGTTGAAGATCAGCGCGTGGATGTCGTTGGCGTAGGAGTGGTACGCGAACAGCACCGGCTTGTCGGCGGTGAAGAGCTCAGTGAACTCAGCGTCGCTCAGAGCCTCGTCGTTGTCCTTGGGGGACTGCAGCTTGATGGTGTCCACCACGTTGACGACCTTGAACTTGATGCCGAATTCCTTCAGCTTGTCAGAGGCAGCCATGATCTCCTGGGTCGGCACATCGCCGACGCCAGCCAGCACGACCTGGGTCTCATCGTTGTTCTTGGCAGTGGAAGCCCACTCCCACTCAGCGGCACCCTTGTCGAGCTCGGCGCGAGCTTCGTCGAGAGTCTGCCAGGTGGCGGCGGGCTGCTTGCCTGCGAAGATGGCGTTGATCTTGTTGGTGGACTTGAAGGCCTTCTCGGAGACAGCCAGCAGCATGTTGGCGTCGGCGGGGAAGTACTCGGCCACAACGTGATCGTTGTTGAACGTCTTGTTCAGCAGGACGGAGCTCACGCCCGGATCCTGGTGAGAGAAGCCGTTGTGATCCTGACGCCACACGTGCGAGGAGATCAGCATGTTGACCGAGGAGATGGGCTTGCGCCACGGAATCTCGCGAACGGTAGCCTCGAGCCACTTGGCGTGCTGGTTGAGCATGGAGTCGATCACGTGAGCGAAGGACTCATAGGTGCTCCAGATGCCGTGGCGGCCGGTGAGCAGATAGGCTTCCAGGAAGCCTTCCATCTGGTGCTCGGAGAGCTGCTCAGTGACCTGGCCGGTGACGGCCATGTGCTCGTCGGTCAGCTCGGAGAGGTAGCCGTTGTCCCACTGCTTGTTGGTGACTTCGTAGGAAGCCTGCAGACGGTTGGAAGCGGTCTCATCAGGTCCGAAGATGCGGAACGAATCCGGGTTGTTCTTGATGATGTCGCGGGTGTAGTCGCCCAGCTTGCGGGTGGCTTCGAGCTGACCCCAGCCGTGGCCGAACTGCTGAACTTCCTTGACTTCGTAGTTGGCGATGTCGGGGAGATCCAGCTCTTCGCGGATACGGCCGCCGTTGGCGTTCGGGTTCTGGCCGATACGCAGTTCACCTTCAGGCATGAACGCGGTGACTTCGGGACGCACTGCGCCCTTGTCGTCGAAGAGCTCTTCAGGCTTGTAGGACTCCATCCAGCCCTTGAGCACCTCGAAGTGCTCCTCGGTGTCGCGAGCGGAAGCAAGCGGCACCTGGTGGGCGCGCCAGGAACCCTCGGTCTTCTTGCCGTCGATGGTCTTCGGGCAGGTCCAGCCCTTGGGCGTGCGGAAGATGATCATCGGGTAGGTGGGGCGAGTCATGTCGTCGGTCTGCGCCGCGGCCTTGATGTCGCAGATCTCATCGAAGATCTGCTCGAGCAGGTCAGCGAAGCGACGGTGGATGGACATGTGGTCCTCGTCGTCGAAGCCGGCGATGAACTCGTAGGGCTCGTAACCCATGCCCTCGAAGAACTCGTGGAGCTCCTCATCGGGGATGCGGGCGAGGATGGTCGGGTTGGCGATCTTGTAGCCGTTGAGGTGCAGGATCGGCAGCACGACGCCGTCGGTGCGGGGGTTGACGAGCTTGTTGGACTGCCAGCCGGTGGCCAGAGGGCCGGTCTCAGCTTCGCCGTCGCCCACGACTGCGGGCACGAAGAGGCTGGGGTTATTCATGACGGCGCCATAGGCGTGGCTCAGAGCATAGCCGAGCTCGCCACCTTCGTGGATGGAGCCGGGGGTCTCAGGAGCGAAGTGGGAGGGGATGCCGCCCGGGTAGGAGAACTGACGGAAGAACTTCTGCAGTCCGGACTCGTCCTTGGTGATGTTCGGGTAGTACTCGCTGTAGGTGCCGTCAAGGTAGGACTGCGAGGTGCCTGCGGGGCCGCCGTGGCCAGGGCCCATGATGAACACAGTGTTCTGCTGGTGATCGGCGATGAGGCGGTTGATGTGGCCGAACAGGAAGTTCAGGCCCGGAGTGGTGCCCCAGTGGCCAACGAGACGGTGCTTGACGTCGTCGCGGGTGAAGGGCTCCTTCATCAGCGGGTTGCTGCGAAGGTAAATCTGGCCGATGGAAAGGTAGTTCGAGGCGCGCCAATACTTGTCGACGCCCGCGAGAGCTTCCTCGGAGACCGGGGAGCTCATCTTCTTCCACGGGGTGCCAATAACAGGACTTGTCATGTGTACTCCTGTACTTCTGCACATGTCTGTGCGATTGTTTGTTTTCTGCTGGGGGTGAAGTTCCCGGTGCCGAAGCGCCGTTCATATTCAACCCCTGTCGCAAGAGATTTTACGGTGTCTCGGGGACTTTTGAACGATTTTTTGCGGCTAAGTTTGTTTTTGTGTTGTTTTTGGTAGAATTTGTGTACTATTCCAGCGGATTTGTTCATTCGATTTTTGAAAACAATCGTCACTTAATCCTTGTCCCAGTTGGGACACGAGGCGATTTTGACAAATGTTCATGTTCGTTTCAAACAAGTACATGCTGTGTGTTGTAGTTCGAAACGTGTTGTTTTGTGTACTTCGCTCGCCACGATATTGCGCTTCTTTGTCGGCTTGCACCGAGACAATGGTCAGCATATACAGTCGGTCCGACTCCACATGACATACGGTATTAAAGGAGAACTCATGGCAAACGGTCCAGTGCTCGTCGTTGATTTCGGCGCTCAGTACGCCCAGCTCATCGCTCGGCGCGTACGCGAAGCAAACGTCTATTCCGAGCTGGTGCCGCACTCCATGCCTGTGGACGAGATGCTGTCCAAGGACCCCAAAGCCATTATTCTCTCCGGTGGCCCAGCTTCGGTGTACACGCCTGGGGCGCCGAGCATTGACAAGAAGGTTTTTGAGGCAGGCGTGCCCGTGCTGGGCATTTGCTACGGCTTCCAGGTGATGGCTCACGAGCTTGGCGGCAAAGTTGATAAAGCGGCACTGGGGGAGTACGGCAAGACCGAGGCAGTCATCGACGATGCCAAAGGCGTGTTGGCTGATTCTCCAGCAGATCAAGACACATGGATGAGCCACGGTGTAGCCGTCGAAGAGGCGCCGGAAGGCTTTGAGGTGCTGGCGCATACCGAAGGTGCGCCGGTCGCTGCCATGCAGGACGAATCGCGCAAACTGTACGGTGTGCAGTGGCACCCGGAAGTCAAGCACACGCCGCGCGGACAGGAGCTTATTTCCACGTTCCTGCACCGGTGCGCCGGGTTGGATGACGACTGGAATGCCTCGAACATCATAGACGACCAGGTGGCGAAGATCCGTGAGCAGGTGGGTGACGCACAGGTCATCTGCGGTCTGTCCGGCGGCGTGGACTCTGCCGTTGCCGCTGCGCTCGTGCACAAGGCCATAGGCGACCAGCTCACCTGCGTCTTCATCGACCACGGCATGCTGCGCAAGGGCGAGGCCGAGCAGGTGCGTCACGATTTCGTTCAGGCCACAGGCATCAAGCTCATCGCCGTTGATGCTTCAGAAGACTTCCTCGACGCTTTGAAAGGTGTCACCGAGCCCGAGCGCAAGCGCAAGATCATCGGCGAGAAGTTCATCCGCGCCTTCGAAAAAGCGCAGCTGCGCGTCATCGAAGAGGCCGGAGCGCAGGGCAAGGAAGTAAAGTTCCTGGTACAGGGCACACTCTACCCAGACGTAGTGGAATCCGGCGGCGGTGACGGGGCCGCCAACATCAAGTCGCACCACAACGTGGGCGGCCTGCCCGACGACATCACCTTTGAACTCATCGAGCCCCTGCGCGCGCTGTTCAAGGACGAGGTGCGCGCCATCGGCACCGAGCTGGGCTTGCCGGAAGCGATGGTATGGCGTCAGCCGTTCCCCGGCCCAGGTCTGGGTATTCGCATCATCGGAGAGATTACGCGAGAGCGCCTCGATCTGCTGCGCGAGGCCGATGCCATCGCGCGCGAGGAGATGACGAAGGCCGGGCTTGACCGCGACGTATGGCAGTGCCCGGTGGTGCTGCTTGCCGACGTTCATTCCGTGGGAGTGCAAGGCGACGAGCGCACGTACGGTTCTCCCGTGGTACTGCGCCCGATCACATCGGAGGACGCCATGACCGCTGACTGGTACCGCATGCCCTACGACGTGCTGGCCACCATCTCCACGCGCATCACCAACGAATGCCCCGGCATCAACCGCGTGGCGCTCGACTGCACCTCCAAGCCGCCGGCCACCATCGAGTGGGAGTGAGCCCAGATGTGGGATATTAGACGTTTCACGACGTTCTTGCCGTGATACGGTGAATATATGGATTCGATGTCCTGTGACGCATACCAGTACGGTTGCGTCACAGGATTTTTTTATGACAGGGGGCATAGGTGAAAGTCGTCAAACGGTCAGGAACGGTGTTGGCGGTGGCCGGCTTGGTACTGGCAGGGGCAGTATTGCGATTGCCGATCACCATGATGCCGCCGATACTGGGAGACCTCAAAGACGCCATCGGGCTGCCTACCTCATGGGCCGGGCTGCTCACCACCATACCGCTGCTCATGTTTGCCCTTGTCTCGCCACTGATCGGCAGATTGGGGTCGCGCCACGGCAATGAGTTCACGCTGATGTGCACGCTCGCGTTGCTCACCATAGGCAGCTACATGCGCATTATTCCCACTTCGCTGGCACTCATGGTAGGCACGGCTGTGGTCGGTATCGGCATCGCCGGTGGCAATGTGCTGCTGCCTGCGGTCATCAAGGAGCGTTTCGTAAATTCCACCGCTTCGAAGACCACGCTGTACACCACAGTCATGGGTCTGATGGCATCGGTTGGCACCGCGGCGTCCGGTGTGCTTGCGGGCAAGGTCGGCCTGCAGTCGGCGATAGCGTTGCTCTCGTTGGTGGCTCCGTTGGCGCTGGCGGTCTGGTTTGTGGTATGGGTCGGTGACCGCAAGGCGGATCGAGCCGGACTTGAAGGGCAGGCAGTCGATGTCGCGCGTAATGCAGCATCGAATTCGACTCATGGGGAGGCTGCGGGCAATACTGTCGAAACCAGTTCGCCGAGGCGCTCGCCATGGCGCTCTCCATTGGCGTGGGTGATTCTGGCGTTCTTCGGCCTGCAGTCGGTGATCTACTATTCGCTGGTCACGTGGATGCCGAGCGTCTGGCAGGCCAAAGGCTTCAGCCCGGCCGCTGCAAGCACGTTGGCAACCATCCTGCAACTGCTCGGCATGCCTATGACATTGAGCGTGCCTACCATCGCGAAACATCAGCACGGCATGGCCTGGGTCAACGCCATCATCGCCGGCTGCTATGTGCTCGCGATTGCCGGTCTGCTGATGCCGGGGGCCAACATGACGCTCAACGTAGTGTGCGCTGTGCTTATGGGACTCGCCCAAGGAGCGGCCTTCAGCATCTGCATCGTATTCTTCCAGCGGCGTGCATCCTCCGCGGACGACACCGCCCGGCTCTCCGGCATGGCGCAGTCCGGCGGCTACGTGCTTGCCGCCATCGGGCCGGTGGCGTTCGGCTGGGTCGATGAGGCGCTGCATTCGTGGACACCGGTGATCGTCATGGTGTTTGTTTTGGTGGTGTTGCTGTTCGTTGCGGGCGTTGTCATTATTAAGCACCGCGATATCTACGAGCGGCGTCTGGTTCCACACGCAATATAATTTGTTCTCCATTCGAGAATGTATCAGATAAATAATTGGTAGAGTGTCTAACAAGGCTATCAATATCGATATGCAAGGAGCAATAATGGCTGAACTATTCACTGATGAAATGTCTCAGATGGAACTGCTGCGCAAGTTCGTAGGCTTCCACACCGAAAACGGCAATGAGAAGGTCGTGGCCGACGAAATACAGCGCATCTTCGAAGGTGCTGGAGTGCACAGCGAGGTATTGCCGTTCGATGACGACCCGACACGCGCCAACCTGGTGGCCGAGGTGGGCCATGGCTCTCCGGTTCTGGTGCTCACTGGCCATATGGACACGGTTTCCGCGCAACAGGACGGCTGGAACACCGACCCGTTCGAGGTGGTGGAGGACGGCGACCTGCTGTTCGGACGCGGCGTGACCGACATGAAGGCCGGGCTTGCGGCGATGGTCATCGCCATGCTGCACCTCAAACAGCGCGAAAACGAGCTGAACGGCACGGTTCGCCTGCTGGCCACCGCCGGTGAGGAAGTCGGCATGCCGGGTGCCGAGCGTCTCTACGATGCCGGATACATGAAGGACGTGGAGGCCACGATCATTGGCGAGCCTTCCGGATACACGATGGTCTATGCCACCAAGGGCGAGCTCAACCTCGACGTTACCGTGAACGGCAAGGCCGCCCACAGCTCCATGCCCGAGCTCGGCGCCAACGCCGTTGAGGGTTTGGTCGAGTTCCTGGAGACGCTCAAGACGCGTATCCGCGGTGAGGTTGCCGGTGTGAAGAACGCAGACCTTGGCGAGACGCTGTTCAACATCGACGTGATTCGCGGCGGCAGCCAGGTCAACACGATTCCCGAGACCGCGCACGCCGAAATCAACATGCGCATCATCCCCGAGTTCTCCAACAAGGCCATCCTTGAGGCAATCGATGAAGAGGTGGCAAAGTTCAACGCCGATCACAAGGCGCAGGTGAGCTACGAAATCGGTATGGACATCGTGCCGGTCATCGGAGCCAAGGAAGCGCGGCTCAACGACATCATCCGTGAGGTGGGCGAGGCAAGCCTGGCTAAGCAGGGCAAGCCGGCTTCCATTGAGCTCGTCGGAGTTTCCGGTGGTACGGATGCCAGCAAACTGCTGGTCGACAAGCCTCTGGGGCAGCCGTGCACCATGTTCGGGCCGGGCAATGACACCATGCATTGCGTCAACGAAAGCCTGCCGAAGGCCATGTATTTCGAGTTCATCGGCATGTACGAGGAGATTGCCGCTCGCTATCTTGGGGCGGAGTGACCGGACGCGAAACCAGTAACGTATATATGGCACTAAGTGCTGCATGAATTATAGCCCTGCTACAATGTGGGGCTATAATTTTGTATATTCTTTCATTGAGATCAGAGGTTTCTGACGGTATTTTGGAATATGCCAATTCGTGACAGAAAGTGCATATTATGGATTCAATGAATAAACTCGATAGTGAGCGAACGTCAACGCAAGCAGTGACGGCAGCGGCAACATCGCCGGCTAAAATGGCCGGCAGGGGAGGTGCCTCGCTGATCGCGGCACTGATGGCCGGCTATTCCGTCGCTTATATGGATCAAAGCATGTTTTCCCTGACTGTGATGCCGCTTGAAAAGCAATTCGGTCTCAACACCGGGCAGACGGGCCTGATCATGTCGCTCTTCTTCCTGGGTTTCTCACTCACCCAGATCCCCGCGGGTTGGCTTGCCGACCGGTTCGGCTCCAAACGGGTGCTTATGGCCTCGCTGGCGGCGTGCGGCATAGCGGCATTCCTCTTTGGTGTCGTCGGCGGGTTCGCATTGTTCATCCTCATCCGCATCGTCTCCGGCATGGGTCACGGCGGCTATCCGGCGGCCAGCAGCCGCACCGTCGCCGACTGCTTCGCGCCGGGTAAGCGTACGTTTGCCCAGTCGCTGCTCGTCTCCACCTCCGGCATTGGCGGTGTCTTGGCCTACACGCTCGGCAATCAGCTGGTGGCGGCCAATTGGCGCGTGGCTTACGCGGTGCTTGGAGCATTTTACGTGGTGGGCTTCCTGGCTGTCTGGATTTTTGTTCCCGGGCACAAACGGGTCGGGGCCGGCTCCGACGATGGAAGGACTGCTGCCGGAACGGCGCAGGATCAGGATGATGCTACCGCGTCCGCATGTGAGAAGATCGGCCTGCGTGAGGTCATCAGGGACCGCAACGTCATCGTGCTCTTCGCAGTCATGCTGCTGCTCAACGTGGTGCTCTTCGGCGACATGTCGTGGCAGGCCTCGTTCATCACGACCAAATTCCACATCACCGCCGTGCAGAGCACTTGGATTCTTTCGCTCAATACCGTGGTGTGCGCCGTGGCTTCGTTGTGTTCCGGCAGTGTGATGACTCGTTTCTTTGCAGGCCGCGAGAAGGCGGCAATCGCCGTTTCCTCGCTTATCGGTGCGGGGTTCACTGCGGCGTTCGCGGCGGCAAGCGACCTTACGGTGGCGGCGCTGCTGATGATGTGCTCCAGCCTGGCGGTCATGTTCGCCTTCACGGCCACGTTCGCCTGGCCTCACCGCATATTGGCAGAACGCACCATCGGCTCGGCCATCGGCGTCATCAACACCGGCAGCACGCTCGGCGGCTTCATCGCCCCGATGGTGACCGGTCAGATCGTGAACATGTCCGGTGGCTCGTTCACCCCGGCGTTCATGTTCCTGGCAGTGGTGTGCGCTCTGACCGCCGTTGCCGTTCAGCTGGTCAAGGTTGAAGCCAAGTAGTTTCGTTGCGCAAGTCCGCAAATAAAATGAGGCGATGCCATCACTAAGCTGGCATCGCCTCATTTTATCTCAGTCGTTGTAATCCTGCACTTATTCCTCGCGCCTACCCCTCGCGGTGCGGGGTGGCGAGGAAGTGCCTTTCGCTCGGCAGGACCAGGCACAGAATCACCGCCACCACGAACGAGATGGCAATCGGGTTGGTGGCGAAGATGGACTGGAAGAGCGCGGGGAAGTTCTTGAAGATGGCGCTCACCTGTGTGAAGCCCAGGCCGATGGTCAGGCTCAGCGCGGTGATGGTGATGTTGCGCTGGGTGAAGCCCGCTTCGGCGATCATCTGGAAGCCGGAGAGGATGATGTTGCCGAACATCATGATGGTGCACCCGCCAAGCACCGCCTGCGGCATGGAGTTGAACACCTGGGCCACGCCGGGCACGAAGCTGGCGATGATGAGCAGCAGGCCGCCGGAGAGGATGACCTTGCGGTTGACCACTTTGGTGACGGAAACCAGGCCGATGTTCTGTGCGAACGAGGTGAGCGGCAGGCAGCCGAAAAAGCCGGAAACGATGGAGATGAGACCGTCGCCTGCGATGGCGCCGCTGGTTTCCTTGTCGGTGGGCAGGCGGTCGAGGCCGACCTTTGTCAGGGCCGCGGTGTCGCCGAGCACCTCGACGGACGAGACCACATACAGCAGTGCGAACGAGATGATCGAGCCGGCGTCGAACTTTGGAGTAAAAGGCATGAAATGGGGGAGGCTTACGACTTGGAGGTGCGAGAAACCGGAGAAATCGACCTTGCCCATGAGCACAGCCACCACGTAGCCTACGACCAACCCGAAGAGCACGGAAAGCTGCTTGGCCGTGCCGCGCGCGAGCAGCTGGAAGGCCAGGCAGGCCACCAGCGAGATGAGGCCGAGCGTCAAGTTCTGCCAGCTTCCGAAGTCCTTGGCGCCGTTGCCGCCGCCGAACGAGGAGGCCGCGGTGGAGAGCAAGGAGAAGCCGATGGTAGTGACCACAATGGCCGAGACGATCGGCGGCACGTATTTCTTCCACCACTGGGCCGTAAGTCCAAGAATTAGCTCTACAAAGCCGCCGGCGATGACGGCGCCCATGAGGCCACCGAAGCCAAGCTTGCCGACGATGGCCGTGGCCGCGGCCACGTAGGTGAAGGAGATGCCGGTGACCATGGGAAGCCGGCTGCCGACCCGCCAGAGGGGGTAGAGCTGCAAGCAAGTGCCCAGGCCCGCCACCAGAAGACCGTTCTGGATAATCATGGCCGACTGCTCGGAGGTGAGGTGCGCGGCGGCGGTGACCAGGAAGATGGGCGCGAGGTTGGCCACGAACATGGCCATGACGTGCTGGAGGCCGAACGGGATACCTCTCCAGAAGGAGATTTTGCCGTCTAGCGAGGTCAAGGCTTGCGCGGTGGTAAGTTTTGGCTGGGCAGAAGGGGCTGTGGATATGTTTGCCGATTGCGAGGAAGAATCCCCGCGTTGCTGATCAGTGCTCAAAAGGGTCTCTTTTCAGTGAAAACGAGATAGTGCTGACCTGCAACATTCTACGCTTCGGGGAGACCCGTGTTCACAGTGGAATGGGAACTGCAATGAGCGGAGGCGGGGAAGCGCCTGCGTGACTTGCAATCAGGCGAATTCGATGGTGCCTTTGTCGCCGTCCATGGACTTGACCACGGCGAGTGATTCCACATCGTATCCTGCGTCTCGCAGCTCCTTGCCTCCGCTTTGGAAGCCCTTTTCGATGGCGATGCCGATGCCTTCAATCACCACGCCTGCTTCCTTGCAGATGTCGATGAGGCCCCTCATGGCTTTGCCGTTCGCCAGGAAATCGTCAATGAGCAGCACATGTTCACCGGCAGAGAGGAATCGCTTGGAAACAATGACGGGGAACTCTTTTTGCTTGGTGTAGGAGTAGACCTTGGCTTGGTACTGGTCTCCGTCAAGATTGATGGACTGGGTCTTCTTGGCGAACACAACAGGTACGTTGCCGAAGTGGCTGGCCACACAGCATGCGATGCCGATGCCGGAGGCCTCGATGGTGAGGATTTTGTCCACACGTTTCCCGGCGAACAGGCGTGCCCATTCTGCTCCCATGTGGTCGAACAAGGTCACATCGCATTGATGGTTCAGAAAGGCGTCCACTTTGAGCACGTCACCAGGCTTGACGGTACCGTCTTGGCGAATCCTGTCTTCCAGTTCTTTCATGGTTTCCCTCTCATGCCTTCGGCCGGTTCGATGGAAACATGGATTCCGGCCTTGCTCGGAAGCCACATTTATATGGTTGATTAGGCTTCCGAGCTTAGCTGTGAGCGGTGACGAGTGAGGCAGGTGCGTGCCGATGTGAGCTGCAGGCATATTTGCCGGTGTGGGCTGGATTACCATGGCCTCATGCACATATTGCTTCCGCCTTCAGAAGGTAAGACCGCGCCGGCAGCCGGACCGAAACTCGACTATGCAGCATTGCTCTGCCCGCAGCTTGGCGATGCCAGGGCGCGAGTGGTAAAGGAGCTGGTTGAGGTCTCCTGTCGGGAGGATGGCGCACGGGTACTTGGCGTGGGTGCGCGCGTGGAGCCTGAAGTGTTGGCGCAGAGGCGGTTGTGCGAGCTGCCGTGCGCTCCGGCGCGAGAGGTATACACCGGGGTGCTGTATGAAGCGGCACAGTTGCACGCCGGAGATGACGTGTTCATATTCTCGGGATTGTTCGGCGTGACGAGTGGGGAGGATCTCATTCCGGCCTACCGGCTTGCGATGGGCGCCAAACTGCCTGAACTGGGCAGCGTGAAGGCATACTGGAAGCGTGTGTTTGCGCAGCAGGAAGCTCGTAGGGTGGAAAGACAAGCGGCGGGAGAACAGGGTGGCGGTATGGCGCAATGCGTTGGCAATGATGGACAGGATATTGTCGATATGCGTTCCGAGGCATACCAAGTCACGCAATATCGTGATGTGCCATGGTGGACTGTGCGAGTGCTGAACAGTGATAGCAAAGTCGTCTCGCACATGGCCAAGCGTTACCGTGGCAGGTTGACGAGAGCACTGCTTGATGCGCAGAAGGATGCCGTCGGTGGTGAACCTGCGGGCGGCAGGGGGAGAAACGTCGATGTGGCCGAGGTGGCACGAACAATAGGCGAGGTGAGTGTTGAGGCGGCGGACAATAGGCGAGTGCTCACGCTTGCGCCGTATGGAGCGTAGAACGCAGAACTGGTGGATGAGAATACGCAGGTAAAGAACTTGGCATGCTACGAATTTTTGCTATGAACAATGCTGGTGTGTGGCTCTCGGCAGGGCGATTTCTGCTGCTGTTTGTTACTGTCCGACACCCACCGATAAGCTGGAAAGAAAGGCACGTCTGCGCGATGTAAAGAATAAGGCAAGCGTAGTCAGCTACATAAAGGGGTAGACCATGGAAGACACCGCCTTGGGCACTATTGGGCCGCGCATCAAAGTTGCGAACACGCTTATCGAACGCGAGCTCAACAACAGGGTATCGGGACTGGTGCCGGGTCTTGACTTGACCGGCCCCCAAGTGACGTTACTGGTGTATCTCTATGATTCCAAAGGGCGCACGGTGACGCAGAAGGAAGTCGCTGACCGCTTTGTACTCAGCCATCCAACTATGCGCGGTATAGTGCGGCGCCTTGAAGCTGCCACGCTTATTGACATATCGCATCTGCAGAGTGACCGCAGGCAAGTGGTGTTGTCGCTCTCATCTCATGGGTTTGATGTCATTGACCGCCATATTGGCGATATTCGCACCGTGATGGATGAGGTGAATAAGCGCATCGTCAGTGGTCTGAATGAAGAGGAGCAGCGTGCGCTGGAACGCAGTTTGACGAGAGTGATCAATAA